>UQGL01000001.1 GCA_900540595.1 uncultured Oscillospiraceae bacterium
CGACGCTACAACAAAGAAAAAAGACTGTGACATCTTTTTCATCACAGTCTTATGGTGGGAGCTGGTGGATTCGAACCACCGAAGCATTAAGCAGCAGATTTACAGTCTGTCCCCATTGGCCACTCGGGAAAGCTCCCATATTCAGTTTGTGGCCGCCGTGTCTCCCGGCGACGTATGTTATTATAGCAGAGGGCTTTTCAAAATGCAAGCCTTTTTTTGATTTTTTTTGTGATTTTTTGAAAAAAGCACATTTTCATCACAGCATCGAGCAAAAACTTTTCTTGACATACAGTTGCAGTAAGCGTACATTTATAATAGCAGTATAAATACAGCATTGGGAGGTTTTTACTATGGCGATTCGTGTTGGCATCCTGACTTCCGGCGGCGACTGCCCCGGCCTGAACGCTACCCTGCGCGGCGTGGCCAAGGCGCTGTATCACCGGATGGGCGATAAAGTTGAGATCGTTGGCATTATGAACGGCTATGACGGCCTGATCAACGGCAACTACCGCGAGATGTCCCCCGACGAGTTCTCCGGCATCCTGACCGTGGGCGGCACCATTCTGGGCACCAAGCGCACCCCCTTTAAAAAGATGCGCGTGGTCGAAGACGACAAGGTGGACAAGGTCGCCGCGATGAAGAAAAACTACCGCGCTGCCAAGCTGGACTGCCTGCTCTGCCTGGGCGGCAACGGCACCCACAAAACCGCAAACCTGCTCAGCCAGGAAGGGCTGAACATCATCGGCCTGCCTAAGACCATCGACAACGATATCTACGGCACCGATGTGACTTTCGGCTTCCACACTGCCGTGGACATCGCCACCGAGGTCATCGACCGCATCCACACAACCGCCGGCAGCCACAGCCGCGTGATGTGCATTGAGATCATGGGCAACAAGGCCGGCTGGCTGACGCTGTACTCCGGCATTGCGGGCGGCGCAGACATCATCCTGCTGCCGGAGCTGCCCTACGACATCAAGAAGGTTGCCGCTGCTGTCGAGAACCGCGCCAAAGCGGGCAAGAACTTCTCGATTTTGGCCGTGGCCGAGGGTGCTTTCTCGGTCGAGGAGGCCAAAATGAAGCGCAAGGAGTGGACCGCCAAGCGCGCCGAGGCCGGTTACACCACCGCCACCGCCCGCATTGCGAAGCAGGTCGAGGAATTGACCGGTGCCGAGACCCGCATCTGCGTGCCCGGCCACATGCAGCGCGGCGGCAGCCCCAGCGCCTACGACCGCGTGCTGGCGACCCAGTTCGGTTCCTACGCGGCCGGGCTGGTGGCGGACGAGCATTACGGCGTGACCGTCGCCATGGTGAACCGCCACGTCACCGCAAACCCGCTGGCCGACATTGCGGGCAAGACCCGCGGCGTGCCCGGCGACTGCGACATGCTGAATGTCGCCCGCGCCATGGGCATCAGTCTGGGCTGATTCTCTACCCGCACAAACCCTTTTACCGCTCTGTTTTCTGCCCCTGCCCTTTGTGGCGGGGGCAGCTTTTGTATATGGCATCCCTGCGCAAAAAAGGCCGCTCCCATTTGAGAGCGGCCTTTGCCATATACAAGTTTATTCTGCGGTGTAGTCCTTTTTAAGCAGGCTTAAAATCACAGCACCGACAACGGAACCGGCGGCGAGGGCCACCACATAGAGCAGTGCGTGGTCAACAACCGGGAATACGAAGATACCGCCGTGCGGGGCGCGCAGCGCGCAGCCGAACACCATGGACAGCGCACCAGACAAAGCCGAGCCGATAATGCAGCTGGGCAAAACACGCAGCGGATCCGTGGCCGCATACGGGATTGCGCCCTCGGAGACGAAGCAGAGGCCCATGACATAGTTGACGATGCCGTTGCGGCGCTCATCGGGGCTCCACTTTTTGGGGCAGAAGGTGGTGGACAGCGCGATTGCGATGGGCGGGACCATGCCGCCGACCATGACCGCCGCCATGACCTCGTAGTTGCCGGAGGCCAGCGCCGCCGTGCCGAACACATAGGCTGCCTTGTTGAAGGGGCCGCCCATATCCACGCTCATCATACCGGCCACGATCGCACCCAGCAGGATCTTGGAGCTGCCGCCCAGCGCGTTCAGCCAGTCACTCATGGCCGTGTTGATGATGCCCATCAGCGGATTGATGCCGCACATAACCAGACCGATGACCAGAATACCGCCCAGCGGGTAGATCAGCATCGGGCGGATGCCGTTCAGGCTGGCAGGCAGCTTCTCGGTGATGTTCTTGAGGAACTGCACAATGTAGCCCGCCGCAAAACCGGCCAGCAGCGCCGCGAGAAAACCGCCGGAGATGCCGGTCGTATCACCGGAAGCAAGGCCCGCAAAGTTTGTGCCGTTCATTGCCAGCACACCGCCCGCAAAACCGACCGCCAGACCCGGACGGTCGGCGATGGACATTGCGATAAAGCCCGCAAGGATCGGCAGCATATAGCCGAACGCCGCACTGCCCACCGTCTTGAAGAAGGCGGCCACCGGGGTGTTCATGCCGAAGTTGGACGGGTTGATGCTGTAATCATCGAGCAGGAAGGCCAGCGCGATCATGATGCCGCCGCCCACCACAAAGGGCAGCATGTGGGAAACACCGTTCATCAGGTGCTTGTACAGGCTGTGCGCCACCGTGTCGCCGGCACCGCCTACGCTCTGGCTCTGCGCTGCACCGCCCTTGGCATGGAATATGGGGGCCTCGCCGTGGGCGATCTTCTTGATCAGCTCCTCTGGCTTATGGATGCCGTCATCCACGCGGGCAAACAGCACCGGCTTGCCGTCAAAGCGGGCGGTCTCAACATTTTTGTCCGCCGCAATGATGATACCGTCACAGGCGGCAATCTCCTCGGCCGTCAAAATATTCTTTGCACCGTCAGAGCCGTTGGTCTCGACCTTGGTGGGCAGGCCCAGCTTATCCCCTGTCTTGGTCAGGGCCTCGGCCGCCATGTAGGTGTGGGCAATACCGTTGGGGCAGGCCGTCACGGCCAGCACGCGGTAGCCGTTCTGGGGGATCTCCTGCTCGGTAAAGCTCTCCTCGCCGAACTGGGCGTCCTCCTGTGCGTCAATGGCATCAAGGAACGCGGCAGGTGTCTTGGCGGCGCGCAGCTTCTCAACAAAATCCTCGTTCATGAGCATCTGCATCATCCGGGCCAGCATGTCGATATGCAGGCTGCCGTTTTCCGGTGCAGCAATCGCAAACAGCAGGTCCGTCTTGCCGTCATCGTCCGCATTATACTGCACCGGCTCGCTCAGGCGCAGGGCCGCCAGACTGGGCCGTGTGACACAGGCCGTGCGGGCATGGGGCACCGTGATGCCGTTGTCCACATAGGTGGATGCCTCAGCCTCGCGGGCATAGAGGGCTTTTTTATAGGCGTCCTTGTCGGTGATGTTGCCGTGGGTCGCCTGCAGATCAACGAGCTTGTCGATGATGGCAGCCTGATCCGGGGCTGCGACATCCAGCGCGATGGACTGCGCAGTGAACAGTTCCGTAATACGCATAAGACAGTTCTCCTTCAATTATAATGTATGTTTGTATAGGGGCGAACGGCCCCGGAGGGGTCAAGACCCCCTCCCTACAAACTGAGGTTTATGGGTGCCTTGTAGGGAGCGGTCTTGACCGCTCCGCAAAAGCCGCTTACTCCATCGTCTTGAGCAGCTTATCAATGTCCGCCTTTGTCGCCAGACCCAGACTAAACGCGGTGGCACTGCCGCAGGCGGTGCCAAGACGCAGCGCAGCCTCATAATCTCCGCCGCTCTGCTGGTAGCCCGCCACAAAGCCGGCCACCATGCTGTCCCCTGCGCCGACACTGTTGACAACCTTGCCCTTGGGGCAGCCGATGCGGTGCACGCCGCCCTGCTCATCCAGCAGCAGGGCGCCGTCCCCTGCCATGCTGACCAGTACATTGCGCGCACCTTTATCCTGCATCATCTTTGCCGCCGCTGCGATCTCCCTGTCGGTGGTCAGCTTTACACCGGTGATCTCGCTCAGCTCATGGTTGTTCGGCTTGATGAGGAACGGACGGTAGCGCAGCACATTCACGAGCAGGTCGCGGGTGGCATCCACGACCGCGCGGACACCGCGGCCCTCGAGCCGGGCCAGAATCCGCTCATAGGTGGTCTGCGCCAGACTTGCGGGGATGCTGCCTGCCAGCACCAGAATATCGTCCTGCTGCAGGCGGTCAAGCTTTTCCTCCAGCGCCTGCATTGCGTCCTCAGGGATGTCGGGGCCGGCACCGTTCAGCTCGGTCTCCTGCCCCGCCTTGATTTTGACATTGATGCGGGTCATTCCCTGTGCAAGGCGGACGAAGTCGGTTTTCAGCCCCTGCGCAGCAAGGCCGCGCTCCAGCCAAGCGCCGGTCTCACCCGCCACAAAGCCGAGCGCCACGCTCTCACAGCCAAGCTGTGCCAGCACACCGGACACATTGATGCCTTTGCCGCCCAGCACGCAGTCCTCTCCGCTGGCGCGGTTCACATCGCCGACCCGCAGCTCTCTGTCGAGCCGCACAACATAGTCGATCGCCGGGTTGAAGGTTACGGTGTAGATCATCGCTCTGTCTCCTTTACAAGTGTCAGTTGGCCGTATTTCGGATCAGGGCAGCGATTGGTCAGGATTGCGGCATCGCCAAGCGCACTGATAACGGCCGGATAGATGCGCCCGAACTTTGAATCATCCGTCAGGAACCAAATCTGCCGGGCGCGGCGGATTGCAGCGGCCTTGACGGCGGCCTCCTCGGGGTCAGGGGTCGTAAAGCCCGCATCCATCGCCACGCCGTTGGCCCCCATAAATGCCTTGGTAAAATTGAACTGCTGCAGCGCCGTGACAGCCGCTGCGCCGATGATGGCCTCGGTTCTGGGGCGCAGCAGCCCGCCCGGCAGGCAGACATGGCAGCTTTTCTGCGCCAGCAGCCGCGCATGGGCAATGCCGTTGGTCACATAATGCGCCTCGAGCGCGGGGCCGTTCAGCGCCCGGACCATCGCAAGCGTTGAGGTGCCCGCGTCAACATAGACGAAATCCTCGGCATTGATCAGCGCTGCCGCTGCCTCGGCGATGCTCTGCTTCTGGCTGACGGCCAGCGACTCCTTGGCAGCCATCGTCGGCTCGTCCGCCAAAAACTGGCCGTTCGGCAGCGTTGCGCCGCCGTGGACCTTATTCAGCCGGCCCTGCCGGTCAAGCTCGGTCAAATCGCGGCGGATGGTGGATTCACTGGCGTTCAGCGCCTCACAGAGCTCCTGAACGGTGGCAGTGCGTTTTTCTGTCAGGAGATCTAAAATCAGTGCAAAGCGTTCTTCTGCTAACATAAGCAGCTCCTTTCCCGGTCTTATGCTTGACCGTTTTTGGTGTTTTGTGATGTTTTCTGATTGATTGTATCTGTATTATACCACACATCGCGTCAAAATCAATCAGTTTCGGTCATTTTCGCTCACCAAAAATCATGGTTGTATTTTGTGCATCCTGCACAAAACAAAAAACCTCCCTCTGTGAGGGAGGCATCGCGTGTTGAAAAGCAGTCTTTCCTGCTGCTGATTCAGCTCACACAAACAGCTCAATGACAAACACCAGCGCGCAGCAGATGACCGACACCGGGAACAGCCCTGCACCGCACCCTGCTGCGATGATACCTGCCGCCAGAGCAGCCGCACCCGAGATTGGCGTCTGGGTAGCGCGGATGATGGCCGGAAAGGTCATGACCGCCAGCGTCACATAGGGCACATAGTACAAAAACGACTGGATAAAGCGATTTTTGATAGGCTTGCGGATCAGCGTAAGCGGCAGGATGCGGATGGCGTAGGATACCAGCGCCATAACGGCAATGTAAATGTAGTTATTCATTGTCGCCCACCTCCTCCTGTGCCGGCGCCGGGAACAGCACCGCTGCTGCGCCGGAGATCAGCACCGTCAGCAGGATCGTGCGGGTGCCGTCAGACAGGGCCGCAACGCCCGGCAGGTAGCTGCAGGCGAAGCTGAGCACAAAGCTGAGCAGCACCAGCGCCGCCACAACGCGGTCCTTGCGCGCCGGGGGAATGATGATGGCCAGAAACATACCGTAAAGCGCCACGCTCAGCGCACTGACGACCCGCAGCGGCAGGGCGTTGCCTGCCACGATGCCCAGCGCCGTGCCGATCGCCCACGCCGGGGCTGCCAGCAGGATCGCACCGTAGGTGTAGCAGGGGTTTAAGTATCCGGGCCTTGCGATCGTGATGCCGAACAGCTCATCCGTGACATCGTACCCGATGAGCAACCGATGAAAAAACGGTGTCTCGGGCGAA
Organism: uncultured Oscillospiraceae bacterium; assembly: GCA_900540595.1. Lineage (GTDB taxonomy): Bacteria > Bacillota > Clostridia > Oscillospirales > Ruminococcaceae > Gemmiger. The sequence continues at coordinate 6,258 of UQGL01000001.1, forward strand.
AAGCGCTGAGCCAGCGCACAGCTCATCAAAAGATACCGTGCGTTGGCAATCAGGGTGATGATGGCCACCTCCAGATAGGTAGCCTTGGCGGCGATCAGCGTAAAAGCCGCATACTCCCCCGCCGAGGCATTGTTCAAAAGGCTGGCCCAAAAGCCCTGCATCGGCGTCAGGCCCGCATTCCGGGCCGCAATGCCCAGTGAGAACGAAACCGCAAAATATCCCAACGCAATCGGAAAACCGTCCCGTATACCGTCACAGAATACCCTGCGGCTGAACTGTATGGATTCCTTCATCTTATATACCTTCCTTTCACCGGATTTTATTATAGCGCAGGGCCAAGGGAAAAGAAAGGGCTGCGCAAATTTTTTCTGCTTTGCAATGTTGACCCCTGCTGCCTCGTACTCTACAATGAAAGTGAAGGGGGTCTTTTCCATGAACCGCGACGCCATCAAAATGCTTGCCATGTTCACCATGCTGCTCAATCACATTGCAAACGCCCTTCTGCCCGCCGGGCAGCCGCTGACGAACCTGTTTTTGTTCATCGGCTACTTTACCGCCGTGACGATGTGCTATTTCCTTGTGGAGGGCTACGGCCACACCCGCTCCAAGCGGAACTACGCTGCACGGCTGCTGGTTTTTGCACTTCTTTCGCAGTTGCCCTACCAACTGGCTTTTCCGGACTACGGCATAGCGGGGTTTGTGCAGTTCAACATGCTGTTCACACTGCTGCTCTGCTTTTTGGTGCTGCTGGTGCAGGAGAAGGTACACGACCGTGTGCTGCGCGGCGTCTGTATTGTCCTGCTGATCTGCGCCTCTCTTTTCTGTGACTGGGCCTTACTGGCACCCATCTTTACGCTGCTGTTCTCGTGGGCAAAGGACACGCCCGCGCGCAAAAAAGCCGCCTTTGCCGCAGCGGCGCTGCTGTACGGCGGCATGGCCGGGCTGGGCAGCGGTTCTCTGGCAGATGCCCTCGGCTGCGCAATGCCGGTCTTAGTGTCCGGCTTCGTCATCCTGTACCTTTATAACGGAAAGCGGGCCGTCAGGGGCCGCACCTTTTATAAGTGGTTTTTCTATGCGTTTTATCCCACCCATCTGTTGATTCTGGGGCTTCTCCGCCTCCTTGCGTGATATTTGCCGTATGCGCCGCAGCCTACCGCTGTTGGAGCTTGACGCCTGCACCCTTCGTGTATTATAATAGGTAAGCTATAAGAACGAGGTGTTGCGCAGTTGGTAGCGCGCGTGGTTTGGGACCACGAGGCCGCAGGTTCGAGTCCTGTCACCTCGATACCAGAAAACCGCCTAGAAATGTTTGTTTCTAGGCGGTTTTTTTCTATTGTACCGCAAACTATACCGCACATCTGACTGCCCCGGCGGGTCAGATACCCCCATACAGAAAAAAAGGGTGTATGCCAGAGCTTTCAACTCGTATGGGTTCCTGACTTTACGGAAATCTACCGTTTTTCACATGAGGGTGTAGTCCGACAACGCAAAGGTGTGCAGATGCTTTGTTTTCCTCTGGCCCGCCAGAGAGCATCAGCTCTCCGTGTTGCTTTGCTGGCCATTGTACATCACCTTTTCAATGGCCAGAATCCGTGTCAGTGCCTTGCGCAGGAACTTTTCATCCGGGTTACGGCGCAGGATGTAGTAGATTTCGCAGACAATAGCAAATGCTTCATCCGCCCAAAAATCATTTTTTAATTCGGTTTTCTTCATGTAATTGGACACGAACGTACAAATAAGTTTGGCTTGCTTTTCGTTGGCGCTTTCCAGACAGGTAACAATAGCTTGTACATAATGACTCTTGCTCATGCTGTATCCTCCTTTTCAATGCTTTACAAAAATTGTTGCAAGCTGCTTTCCAACAACGGCCTGCTGCCACAACCAGTAGAGATCAACCGCCGCTTCGACGGTTTCACCCTTATGTATGCCCGTGACGGTAAAGCCGCTGCGTTCAAACTGCTGGCTGATATAGCCCGCCGGGCGCAGATTCAGCCTGTGCAGGGCGCTGATCCTGCCGCCATCCAGCACTACCGTCTGGGTGTGAACGGTCCTCGGTTTTGGTTCGCGCTGGTCAATGTACTCCACCGCGTAGGCCGTTAGATTGATTGTCTTTTCAAACTCCATTTGCATTTGTCCTCCGTATCGGTTATACTGAGGGCGGTAAAACGCTGTGTGCAATAGCTTTACCGCCTGCCGCTTTGGGTGTTGGTCGCACCTAAGGCGGCTTTTGTTTTTGGGGTGGATATCCGCCGGGGCTGGCGTGTCCAATGCGGACACACTGCCAGTAGGGGCGAATTTTTTTGCGGGGGTGGCGACAATTTTGTCGGGGTTGGGCATTCAGCCCGGAGAAAAGCATTTCAGAGAAAAGAACATAGCTGCAAGATAAAAGCATCCAGCATCTGTTTTATATTTCTTTCAGGTGCATCCAAAACGACATCATTTTTTATAAATAAATGCATAGTATCGTAAAATTCAAGGGTATACCCCCGGCATTTGTTCCTTTTCCTCTCCTTTCTCCCCCTGCACCCCTCTTTTCTCTTCTTATCTTCTTGCTTCTCTTCTTTTCTTTTCTCTTCTGTAAGCCACCCTATAGGGTGGTATAGGGGGGCTATCCGTTTTTCTTCTCCCAGCGGGTATTTGCACCATTACGGCCATAGGAAACCGCTTCTTCGTACGCCTGCTTTGATTCGTCGATGTATGGGCGTATCACGGAAAAGACCGAAAATGCACCTTGCGTCAGTGTCAGTTCGTCAACATCCTCCCCGCTAAAATATTGAAATGCTGCTTTCAGGCCCTTTCCCGCATCGGCGTCTGATACGCTTTCTATAACAGGCCGCTGAAATTCAAACATCTTCCACCATGTCGGGCCTTTTTTCTTTCTCATCATCAAACGGCCCTTTTGTGGTCAAAGAAATACTTGCCGTATTCCTCCGGCGAGATACCCAGCGCGGCGGCGATCTTCTCGATCTGCCATGCATCGAAGGGCTGTGCGCCGGTCATGCGGGCGGTCATCGTGCTGGACGCCATCCCGGCGGCGCGGGCGACCTCATTTTGCGACATTTCGCACTGCGCAAAACGAACGCGCAGGTTATAAAATGGCTTGTACATGCTTTCTCCCTCCTTTATGGCCTGTAAGCCCGCTCAACCGTCTCGGCCAGAGCGACGGCCTGCTCCTGCGCCCCGTCGGAGCATTGCCGGGCATAATCGCGCAGGGCCCGCACGATCAACTGCTTTTCGTATTCAGTAGCGTAGATTACCATCAGACATTCACCTCTTTCAACTTCTCTGTAAACTCCTGCTGCAGACGGGCTTGCACGGCCACGACCTGCCGCAGCTCGGTAATGCTACCATCCTCAACGCCGGCGCGGACGCAATCAGCAACAGCGGCCCGAAGCGCTGCATTTAAGCTGCCATAATACTTGGCGTTTGCCAGCATCGTACTTTTCCCACCGCGGATCGGCTTGCCGACTGCGTATTGCAGCGAATCCGCTGTAATGGCTACTTCATCGGATAAAATAATCATGTTTCTAAACTCCTTTGTGTTTGAATCCCCGTCAGCGCCTGAAAATCGGCAGTAGCGGCGGTTTTGACGGGTGGGGGTATATCCCAGTATACCCGGCGGGTACAGTGCCCCCAAATATGCATATTTTAGCCCCCATTCTGGATGATTTCCTCCGGCTCACAGTGCAGAGCGCGGGCAATGCGTACAACGGTAATTGCCTTGCAACTGCCCCGGCGGCGAATCGTGTTGAAGTTCTGGTTGGTCATTTCCATGGCCTGCGCCAGCTCCGTGACGGTCATACCGCGCTTTGCCGCTAATAGCTCGATTTTCTGCGTGTTGATTTTCATTTGTGGTTCACCTCTTTTAGATATTCATTTGAATGCATTGTATAGCATTCAAATGAATATGTCAATACTTTTTTACTATTCATCTTGAATGTTATTTTCCTTTGTGGTATTATTCTTCAAAATGGGGGGTGGTATTGGTGAGCGAACTTGACATGAAGGGAATAGGAAAAAATATTCGCATACTAAGACAAAATCACAAAATGACTCAAAAGCAACTCGCAGAAGCAACCGGGTTGGCTACCATCACAATACAACAGTATGAACGCGGTATAAGGGAACCACGTTTTGATAATTTAACAAGAATCGCTAAAGCTCTAAATGTTTCTCCCATAGTTTTTACTATTCCAGGGCTTGAGGTTCTAAGTGATGAGGAAGCCGAAAAGATCAAGAATCATGTTCCCTCAAAAGAAGCCCAACTTCTCAATGAGCAACTGCAGAAAAAAAATCAAGAAGGCCTCGAACTTTTTGGGCACCTGATTGGTACAAATAATGTCCTATTACTGCTAGATGCTGTCTCGGTAATGAACTCAAACGGTATAGATGAAGCCGTCAAGCGTTTTTTGGAAGTCGCTGAAATCCCTAAATATCAACACGAGGACTGTGAGCCCGCGGAGACTATAGAAATTTCTCCCCTCTGGCCCGACCAGAAATAATTCACGTGTCCACCCCGGACACATTCTCCCCCAACGCCCCGGCGGGGCACTATCTGCACATAAGGAGTTGACACCATGGCAGACATCGAAAAATACAGCGAGGCCACTTTCGAGAACATCAGGCACACCAACGAATACGGTCAAGAGTTCTGGTATGCGCGGGAGCTGCAGCAGGCTCTTGAATATAGCCAGTGGCGGCGCTTTGAAGAAACCATTGAGCGCGCGAAAACCGCCTGTCTGCAAAGCGAGAACAGCATTGAAGACCATTTTGCCAACGTCGGCAAAATGGTTTCCATCGGCTCCGGTGCGCAGCGTGAGATCGACGACATCATGCTCTCCCGCTATGCCTGCTACTTAATTGTGATGAACGGCGATCCGCGCAAGCAGATCATAGCCGTGGGGCAAACCTACTTTGCCGTAAAGACGCGCCAACAGGAGTTAGTAGACAACTACGACCAGCTGACAGAGGATCAGAAGCGCCTCGCCATCCGCGACGAGATCAAGCGGCACAATAAGTCCCTGGCCGAGGCTGCGCAGATGGCCGGGGTTGAGACCTCGCTCGACTATGCTACCTTCCAGAATTACGGCTACATGGGCCTGTACGGAGGGCTGAAAGCGCAGGACATCAAGCGCCGCAAGGGCTTGAAGAAAAGCCAAGACATACTTGACCACATGGGCAGTACGGAACTTGCAGCTAACCTCTTCCGCGCCACACAGACAGACGAAAAGCTCCGCCGGGAGAATGTGCAGGGCAAGGACGCCGCCAACCGCACACATTACGAGGTCGGGGCCAAGGTACGGCAGACTATCGCCGAGCTGGGCGGCACAATGCCGGAGGATCTCCCGACGCCGGAGAAGAGCGTCAAGCAGCTTGCCCGGGAGCAAGAGAAACAACTGAAAAAGTGATTCCCTACGCCCCGGCGGGTGTATATATAATTCGTCGATTTAAACCGCTAAATTATATAAAGCAAAAATGGCTGTGCCGGATGATTGAAAGCCTATAAACAGAAAAAACCGCCCCCGGCGGCAACCGGGAACGGTTTTGAATAGATGCTCACCCCAAAAGAGGAATAAGCCCCCAAACACGCTTATTATACCTCTTTCGGGTGGGCTTGTCAAAGTGTACCCAAGGAGGTTTTATTTTATGGGTAAACGTACAAATACGGCCCGCTGGACGGGCAAGATGTGGCGCATCGACGTCCAGCACGACGGCCAGCGCAAGAGCTTTTACAGCAGCAAGCCGGGCCGCACCGGCCAGCGTGAGGCCAACGCCAAGGCGGACGCATGGCTTGACGACGGCATAAACCCGCGCGGGGAGCATGTGGCCGCCCTGTACCCGCGGTGGTTTGCCACGATGCAGGAGACGACCAGCGCGGGCAACTGCCGCAATATTGCAAGCCGCTGGAAAATCTGGATTCTGCCGCTGATCGGCAACAAGCGCATTACCTCATTGACCGAACAGGACGTGCAGGAGGTCGTAAACAAAGCCTATTCGGCGGGCAAGAGCAAAAAGACGCTCAAAAGCCTGTGTGCAGATATGCGGGCCTTCTTCAAATACTGTCGCCTGTGCAAGCTGTCCACGTTCAACCCGGAGGCGCTGCACATACCCGCCGGGGCGCGGTACAAGGGCAAGCAGGTCTTGCAGCCCGCCGACCTCGTGAAGCTGTTCAACACCGGCACGACCACATACCGGGGCCAGACTGTGCCCGATGAATACATCAACGCATACCGCTTTCAAGTCTTGACCGGTTTGCGCCCAGGCGAGGTGATCGGGCTTGACTGGGCAGACATCCGCGGCAACACCGTCCACATCTGCCGATCAGTCAATATCAAGGGCGAACAGACGCGCGGCAAGAACGAAAACGCGGTGCGGTCCTTCACTGTGTCCGCACTGGCCCGGCGGGTGCTGGACGATCAGCGGGAGATCACCGGCGGCGCCGGCAGTGTGTTTCGCATTGCCAGCGAGCCACACTATTACCGCCGCTGGAAAGCCTACTGCACCGCCAACGGCTTGACGCCTTGCAGCTTGTACGAGCTGCGCCACACGTTTGTGTCGGTTGTCAAGACGCTGCCCGCCGGGGAGGTCAAAGACCTTGTGGGCCACAGCGAGGACATGGACACTTTCGGCGTGTACGCGCACACTCTCGCCGGTGATGCAGAAAACACCGCGCGGGCCGTCAACGGCGTGTTCCTGCGCGTGCTGAAAAACGCTTGAATCGTACCGCATTTTTTACCGCACTTTTGATTTTTACAGCGCCCCGCATCACTCGCCCGCAAGAGCAAAACAACGCGTGTACGCTGTTATTTTATGCGTGCACGGATACAGTTTTCTTGCAAGTCAACGGTTTTGGACGGTTCGAGTCCTGTCACCTCGATACTAAGAGTGTAAGCCTACAATACACCCCCTGTCTGTAAGCCATGGAAAAGCAACTTCTATGATTTCCAGACGGTCGAAGCCGGTGCTTCACACTCCATTGCCCGTTTTGCATGAAAATGCAGAGCGGGCGTTTTTATTTGCATGGCAGAAAAGCCGTTTTCGCCCCTTCCCTCCCTGTGCAGTATTTCCTGTTGTGTTTTCCCTGCAAAAAAGCTATAATAATTTCAAATTTTTCTTTTTTTCGGGAGGGCCTATGGAAAGGATCAAGCGTCATCTTCGCAGTGCCGCCGGGTATCTGCTTGTCTGTGCCAAATGGCTGGCGTTGGCCGCGCTGGTCGGCTGTGTTGTGGGGCCGCTGGGGGCGGCGTTCGGGCTGGCTCTGAACTGGGCCAACGCCACCCGCGCCGCGCAGCCGTGGCTGCTGTATCTGCTGCCTGCGGCGGGCCTTGTCATCGTATTTCTGTACGAGCATCTTGACCCGGACGGCGGCGGCTCGACCAATCAGGTCTTTGTGTCCGTGCGGGAGCATAAGCCCCTGACCCTGCGCACAGCACCGCTGATCTTCGCCTCCACCGTCATGACCCATCTGTTCGGCGGTTCCAGCGGCCGCGAGGGTGCCGCGCTGCTGCTGGGCGGCTCGGTATCCGGGCAGCTCGGCAAGGCGCTGCATCTGGAAAACCACGACTGCTGCCTGATGACGATGTGCGGCATGGCGGGTGCGTTCTCGGCCATCTTCGGCACGCCGCTGGCTGCCACCATCTTTACGCTTGAGGTCGTGGATGTCGGCTCGATGCAGTACGCCGCACTGCTCCCCTGCCTGCTCTCGGCGCTGCTGGGCGTCTTTATCAGCGGGCAGATGGGCCATGCGCCCGAGGCCTTTGTGCTGCAGGCCGGGGCCGATGCAACGCCGCTGAATCTTGTGCGTGTCATCGTGCTGGGGGCGCTGCTGGCCGCGCTGAGCATCTTCTTCTGCGAGCTGCTGCATGCAGCGCCCAAGCTCTACAAAAAATTTCTGCCCAACGCCTATCTGCGCGTTGCGGCGGGCGGCGTGCTGATTCTGGCGCTGACAAAGCTGCTCGGCACGACCGACTACAACGGCGCCGGTGCCGCCGTCATCGAGGCCGCCATCAACGGCGAGGCCGTTCCGTATGCGTTCCTGTTAAAAATGCTGTTCACCGCGCTGACCTTGGGCGCAGGCTTCAAGGGCGGCGAGATTGTTCCCATCTTCTTCACCGGGGCGACCTTTGGCTGCGTGGCCGCGCCGCTGCTGGGCCTGCCGCCGCAGCTGGGCGCTGCGCTGGGCATGGTCGCGCTGTTCTGCGGCTGCACCAACAGCCCGCTGGCGTCCATCTGTCTGGCGATCGAGGTCTTTGGCGGGCAGTGCATCTCCCTGTTTGCACTGGCCTGTGCCGTTTCCTACATGCTGTCGAGTTATTTCAGCCTTTACCGTGAGCAGCACTTTCTGCACTCCAAGCTGCGGATCGTTGGTGTGCAGCGCGTACACGGCAAATGGGCCGAAACGGATGCCAAGCATTTTACCACAAACGATGACGGCGAAAATTAGTTGCGGGAACGCTGTTTCCATGGTATAATTAAGTGTTATGGAGGGATGGGCGTTTATGAGTAGACTTGCACTGGAAAAGCACTGCTGGGCCGAGATCGACCTGACAGCATTGCGCAGCAATTTTGAATATATCCACCGCGCGGTAGGCGGCGATATCTGTGCCGTTGTCAAGGCCGACGCTTACGGCCACGGCGACACGACCATCGCCCACGCCTTGCAGCAGGCCGGTGCGGCGGCGTTTGCCGTCAGCAGCTTGGGCGAGGGACGGCACCTGCGCCGCAGCGGCATCACAAAACCGATTTTGATTCTGGGCTTTGCTGACCCGTCCTATGCGGCAGCGTTGGCAGAAAACGACATAGCCACGGCCTGTTTTTCCACAGAGTACGCGCATGCACTCTCCGCTGCCGCCGTCAAGGCGGGCGTTAAGGTTAAGGTCCACCTGAAGATCGACACCGGCATGGGCCGCATTGGCTTTGCGGTGCGTTCCGGGTTTGATGAAACTATCCACGAGCTGGAAGCCCTGTACACCCTGCCGGGGCTGGATATCTGCGGCGTGTTCCAGCATTTTGCCGTGGCGGACAGCAACACCCCTGCGGACACCGCCTACACCGATGAGCAGCATGCGCTGTTTGCCAAGGTGGTAGCGCGTTTGCAGGCCGATGGCTTTGCCACCGGCACCGTACACTGTGCCAACTCGGCCGCGCAGCTGCGCCACCCCGAGTGGCGGCACGATATGACCCGCGCGGGCATCATTTTGTACGGGCTTGACCCCAGCGATGACGTCCGCTTTCCTGCCCTGCAGCCGGTCATGTCGCTGAAATGCGTTGTGACCTTTGTCAAGGACTTGCAGCCCGGCCAGAGCGTGAGCTATGGGCGCACTTTCACAGCCGAGCGCCCGATGCGCGTTGCCACGGTCTGCGTGGGCTACGCCGATGGCTACCCCCGCCGTTTGTCCGGCGGGCTTGGCGTCATGAACATACACGGCCACGCTGCCCCCGTGGTGGGCCGCGTCTGCATGGACCAGACTATGCTCGATGTAACGGACATTCCTGATGTCAAGATGGGCGACGAGGTCACAGTCTTTGGCCCGGGCGGCGGCGACACCGCCGACACTATTGCGGCCAAGGCCCAGACCATCAACTACGAAATTGTCTGCGGGTTGGCGCGCCGCGTGCCCCGCGTATACAAAGAGAACGGCAAGATCTGCGAGATCTGGAACGATTTGGAGGAAACCTGATGGCCCGCAAAAACATCCGCAACTTCTGCATTATTGCCCACATCGACCACGGCAAATCCACCCTGTCCGACCGTATGCTGGAGCTGACCGACAGCGTTGACAAGCGCACCATGACCGACCAAGTGCTGGATAATATGGACATTGAGAAGGAGCGCGGCATCACGATCAAGGCCCGCGCCGTGACGATGCGCTACAAGGCCGATGACGGCGAGACCTATGAGTTCAACCTCATTGATACCCCGGGCCATGTGGACTTTCAGTACGAGGTCAGCCGCAGTCTGGCCGCCTGCGAGGGTGCCGTACTGGTGGTGGACGCCAGCCAGGGCGTGGAGGCCCAGACGCTGGCCAACTGCTATCTGGCGCTTGACCACAATCTGGAGGTCGTGCCGATTTTGAACAAGATCGACCTGCCCAGCGCCGACCCGGACGCCGTTGCCAAAGAGGTCGAGGATGTCATCGGCCTGCCCTGCATGGAGGCGCCCCGCGTCTCGGCCAAGCTGGGTATCGGCGTTAAGGATGTTTTGGAGTGCGTTGTGCGGGACGTTCCCGCCCCCACCGGCGACCCGACGCTTCCGCTGAAAGCGCTAATCTTCGACTCCATCTACGACAGCTACAAGGGCGTTATCGTCTATGTGCGCATCTTTGAGGGCACCGTCAAGCCCGGTGATACCATCCGCCTGATGAGCACCGGTGCCGAGTTCCAGCTTGTCGAGGTCGGCCACATGGGTGCGACCAGCCTGACCCCCTGCGACAAGCTGGAGGCCGGCGAGGTCGGTTATCTGACCGCCAGCATCAAGACGGTGCGCGACACCCGCGTCGGCGATACCGTCACGCTGGCAGCCAACCCCACGCCGGAGCCGCTGCCCGGCTTCCGCACCGTGACGCCGATGGTGTTCTGCGGCATCTACCCCGCTGACGGCGCGGACTACCCCGATCTGAAAGACGCGCTGGAAAAATTGCAGCTCAACGATGCCAGCCTGACCTTTGAGCCGGAGACCAGTGCGGCGCTGGGCTTTGGTTTCCGCTGCGGTTTCCTCGGTCTGCTCCACATGGAGATCATCACCGAGCGTCTTGAGCGCGAGTTCGACCTTGACCTGATCACCACGACCCCCGGCGTCCAGTACCGGCTGACGCTGACCGACGGCACGGTCGAGATCATCGACAACCCCTCCGCCTATCCTGACCCGACCCGCATCGTCAAGCAGGAGGAGCCGTTCGTCAACGCCCATATCTACACCCCCAACGACTATGTCGGCCCGCTGATGGATCTGTGCCAGACCAAGCGCGGCGTGCTGGTGGACATGAAGTATATGGACGAAACGCGCGTGGACCTGCATTACCTGATCCCGCTGGGCGAGATCGTCTATGACTTCTTTGACGCGATCAAATCCCGCAGCCGCGGCTACGCCAGCTACGACTATGAGTGGGAGGACTGGCACGAGAGCAAGCTCGTCCGGCTGGATTTCCTGCTCAACGGCGAGGTGGTGGACGCGCTGTCGATGATCGTATTTGCCGACAATGCCTACGCCAAGGGCCGCCGCATCTGCGAAAAGCTCAAGGAGAATATCCCCCGTGCGCTGTTTGAGATCCCTGTGCAGGCCGCTGTCGGCGGCAAGGTCATTGCCCGCGAGACGGTCAAGGCCATGCGCAAGGATGTGTTGGCCAAGTGCTACGGCGGCGACATCACCCGTAAGAAGAAGCTGCTGGAAAAGCAGAAGGAAGGCAAAAAGAAGATGCGCCAACTGGGCAGCGTGACCCTGCCGAGCGAGGCGTTCACCGCCGTGCTGAAGCTGGATTCGGATTCTTAACGGGGTTTTGTTCCTTCTTTACAAAGAAGGAACCGAAGAAATTCCAAACAAAATCACAATATTTGTAGGGGCCGGGCACGCCCGGCCCGCGGCTTTCCGGTAAAATTGCTTTTGCCGTAAGGTTGCGGGCCGCACATGTGCGGCCCCTACCCTGCTTGTAGGGAGGGGTCTTGACCCCTCCGGGCTGTTTGCGGCCATCGTCATGTTCCCGGAGCGGTCAAGACCGCTCCCTACGAACTACCCATAAACGACATCGCAGCAAAAAAGAGGGTATCTGCCATTTCAGCAGATACCCTCTTAATTATGTAATACTAAATTACATCAGGCTGCGGTACAGCTCTTTGATCTCCTCAACATTCGTGTCGCGGGGGTTGCCGGGGCAGCAGGCATCGGCAAAGGCGGACTCCGCAAGGAACTGAACATCCTCCTCCTTGAGGATGCCCTTCAGGTCGGCGGGGATGCCGACATCGGCAGAGAGCTTCTTGACCTCGGCGATCGTTGCATCGGCGGCCTCGGCATCGTTCATCTCGTCGATGTCCTTCACGCCCATGGCCTTGCCGACAGCGCGGTAGCGCTCACCGGCGGCAGCCTTGTTGTACTCCAGACCGGTGGGCAGGATGATGGCGCAGGCAACGCCGTGGGGGGTGTCATACAGGGCAGACAGGCCGTGCGCCATGCTGTGAACAATGCCTAAGCCCACATTGGAGAAGCCCATGCCGGCGATGTACTGGCCCAGAGCCATGCCCTCACGGCCCTCCGGGGTGTTCTGCACGGCACCGCGCAGATTCTCAGAGATCAGCTTGATGGCCTCCAGATGGAACATATCGGAGATGGTGCAGTGGCCCTTGGTGATGTAGCCCTCAATGGCGTGGGTCAAGGCGTCCATGCCGGTGGCGGCGGTCAGGCCCTTGGGCATGCTGGACATCATATCAGGGTCAACGACTGCGACCTCGGGGATGTCGTTGGTGTCAACGCAGACGAACTTGCGCTTCTTCTCGACATCGGTGATAACATAGTTGATGGTGACCTCGGCAGCGGTGCCGGCGGTGGTGGGCACGGCGATGGTAAAGACCGCATGCTTCTTGGTGGGGGCTACGCCCTCAAGACTGCGGACATCGGCGAACTCAGGGTTGTTGATGATGATGCCGATGGCCTTTGCGGTATCCATCGAGGAGCCGCCGCCGATGGTGACGATGCAGTCAGCCTCGGCAGCCTTAAAGGCGGCAACGCCGTCCTGAACATTCTGGATGGTGGGGTTGGGCTTGATCTCGCTGTAAACAGCGTAGGCAAAACCAGCGGCATCCAGCAGGTCAGTGACCTTCTTGGTGACGCCGAACTTGATCAGATCGGGGTCAGAGCAGACAAAAGCCTTTTTGTAACCGCGGGAGGTCAGCTCGGGAACGATATTCTCGATCGCACCGTGGCCGTGATAAGAGATCGTGTTCAGAACAATACGACTTGCCATAGAAATTCTCTCCTTTTATTGTATCGGCTTTTGGCCGATGATTTCAGCTTTCAAGCCTATTATACCGTTATTTTTTTGACAGCGCCATTTGGAAAAGTAGCGCGGACTTTGTGAAAATTCTACAGCAAAAAAGTAGGGGCGAGCAATGCTCGCCCCTACAGCGCACCCGCAAGGGTCACGCTTCTTCTTTCTCTTTCTGCGCCTTGATGACCTTTAAGCGGCTGAATTCCTCACGCTCGCGCTCACTCAGCACCTCATCAATGGATTTGATCGTCCTTTGCATCTGCGGAATCTGCACATTGCCGAGGGCGTTCGCGCGCTTCTGGGTCTTTTGGATGGCCTCGGCCAGACGGATAACACTGATCTCGACCTCTGCCAGCTCGACCGTCAGGGTCTTGACCTCATTGAATTTGAGGTAGGCCACATCGAGGGTGCCGTTTGTCGATTCCAGATCGTAGTACAGCCCCAGCGGCGAGGTGGTGTTCAGCTTGAGGGTGGGCAGCTCCACGCCCATAACGCTGCGGGTGCTGAGCTGCACACCGCGCTCCACCGGCACACCGGCCGCATAGCCGCCGACAGAGCCCAACATGATATTGGCCTTTTTCAGGGCCTCGTAGGCCTCGGCATAGGCCGCCGAGATGCGGTCCTGTATACCTGCCGCGCGGTCGATCAGCTGCATCATCTCGCGCACCAGAATATTGCGCTTGCGGTCCATCAGGTCATAGCCCTGCGCGGCCAGCGCCAGACTGCGCTTGGTCGCCATCAGGTTAGATTTTGTAGGAAAAACCTGCTGTGCCATTGGGTACTCCTTTTATACTGCTTTGGCTTCCCCTGCGGGAGGAAGCTGTCACCGAAGGTGACTGATGAGGGCCGAGTGTGCCATTATCACCCGTCTGCGGGCATTCCTCGCACGCTCTCCCCTCATCCGCCCCTGCGGGGGCACCTTCTCCCCCATGGGGAGAAGGCTTTGGGGTTACTTTTTACTGATTCTCGCCTTCGCAGGCTCGTAGTATTTATCCAGCGTTTCGGCATCGCAGCGATCCAGCGCATTGCGGGGCAGCGCAGCCAGCAGCTCCCAGCCGAGGTCGAGCGTCTGCTCCATCGTGCGGTCAGTGTTGCCCTGACCGATAAACTCCTGCTCAAACGCACGGCCGAAGGCCATCAGCTGCTTATCGCTCTGGGACAGCTCCTCCTCGCCGATGACGCTTGCCAGCGCCTTGGCGTCCTGCACCTTGGCATAGCAGGCGAACAGCTGGTTCGACAGGGTGACATGATCCTCACGGGTATAGCCCGCGCCGATGCCGTCCTTCATCAGACGGGACAGGCTGGGCAGCACGGATACCGGCGGGTACAGGCCCGTGGCATCCATACCGCGGTCCAGCACGATCTGCCCCTCGGTAATATAGCCGGTCAGGTCGGGGATCGGGTGGGTAATGTCATCGCCGGGCATCGTCAGGATCGGGATCTGCGTCACAGAACCCTTGCTGCCCTTGATGATGCCGGCCCGCTCATACAGGCTGGCCAGATCGGAATACAGGTAGCCGGGGAAGCCCTTACGGCCGGGGATCTCGCCCTTGGAGGACGAGAACTCACGCAGGGCCTCGCAGTAGCTTGTCATATCGGTCAGGATGACCAGCACATTTTTATTCAGGTCAAAGGCCAGATACTCGGCCACCGTCAGCGCGGCACGCGGGGTGATGATACGCTCGATGATCGGGTCATTGGCAAGGTTCAGCAGCATGACAACGCGCTCCATCGCGCCGCAGCTCTCAAAGCTCTCACGGAAATAAGCGGCCACATCGTTCTTGACGCCCATAGCGGCAAAGACGATGGCAAAATCGGAGCCATCGGCCACGCTGGCCTGCTTGACGATCTGAACGGCCAGCTCATTATGCTTCATGCCGGAGCCGGAGAAGATCGGCAGCTTCTGGCCGCGAATCAGCGTGGCCAAGCAGTCGATGGAGGAAATGCCAGTGTGGATGTAGTTGCGGGGGTAAACACGGCTTACGGGGTTGATGGGCGCGCCGTTGACATCGCGGCGGGCCACCGGGTAGATATCGCCCAAGCCGTCAATGGGGCGGCCGAGACCGTCCAGCACACGCCCCAGCAGTTCGGGGCTCAAATCCATCATCATCGGGTGGCCGGTCATGACGGTGCGGTTGTTCACAAGGCTCAAACCGCGCGTACCCTCGAACACCTGAATGACGCAGCGGTCACCGTCCACACGGACGACACGACCGACGCGGGTCGAACCATCGTCGAGGTGCAGCTCGACCATTTCGTCATACTGCACGCCCTTGACGTCGTCCAGCACGACCAGACTGCCGTTGATTTGGGAAAGTCCGATATGTTCCAGAATCATGTTGTTCCCTCCTCATCAGCCCTGTGCCACGGCGGCCAGCTTGGTGTCGATGGCTTTTTGCAGCTCGTCCAGCTTGGCAAAATCGTCGTTGGGCACGGTATACTTCATCTGCACCAGCTCGTCAAACAGGCCGGTGGCCAGCAGACGGCTGACCGGCACCTGCTTGGCGACGAGCGCGGCGCACTTGTCGTACAGGTACAGAATGGTCTCCATCATCTTCAGCTGCTTTTCCAGCGGGACATAGGTGTCCACAGCGTGGAAGGCGTTCTGCTGCAGGAAACCGACACGGATAACGCGGGCGATCTCGATCGTCAGCTTCTGGTCATCGGGCAGTACATCGGAGCCGATCAGCTTGACGATCTGCATAAGGTTGTTCTCCTGCAGCAGCAGGTTGGCGATGCGCTCACGGCAGGACATGAAGTCGTGGCCGACATTGTCGTAGTACCAGCCGCCGAGGTCGCCCAGATACTCGCTGTAGGAGTCGTTCCAGTTGATGGCGGGATAATGGCGGGCGTAGGCCAGCGATTTATCCAGCGCCCAGAAGCAGCGGGTGAAGCGCTTCGTGTTCTGGGTGACAGGCTCCGAGAAGTCGTTGCCCTGCGGGCTGACGGCGCCGATAACGGAGACAGAACCTTCCGCACCGTTCAGCGTCTTGACATAACCGGCGCGCTCGTAGAACTCGGCCAGACGGCTCGGCAGGTAGGCCGGGTAGCCCTCATCGGCGGGCATCTCCTCCAGACGGCCGCTGATCTCGCGCAGGGCCTCAGCCCAGCGGGAGGTGGAGTCGGCCATCATGGCGGCGTGGTAGCCCATGTCGCGGTAATACTCAGCCAGCGTAATGCCGGTGTAGATGGATGCCTCACGCGCGGCAACAGGCATGTTGGAGGTGTTGGCGATCAGCACGGTACGATCCATCAGGCTCTTGCCCGTGCGGGGATCGACCAACTCGCTGAATTCCTGCAGCGCCTGCGTCATCTCGTTGCCGCGCTCGCCGCAGCCGACATAGATGATGATGTCCGCATCGCACCACTTTGCGATCTGGTGCTGGGTCATCGTCTTGCCGGTGCCGAAGCCGCCGGGGATGGCCGCTGCGCCGCCCTTGGCGAGCGGGAACATCGTATCAATGACGCGCTGGCCGGTGATGAGCGGCCGGGGCGAGGTCATGCGCTCGGCAGACGGGCGCGGGGTGCGGATCGGCCACTTCTGGCAGAGGGTCAGCGTGTGCTCCTTGCCCTTGGCGTCGGTCAATTTGACAACAGGCTCGTTGACGGTGTAGCTGCCGTTGGCGGCGACCCATGTCACGGTACCGGAAACCATCGGCGGCACCATGCAGCGGTGCTGGATGGCCGGGGTCTCGGGGCAGGTGGCGTAGATCTGGCCGGGGGTCAGGGTGTCCCCTGCCTTGACGGTCACGGTCACATCCCACTTGGCTTGCTCATCAAGGGACGGCTCATGCGCGCCGCGCTCGATAAAGCTGCCCATGTCCTTTTCAATGGCGGGCAGCGGGCGCTGGATACCATCATAGATGTTGCGCAGGATACCGGGGCCGAGCGTTACCGACAGCGGGCCGCCCGTGCTTTCGACAGGCTCGCCCGCCTTCAGGCCGCCGGTCTCCTCATAGACCTGAATCGTAGTCTCTTTTTCGTTCATGCGGATGACCTCGCCGACAAGGCGGGCCTTGCCGACATAGACCATCTCCATCATTTCGAGATCGGTCTTGCCCTTGATAGTGACAACGGGGCCGTTGATGCTGTAAATTTTATTTTCCATTGCTTTGCCCCTCAAATATTGATCTCCAGCCCGGCGTTTTCCAAGAACCACTCGTGCTGGGCGTTGAGCCGTGCTGCCAGCGTGTCGTCGGCAGCCAGCCCCTTGGCGGCGTTCGCGCCCTTCAGGCCGCCCAGCTCAATGCTGTCATCGGCCGTAAGTGTCGTGCCTGCGGGCAGCTTGACGCCCTTGAGCAGCGGCAGGTCGATGCTGCGGACGGAAAGGTTGGCGTTCTCCCCCAGTGCTTCGGCCAGTGCGGCGGCCTCGGTCTGCAGCCAAGCAGCGTACTTGTCGCTGGCGGCAAAATCCGCCAACTGCGCCTTTGCCTTGGCAAAGGTCTCGTCCGCGATCTTCTGGCGCTGGTCGGCCAGCTTGGCACGGGCCGCCATGCGCGCGGCGCTCAGGTCACGGTTGGCGCGGGTGCGCGCGCGCTCGGTCTCAAAGCGCAGGGTGCGCTCCACCCGGGCATTCTCCGCCCGGCGGGTCTCGTCCAGCCGCCCGGTGACTTCGCGCTCGGTCTCCTCTCGGATGGCAGCGCAGGCAGCCTCGCCCTCGGCGCGGATGGAATCCAGAAAGCGCTCGGCGCGGGTATCTAATTCGTTCATGGTCACACCTCTTAAATCTTGACGCCGATGGCCTCGCGGATATAGCGGGTCAGGCGGTCCTTACCGGCAGCACCGCCGCCGGTGGAAGGCACGGTGATGAGCAGCGGCCCACCGGCAGCGCGGGCACTGTCCAGCGTGGCTGTGTAAGTCTCGGCGATCTTCTCGGTGACGAGCAGCACGGCAATGTCGGGCTGGTTGGCGGCATCGGCCAGCGCATGGCGCAGGTCGGCCTCGCTGCGGGCTACGGTGCCCTCAATGCCCGCCAGACGCAGGCCGTTCATGGCATCGGAGTTATCGCTGATGAGAAAGAACCGCATGGCGTTACACCAGCTTAGACAGGATCATGATCGAGATGACTAGGCCGTACAGAGCAATGGACTCGCCCAGAGCAACGAAGATCAGGCTCTTACCGAAGGTCTTTTCGTTCTCGCTGTTGGCCGCGATGGCAGCGGGGGCAGCGGAGGCAACGGCCATGCCGCCGCCGATGCCGGCAAGGCCGGTGGCCAGTGCGGCCGCAACCAGACCGATGCTCAGGGAGGAGTTGTGGTCATTGTCGGTGTTGACAGTTTCGGAAGAAGAAGCGGCGGCAGTCGTGTCGGCGGTATCATCGGCGGCAAAGACGCCCAGCGCACCGCAGCAGGTAACGGCAGCCACGATCAGGATGGTAACGAACAGTTTGCTGAACTTGGTTTTCATAATGGAACCCTCCGTAATTTTTTATTGTATCCGCGCCTTTTTGTCAGGCGCTTTTGTAGGGGCCGGGCATGCCCGGCCCGCGGCTTCGATTCTATCGACCGGTTGTGGGTTGGTTGCGGGCCGGACATGTCCGGCCCCTACGGCGCATCTTACGCTTTTGCTTTCTTCAAATCAAAGGCCACGAACTTGCGGCCGCCGCCCTTGTAGCAGCGGCTGAACATCTCGTAGAACTCCAGACGGATGCCCTGAATGGCCGACAGCAGCGCCTCGAGGCAGATGACCACGATGTTGCCCAGAATGACGACCACGATGTTGTTGGGCGTACCGGCCAGCGTGAAGACGACCATCATCATGCTGGCATGCACGATGACGAACGCGCCCACACGCAGGAAGGAGATCGTGTTGGAAAGGTAGCTCAGCACCGTTTCCAGCAGTTCAAACACGCTCTGCATCAGGTAGTTGCCCATGCCGCCCGCAGGCTGCCAGGGCTTGCCCTCGACCATCGGGGCCAGCAGCTCGGCAAACAGCAGCAGGATCAAACCGACCACCATGCCGATGATTGCCACGACCTGCGGCAGGAATGTGACCGCACCCATATAAGCGGATGCCAGATCAACACCGCACAGGTAGGTCACCATGCCAACAAGGCCGTTGGGCGAGAAGATGAACTCGCCCCACTCCTTGTGGCGGGCGTGGGTGTACATGTTCAGGGCCATAGCCGCCAGCACCAGAACAATGCCGATGTAGACAGCCACCATCAGGATACCCGTGATGGAATCCATGACCGAAACGGGCTTGCCCGCCATGCCAATGGCATGGTAGAGCGGGTCGAGGGCCTCCTCGTAGCCAAAGAGAGAACCGTAGACCAGGCCAAAGATCGTGCTCGAAATGCCGCAGGGGATCATCAGATGGAACAGGTCATTGTGCTTGACCTTCCACATAAAGGTGCTGAACAGCGCCAGCACAATGCCCTGCCCGACATCGCCAAACATCATGCCGAACAGCACGGTGAATGTGATCGCTACAAAGCCGGTGACATCTGTCTCGCCGTAGGCGGGCAGACCGTACATTTCGACGAAAAACTCAAAAGGGCGGCTCCACCACGGGTTTTTCAGCTTGGTGGGGGGCGTCATCTTGCCGGCGGATTCCGGCCCATCGACCGTGACGCGCAGCCCCTTGACGGCGCGGGCCTTACCCGCGACCTCGTCCACCTCCGACGCCGGGACCCAGCCGACGCAGAAGAAGTGTTGGCCCTTGACCGCAGCCATGCGGCGCAGATCATACACAGCGGCATAATAGCAGGCCGTGTTGTAGAGCAGCTGCACCTTATCGGCGTTCTGCTGCCACAGGGCGGCAATGCGGCCGTTCACATCGTCAACACTGCGGTTGACGACATCGAGATTTTCCTTGAAGTGGGTGATGATTTCCTCGGGCGAGCCCGCCGCGCCGGGCACATGCACCGGCTCAAAGTACAGCATCGAGAAGATGCCGTCCGTTTCCAGTGCCTTCTCGCGCGGGGTCATGTAGACGCCCCAATAGCCGGCCTTGGTCTGGCTGCAAGGGGTAAACAGGATGTACGGGTCATCGCCGTAGTTGTTCATCAGCTTGTTATAGCCCTCGGTCGGCAGAAAGCCGAACCGGACCTTGACATGGGCACAGCCGAGAATATCATCGACATTGACCTTCAGCCCGGTAAAATGGCTGTACTGCGCGATGCCGTCCTCGCAGAGCTTTTTCTGGTCGAGCAGCACCTTGCGCTCGGCGCAAAGGTCATCGATCTTTTCCAGCAGATCACTCAGGTAGCTGCGGCCCTCGGCATCCACAGGATCGCTGTGCTGCTGCCCCTCGTGCAGCTCTATGTTGGCTTCCTCAGCCATCGTCTCGATCTGGTCGCGGATCGCTGTGTGGGGATTTTCCTCATTCAGTGCGCCGTACCCCAGCGATTCCGACATATATCTGGTGGCGGGTTCGAGGTCAAAGCGTCCGTCCATGCAGCACGAGCCAATAAACTCGTTCAGCTGGGGCATCGTGCCCTGCACCCGCACCAGTTTCATCTTTTCAACCAATCAGTTCACACTCCTTAGCAACCTTGCCCCTCTCCGGTCTTTTGCCGCTTCGTAGGGGCGGGGCTCTGCTCCGCCCGCCAGCTTTACGCAGCCGCTCCTTTCCGGGAAAGCCACACACACGGCAAAACGGCCACGGGCGGAGCAGAGCCCCGCCCCTACCGTGCAATTTCTTACAGAGAGGCAAGTTTAAGACTCAATCGTTCTCATCAAACCCGACCAGCAGCGGCTTCAGCTCCTCGGGCGGCAGCTTGTAATGCACGCCCTCAATGATGTGGTCCAGATCCTGCACCTCGCAGCGAGCCAGCCAGACATAACACATCATGACCAGCGTCGGGTCGGTCGAAAAGCGGAGCCACTTTTTGCACCAGTCGCAGCGGTAGTGGAAGAAGCCCTCCTTCAGCACGCTGTATTCGTGGTGGCCCAGCAGCGGGCCGTACTTCGTTCTGGCAAACCGTGCCTTGAACTCCGCAAGATCCCGGGCTGCCAGAAGATACTCCCACTCGGCAGCGGTCAGGGCCGTGCAGTCGCGGCGCGCTGCGCTGCGCACGGCGGAATCCGGCGCGCCGATGCGGATCAGCCGTGCCGCATTGGAAACCGCCGATGTATCGCACTCCAGCTCGATCAACTCCCGCAGGCCCGGCTCGGCAGCAGGCCCATGGCCCGCCGGTGCCAGCGCCACAAGCGTCTTGTGGCGGTAGTCCTGCAAAAGCGGCTCGGCCTGTGCGGTCAGGCCCCGGTCTGCTCTGGCGTTGCGTAAGGGTGCCAGAACCTTTTCCCACGGGGTACCGGCCACTGCAGCCAGAATACCGTCCAGCCCGGTTGCCTTGGCCAGCGCATAGAGGTCGATGCAGCAGCGCTGCTGCATGAACTCGGGCAGCCGGAACAGGTAGTCGCCCGGGCGGCCCGCATCCAGGCAGCGCATCGCGGCGGTCAGCTCGTCCACCTCACAGCAGAGGGTAAAGTATTCATACACCTTGCTGCCTGCGCTGCGGTCATACCGGCAAAGGCTGTCATACCGGGTGTACAGGCTCTGCCGCAGCAGGCTTTCCAGCTGGGCGCGGCGGGCGTACTGGGGGTTGACATCGGCCAGCGCCGCGCTGTAGAGCGGCTGCTCCTTGAGGGCGGCGGCCAACTCAGACATTGTGCGGCAGCCCATCAGGCGGCGGTAATCCTCTGCCCGCAGGCGGCGTCCGTACAGTGCCCGCGCCTTGGCCAGCACCGCATTGCCGGAGGCATTGCTTGCCTTCGTCATTGTGCGGCCTCCCCGCTCAGGGTGCGCTGTACAAGCGCTGCGCACCATTCAGCTTCATGGCTCCGGGCGGCGGCGGTCATGGCCTCGGCAGCCTGCTGGCACTGCTGCTCCAGCGCAGCAAGGGCGGCGGCGTTGCCTTGCTCGGCAGCCTTGGCGGCGGCCTCGCAGGCTGCCTTTTCGCGGGCGTCACACTCCGCAATGATCTTCTGCTTCTGCTCGTCCAGCGCGGCCAGCCGGGCCGTGCGTTCCAGCTTGGCCTTTTCACTGACCTTTCGCTGGGCGGCGTCCATCTCCAAAATAGCCTGCATCAGGTCGTTCACATCTTTCATGCAATGCACCTCACTCTTTGAGAGCTTTACCTGAGAATTGTAGCCACCCATAAACCGTAGGGTTGCTGCGGGCGTAGGGCGGTCAGTCCCCTGACCGCCGCCGGATGCAGCCTGTTTATTTATATAAATAGGTACACCCAACTTTCAGGTTCAGCCGTAATTATAGCACTATGACCAAATATAGCAAGTCGTTTTTGTACAGTTTTATTTGTACAAAAATGGGTTTGTGTTTTTTCTGTCGATGTTTTGCGAAATCGATCTCACTGCTTTTTCATGGCGGCCAGCCCTTTGCCGAACACGAACCGCACCAGCGGGCCTGCGCCGCACAGCTGCCACAGGAAGGCTGCGGGATAGTTCAGCGCCGTGGTCTGCACCCAGATGGCAAAGAAGTTGGCGTTGTGGCTGTCCTTGAAGAACAGCGTGGCGAAAAAGCTCATCAGCGGGCACATCATCCACGCGGACAGGCAGGAGATGGCGGCAATCAGGAACACCTGCTTGTCCTTGCCGGGGGTGAACCAACCCATAGCGATGCGCATGGCCGCGGGACCGACCAGAAAGGTATCCAGCAGGAAGCCGATGACGCCCATGATGGGCAGCTCGCTGAGGGCAGCGGCGAAGATGAAATTCTGCATCCCGCCCACATCCAGTGCGATATTGTAGCAGACCATTCCGTAGACCATGACGCAGACCATCATGACGGTGTAGACGATTTCCTGTTTCTTTGTTTGCGGCATTGCAATTACTCCTCATATGTATGTTATTTTCTCCAAAACAAAAAACAGCCGCAGGGTGTCGCTCAACTCGTTGCGACGCCCTGCGGCTGTTGTCTCACTGCGTTGGAAAGTGGAGTCAGTATACCGCAAATTTTCCGCTTATGTAATACCCCTGCACAAATTTCTGCACTTTGTATAAAATATTTCTCCGTTTTGCCGCGTCACTTTGGTACAAAACGCCGCATGTGTCGCCGTAAACTTTACAGCGGCGGCGCGGCGCGCTATAATGGGCAATGATTGCAGGGGCAGCCGTTGGCCGCCCCTGCACGCGCAATCACATAGAGGGGTCGGAAAATCATGTCACATTCACTATTGCATCACCGCGGCCAGATGTCCGAGGCATTCCGCACGGTCATGTTTTTGTCCGCATCGGGCGGACTGCAGGATGCCTACACCTACATTGGGCGCGGCAAGGTGTTTGCCAATGCCCAGACCGGCAACATCGTCCTGATGAGCCAAAGCCTGTTCGAGGGCGATTTTTCGCGGTTCGCCCACTATTTTATCCCCGTGCTGTCCTTTGCGCTGGGTGTGGCGGCGGCGGAGTGCATCCGCCTGCGCTGGCGCGAGGCCAGACGCGTCCACTGGCGGCAGCTGGTGCTGCTGGCCGAGATCGTACTGCTGTTCGTGGTCGGGTTCTTCCCTGCCGCGTGGGACATGGGTGCCAACGCATTGGTATCCTTTGCCTGCGCCATGCAGGTACAGGCCTTCCGCAAGGTACACGGCTATCCGTTTGCCAGTACCATGTGCATCGGCAATCTGCGCAGCGGCATGGATTCTCTGGTGGCGTTCGGCCATACGCGGGATAAAAGCCTGCTGTACAAGGCACTGCACTATTTCGGCGTCATCCTTGTCTTTGCGCTGGGTGCCGGCGTGGGTACCCAGTGCGTTGCTGTGCTGGGTGCCAAGACGATCTGGCTGTCCTGCGCCCTGCTTGCGGTAAGCCTCTGCTTTATGTTCATCAAGGAGGATCTTGAGGGCTGAGAGCAAAAAATTCCCCCGCAGACCATGGCGGCCTGCGGGGGATATTTTTATGCCTGCTTGCGGGCGTGTTTGTTTTTCAAGTCATTATAGATACCGTGCAGCCGCTCGCCAAGGAAGGTCAGCCCTGCCAGTGTCGGCGCACTGAGCGCCAGCAGCACGATGAGTACCAGCACACCGCCCAGATTCAGGCGGACCAGTGGCAGCCACGGTGCCAGCAAAAGCGCCCCGCCAATGCCCGCCGCCGCCATGCTGCCCCAGATAGCCCAGTGCAGCGGCGTGAACGGGATACAAACGCCCCACAAAATCTGCAGACCGACACAGAGGATGGCCAGCGTGCAGATCGTGCCTACCATCTCGGATGGGATGCCGAACGCAAAGCCGAAGCCCTGTGCGCAGAACACCAGCAGAAAATCCGTAAGCCCACCGGGCATGGCGGCCCGCATGACATTGCGCATAAATTTGCCGCGCACCAGTTCATGGTTCGGCTCAAGCGCCAGAAAGAATGCCGGTGCGCCGATGGTGGCAAAGGTGACGAGGGACAACTGCAGCGGTTGGAACGGATAGGCCAGCGGCAATCCCAGCGCCACGATGCTGAGCAGGAACGAGAAGATGTTCTTGACCAAAAACAGCGAGGCCGAGCGCTGGATGTTGTTGATGACACGCCGCCCCTCGGCCACCACGCTGGGCAGGGCCGCAAAGTCGGAGTCGAGCAGCACCAGCTGCGCGACCTGACTGGCCGCCTGCGCACCCGATGCCATGGCAATGCCGCAGTCGGCATCTTTTAACGCCAAAACGTCATTTACGCCATCTCCGGTCATGGCTACGGTGTGGCCGCGCTTTTGCAGCGCGTGGACAAGCTGGCGCTTCTGCTCCGGCGTCACACGGCCAAACACCGTGTATTTTTCGGCTGCCTCGGCCAGCGCCTGCTCACTGCGCAGGGTGGCGGCATCCACCCAGTGCTCGGCCCCCGCAATGCCTGCGCCTGCCGCCACATGGCTGACAGCCTGCGGGTCATCGCCCGAGATGACCTTGACTGCCACACCCTGCTTGGCAAAGTATCGAAAGGTCTTGGGGGCATTCTCCCGGATGCGGTTCTGCAGCGGCAGCAGCGCCAAAAATTCCAGCTGCGCTGCATCCAGAGCCGCAGGTGGGTCAGGCAGGGCTGCGTTGTATTTTGCCAGCAGCAGCACACGGCGGCCCTGTGCCAGCAGCGGGGAAAGTGCGCCGGTCAGCTCCCCGGCGCGGGGCCCCGCCAAAATATCCGGTGCGCCCACCACATAGCAGCCCTGTGCGCCGAAATCCTTGGCGCTGTATTTGTACGCCGTGTTAAAGGGCACCGTGCTCACCGCAAACCAGCCGGCGCTCCCCTGTCCAAAGCGGTCGGTCAGGGCGCGGCCGGTGTCGTTGTCGGGCTGCTCCCCCGCGTAGAAGGCGTGCAGGATCTCGTCCAGCGGCGCATTTTCTGCCAGCGGCAGCGGGTCATCCGCCTGCATGGCGCTCTCGGTGATCGTGCCGGTCTTGTCCACGCAGAGGGTATCCACCCGGGCAAGCGTTTCAATGCAGTTCATATCCCGCGTCAGCACCCTGCGTTTGGCAAGGCGCATCATGCTGACGGCCAGCGCCACACTCGTCAGCAGGTAAAGCCCCTCGGGGATCATGCCGATGAGCGCCGCCACCGTGGCATTGACAGTCTCCTTCATCGTCAGCGCCAGCACCCAGTGCTGCTTCCCGATCAGCACCGCGCCGATCGGGATAAGCGCTATGCCGATAAATTTGATCAGCCTGTCAAGGCTGCGCATCATCTCGCCCCGGGCGACACGGTGGCCGTTGGCCTGCGCCTCGGCTGTCAGCTTGCTGGCGTAGCTGTCCGCGCCGACATGGGTCAGCCGCGCTGTGCAGCGCCCCGCCATGAGAAAGCTGCCTGACCGCAGCTCACCGCCCGCCTCCTTCGGCACAGCCCGGGCCTCGCCGGTGATGAGGGACTCGTTGGCCTGTGCGCTGCCGTCCAGCACAACGGCGTCTGCCACGATCTGGTCCCCCGCGCCAAACTCCACCACATCGTCCCGGACCAGATCATCGGAGAGCACCTCGCACCATTGGCCATCGCGCAGGCAGCGCACCTTACGGGCCGATACAAGGGTCAGCTCATCAATGGTCTTTTTGGCGCGCAGCTGCTGCACGATGCCGATGAGGGTATTCCAGAACACGATGCCGAGAAAGCCCATGTTCAGCCACGAGCGCACGAGCGCCAGCATGACGGCCAGCACGAAAAACACAAGGTTGAAATAGGTACAGATATTGTCCCGCACGATCTCACCGGTGGTCTTGGTCTGGGAGCGGGGCGGCTGATTCGTCTGGCCCGCTGCGCGGCGCGTTTCGACCTCGGCAGCGGTCAGCCCGTGATACGATGGCATGTAGGAGGCTCCTTTCGGGTGGAATTGGGTGGGTTGTAGGGGCCGCACATGTGCGGCCCGCGGCTTTCCCGTGATTGCGCGTTTGCCGTTCGGCTGCGGGCCGGGCATGCCCGGCCCCTACAGCATAAACGATCCACATCGCTTTATTATGGCAAGTATACCCATCAAGTATGAACAAAACAAGTGCCCGGCTGCATTTTGGTGCAGTCGGGCAGTTTTGTTCATATTGGTCAGCAGGGCAGCGCCGGCTCAGTCCTCCAGCGGTGCAAAGGCTGCCGTGGGGTCGGCCTCCACAGCCTCGAGATTTTCGGTCAGCTGTGCAAGCACTTTATAGAATATGGCCAGCTCTCCGGGGTCTATCCCCTCATCGGCGCGGCGCGACACATCGGCCACCACGGCCCTTACCCGCACGGCACGGTCGCGGCCCGCATCGGTCAGCCGGTAGATAGCGTTATACTTGCCGGGTGCGCCGCACTTCTGGACCAGACCGCTGCGGACCAGATCGGCCAGCACGCGGGAGATCATTGCCGGGTCAAGATCGCACCGCTCGGTCAGCTCTGAAAAACGATAGCCGTCAGGGGCAGCGTCAAGCTGGCAAAGCACCAGCGTGTGCCCGGCCTTCAGCTCAATGCGGTTCATGCCGTCCGTCTTGATGCGCTGGATGACCTTCTGCAGGCGGGACAGCGAGACGGACAGGCGGATAAAACGATCATTCATATCAGACATCCTGCAGCTCGCCGCGGGAGCTTGCCTTCAGGTAGGCATAGATGAAGCCGTCCAGATCACCGTCCATGACAGCCTGCACATTGCCGCTTTCGTAGTTGGTGCGGTGATCCTTGACCAGCGTGTAGGGCATAAAGACATAGCTGCGGATCTGGTGGCCCCAGGCGATCTCATTCTGGACGCCCTTGATGTCATCGATCTTATCCTTGTGCTGCTGCAAAGCGATCTGGTACAGCTTGGCCTTCATCATCTCCATGGCGTACTCGCGGTTCTGCAGCTGGCTGCGCTGGGTCTGGCAGGTCGTCACGATGCCGGTGGGCTTGTGGATCAGGCGGACGGCAGAGGACGTCTTGTTGATGTGCTGGCCGCCTGCGCCGGAGGAGCGGTAGACCTGCATCTCGATGTCGGCGGGGTTGATTTCAATGTTGATGTTGTTGTCCAGCTCGGGCATGACCTCAAGGCTGGAGAAGCTGGTCTGGCGGCGGGCGTTGGCGTCAAACGGGCTGATGCGCACCAGACGGTGGACACCGTGCTCGCTCTTGAGCATGCCGTAGGCGTTGGGGCCCTTGACCATCATCGAGGCAGACTTGATACCGGCCTCATCACCGTCCAGCACATCCAGCACCTCAACGCTGTAGCCGTGGGCCTCCGCCCAGCGGGTGTACATGCGGTAGAGCATCTCGGCCCAGTCCTGCGCCTCGGTGCCGCCGGTGCCGGCGTGGAAGGTCAGGATGGCGTTGTTGTGGTCGTACTCACCGTTGAGCATCGTCATAAGCTGCAGCTCATCAATGGCCTTCTCCACACCGTTGACAGCCTCCTCACCCTCAGCGGCGAGGGAGGGGTCGTTCTCCTCCTCGATCATCTCCAGCAGGGTCTCGGCCTCCTCATACTGGGTGGAGAGCTTGCCGAAGCGCTCCAGCTTATTTTTGACCTCACCCATCTCACTGATGATCTTCTGGCTGCGCTCCTGATCATCGTAGAAGCCGGGCATCGTCATCTGGTGCTCCAGCTCAGCCAGACGCTTCTCGCTGGCTTCGATGGAAAGAGCGTCCCGCAGGTCGTCCACGGCAGTCTTCATGCCGCCGAGTTTTGCTTTCAGTTCGTCAATGGTAATCATATAGAGTATCCCTCATCCCATAAGTTCGCATAAAATTACATAGTACCATTATAAGCGAATTGGCGGGCGTTGTAAAGAGGGGAAATCATATATAATGAAGGTTCGTAGGGAGGGGTCTTGACCCCTCCGGGCCGTTATCGGCAGCGGCAAGGTTTCCGGGCAGCATATATGCCGCCCCTACGGACCTTCCGCAGGCTTGTAGGGGACGCATATATGCGTCCCGGGGCAGTCTGCGACAGCCGTCAGGTTCCGCGGAGGGGTCAAGACCCCTCCCTACAACTCCGCTGTAAAAGCCCGTTTTTCCGTTTATCTTGTAAAGTTTTTATGTTTTCTTTGCATTTATCCATTTGATGCGGTATAATGACTTTATGTTACTGGGAGGATATTCAATGACACGCTACACAGGAAACCATTGCCCTGTCTGTGAACAGGCTTTTACCGATACGGACGACATCGTTGTCTGCCCCGACTGCGGCACCCCCTACCACCGGGACTGCTGGAAAAAGGTCGGGGCCTGTATGCACCGCTCCGAGCATGCCGCCGGGTTTGAGTGGCAGCCCGAGATCGGCCCCGAGGCCGTAAAGGCCGCGCATGAGGCCACCTGCCCAAACTGCGGCACCCGCAACACACCGGGCGCGGCCCGCTGCAGCCATTGCGGCTGTCCCCTGCCCCGCAGCGAGGCCGACAGCGCCGATGCCGCCAAGCCCGAGGAGCAGGTCCCCATCTACGCCCGCGACCCGTCTGCGGTGAACAACCGCAGCGCTGCCCCCGGCCCGCACATCGAAACCTACAGCGCTGACCGGGAGGGCGGCATCTACCGCCGGGAGATCGGCCCCGAGGATACGATCGACGGCATCAAGGCTAAGGATTGGGCCGCCTATGTAGGCCGCAGCCCGATGTACTACCTGATGCAGTTTTTCCGCATGAGCATCACGAACCGCAAGGCCGCTGTCTGCCTGTCGGCGTTCCTTTTCGGCCCGGCGTACCTGTTCTACCGCAAAATGTGGAAGGAGGGTCTGCTGACTGCCATTCTGACCATTGTGCTGAGCATCCCTACCTTTATAGAGATCATCTCGGTCTTTAACCCCTCGCTCCTCGGCGCGATGCCGCTGGGCTGGCTGCCGGCCGCCGTCAATGTCTGCGCCGTGGCATCCTGGGCACTGAACATCATTCTGGGGCTGTTTGCGGTCTCCTGGTACCGCAGAGAGGCCAAGAAAAACATTGACCGCATCTACGCCGACTACCCTGACGGCGAGGCCCGCACCGATGCCCTGCTGCAGAAGGGCGGCACAAATCTGCTGGCGGCGCTGCTCTACTTCGGCATCATGCTGCTGCTTGCCTCGCTGGTCATCAATCTGGCTGGGCCCGGCTTTGTACAGTACGCCATGTCGATAAGCGGCTATTAAATCAGATCCTGTAGGGGCGGATGCAGGCATCGCCCCCTAGATAAACACAGCATCACCAAAGAAGAAGAACGCGCAATACACCAATGGTGTTAAAATTAGGAGGAAAATCATGAAAACTGCTCTGGTTATTATGGCCGCAGGCATTGGCTCCCGCTTCGGCGGCGGCATCAAACAGCTGGCGGCTGTGGGTCCCAACGGCGAGATCATCATGGACTATTCCATTCATGACGCCATCGAGGCCGGCTTTGACAAGATCGTCTTTATCATCCGCCACGACATCGAGGATGCCTTCAAGGAGGCCATCGGCGACCGCATTGAGAAGATCTGCGCCGAACTGGGCGTTGAGATCGACTACGCCTTTCAGGCGCTGGAGAATGTCCCCGCAGGGTATTCCGTGCCGGAGGGACGCTCCAAGCCCTGGGGCACCGGTCAGGCCGTGCTGGCCTGCAAGGGCATCATCAAGGAGCCGTTCGCCGTCATCAATGCCGATGACTACTACGGTAAGGAGGCCTTTGTCCAGCTGCATGACTTTTTGCAGGGCTACACGCCCGACAAGGCCGGTGATCTGGCCATGGCCGGCTTTGTGCTGAAGAACACCCTGAGCGACAACGGCGCCGTGACCCGCGGCATCTGCCAGATGAACGAGGCCCATTACCTGACCGGCGTGCTGGAGACCAGCGGCATTGAAAAGACCGCCGACGGCGCAGCCGCAGGCGGCAAGAGCATCGACGTCGAGAGCCTTGTCTCGATGAATATGTGGGCACTGACCCCAGAGTTTGTCGATCTGCTCGATGCCGGCTTTGTAGAGTTCTTTGAGAAGGCCGCGCCTGCCAACCCGCTCAAGGCCGAGTATCTGCTGCCCATCTACATTGATGAGCTGCTGCACGCGGACAAGGTCAGCGTCAAGGTGCTGCCCACCCACGACAAGTGGTTCGGTGTGACCTACGCCGAGGACAAGCAGACCGTCATCGACAGCTTTGCCAAGCTGGTCGCAGACGGCGTGTACAGGAAAGACCTGTTCAGCGATCTGAAGAAGTAAACAGCACACCGTGCTTTTCCCCCGCCGTATGACGGGGGATTTTTTATAAGGCAGCGTCATCTTAAAGCGGCGATGTACAATCGGCGGCGTTTGGTTGAAAATTGCAAAACCCTGACACACAATGCTATGGAAAGCGGAGGCAAAAGGCGGTATGGTTAATACAACAGAATACACAACACACCGCTACAGGAGGGCAATCATGGCAAAGAATGAAGTTGATCTTATGACCCTGACCCCGGAGCAGCGTGACGCACGCCTTGCCCTGGATGTAGAGCGCCTGCTGCGCTTCGGCCGCAAGCATAAGCTTATCAAGGATCTCGATGTTCTGGTGGCGCGCAACACGCTGCTGGATCTGCTGGCACTGGCTGCCCCCAGCGAGGCCAAGCCCCCGAAGGAGGACCCCGAGACGCCCGCCGCCCTGCTGGATGAAATGGTGGAGCTGGCCGCGCAGAAGGAGCTTTTTGACGGTGCCGTAAATCAGTACCGCATCAACTTTGAGACCCGCCTGATGGGTGCCCTGATGCCCCGCGAGAGCGAGGTCTGCAAAAAGTTCAAGAAACTCTACCAGAAGCAGGGTGCCAAGGCTGCGACCGACTGGTTCTATCAGCTCTGCGTGGATACCAACTACATCCGCACCGCGCAGATTGCCAAGAACATCCAGTGGAACACCGCCACCCCCTACGGTGAGCTGGAGATCACGATCAACCTGACCAAGCCTGAAAAAGACCCCAAGACCATCGCGCTGGAGCGTCTGCAGCCCAAGGCCGGCTACCCCGCCTGCATGCTCTGCAAGGAGAATATCGGCTACGCGGGCCGCATCAACTTCCCCGCGCGGCAGACCCACCGCATTGTGCCCATCACGCTCGCAGGGGAGCAGTTCTACCTGCAGTACAGCCCCTACGCCTACTTCCATGAGCATTGCATCATGCTGCATGATCAGCATAAGCCCATGGAGATGAACAAACAGACGCTGGCCGAGATTTTTGACTTTGTGGCACAGTTCCCCCACTATACCTGCGGTTCCAACGCCGATCTGCCGATCGTGGGCGGCAGCATCCTGAGCCATAGCCATTTTCAGGGCGGACGGTATGTTTTCCCGATGCAGAAGGCTGACATTGCCGTACCGATGACCGACATCCGCTACCCCGGCGTCAGGGCGGGCATCCTGAACTGGCCTGTTTCCGCCGTGCGTCTGGTCGGCCGCAGCAGCCAGCAGATGCAGATCGTGGCCAACAACATCCTGAGCGCATGGCGCGCCTACAGCGATGAGAGTGTCGGTATTCTGGCAGAAACGGACGGCACACCGCACAATACCGTGACACCGATCCTGCACTACGATGAGACTGACGGGTTCATCCTTGACCTTGCGCTGCGCAACAACCGCACCAGCGAGGAGTTCCCGGACGGTATCTTCCACCCGCATAAGGAATACCACAACATCAAAAAGGAAAACATCGGCCTGATCGAGGTCATGGGTCTGGCCATCCTGCCCGCCCGCCTGAAGGATCAAGGTGCGCAGATCGCGGAGATTTTGGCGGGCCAGCGCCCGAACACCAGCCGTATCGAGGGCGATGCACTGGCTGTCCATGCCGACTGGATTGATGAATTGATCGCCAAGTACGGCACCAGCATGAAGCCCGAGGCCGCCAACAAGGCCGTCAAGGCCGAGATCGGCACGGTGTTCAGCCATGTGCTGGAGAATGCCGGTGTCTTTAAGCAGGACGCTCAGGGTCAGGCCGCGTTTGTGCGGTTTATGCAGAGCGTAGGGTTTAAGAAAGTGTAAAATCGCATAAGAAACAGGGACATCGACCCGGAAGGGCTGGTGTCCCTGTTTTCGTTGTCTTGTAGGGGCCGGGCATGCCCGGCCCGCGGCCTTCCGGCAGGCAGTCGTCTGCCGTGCACCTCCGCGGGGCGTCGAGGACGCCGCCCCCTACAGAACCTCCCGGCAGGTTTGTAGGGGCCGCATATATGCGGCCCGCAGCCTTCTGGCAGGCAGCCGTTTACCGTACACATCCCGCGGAGCGGTCAAGACCGCTCCCTACAAAGCACCCGTTATCGTCATCCTGTAGGGAGGGGTCTTGACCCCTCCGTGCGGCTTTCCCGCAAGCGCCTGTTTGCCTTACGCGCGCGGGCCGGGCATGCCCGGCCCCTACTGCGCTGCGTTCTCCTTATACCCGCACTCCCACAAAACGCCCCAATCCAGTTCTTCATCTATCCCGGCTTCATACCGTGCCAGATTCACATCAATGACCCGCTGCTTCACATTCACGCAGCAGAGCAGTGTAAAGCTGACCGCCGCCGCAAAAATAGCGAGCTTCGCCGCCGGGATCGGCCTGAACACCCGCACCAGCGCCAGCACCGCACAGACGGCCAGCACAAACAGGCACCATGCAGCCGTGAACCGCCGGGGCGTCAGGGCGCAGAGCGTCACATAGACAGCCAGCTTGCCCGCTGCCAGCGCAGCAAAAGCCACGCCGAACCCGCAGAACACGGCGGCCAACGCTTTGGGCAGCGGCGCACGGCCAAAGAACTGTATGCCCGCCAGCACCGCAAAATTGAGCAGCAGGATTTTCAGCAACTCCCAAAAGCCGTTCACCGCAAAAGCGGCGGTGTCCGGTGCGTCCAGCCCCAGCGGCGCAGCGGCAAGCCACTCCCCTGCCTGCACGGCAAAGAACAACGCATAGACGCCGCATAGCGCCGTTACAGCCGCCACCGCCGTGGTGCGCGGCACAATGCGGCAGTTTTCCAGCACAGCGGCACACTGCTGCGCCGTGGTGGGCGGGGCTTTGCGGCGCAGGGAGCCGCCCACCAGCCCGTACAGCCACGCACCCACCGGGAGTGAGAGCAGGATATACATCAGCCGGTCAATGAATCTCACATTGTTCAGCAGCCTGCTCCACCAGTCGGACACCTGCTGCCCCAGCGCGGCAAAGTTGGCATCGGCCGCTGCCAGCAGCCCCCATGCCACACCGCACAGCGCCAGCGTCACCGCTGCCGTAACGATGAGGTGCAGAACTTTTCGTGTCCTCGTGCGGTCCTGCAGACGGGTGCGCAGCGCAGCAAAGACGGTACGCGCCCGCAGGAAGAAATTCCCGAACGGCAGGAGGACAAATCCGGCCAGCGCGTCCAGCGGGGCCAGACTGCCGCTCTGCCCCTGCGCCAGCATCCCGCACCGTGCCAGCACATACCAGAC
This sequence comes from uncultured Oscillospiraceae bacterium, assembly GCA_900540595.1. Taxonomy (GTDB): domain Bacteria; phylum Bacillota; class Clostridia; order Oscillospirales; family Ruminococcaceae; genus Gemmiger. The sequence continues at coordinate 39,934 of UQGL01000001.1, forward strand.
GGCGAACAGATGCCATGCCATCCACTGCCAGTCCCCCAGCGGCCCAGGCTGGTAGCCGTACAGCGGGTACGCCACGGCCAGCGCCATCCAGCATACGGCCCAGAGCGGCGTTTCCTTAGCGGCGGTGCGGTGCGCGGCGCGGGCGGCACAGTCCACATACACAATGAACAGCGCCGCAAAAACCGGCATTCCCCAATCCGGATATGACTGCGGAAACATCACTCCGCGCAGATAAAAATACGCCAGCGGGTACATCAAAAGTGCATACAGCATAGCGAAACCACCTTCCCGTAGGGGCCGGACATGTCCGGCCTCTACCGATCCTCGTCCGGCACAAACTCCAAAATGTCCCCCGGCTGGCAGTCCAGCGCCCTGCAAAGCGCCTCCAATGTAGAAAACCGCACCGCTTTGGCTTTGTTGTTCTTCAGGATGGACAGATTCGCCGGGGTGATGCCGATCTCCTCGGCCAGCTCGCCCGCCGCCTTGTGGCGGCGGGCCATCATGACATCCAGATTGACCACAATAGGCATCGTGACGCCCCCCTTACACGGTGTAGTCCAGTTCGTCCTTCATGCGGACGGCCTGCGCAAAGGCGTTTTTCAGCACCCGGACGATCAGCGCCATGAACCCTGCCGCCACCGCCAAGAACAGGAACGGCAGATAGATCCCCGCTGCCAACAGGCAGAATCCCGCTGCGCCAGCACAACACCAGCTGATGCACCGCAGAGCCGCAACATTGGTGGAGACAAAGACCTCGCCCGCTTCAATGCGGCGCAAAAACTGATACAGGCTGCACAGCATGACCAGCGCCAGCGCGGCGCAGGCATACCCCATCCCCAGCAGCAGGGGGCCGCTGCGCGGCGGCAGCCCATGTGCCGTAACCATCCAATGCGTGATCTTCGGGCCGCATACCGTCATAACCACGCTGCCCGCAATCGCCAGCGCCACAACGGCGCGGGTCAAAAGTATGCTTCTCTGATCGTTCCAAAGCTGCTTCATCTGTATCCGCCTCCCGGTTTATTGCCTGCAGTATAGCACATCGCATATCGTTTTGCAAGTATTTTTTATCGTTTTTCAATAATTTTGTAAAACCACTTCGTTTCGTTTGCGTATCTCGAAAAAATGGTGTATCATAGAAACAACTACAAACTTTTGTGCGAGGTGCCCTTCATGAAAGTATCTGTCCTGCTTGCTGCGCTTGGGCTGGCCGGCTGCCTGACCGCCTGCGCCCCCAAAACACCCGACACCCTCCGGCAGCCCGCCACGGCGGAAAGTGCCGCCCCCACCGCCGCGCCTGCGGCCACCGCGCAGCCTGCGGCAGCCGAGCCCGCCGCCGCAGTGGGCACCGTGCTGCCCGCAGGCGCAGACGCCGGGCGCAGCTATCTGGATGAAACGCTTTTCATCGGGGATTCCAACACCGCGCGCTACCTGCTGTATGCCGATGATACGGGCACCGCTTTTACAAGCCTTTCCAACAACATCGGTGTTGTCAGCATGGGCGCGGGCGCGATCACCACGCTGAAATGCGAAAAGTTCAAGGGCTCCTCGACCATGTACACCGTGCCGGAATCGGTTGCCATGCTCAAGCCGAAGCGGATCATCATCTGCTACGGCACAAACAACCTCTCCGGTGCCTCCACCGATGCGACCCGGTTCATCGCCACCTATCTGCAGGGGCTGCAGGCCATCCGGCAGGCGTGGTCCTACTGCGACATCATCGTAAGCGCCATCCCGCCGCTGGACAAGCAGCGCGAAAACACGAACCTGACGATGACGCAGGTCGATGCCTACAATGCCGCTCTGGTACAGATGTGCGAAGAAAACGGCTTTAAGTTTCTGAACAGCGCCGAGGTCCTGCGGGACGATGCCACCGGCTGGGCCAAAACCGACTACACCCTGTCAGACGGCGTACACCTCTCCAAAAAGGCCGTTGAAGCGTATTTTACTTATGTACGCACCCACGCATACCAGACTGAGGACCGCCGCCCGCAGCCACTGGGGAGCATCCCGCAGCCGGACGGCGTTCCCGCAAACCTTATCACAAAGGACCCCATCGCCGTGCGCGGTGCCAAGGTCCCGCTGGAATTTGTCGCTGAACACGGCGGCACGCTGTCCGGCACCACCAGCCAGCTTGTCAAAAAGGGCGCGACCGCCGGGGCCGTGACCGCCGTGCCGGACGCAGGCTTTGTCTTTGCGGGCTGGACCGCCAGCTCAGGCGGCAGCTACAGCAGCGAATCCCTCAGCTTTACGATGCCGCAGGACGCCGATGCAGGCGGTGTGGTGCTGACGGCACACTTCAAGGCCGATGCCCACGAGCACAACTATGTTGAGGTCGAGGGCACACGGGTGAACCCCACCTGCACAACCAACGGCTCCGCCAAGTATACATGCACGATCTGCGGTGAAATCATTGAAAAAGAGCTGCCCGCCCTCGGCCATGACTGGGATGGCGGGGTGCGCAGCGGTGACTATATCACCTACTATTGCCGCCGCGAGGGATGCAGCGAGACAAAAACTGAGGAATCGCAGCACACCCACACCTACGATGAAGGCATCGTCACCCAAGCAGCCACCTGCGGCGCGCCCGGTGTGCTGACCCGCACCTGCGCGATCTGTGGCCAGCAGATTCAGGAAGAGATTCCCGCCACAGGGCAGCACAGTTGGCAGCAGACCGAGCATGTTGATGCTCAAGTCGGCGTGGAGGGGCGCAATGTCTACACCTGCACGGTTTGCGGGCAGACCTACAGCGAGGTGCTCCCCGCATTGGAGCCCGCGCCCCCGCCCGACCCCGTTACACCTGTGGAGCCGACCCAACCCGATCCCCCCGCCGAACCTACCGCGCCGGAAACGCCCGCCGAATCCACCCCCGCAGAGGAACAACCCGAAGTTACGGCAGAACCGGCATCGGAGACACCGGCAGAATAACCGCCCTGTAGGGGCGACCATTGGTCGCCCGCGGGACATAGCGGCAGCCGCAAAGCTTCCGGGCGGATATGGAATCCGCCCCTACGGTGTAGGGGTCGATGCCTGGCATCGACCCGAAACCACCGCGCCTGCTGCCGCGCTGCACGGGCGAACCATGCTCGCCCCCACATTTTCTGCATCCATTCTATTTCATAAATCAAACGAAAGAGGTACCCATGTCCGAAACCACTACTCCGCAGCGCCCGAAAAACAGTGCGCTGATCCGACGCTTTCTCCCCTATCTGGTCAAGTACCGCGGCGTGCTGGCCTTTGATCTGTTCTGCGCCGCACTGACGACCCTGTGCGATATTGCACTGCCCACCATCATGCGCACCCTGACAAACACGGTCACGGCAGCGTCCCTGACGGCCGAAACCGTGCTGAAGCTGGCGGCGCTTTACTTTGTGCTGCGCGTCATTGACGGTGCAGCCAGCTACTTTATGTCCGGCGTTGGCCATATCATGGGCGTGCATATCGAGACCGATATGCGCCACGATGCCTTTGACCATCTGCTGCAGCTCGACCACACCTACTACAACAACACCAAGGTCGGCCAGATCATGGGCCGCATCACGAACGACCTGTTCGATGTGACCGAGTTTGCCCACCACTGCCCCGAGGAGTTTTTCATTGCAGGCATAAAGATCGCCGCCTCGTTCGTGATCCTCTGTCAGTCCAACATACCGCTGACCCTCGTTGTTTTTGCCTGTGTGCCGCTGATGGGCGTTGTCTCGGTCAAGCTGAACCACAAGCTGCGCGAGCGGTTCCGCCAGCAGCGCTTTCAGATCGGTGAGCTGAACGCCACCATTGAGGACAGTCTGCTCGGCCAGCGTGTGGTCAAGGCCTTTGCAGCCGAGGATCTGGAGCGCGAAAAGTTTGAGCAGGGCAACCGCGATTTTGAAAAAATCAAGACGCTGGGCTATCACGCCATGGCGGCCTTCAACACGTCCACCCGCCTTTTTGACGGCCTGATGTATTTTGTCGTCATTCTGGCCGGCGGTCTTTCCCTCGTGTACGGTGCCATCAGCGCGGGCGATCTGGTGGCCTATGTGCTGTATGTCTCCACGCTGATCGCCACCATCCGCCGCATCGTGGAATTTGCCGAGCAGTTCCAGCGCGGCATGACCGGCATTGAGCGCTTTGCCGAGATCATGGACACCCCCATTGCCATCGCCGACCTTCCCGGTGCGGAGCCGCTGCAGGTGCGGGAGGGCGGCATCGACTTCTGCGATGTCAGCTTTGAGTACCCTGATGATCACAATAAGGTCCTGCGCCATGTCAATCTCAAGATCCGCCCCGGCGAGAATGTTGCGCTGGTCGGCCCCTCCGGCGGCGGCAAGACCACGCTCTGCAACCTGATCCCCCGCTTTTATGATGTGACGGGCGGCAAGATCCTGATCGACGGGCAGGATGTGCGCAGCGTCACACTGCGCAGCCTGCGCGAGGCCATCGGCGTGGTGCAGCAGGATGTCTATCTGTTCAGCGGCACCGTGGCGGAGAACATCGCCTACGGCCGCCCCGGTGCGACCCGTGCCGAGATCGAGGAGGCCGCCCGTCTGGCCGGAGCCGACGGCTTTGTCCGCGCATTGAAGAACGGCTACGACACCTATGTCGGTGAGCGCGGCGTCAAGCTTTCGGGCGGGCAGAAGCAGCGCCTTGCCATCGCCCGCGTATTTTTGAAGAACCCGCGCATCCTGCTGCTGGACGAGGCCACCAGCGCGCTCGACAACGAGAGCGAGATTCTGGTCGGCCAGAGCCTTGACAAGCTGGCCAAGGGCCGCACGACCCTGACGATCGCCCACCGGCTGACGACCATCCAGAACGCCGACCGCATCCTTGTCTTAGGTCGGGACGGCATCGAGGAGGAGGGCAGCCACGAAGCGCTGCTGGCAAAGCAGGGCGTGTATTATAGGCTGTGGAACGGGCTGGTGAGTGGAGAGACCTTATAAGATGCACGGCTTCCCCCTAGGGGGGGAAGCTGTCAGCGGCCCCGCCCGCTGACTGATGAGGGGCAGACTTCCCGCAATAACCCATTCACAGGCAAGCAAGGCCACACCGCCCCTCATCCGCCCTCGGACGGGGCCTCGGCCACCTTCCCCCTAGGGGGAAGGCTTTTTTATTTGTACCATCATCCTTCTCATATTCAATCCGCAGGTCATCACATTTGATGCGATCATAATCCACAGGAAGCCTGCCATGCCGTACTGCGGCAGCACAAGCCGGATGGCTGTGATGCGGAACACCGAATCCAGCAGCGAATACCGGAAGGTGGCCAGCTGCTCCCCCAATCCCTTGAGTACACCGTCCACCATGCTTTCCAGATACATGAAGGGCGCGGCCAGCCCCAAAATCTGCACATAGCGGCCCACCATGGCATCGCGGTAGACAAGCTCTGCCAGCGGCGCGCCCAGCAGCACAAACCCTGCCCCCGCCAGCACAGAAAACCCGCCGGTGAAGCGCAGCATGGTAAACACCAGCCGCCGCGCGGCGGCTGCATCCCCCCGGGTATGGGCGCGGGTGATCTCCGGCATCAGCAGGCCGGACAGGGCGGTCAGCACCGAAAACGGAAAAAACAGCAGCGGCAGCGCCATCCCCTTGAGCGCACCGTACTGCGCCATCGCCGCAGTGCGGCTGCCGGTATAGAGGGTGAGCGTATAAGGGATCAGGCTGCTCTCGGCAGCCTGCAGGGCGCTGGCCAGCAGGCGGCTGCCCTCGACCGGCCAGAGGATACTATACAGCTCCCGCGCGGTGTAGGGGTGCAGCGGGGCGCCGGGGCGGGGCGCAAATTCCGGTGTTCGGGCCGCAAAAAGCAGCATAATACCGCAGGAGATTCCCTCACTGACTGTGTTGCCCAGCATGACAGCCGCGCAGCCGTAGCCTGCACCCCACTGCGCCAGCAGGCGCAGCCCCGCCGCTGCCACCGCCATCCGCACAAGCTGCTCAACAAGCTGCGCTGTGATGTTGGGCTGCACCCGCCGCGCCGCCAGAAAGCACCCCCGCACCGCCCCCGACACCGCCATAAACGGCAGGCTCGGTGCCAGGATCAGCAACGCCGTCTCGGCACGGATGTCATGCAGCAGATACCGCGCGCAGGGGCCTGCCAGCACGGCCTGCGCAGCCATGGCCGCTGTGCCAAAGCCCAGCGCCGTGCCGCATAGCCCGCGCAGCGTCTGCGTCATACCGCTGCCGCGGGCCAGACTTTGGGCTGCCAGACGCGCCGAGGCCACATGGATGCCCGCCGTGGCAAAGGAGACGAACACCATGTAAAGCGCCAGAATCAGCTGGTACAGCCCCATTCCCTCACTGCCGAGGGCCGCTGCCACCATGACCCGAAGCCCCATACCCAGCAGCCGCAGCACCAGCCCCGACCCGGTAAGCAGCGCCGCATTGTGCAGATAATTTCTGCGGTTGTTCATACGCCGCCCCCTTCCCCTGCTGATGGATATGCGGAAGACGCAGCGGGTATACCAGCGCGTGAAGCCTTCCCCCTTGGGGGAAGGTGGCCACAGGCCGGATGAGGGGCGACGTTATCGCGGCCACCCGTTACCGGGCAATCACGGAAAGTCTGCCCCTCATCAGTCCGCTTCGCGGACAGCTTCCCCCTCTGGGGGAAGCCTTTTCGCTGCGCAGCATCTTGCAAAGCTGCGCGAATTTTGGTACACTATTATAAGAGCATTTTTAAAGGAGCATTTACAAATGAGCGAAGCATGTACCCATGATTGCAGCAGCTGTCAGGCTAACTGCGATCACCGCGCGCCGCAGCATGAGCCGCCGCACGCAAGAAGCCGTATCAAAAAGGTCATCGGCGTTGTTTCCGGCAAGGGCGGCGTTGGCAAAAGCATGACCAGCGCCATGCTGGCCGTCTCGATGCGCCGCCTTGGCTACAAGGTCGGCGTGCTGGACGCCGATATTACCGGTCCTTCTATTCCCCGCCTGTTCGGCGTGAAGGGCCCTGCCACCGGTGACGGCGAGAGCATCAACCCGATCTGCAGCCGCACCGGCGTTGAGATCATGAGCATCAATCTGCTGCTTGATGACCCCGAGGCCCCCGTGGTCTGGCGCGGCCCCGTCATTGCCGGTGCTGTCAAGCAGTTCTGGCAGGAGGTCGTGTGGGATGTTGATTTCCTGTTCGTTGATATGCCCCCGGGAACCGGCGATGTGCCGCTGACCGTCTTTCAGACGCTGCCGGTGGACGGCATCGTCATCGTGTCCAGCCCGCAGGAGCTGGTCGGCATGATCGTTGGCAAGGCCGTCCAGATGGCCCAGATGATGCATGTGCCCATTTTGGGTCTGGTCGAGAACATGAGCTACGCCGTCTGCCCCGACTGCGGCAAGCACATTCATGTGTTTGGCGACAGCCATGTGGATGAGATTGCCGACAAGTACAGCCTGCCGGTGCTGGCAAAAATGCCTATTGACCCCGAGCTGGCCAAGGAGGCCGATGCCGGCATGATCGAGGTCTTTGCGGGCGACTATCTTGACAACGCCGCCCAGACGGTGGCCAAGCTGCTGAAAAAGTAAGGCAGCACCATTGCCCGCCTGACGGCTTAACCGCCGCTGCGGCGGCTGCGGTATTACGGTAAATTTGCTGCGGCGCGGAATAACACCACGCCGCAGTTTTTGTAAAGAGGGGTTTCTTTATGAAAAAGTTTTGGGAAGAATTCAAATCCTTTGCCCTGAAGGGCAACATGATGGATATGGCCATCGGTGTCATCATCGGCGGCGCGTTCTCAACGCTCGTGACCTCGCTGACTGACAACCTCATCAGCCCGATTCTGGGTATTCTGGGCAAGGTCAACTTTGACGCCATGATGTGGGATGTTTTCGGCGATGGCAAGCTGGTTTTCAAGTACGGTGCCTTCATCACCTCGGTCATTAACTTCCTGATCATGGCTTTGGTGCTGTTCCTCATCGTCAAGGGCATGAACAAGCTGATGGACCTTGGCAAGCACAAGGAGGAGGCCCCCGCAGAGCCGGAAGCCCCCGCCGCCCCCACGCAGGAGGAGCTGCTCGCCGACATCCTTGCCGAGCTGAAAAAGCAGAATGAGGAAAAGACGGCGTAACGTTTTTAGTATGCAAAATGACCGCGCAGGGCGAAAAGCCTTGCGCGATTTTTGTTTGGGCGGCGGAGGCATACGGCGCGGGAGGGATGAATCTCTCCCCTGCGTAGCAACCGTAAACGGGCGGTTTCGGGAGGCCGCGGGCCGGGCATGCCCGGCCCCTACAGCGCGACGCACTGTGTAGGGGCGGCGTCCCCGACGCCCCGCAGGGCGGCATGTACCTTCCGGCAGACCGTAGGGCGGCCAGCCCTCTGGCCGCCGCGGAGGGGTCAAGACCCCTCCCTACGATGCAAACCGGAAAAGGGGTATACCGTTAAGCCGCGGGCAGCATATATACCGCCCCTACAACATATCGCGTGCTTAATTTTATTAGGTTTCACCTTCTCAAATTAAATTTAGAAATCTTTTTTGCTTAATTTCCGTAAAATCTTTTGCTTTAACATTGTAAAGCACCTGTATCTATGGTATGATGCAGATAAGAACAAAGACGTTCCCATAAGGGGCCTGTGCGCCCTGTGGGGGCGTCTTTTTTGTTTACCCCGAGAGCTGCAGCGTTATGTGCGTAGCTGCGATGCTTTCGGTATTTGGGAAGGAGCGATTACAAGGCATGGAAAACTTTACCGAGCGCAAGTCCCCCGCCGGGCTGTACAGCCCCCAATTTGAGCATGACAACTGCGGCATCGGTGCGGTCGTGGACATCAAGGGCCGCAAGAGCCACCAGACCATTGACGATGCACTGCAGATCGTGGAGCATCTTGAGCACCGCGCAGGCAAAGACGCTGAGGGCAAGACCGGCGACGGCGTAGGCATTCTGACACAGATCAGCGACAAATTCTTTCAGAAAATTGCGGCCGAGCTGGGCATCACCCTGGGGAAAGAACGCGAATACGGCATTGGCATGTTCTTTTTCCCGCAGGACGAGCTGAAGCGCAACCAGGCCAAAAAGCTGTTTGAGATCATCTGCAAAAAAGAGGGTCTGCCGTTTTTGGGCTGGCGCGAGGTACCCACCTGCCCCGCGATCCTCGGCCACAAGGCTGTGGCCTGTATGCCCAGCATCTGGCAGGGCTTTGTGGGCAAGCCGCAGCGCCTAGAGGCGGGCATCGCCTTTGACCGCCGCCTGTATGTGGTGCGCCGCGTCTTTGAGCAGTCCAGCCCCGACACCTATGTCTGCAGCCTGTCCAGCCGCACCATCGTGTACAAGGGCATGTTCCTCGTCAAGGAGCTGCGGCTGTTCTACCCCGACCTGCAGGATACCGACTACGAATCCGCCATCGGCATGGTGCACAGCCGCTTTTCGACCAACACGGCCCCCAGCTGGAACCGCGCCCATCCCAACCGCTTTATTTTGCACAACGGCGAGATCAACACGATCCGCGGCAATGTGGACACGATGCTTGCGCGCGAGGAGACCATCGGCTCCAACTATCTGAAGGACGATATGACGAAGGTTCTGCCCATCGTCAATCAGGGCGGCTCCGACTCTGCCCAGCTGGATAACACGCTGGAATTTATGGTCATGAACGGCATGGATCTGCCGCTGGCCGTCATGGTCACGATCCCCGAGCCGTGGGACAATAACAAGGCGATGGACCCCAAGCGGCGCGATTTTTACCAGTATTACGCCACGATGCTGGAGCCGTGGGACGGCCCTGCCAGCATCCTGTTCAGTGACGGTGATGTCATGGGCGCGGTGCTGGACCGCAACGGCCTGCGCCCCAGCCGCTACTACATCACGAAGGACGGCCGACTGATCCTTTCCAGCGAGGTCGGCGTGCTGGATCTGCCCGCTGAGGAGATCGTCCGCAAGGACCGCCTGCGCCCCGGCAAGATGCTGCTGGTCGATACCATCAAGGGCGAGCTTGTCGATGATGAAAAGCTGAAGGCCGACTACGCCGGCCGCCAGCCCTACGGCGAGTGGCTGGACCGCAATCTGGTCCCGCTGTCCGACCTGAAGGTCCCCAACAAGAAGGTTCCCTCCTACACCAAGGAGCAGCTTGTCCAGCTGCAGAAAGCGTTCGGCTACCGGTATGAGGATGTCTCGACGATCCTGCTGCCGATGGCGAAGAACGGCAGCGAGCCTGCCGGGGCGATGGGCAGCGATACCCCGCTGGCCGTTTTGAGCCACACCCGCCCGTCCCTGAGCGAATATTTCAAGCAGATGTTCGCGCAGGTCACAAACCCGCCGATCGATGCCCTGCGCGAGAAGATCGTCACCTCCACCACCGTCTATGTCGGTGCGCAGGGCAATCTGCTGGAGGAAAACGCCGACAACTGCAAGGTGCTGAAGATCGAGAACCCGATCCTGACCGAGACCGACCTGCTCAAGATCAAAGCGATGGATGTGCCCGGCTTCAAGGTTGTGACGCTGTCCATCTGCTACTACAAGAACACCGATCTGGAAAAAGCCATCGACCGGCTGTTTGTCGATGTGGACCGCGCCTACCGCGATGGCGCCAACATCCTGATTCTGTCTGACCGCGACATTGACGAGTACCATGTCGCCATTCCCAGCCTGCTGGCTGTCGGCGCGGTCAGCAAATATCTGGTGCGTACCCGCAAGCGCACCGCCATGGCGCTGATCCTTGAGAGCGGCGAGCCGCGCCTTGTGCATGACTTTGCGACCCTGCTGGGCTACGGTGCCGCCGCCATCAATCCCTATCTTGCGCAGGAGACGATCGGCGCGCTCATCACGGACGGCCTGCTGGACAAGGACTACTACGCCGCTGTGCAGGACTACAACCAGGCCGTGCTGGCCGGTATCGTGAAGATTGCCTCCAAGATGGGCATCTCCACCATCCAGTCCTACGCCGGCAGCCAGATCTTTGAGGCACTCGGCATCTCGAAAGAGGTCGTAGACAAGTACTTCACGAACACCGTCTCCCGCGTGGGCGGCATCACGATTCAGGACATCCAGAACGATCTGGAGGCCCGCCATCAGGAGGCCTTTGACCCGCTGGGACTGGACATCAACCGCGAGCTGCCGAGTCTGGGTGCTCACAAGTACCGCGGCGGCCCCGCTGCCGAGCAGCACCTGTACAATCCGCAGACCATCCACCTGCTGCAGCAGGCCTGCTGGACCGGCAGCTACGACATCTTCAAGCAGTACACGGCGGCCGCCGCCAATGAGGGCGGCGATGCGATGCATCTGCGCAGCCTGCTCGACTTCAACTACCCTGAGGCGGGTATCCCGCTCGACGAGGTCGAGAGTGTGGACTCCATCGTGAAGCGGTTCAAGACCGCCGCCATGAGCTACGGCGCGCTGTCCGAGGAGGCCCACGAGTGTATGGCCATCGCCATGAACCGGCTGGGCGGCAAGTCCAACACCGGCGAGGGCGGCGAGGCCGAGGACCGCTTCGGCACAGAGCGCAACTCCGCCATCAAGCAGGTGGCGTCCGCCCGCTTCGGCGTCACCAGCAAGTATCTGGTATCCGCCAGCGAAATTCAGATCAAGATGGCGCAGGGTGCCAAGCCCGGCGAGGGCGGCCAGCTGCCCGGCGGCAAGGTCTACCCGTGGGTCGCCAAGACCCGCAACTCCACGACCGGCGTGGGGCTCATCTCTCCCCCGCCGCACCATGACATCTACTCGATCGAGGATCTGGCACAGCTTATCTACGATTTAAAGTGTGCCAACCGCAAGGCGGCCATCAATGTCAAGCTGGTCAGCGAGGCCGGTGTCGGCACGATTGCAGCCGGCGTGGCCAAGGCGGGTGCCGAGGTCATCCTGATTTCCGGCTTTGACGGCGGCACCGGCGCGGCGCCGCGCAACTCCATCCACAACGCCGGTCTGCCGTGGGAACTGGGTCTGGCTGAGGCGCACCAGTGCCTGATCATGAACGGTCTGCGCAGCCGCGTGCGCATCGAGGCCGACAGCAAGCTGATGAGCGGCCGCGATGTAGCCATTGCCGCCCTGCTGGGCGCCGAGGAATTTGGTTTCGGCACCGGGCCGCTGGTGGCTATGGGTTGTGTGATGATGCGCGTCTGCAACCTCGACACCTGCCCCATGGGCATCTGCACCCAAAACCCCGAACTGCGCAAGCGGTTCAAAGGCAAGCCCGAGTACATCATGAACTTTATGCGCTTTATGGCCGAGGATCTGCGTGAGTACATGGCAAAGCTCGGCGTGCGCACTGTCGATGAGCTGGTGGGCCGCACCGACCTGCTGAAGGTCAAGCCCGCCCCCGCAGGCTCCCGCGCCGGTGAGATGGACCTCTCGGCGCTGCTGCAGAACCCGCTCATCGAAAATTCCAACATTCACTTCGACCCGAAGGCTGTCTATAACTTCCAGCTTGAAAAGACCCCCGACATGCGCGTTCTGATGAAGAAGTTCAAGAAGAATTTCGATTCCGCCGAGCCGAAGCCGATGACCGTTACACTGGACGTCGGCAACACCGACCGCGCGTTCGGCACGATCTTCGGCAGCGAGATCACCGCCAAATTCGGCAATACGCTGCCCGATGATACCTTCCATGTGGTTTGCCACGGCTACGGCGGCCAGAGCTTCGGCGCGTTCCTCCCCAAGGGGCTGACGCTGGAGCTGGTCGGCGATGCGAACGACTACATCGGCAAGGGGCTGTCCGGTGGCAAGATCATCGTCTACCCGCCGAAAAACGCCGCCTTTGACCGCAGCGAGAACATCGTTATCGGCAATGTGGCGCTCTACGGTGCCACGGGCGGCAAAGCATTCATCAACGGTGTCGCGGGCGAGCGGTTCTGCGTGCGCAACTCAGGCGGCATCGCCGTTGTTGAGGGCGTGGGCGACCACGGCTGCGAGTATATGACCGGCGGCACGGTAGTAGTCTTAGGCAAGACCGGCAAAAACTTTGCAGCCGGCATGAGCGGCGGCATCGCCTATGTGCTGGACGAGGACTGGGACTTTTACCAGCGCGTCAACAAGGACATGGTCAGTCTGGAGCCTGTTGAGCATAAGTACGATGTATCGCTGCTGAAGGATCTTATCCGTGAGCATGTCGAGCTGACAGGCTCGCCGCGCGGCAGACACATCCTTGACAACTTTGGCGAATACCTGCCCAAGTTCAAGAAGGTCCTGCCCCACGATTACGACAAGATGCTGCGCCTTATCGCCCAGATGGAAGAAAAGGGCGAGGACAGCGAGCAGGCGCAGATGGAAGCGTTCTACGCCATGAAAAACGCAAAATAAGGGAGGCAGACTACAATGGGAAAACCGACAGGATTTATCGAGATCGCACGGCAGACCAGCCTGGAGCTGCCGCCCGAGGAGCGCATCCAGAATTTCAACGAGTTTCATCTTCCGCTGCACACCGATGAGCAGCAGGCGCAGGGTGCGCGCTGCATGGACTGCGGCGTGCCCTTCTGCCAGAGCGGCGTCCAGCTGGGCGGCATGTTCAGCGGCTGCCCGCTGAACAACCTCATTCCTGAGTGGAACGATCTGGTCTATCAGGGCAAGTGGGATCTGGCCGTACACCGCCTGATTGCCACAAACCGCTACCCGGAGTTTACCAGCCGGGTCTGCCCCGCCCTGTGCGAGGCCGCCTGCACCTGCGGCAATGTCACGGGTGACCCCGTGACCGTCAAGGAGAACGAGCGTGCCATCGTGGAATACGGCTATGAGAGCGGCGCTATCCACGCAGTACCGCCCCCGGCGCGCACCGGCAAGACGGTAGCTGTCATCGGCGCGGGGCCTGCAGGGCTTTCGGTGGCGGACCTGCTCAACAAGCGTGGCCATAAGGTCACGATCTATGAGCGCGAGGACCGCGCCGGCGGCCTTCTGATGTACGGCATCCCCAACATGAAGCTGGAGAAGTGGGTCATCGACCGCCGGGTAAAGATTTTGCAGGATGAGGGCATCGAGTTTATCTTTAATGCCGATGTTGGCAGCACCGTCAGCGCCGAGGATTTGAAGGCCCGCTATGATGCGGTCGTGCTTTGCTGCGGTGCCAAGCAGGCCCGCGACATCAATGTCCCCGGCCGCGATGCGCAGGGCATCTACTTTGCGGTGGATTACCTGACAAGCGTGACCCGCAGCCTGCTGGATTCCGGCTTTGCGGACGGCCGCGCGGTTTCTGCCTCCGGCAAGCGGGTGCTTGTCATCGGCGGCGGCGACACCGGCAACGACTGCGTGGGCACAGCCATTCGCCAAGGCTGCGAGAGCGTTACCCAGCTGGAGATGATGCCCTGCCCGCCCGCTACCCGTGCCCCCGGCAATGACTGGCCGGAGTGGCCGCGTGTGCTGAAAACCGACTACGGCCAGCAGGAGGCCATTGCCAAATTCGGCTTTGACCCCCGCGTCTACCAGACCACCGTGAAAGAATTTTACAAAAACGAGTCCGGGCAGGTCTGCGGTGCGCTGATCGCCAAGCTGAAGAGCGAGGTCGTAGACGGCCGCCGCCAGATGGTTCCCACCGGTGAGGAATATACGGTGGACTGTGATCTGGTGCTGATCGCGGCTGGCTTTACCGGCTGTGAGCCGTATGTGGCGGACGCCTTCGGCGTGGAGTTGACGGCACGCGGCACGGTGGCCGATGTGAAGTACGCCACCGCCGACCCGAAGGTTTTTGCCTGCGGCGACATGCGCCGCGGCCAGAGCCTTGTCGTCTGGGCCTTGCGCGAGGGCCGCGACACCGCCGCCGTGGTGGATGAAAAGCTGATGGGGTATACGAACCTGTGATAGCGCTTGGCATGTAGGGGCCGGGCATGCCCGGCCCGCAGGGCGTCACGGACACCGTCCCCTGCAACATAGCACAAAAAGGCACCTGCCGATTCCCCGGCAGGTGCCTTTTTTATATCGTATTACCGCTCACATTTCCAGAAATAGCAGCTAAAGGGCTCCAGCCTGCTGCCGCCGCCGAAGTCGTGGTCGGCCCCGGTGATCAGGTCTACCGCGCGGCCGCAGCCGGCGTCAAAGTGGGCGTCAAACGGGCTGCTGTCCGCATTGATGGCCACCAGCACACGCTCGCCGTCAACGCGGCGCTCAAAGATAAGCTGCCTGGGCTGCACCAGCACATTGCGGTAGCTGCCCCAACACAGTGCCTTGCTGCCTGTACGGGCATGGGCCAGCGCGGCGATCCATGCGGTCAGGTCGTTTTCCTCCGGCTTTTCAATGGCCGGGCGCAGCGTCGGGTCGCCGTTTTTCTTGTCGCCCTCCACGCCCCACTCACTGCCGTAGTAGACTGCCGGCACACCGGGCATACCGAACAGCAGCCCGTAGAGGGGCGCAAGGCAGCTCTTGTCGGTCAGGATCGTCGCAATGCGCGTTACATCGTGGTTATCCACAAAACTGAGCAGATGCTTACCCGTGTACAGGCACCACTGTTCGGAGCCGAACTGGCGGTTCAGGCTGTAGCTGATCTCGTGCATGTTGCCGGTGTTGAAGCTGGAATACAGCCCCTTGTAGCACTCGTAGTTCGTTACGCTGTGGCAGGCGTGGTCGTTCATCCAGCGGTTGTAATCGCCGTGCAGCGTCTCACCCACCAGCACAAACTCCGGCTTGATGCTGTTTGCCAAGCCGCGCAGCTCCGCCAAAAAGCCGAGATCGAGGCAGTAGGCCACATCCAGACGCAGACCGTCAATGTCATAGTCGCGCACCCAGCCGCGCACGGCATCGAACAGGTAGTTTTTGACCTCGGGGTTCTGCAGATTCAGCTTGACCAGCTCGTTGCAGCCCTCCCACGCCTCATACCAGAAGCCGTCATTGTAATTCGTGTTGCCGTCAAAGCTGATATTGAACCAATCCTTATAGGGGCTGTCCCAGCGCTTTTCCTGCACATCGCGGAACGCCCAGAAACCGCGCCCCACATGGTTGAAAACACCGTCAAGCAGGACCCGGATGCCCGCCGCATGCAGCGCCGCGCAGACCTGCTTGAGATCATCATTGGTGCCAAGACGGCAGTCTACCCTGTTGTAGTCACGGGTATCGTAGCCGTGGGCGTCACTCTCAAACAGCGGGTTGAACAGCACGCAGGTTGCTCCCAGCCGCTTGATATGCTCCACCCAGTCCAGCACACGCAGCAGGCGATGCTCCCCGGCCTGGGTCTGGTCACCGCTGTTCTGCAGCGGCGCACCGCAAAGGCCCAGCGGATAAATCTGATAAACTACCGCTTCATCGTACCACATGTTTTTCTCCTTCCAAAATCAAAACTTCTTTTTCAGTCTTGGCTTGACCACCAGATGGTAATACCGCGTCAGCGCGGCCAGCGCCCGGTCGCACAGCCAGAAGGACAGGTTGCCCGCGGCCAAAAGCGCCGCCAGCATGGCCGTTCCATCGGCCAGCAGCTCGTCCAGAACAGCGGGACCGAGCAATGCAAACAGCAAAAGATAGACCAGCACAGTGGCCGCATTGAATACAGCAAATTTTATGATCCAGCGCACCCACCTGCTTTTTATCGTGTTGAGCTTTACACGCAGCACAGGGTAATACCCCATGACCAGCACATAGAAAAACGCCAGCTCGGTCTCCGGCACAAACAACACAGCCAAAATCGACACCGTCGCGTAGAGAGTCAGCGCATAGCGCGGGCCGTAGTCCTCCAGCACCGGAATAAGCAGAAAAGCCGCGAGCATCGGCGCAGCGTAGGTGCCGATCTGTAAGGCGCTGCCGATGAGCAGAAGCACCACCGACAGCGCCCCCAGCATACCGCAGAGCGCGATCTTCTGGCTTTCCGTTTTGCGCATGGTGTTTTCTCCCTCCCGCCTTAGCCTTTCACGCGATTCTTGTACATTATACCCCGTTTTGTTCCACATTGCAAGGATTTGCTGTTTATTTTGTACAATTTTACATAGGCGTGCCCCTTTTCCTACCAGAATAAAGCCTCTGGCGATGTTATGCGGGGCCTTTCGTCAGGCGCGCCGCCTGTGTTACCCGGCTGGCTGTTCCTTTGGCTGGCTTACCTCGTCCTTGACGGCCTGCATCTGTGCGACCGTACAGAAGGTATAGCCCTCCTCCCGGAACCATTGTATGATGTCCGGCAGGGCCTTCACAGTCTGGCCGGTGGCCTTGGTATCGTGCAGCAGCACCACGCAGAGGTCGTGCCCCTCGGCATCGCGGCGGATATTGCGCAGGATCTGCGCCGCATCGGGGTGGCTGGCGGTGGCATCCTCCGCGCAGACATTCCAGTCGATCCAGTGGTAGCCCTTCTGTTCGGCCTGCGCCTTGAGCGTTTTCATAATGCCGCGCCCGCCGTAGCGGTGGCTGACCGTGTTTGTGCTGCCGCCGGGAAAGCGCAGCCAGTCAATGCCGCCAACATCAACATAGGGCTCCAGCGCCTGCCGCAGCGCCTTGATGTCCTGCCAGAAGGCATCGGTGCTCGCGTAAATTTTCGAGTACTGATGTGTCGCGCTGTGCAGCGCAATTTGGTGCCCCGCCGCCGCAATGTCTGCCACCAGCGGCAGATAGCGCTCGTTGGCGTCCTGCGCGCAGACAAAAAAGGTGGCCGGGACCTGCTCCCGATCGAGGATCTCCAGAATCGGCACGGTATTTTTGCTCGGTCCGTCATCAAAGGTCAGGCAGACCATTTTGGGCAGCGCCGTCTCCCCGGTAGCAGCCGACACGGCAAAACAGTCGTTGGGGGTGTCGGTATCGGTATATTCACAGTGGTACAGCCGATGAATAATGCCGAGCAGCAGCGTCAGCAGCACCGCCGCAGCCAGCGCGGACAGCAGCCGCCCGCCTCGTTCCTCCCGGTTTGCATTGCGCCGCATGGCAAGCCCCTCCCCTGTTTTGGTCTGGTAAAGGGTATGCGCATGGCACCGCAAATAGACACGCAGCGGCGGGGTGTGGTATAATAAGGTAAATCGGAATTTTGGGAGGAATAAAATTTGAAAGTAAAGAATAAGAAACGATTGATAATATTTTCAACTTTGTATATAGTTGGCTATTTATATTTTTGTATATTTGGTGGAATCAATTATGGAATGAAAATTTCAGATAATCCAGCTCTAGACATCATGATCAGATCTTCCGGCTTTCCTGTTGGTGTACGTAATTTGTCGCTTGTGATATTTATATGGATTATACTCTCTTTTTTTCTGGTGCTTTCTATTTTATGGCAAACAGATTTAGCTGGGCAAAAGTTAAACAGAACAGCTTTGATTTGCTTGGGAATCAACCTACTGTTCACTTGTTTATCGAGAGGTATTGTAGAGAGTATTGTCAGTGGTGTTGCTGAGGGACTTTTTACAATGCTGATAATTGTTGCTGTTCTCTTTGCTATCGTTGGTGTCGCTATAGGAATCACTTATTTCGTACAAAAAAAGAACGGAGTATTGAATTCATATGAGGCATTTTCTGATATTATGACTGAAGATGAGTTTGAACGATGGCAAAAAAGAAAGAATAAAATAAAATAACCAACTTCCAGTTTGTGGGGGTACTCACATTTTTTCCCGCCTATAGCCCCCTTTAAAAACAGATTGGCACCGCAAGGCAGTACGCCCCTTGCGGCGGTCAGAGGGCTGGCCGCCCTACCCCCTACCCCAGAAACGTCCATACATAAACCAAAACCGGGCAGCTGCCGTAAAGATGGCAGCTGCCCGGTTCTATGATTGTATTGGTTTGGAATTTCCTTGGTTCTTTCTTTGTAAAGAAAGAACACCCGCCCTCCCCCTTACTTCGCTCTTGCGCCGCGCAGGGCATAGTTGCGCTTGCGCCACAGGCGCGGGGCAAACAGTGCCAGCATCGGGTAAAGCTCCAAGCGGCCTGCCAGCATGTCAAAGGCCAGCAGCAGCTTGACCGGGGCGGAAAATTCCGCAAAGCTGCCCATCGGGCAGACCAGCTCCAGACCGGGGCCGACATTGTTCAGGCAGGTTGCGACTGCCGTAAAGGTCGTGACCACATCAAAGCCGTCCAGTGAGACAAGCAGCACCGACAGCGTCAGCAGCATGATATAAATGTTAAAATAGTTGTGTACACCGCGCAGGGTCTTTTCGTCCAGCGGCTTTCCCTCAAACCGGACCGTGGTGACGGCGTGGCTGTGCAGCATCTTGTTCAGATCCTGCCGCGCCGCCTTGAAGAAGATGATAACGCGGGAGACCTTTAAGCCGCCCGCCGTTGAGCCGGCGCAGGCGCCCACAAAGGTCAGGATCACGATGACGACCCGCGAATAGGTCGGCCAGAGGTTGAAGTCCACCGTGGCGTAGCCCGTGGTCGTCACGATGGACGACACCTGAAAGAACGCCGTGCGCAGCGCCGTGCCGACAGAGTCGTACAGCCCTGCGATGTTCGCCGTGATGGTCAGGGTCGAGAACGCCACGATGCCCAGATAGACATGCAGCTCCTCCGAGGCGAGAGCCTCACGGAAATGGCGGAGCAACAGGAAATAATACAGGTTGAAGTTGATGCCGAACAGCAGCATAAACACGCCGATCACGACCTCAAAATAAGGGTCGTTGTAGGCACCCACGCTCAGCGTCTTGTTGCTGAAGCCGCCGGTGCCCGCCGTGCCGAAAGAGTGAATGAGCGCGTCAAACAGCGGCATGCCGCCCGCGCAGAGCATGACTGTCTCGATAACGGTCATGGTGAGATAGATGGCGTAGAGGATTTTGGCGCTGTCGCTCAATTTGCTCGAGATCTTGCCGCAGGTCGGGCCGGGGACCTCGGCGCGCATCAGGTGCATGGCGCGGCCGTCCGTCATGGGCAGCACCGCCATCGCAAAAACAAGAACGCCCATGCCACCGATCCAGTGGGAAAAGCTGCGCCAGAACAGGATGCCGTGGCTCAGCGACTCAACATCGGTCAAAATCGTGGAGCCGGTGGTCGTAAAGCCCGAAACCATCTCAAAAAAGGCGTCCACAAAGGACGGGATCTCACCGGTGATGATAAAGGGAAGCGCACCGAAAACCGACAGCAGCACCCAGACCAGCGCCACGATCGCCAGACCGTCGCGGGCGTAGATCTTGGTGTCCTTGGGGCTTTTCAGGCTGGCGGCAAGGCCCAGCACCAGCAGGATCAGCACCGGGATCAGGAATGCGGGGATCGAGGCCCACTCGCCGTAGATCGCTGCGCACCCCATGGGAAAGAGCATCAGCGCCGCCTCGATCAGGAAGATGCGCCCCAGCACAAACCCTACCATTTTATAGTTCATACCGCCCTCACTTTACAATGTCACGCAGCGCATGCAGCGTTGTGTCGGTGGTGACGATGACAACATCATCACCCTCCTGCAGGGCGTCATTGCCGGAGGGAATGACCGTCTGGCCGCTGCGGCGCACGATGCCTGCCACCAGCAGGCCCTTGCGCAGCGTCAGATCCTTGAGCGGCACACCGATGAAGGGCAGGCCCGGGGCCACATTGAACTCCAGCGCCTCGACCCGGCCGCCCACAAGGCGGTGCAGCGTCTTGATATTCTCCGACTCAAAGCTGTTTTGCATGGCGCGGACATACATGGCGATGGACTCCGATGTAACCGATGCCGTGGAGACCACACTGTCCACCATGCCCTTGGCTGTGGCCAGATCTGCAAAGGAGCTGCGGTTGATCTTTGCCACCACCTTGCAGGAGTTCATCTGGGAGGCATACATTGCCAGAATGATGTTCGTCTCGTCCAGACCGGTCAGCGCCACAAAGGCGTCCATCTCGGTGATGCGCTCCTCGCTCAGCAGCTCGGCGTCCGCACCGTCCCCGTGGATGACCAGCACGCCGGGGAACTTCTCGCTCATTTCCTGACAGCGGGCCGCATCGCTGTCGATGACGGTGACGCGCTTCTGGATGTCCTGCAGCTCCTTGACGAGGTAGTAGGCCATCCGGCTTGCGCCGACGATCATGACATTGTTTGCCTTCTCCTTAAAGAGGTTCAGCCGGCGGAAGAAGGACTCAAGGTCCCGGGCCGAGGCGGTCAGGTAGATCTTATCCCCCGCCTGCAGCGTAAAGGCACCGGTGGGTATGATCGTCTCACTGCCGCGTGCGACCGCACAGATCAGGATCTTAACGCGGATGTTGCGGTAGAGGTCTGTCAGCTGCAGGCCGACCAGCGGGTTGTCCTCGGCCAGGCGGTATTCGATCAGCTCAAACCGCTGGCGGCAGAACTGCTCGCGCTTGATGGCCGAGGGGAAGCGCAGCACCCGCGCGATCTCGCGGGCGGTGGTCTTTTCCGGGTTGATGATCATCGACAGGCCCAGCTCATCGCGCATAAAGCGCAGCTGCTTCTCATACTCCGGGTTGCGGATACGGGCAATGGTGTGCTGCGTGCCGAGCTTTTTCGCCACAAGGCAGGCAAGGATGTTGATCTCATCGCTGGAGGTCGTGGCAATCAGAAGATCCGCGCCGTCCTCGAACGCCTCCTTCTGGACCTCATAGCTGCCACCGTTGCCGGGCACGCCGCGCACATCATAGATGTTTACGATATCCTCGATCAGGTCAGGGTTCTGGTCGATAACGACAATGTCATTGTTTTCCGCCGTAAGCTGGGCGGTCAAGGCACGGCCGACTTTGCCAAGGCCGATGACCACGATTCTCATACGAACGCTCCATTCTCTTTTTCAAAGCGGGAACACATGTAGGGGCGACCATTGGTCGCCCGCGCAGCCTTATCGCTGCACTGCGTTCCCCCCATCGTTTCCTGCATGGCAAGCGGGCAGCGGGCGAGCAATGCTCGCCCCTACAAGCGCCGCGTCCGGCTATGCAAGCAAGACTTGTGCATTATTAAGCCCATTATAACAAAGCCGCAGGAAAAAGCAATAGGACATTTTCACGGATTGTACAAGATTTTTTGAAAAAGTCCGCAAATCAGCACCCTGCAGGACAAATTTTGCATTGACAAGCTGCCGGAAACTTGCTATAATTAGATGCTGTGTGAAATCACACAGTTATCCTTGTCTTTTCCGTTAAAAGAGAAGGCCTAATGTCCAAAAGGAGGTGCACAGAATATGGCTAAGTACGAAACCATGATGGTTACCACCGCGAACCTCGACGAAGAGGCTTCCAACGCTCTGATCAACAAGTTCAAGAACCTGATCGCAGCGAATGGTACGATCGATTCTGTTGATGATTGGGGCAAGAAGCGTCTTGCTTACCCCATCAACGATGAGACCGAGGGTGTGTACACGGTGATCAGCTTCACCAGCGAGCCCGATTTCCCGGCTGAGCTGGACCGCGTTTTCAAGATCACTGAGGGCGTTCTTCGCAGCATGACTCTTGCTGTTGAGGAGTAAGGAGTAAACCAATGCTGAATGTTGTTGCTATTATGGGCCGCCTTGCCGCGGACCCGCAGCTGCGCCAGACCACGACCGGCAAAAACGTTGCTTCGTTCCGCATCGCATGCGACCGCGGACGCCGCGACGCCAACGGCCAGAGTCAGGCTGACTGGCTGGATGTTGTTGCCTGGGATCGCACGGCAGAGTTTGTCTGCAAGTATTTCCAGAAGGGTTCTCTGATCGCTATTGACGGCCGTTTGCAGAGCCGCCAGTATCAGGACAAGAACGGCAACAACCGCACCGCGATTGAGATCGTGGCCAACAACGTCAACTTTGCCGCTCCTAAATCCGCAAACGCCGCACCGATGGGTGATGCCGGCTACGGCGCACCCATGGCAGCCCCCGCCGCCCGTCCTGCTGTGCAGGCCAATCCTGCGCCGAGCTATTCTGCCGGCAGCAATGATGACTTTGCACTGATTGAGGATGAGGGCGACCTGCCGTTCTAAAATCGAAAGTATCATTCTAACAAGGAGGTTTCCACAATGGCTATGGATCGTTCTTCTCGTCCGATGCATCGTGGCCGCAAGAAGGTTTGCTCCTTCTGCGTTGACCGCGTTGATCACATTGATTACAAGGATCTGCCCCGCCTGCGCAAGT
The DNA here is from genome assembly GCA_900540595.1 of uncultured Oscillospiraceae bacterium. GTDB lineage: Bacteria > Bacillota > Clostridia > Oscillospirales > Ruminococcaceae > Gemmiger. The sequence continues at coordinate 62,718 of UQGL01000001.1, forward strand.
ACGTGAGCGAGCGCGCCAAGATCATTCCCCGCCGTGTGACCGGTACCTGTGCTTTCCATCAGCGTGAGCTGACGGTTGCCATCAAGCGTGCCCGCTACATGGCTCTGATGCCCTACGTCAGCGACTAATCTCGCCGCGTTGGCATTGCCAAAATGCACTGAAAAAGAGCAGTTCTTCACGAACTGCTCTTTTTTTGTTTCTTACACCGCAAACGGGAAGAGCCCCTCAGGCCTCGCAGGCTCGGCCAGCTCCCCGCATGGCGGGGAGCCTTTCTGACAGCGGCCTTTGGCCGCCTTAAAAAGCCTCCTCACGCAGTGGGGAGGTGGTCGAGCGAAGCGATGACCGGAGGGGCTTTTCCCACCTGCCGCTATCACTCACTCTTCCGGCTGCGGGGTCGGTTCGGGTGTACTCTCCCCCGCATTCCCCGTCTGGGCCACCAGCGTATCGTCACGCTCCCCGGCAATGCTGACAATTACCGTCACATTCTCGGTATTGATCTTAGTGCCCGCCGTATAGTCGGTCTTGGCCACACAGCCTGCGGCCATCGTGCCGTCATTATCGACCATGACCATCTTGTACTGGATGCCGAGTGCGTCCAGCTTTTTGCTGGCGTTTGCCTGCGTAAAGCCGATGATGTCGGGCATCTCCACAAGATTCGGGCCGCTGCTGACTACGATCTGGATGATCTGGTCCTCCATCAGCTTTTCCGTGCCCGCGGGCGGGTCCTGACTGATGACAACGCCCTGCGGCACGGTGTCGGATCCCTGCTCGACCATGACGATGCGGAATCCGCTGTAGGCATCGTTGCCCTTGATGTCGGTCGTATAGCGCAGCCCCACAAGGTTCGGCACGGTCGCAGCTTCTGTATTTTCCCCTGCTGCTGCGGCCGCTGTGGGCTGCGGCGTGGCGGACGGCGTACCGCCGTCCCTGCTGCCGCCCGCAAGGCTCCAGAGCAGCAGCACGACCAGTACAAAGATAACGACCAGCGACACCGCCATGATCTTGCGGGTGCTGATCTGGTTGTCGCCCCGCTCAAACATGGCGTTGGCGACATTCGGGTCGGTCAGGGCGCTCATCAGCTCGGGCACAGTCTGCATCCGCTTGGCCGGGTCCAGCCGCATGGCACAGGCCAGCACCTGAGAAAACCATGTCGGCACACCGGCCTCCAGACTGTGGGCAGACTCCAGACTGTCCCGCACCTTGCGCTGGGGCGCGGCCACCGGCGTCTGCCCCGTGACCATCCTGTAGCAGACTGCCGCCAATGCGTAAACATCGGTATAGCGGCCGCTGAACTCGGCGGCGGAGTATTGCTCCGGCGCGGCGTAGCCCGGGTACAGCTGGCTTTTCAGCTCGCTGCCGCCGGTGCGCAGGGCCAGTGTGCCGTAGCCCGTCAGGCGGGCCGTACCGTCAATCGGCAGCAGGATATTGTCCGGGCAGATACCGCGGTGGATCAGCCCGGAGGTGTGCAGCAGCGCCACCCCCTCCATGATGGGCTGCAGCAGGGTGCGCGCCTCGGCGGGGGTCAGTGTGCGGCTGCGCAGGTGGAGATAGTGGGAGAGGGTCATGCCCTTCTCGTTCTCCTCCACAGCGTAGACCGTGTTGTTTTCCTCCATGACATCGAGGATGGTGGACAGGCCGGTGGCCGGGGTCAGGTTATGCAGATCGTCGTACAGGTCCTTGAAATCCATGCGGCTCGTCTTGAAAAGGACTTCTTTTTCCTCCTTGGGCATCAGTGCCCCTGACGCGCTGCGCCCGTTGCAGAGCGTGACCGGGAAATATTCCTTGATAAGAACAAAGCGCTTTTCTGCGTTCAGCACACCGCGGTAGGAAAGGCCATCGCCGTCGGCGCTCAGGTATGCGCCCACGGTATACTTGCCGCCCAACTGGGTGCCGAGAGGCAGCGCACCCTCTGGGTTGCGGTTCTCCAGCGAGCGCCCGCAGTGGACGCACTCGCCGTGGTAGCCGTTGTCCAGCGGCTGCAGGCAATGCGGGCAAAGGAGTTCAGGCATAGTAACGCTCCTTTTCAATTAAAAACATGCTTGTAGGGGCCGGACATGTCCGGCCCTGAACTTTGCGGCAGCCCGAAAATCTCGGGTCATTTCTACGCTGCAGGCCGGGCATGCCCGGCCCCTACCGTTCTGCCGTACAAAAAAAGAGAGCAAAAGTCGCCCTTCACTCTCTTTTTGCATTCTGTGGTTTAGCGGTCGAGGTCTTCCTCGTTCTCAAGGGTGTGCCAGGCGTTCTGGACATCGTCATCGTCATCCAGCGCATCCAGCAGCTTGCCCATCTGAACCAGCTGATCGGGATCGGTCAGCGTGGTGGTGGTGGAGGGCACCTGTGCCACATCGGCAGAAACAAACTTGTAGCCCTTCTGCTCGAGTGCCTCGCAGACAGCGGTGAAGTTCTCGGGGCTGGTGGTGACCTCAGCGGCCTCCTCGCCTGCATCGAAGTCATCGGCACCGGCGTCCAGCGCGTCCATCATCAGCTCGTCAGGATCCTTATCCTCGAGATCGACAACGATAACGCCCTTCTGGGTGAACATAAAGCCAACGCAGCCCATCTGGCCCAGATTGCCGCCGAACTTGTCAAAGTAGTGGCGCATGTTGGCAGCCGTGCGGTTGCGGTTATCGGTCAGGGTCTCGACCATAACGGCGATGCCGCCGGGGCCGTAGCCCTCGTAGGTGATTGCCTCATACTCCGTCTTATCGCCGCCCTCGGCGCGCTTGATGATACGCTGGATGTTGTCGTTAGGCACACTGTTGGCCTTGGCCTTGGCGATCAGCGCAGCCAGCTTGGAGTTGGAGGCGGGGTTGCCGCCGCCCTCCTTAACGGCAACGGCGATCTCACGGCCGATCTTGGTGAAAACCTTGGCGCGGGCGCCGTCAGTCTTTTCCTTTTTGCGTTTGATGTTATTCCATTTGCTATGTCCGGACATGGAAAATCCCCCTAATTTGTATTCACAAGGCAGCGGCAGTAAAGCCGATAATTACCATTAAAATAGTATACCACAACAGGTCGTGCTTTTCAAGAGGGGCAGCGCGCTTTATTGCAGGTTGCGCAGCCCTTTTGGGTAATGATTTTTGATGCGCCCGCCGCTGACCTTGCCCCCGCCGAGCGGGAAGCCGTCCACCAGCACGGCGCACCAGCCGTTTTGGGCGGTGGCAGCATCGATCTCCTCGCCGCGCAGCCAGGCGGCGGTGCGCGGGTCGGCGAGCGTCAGCTCCTCCCGGTTCATGCAGTCCGCGCCGTAGGCCATAAAGAGCGCGTGGGCCGGCTGGAACCGCTTTTTCAGCACACTGCCCGCCAGCACACCGCCCCGCACAACGCGCAGCTTTGCGGTGTTCAGCCCCTCGCTGCCCGGTGCGGGCAGCAGCAGCCACTCCCCCGCCCCGGCCAGCGGGCGGGATGCCAGCGCCGGGAAATAGGCCCGGGCAAATTCCAGCCATTCTGCCGGGGGCTTTGCCGCTTTGGGCGGCTTGACCTTGGGCGGGCTCGGCACCTCGGCATCGGCGGCCTTTTGCAGCTTCGCCATAAAATGCCCCTCGCCGCCGTCGGCAGGCCAGATGCGGCGGGTATATTCGGCGTGGAAATCCGGATGGTCCGGGGCGCGGTTGCCCTCGCCCGGGCGGCCAAAGCCGCAGCCGGACAGGTCGCAGAGGGTGAACTCAGGGTGTCCCGCAAGAAAGGCTGCGATCTGCGCCTCGTCCTCCGCCGGGGCAAAGGTGCAGGTCGAGTAGACCAGCACGCCACCCGGGGCCAGCAGGGCCGCAGCATTTTCTAAAATTTCCGCGCCCAGCTCTGCACAGTGGGCCACAAGGGCGTCACTGTGCTGGGCGGCAGCCACCGCCTCCTTGCGGAACATGCCCTCGCCGGAGCAGGGCGCATCGACCAGCACCCGGTCAAACTGCCCGGGCAGGGCTTTGGCAAGGTTGGCGGTGTCCTCGTTGGTGATAACGGCGTTCGTCACGCCCATCCGCTCCAGATTCTGGCGCAGGATCTCGGCGCGGGCGGCCACAAACTCATTCGCCAGCAGCAGGCCCTGCCCCTGCAGGGCAGCCGCAAGCTGGCTGGTCTTTCCACCGGGCGCAGCGCAGAGATCGGCCACCCGCATACCGGGGCGCACATCAAGCAATGCGGCGGGGGCGGATGCGCTCGGCTCCTGCGCATAGAGCAGCCCCGCATGGTGCCACGGGTGCCGCCCCGGGCGGAAGTCTGCCGCCGTGGTGAACGCAGTACGGCAGAATTTTGACGGTTCTGCGGCAAAATCCGTGTGTGCCGCAAACCAGTCCGGTGTGCAGCGCAGTGTATTGACCGTCACACCGCGAGCAGGCTGCGCCGTGGCGTAGGTATACAACTCCTCAAAGCGGTCCCCCAGCAGCGCCTTCTCCCGCGCCGTAAAATCCTTTGGAAATTCCAAAACGGCCCCCTTTGCATAAAAAAGCCATGGGCGGGCAAACTACCTGTGCAGCCCAGAAGGGCCGCAGATCGCTTTTTACTTGCGAAAGGAGTCAACCACCTATGGCAAAGAATCAGACAAACAATTCGACCAACCGCACAAGCGACAGCACCCAGAAAACCACGAACCGCACCCAGCAGAGCAGCACCAGCCGCACCAACAACAGCACCAACACCACCAACAGCAAGAGCCGCAAGTGAGGCGGGTTTCCTAAGGCTTCCCCCGAGGGGCTGCGCCCGCAGGCGCGTGTCGGAGCGCAACCGCCGTAGGCGGCTCTTAGCGCGGAGACTGAAGCTGCCGCCCGCAGGCGGCTGATGAGGGGCGGCCTTGCCACTACAACCCGTTACCGGGCAAATTGCGGAGGCTTTTCCCTCATCCGCCCTCGGGCGGGGCCTTCGGCCACCTTCCCCCAAGGGGGAAGGCTTTTTGTTTTATTCCGGCTTATACCCATCCCACATCGCGTTGAACAATTCCTCAATGCGGTCATTTCTGCCCTGCAGGTAAAGCCAGCCCAGCAGGCACTCAAAGCCGGTGGAGGCGCGGTACTCCTGCACGGTGGCATGCTTGGCCACCGTGGCCTTGCTGGCGTTTTTGCCGCGCCGCAGCACGGCGGCCTCGGCATCGGTCAGCATCGGCTCGATCAGCTCCAGCTCCCGGTTCTGGGCGTGGGCGCTTACATAATGCGTCGCCACGGTGTGCAGCCGGTTGGGCTGCAGGCGGGTCGTGCCCACCAGACGGGCGCGAACCAGCAGCTCCAGCACGGCATCACCCACAAAGGCCAGTGCCAGCGGCGACATCTCATGAATGTCAACTTCAGATTTCGTTTCAAACAGCATAATCAATACAGATAATCGAACTCATATTCGCCGATCTTGATGGTATCCTCTTCCTCAACGCCCTGCGCGACCAGCTCGTCCAGAATACCGGAATCACCCAGCTGCGTCTGGAAATACTGCAGGCTCTCGTAGTCCTCGACATTCGTGCCGGCAAGGATACGCTCCAGCCAAGGGGCATCGACGGTGAACTCGTGGTCGCCGGTGCGCTCCACCGTGAAGGGGCGGGTAGGCTGGGTGCTCTTGTCGGGGCGCTTGTACTCTGCCTCGTAGATCTTGACCGGGGGCAGATCCTTCAGGCGGTTGTAGACCAGCGCGGGCAGGCCGTCCACGCCCTGACGGGTCGCGGCGGAGATCGGCAGGAAGGTCAGGCCCTGCGCCTCGATATAGCTCTTGAACTCCTCGACCTGCTCCGGGGTGGCAATGTCGCACTTGTTGCCCAGCACGATCTGCGGGCGGTCGGCCAGCTCAGCGCTGAAGCCGGCCAGCTCGTGGTTGATCTGCTCAAAGTCCGCCTTGGGGTCGCGGCCCTCGCAGCCCGAGACATCGACCACATGCAGCAGCAGGCGGCAGCGCTCGACATGCCGCAGGAAGTCGTGGCCGAGACCGACACCCTCAGCCGCGCCCTCGATCAGGCCCGGAATATCAGCGCAGACAAAGCTCTGCTCGGGGCCGACACGGACAACGCCCAGCACCGGGGTCAGCGTCGTAAAGTGGTAGTTTGCAATCTTGGGGCGCGCCGCCGAGATGATGCTGATGAGGGTGGACTTGCCTACATTCGGGAAGCCGATCAGGCCCACATCGGCAATGACCTTCAGCTCAAGCTTGAGGTGCATGTCCTCACCGGGCAGGCCGGGCTTGGCGAACTTGGGGATCTGGCGGGTCGGGGTGGCAAAGTGGCTGTTGCCCCAGCCGCCGCGGCCGCCCTTGGCCACGACCACCGGCTCGGAGCCGGTCAGGTCGGCCACGACGAGGTCGGTCTCGGCCTCCTTCAGCACGGTGCCGCGCGGCACGCGGATGACAAGGTCATCACCGTCCGCACCGCTCATCCGCTTGGCACGGCCGTTCTCGCCATCGGGTGCGGTGTATTTGCGCTTGTAGCGGAAGTCCATCAGGGTGGACAGGTTATCGTCTGCCACAAAGATGATGTCGCCGCCGCGGCCGCCGTCACCGCCGTCCGGGCCACCCGCCGCCACGAATTTTTCGCGGTGGAAGGTCACCGCGCCGTCGCCGCCCTTGCCGGCGTGCAGCCAGATCGTGGCGGTATCAATAAAATTACTGGTTGCCATTGTGTACCTCTCTGATAACTACAAAAAACGAGCGAGCCGCAAAGGCCCGCCCGTACCGGTTTTTTTACTGCTTGACCGTGCAGCGCTTGCGGTCACGGCCCATGCGCTCGAAGTGAACGCGGCCATCGACCAGAGCGAACAGGGTGTCATCGCTGCCGATGCCAACGCCCTCACCCGGATGGATGTGGGTGCCGCGCTGACGGACCAGGATGTTGCCGGCCAGAACGAACTGACCGTCGCCGCGCTTGACGCCGAGGCGCTTGGACTCGGAATCACGGCCGTTCTTGGTAGAACCTACGCCTTTTTTATGTGCCATTGTGATTTACCTCCTTAGCCGTTGATCGCGGTGATTTCCACCTTGGTGTAGGGCTGACGATGGCCCTTGCGGACCATGCTGCCCTTCTTGGGACGATAGGTCAGGATGTTGAGCTTCTTGCCCTTGCCGGTCTTGACGACCTTGGCAACAACGGAAGCGCCCTCAACAACGGGAGCGCCAACCTTGACAGAGCCCTCCTCGCCAACGGCGAGAACCTGATCGAAGGTGACTTCGCTGTTGTCCTCAGCGTTCAGCTTCTCGACATAAACAACATCGCCGACCTTAACGCTGTACTGCTTGCCACCGGTTTTGATAACTGCGTACATGTGATAACCTCTTTCAATAAGTCTCGCTGGTCTGTAGGGCGGTGCGCCGAAAAATGCACACACTTATACAGCCCATACCATGCGGCTCTAATATCTTACCATATAACCACCGCAGTTGTCAAGGGGGTTTCAAGCGTGGGAAGGTTAAAATTTCAGAATTTCTTTTGCCTTCCCCCAAGGGGCTGCGCCCGCTGGCGCGTGTCGGAGCGCAACCACCGTAGGCGGCTCTTAGCGCGTAGACTGAAGGTGGCCCCGCAGGGCCGGATGAGGGGCAAGTCTGCGGTTGTATCCCATCAGTGGGCTGCAATGGCAAGGTTGCCCCTCATCAGTCCGCTTCGCGGACAGCTTCCCCCGAGGGGGAAGCCTTTACATGGCCTGCCGCTTTGCGGCCTCGACTGTGTTCAGCATGAGCATGGCGCGGGTCATCGGGCCGACACCGCCGGGGACCGGGGTGATGTAGGCGGCCTTCTCGGCGGCCTCGGCAAAATTGACATCGCCGTGCAGCTTGCCGTCCGCACCGCGGTTGATGCCCACATCAATGACCACAGCGCCGGGCTTGACCATATCGCCGGTCACGAAGCCCTCGCGGCCAACGGCGGCCACCAGAATATCCGCGGCGGCGCAGACCTCTTTGAGGTTTGCCGTCTTGGAGTGGCAGATCGTGACCGTGGCGTTCTTGGCCAGCAGCAGCAGCGCCGCCGGCTTGCCCACGATGTTGGAGCGGCCGATGACCACCGCGTTCTTGCCGGCGATCTCAGTGCCGGTGGACTCGATCATCCGGATGCAGCCCGCCGGGGTGCAGGGCAGATAGCACGGCTCGCCGATCTGCATCCGGCCGACATTGACGGGCGAAAAGCCGTCCACATCCTTCTCCGGCGGAATGGCGTCAATAACGGCCTTCTCATCGATCTGGGCAGGCAGCGGCAGCTGCACCAGAATGCCGTGGACGGCGGCATCCTCCGCCAGCTTTTTCACCTCGGCCAGCAGCGCCTCCTGCGTGGTGTCGGCGGGCAGGTTGATGCTGCGGCTCTCAATGCCACACTGTGCGCAGTCGTTGATCTTGCCGCGGACATAGACCTGACTGGCGGGGTTCTCGCCCACCAGAATGACCGCCAGGCAGGGGTTGATGCCCCGGCTTTTCAGCTTCCTGACCTTTTCTGTGGCCTCGGCCTTCGTGGCTGCGGCCAATGCCTTGCCGTCAATGATGGCTGCTCCCATGATGCTTTCCCTCTTTCAAATATATTTTTTGTCCGCACAGGGCGGGCAAAGCGGTGTCAGCTCTTACACCAGCAGTACCTATCGCCGTACTGCAAGCGGTTGCCGGTTATTCCTGCGGGCCCTCTATTTCTTCGATCTCCACGGTGTTCAAATCCAGCGCATCAAGACGCGCGTTCATAGCATCGGTGGCCTTGACGAATTCGGCGTGGGGCGCATTGGCAGGCAGGGTGTCCGGGGTGAACCGCTCCCCTGCCTCGGCCTGCTTTTTGATGTCCCTCACGGCCAGCGTGACGGTCAGCGTTTTTCCCTTGGCGCTGCGCAGGCCGATGACCATCAGCACAGCTGCCGCGAGCACCGAGCCGATGGCCACCAGCTGGCTGGCCCGCAGCCCCGTGCTGCCGATGAGCAGCGAGTCGGTGCGCAGCCCCTCGATCCAGGCGCGGCCGAGGCCGTACCAGATGACATACCCGAGGAAGATCTGCCCGTTGAAGCGCCGTTTTTTAAAGAACGCAGCCAGCGCAAGAAAGCCGACCAGACACCAGATGCTCTCATACAAAAATGTGGGATGCACCGGGGCCGTGGGGTCCACCGTCATGCCCGCAGGCAGCGTGACCTGCACGGATCGGAGATAAGCCTCGGTCCCCTCGCTGTACATGCCCCAGGGCAGCGTTGTGTTTGTGCCGAACGCCTCCTGATTGACAAAGTTGCCCCAGCGGCCGATGCCCTGCCCGATGAGGAACCCCAGCGAGACAAGATCAAACAGCGGCAGCAGCGGCACCTTGCGCCATTTGGCGGCCAGCCCGCCAAAGATAAATGCGCCGAGGACCGCGCCGTAGATGGCGATGCCGCCCTTACGGATGTCGATCATCTCCCAGATGCTCTGGTAGGCAAAGGGCGCCATAGCCACATAGTAGATGCGGGCGCATACGATGGCCATCACAGTGCCGATGGCCACCACATCGACCAACCGGTCGGAGTCAATGCCGTAGTCCACGGCATTGCGGAAGGCGTAGAGCATTGCCAGCAGCATACCCGCCGCGATGATAACGCCGTACCAATAGATATTGAACCCGCCGATGGACAGCGCCACCCGGTTCACGGTCAGGTCAAGACCCAACCCGGGAAATTGCACATGATAGATCATTTTTACCTTTCCCCTCTTTACGCTTCTGCCGGGTCGATCTGCACATAGGCGCGGTTTTCCTCCCGCAGGGCCGTGCGCAGCAGGGCGTTTGCATCATCCACCGTCAGCTCGGCCAGTGCAGCGATCTCGTCAGCCAGCGTGCGGCCCTTCAGGCAGGCCGCAGCGGCCTCCTCGGCAGCATCGTCCACGGCCTCGACATCGCCCAGCAGCTCTCCGTACATCTGGTTTTTCACCAGCATAAAGACCTCGGGGTCCACACCGTCACGGCGCATCCGCTCGATCTCTGCCTGCAGCAGATCCACGACCTCGCGCGGGGTATCGCTCTCACCGGTAAAGGCCACAGCGCAGGCACCGCGCACCGCGATGAAATCGCCCGAGAACTCCGGGTTGACAAGCGCCTCATCGTACAGGCGGCGGTAGAGCTTCGTCAGGCCGCCGACAACGAGATCCCCCAGCATATCCAGCAGCAGCTCCCGCTTTATATCCCCCTCGGCCAGCGGCTCCTCCCGGTAAGCCACACCGAAGCAGGGCTTTGTGACGGGCATTGTAAAGACGGCCTCCCTGTGGGGCAGCGGGCCGCTCTGCGCGGGGATCGCCCACTCGACCTCATGCGGGGCGCGGGCGCGGTAAAGCCCGTTGCGCTTGCAGGCATCGACCGCCTGCGCCAGCGTGATCTTGCCGGCCACGCTCAGCACCATGTTGGAGGGCGCGTAGAACGCCTTGGTGCAGCTGTAAAGCATCTGCGGCGTCAGCTCGGCAATGCTCTCGACCGTGCCGGCGATGTCGTCCCGCAGCGGGTGGTCCGCATACAGGCAGCGGAACAGTGCGTTCAGCAGCCGCCAGTCGGGGCTGTCATCGTACATCTTGATCTCCTGCCCGATGATGCCCTGCTCCTTGGCGATGGTGGCCTTGGTAAACCACGGCTTGCCGACCATGCCCAGCAGAATGTCAAGGTTTTCGTCGATCTTCTGCGTGGCGGAGAAGAGATAGCAGGTGCGGTCATAGCTGGTAAAAGCATTGGCCGAGGCACCGGTCTTGGCATAAAAATTGAAAGAGTCGCCCTTGGGCGTCTCGCACATCTTATGCTCCAGAAAATGCGCCGTGCCGGCGGGCAGCGTGACCTGCCTGCCGTCCAGCTTGAAGGCGCGGTGGATTGAGCCGAAGCCGGTGGCGTAGATGGCGTGTACACTGCTGTAGCCCGGCATCGTGCGGCAAAGCACAGTCAGGCCGCTGGGCAGTACAACGCTTTCACAGCTTACGGCGGCGGCAGCACGGCTCTGGGCCGCCTCAAAAGCGGCGTGGTCGTTATTCAACATCCTCGCTGCCTCCTTTCCCCTGCGTGCCCGGCTCGGCGGTCACGGCGTAACAGACGGAATAGCGGTAGCTCTGCAGCGTCTGGCGCACCTCGTCCAGACTGACGGCGCCGGTCAGAACCTTGCCGTACTCCGGCGGGTAGAGCGGCTCGCCGCGGGTAATCTGGCCGTAGTACCAGTTTTCAAGCGCAGCAAGGCTGTCCCCCAGCGCGTCCATGCTGGACAGCAGGCCGCGGCGGCAGTCATCGACCTCTTCCTGCGTGATGGGGCCGTTTTTCAGCCCCTCCAGCTCGGCAAGGATGGCGGCCTCGGCCTGCTGCTCTTTGCCGGGCTCGACGCCGGAGTCGATCATCATGACGCCGGTGGCGCGCTGGGCGGCAGAGCCGCAATAGTAGCAGAGTGACTGCTTTTCCCGCACATTGCGGAACAGGCGGCTGGTCGCAGAGCCGCCCAGCACACTCATCGCAACGCGCAGGATGCTGACGCTGGGCGGGTTGGGGTGCTCCTCGCCGGTCGTGAACAGCATACACAGCTTGGCCTGCGTCAAACCGGGGATCTCCTCCTTAAAGTGGCGCAGCGGCGTGGCAGGCATCGCGGTGGGGGCAGCAAACGGCTGCGGATCGCGGTGCAGACCCTCCAGCTTTTTCAGCAGCAGATCGGCCACGCGGGCCTCGTCCACGCCCTGCACCATCACATCAATGGATGCGGTGGAGAGGATGCGGTCATACTCAGCCTTGAGGCTTTGCGGGGTCACATGGACCAGCTCGCCGGGGTAGCCGCCCAGCTCGATGCCGGCCGGGGTATCGCCGTAGAATTTACGGCGCGCCTGACGCACACAGTAAAGCCGCTTGGAGTTGAACTCCGCCTCAAGACGGCGGGCCTGCGTTTCCGTTTCGATGCGCACGGCCTCGGGGTCAAAGGCACCGTCCACAAGATACGGGTCAAAGATCGTGCCGAACACGATGTCGGCGTAGGCATCAGTCAGATTCTCCCCCGCCAGTGCGTAGGCGTCCTTGATGCCGCAGATGTCGGCGGAAAGCACGCGGTCGGTGCCCGCGCTGGCAAGGTCAACGCCGAGGTCCGCGCCGTACAGCTCCGCCAAACGGCGGGACAGGGCGGTCATATCGGGGCAGGCCGCATAGCCGCGCTCCAGCACAAGGGCCAGCACAGCGGCATCGGTGGCAGATTCCCGCCGGGCCGGGAAACGCAGATGCAGCGTGATGCGGCAGCGGTTAAATTTAGCAGCATCCAGCGTTGTGATGTATACGCCGGGTGCGAGTTGTTTACGTTCCAAATCGTTATTCCTTTCAAACATCAATAGATATTGGTATTATACCGCTTTAACGACATAAAGTAAACAAAAAACTTGCAACAGATGCTATATATTGTTTATAATAGAGATTATGAAAGCCCGATTTGTAGGGCGGCCAGCCCTCTGGCCGCCGCGGGGTGAGGGCACCCCGCCCTACGCCCCCATGAAAAGGGGCATCCACCGTACACTTGCGGGCCGGGCATGCCCGGCCCCTACAAAGCAATTTTATATAGAGAGGTCATTTCTATGGATCGTTTCGCCCTGAAAGGCACTTTTTTGGACACACCCACCCCCGACACCCTGCGGGTGCGGGACGGATACCTGCTGTGTGAAAACGGCCTGTGCGCCGGTTTTTCCATAGCCGCCCCTGCCGGGGTCGAAATTCTCGACTATACGGGTAAAATCATTACCCCCGGTCTGGTCGATCTGCACCTGCACGCACCGCAGTACAGCTACTGCGGCACCGCCATGGATCTGGAGCTGCTGGACTGGCTGCAGCAGTACACCTACCCCGAGGAGGCGCACTACGCCGACCCGGCGTATGCAAAGCTTGGCTACGCCTACTTTGTGCGCGATTTGAAAAACAGCGCCACCACGCGCGCCTGCATCTTTGCAACGCTGCACACCGATGCCACGCTGGAGCTGATGCACCAGCTGCGCGATGCCGGGCTATCCGCCTTTGTCGGCAAGCTGGGCATGGACCGCAACAGCCCGGACAGCTACCGGGAGCCCGATGCGGCTGCCGGTCTGGCTGAGACCCGCCGCTGGCTGGATACCTGCCGGGCCGAGAACACCCTGCACGCGGGGGCCGTGCGGCCGATGATCACCCCGCGGTTCACCCCCAGCACCTCCGATGCCTATATGGCCGGGCTGGGCGCGCTGGCAGCCGAATACGGCGTGCCCGCCCAGAGCCATCTGTCGGAGAATCCCGGCGAGATCGCATGGGTGGCCGAGCTTTGCCCTGACACAAGCTTCTACGGCGAAAGCTACAGCCGGTACGGACTGTTCGGCGGCAGCGTGCCGACCGTCATGGCCCACTGCATCTACTGCCCCGATGCGGAGGACGCACTGATGAAGCAAAACCGCGTCATGATCGCCCACTGCCCCACCAGCAATGAGAATGTCATTGCCGGCATCGCCCCCGCCGCCCGGTATCTGCGCGGCGGCTGGCGCATCGGGCTGGGCAGCGATGTGGCGGGCGGCCACACGCTTGATCTGTTTACCGTCATGGCCACCGCCGTGCAGGTCAGCAAGCTGCGCTGGCGGTATGTTGACCAGCGCGAAAAGCCGCTGACGATGACCGAGGCGCTGTACATGGCTACGGTCGGCGGCGGTGATTTCTGGGCCGATTTCGGCGAGAAGGTCGGCCTGTTTGAGGAGGGCTACGCCCTTGACGCCCTTGTGCTGGACGATGATTCGCTGAAAAACATGCGCACCTTCACCCCCGCCGAGCGTCTGGAGCGGTACGCCTACCTTGGCAAGGGCGCACTGACCGCAAAGTTTGCGCAGGGCAAAAAGCTCCTGTAAGCCTTTATACAACACCAACGGCCCCCGTACACCACACTGTGTACGGGGGCCTACCCATATCCCTCTATATTGCTTTACAAAAGTGCTTAGTTGATGAATGCGTCATGGATGGCGGCAACAGCCTTGTCGGCGTCGGCCTCGTCGATGATGACGCTGATTTTGATCTCACTGGTGGAGATCATCTTGATGTTGATGTTCTGGTTGAAGAGTGCCTCGAACATGGTGGAGGCAACGCCGGAGTGGCTCTGCATACCGGCGCCCACGATGGAGACCTTGGCGCAGCCCTTGTCAACATTGACATCGCCGCCGCCGATGCGGCTGGTGGCGTTCTTGAGGGCGGCCACAGCGCTCTCAGCATCGCCAAGGGGCACGGTGAAGCTCATATCCTTCTTGCCGTCACGGCCGGTGGTCTGCAGAATAATATCCACATTGATGTTCTTCTGGGCCAGCAGACTGAAGATCTTGAACGACATACCCGGCACATCGGGCACATCCTTGACAGTCAGAACGGCAACATCGGTGTCCTTTGCAACACCCTTGATGAGCATACCTTCCACTTTGCATTCCTCCTTAACGACGGTGCCGGGCACCGGATTGATGCTGGAAATGACCTCCAGCTCGACATTGTACTTTTTAGCCAGCTCCACGCTGCGGTTGTTCAGCACCTGCGCACCCAGAGAAGCCAGCTCCAGCATTTCATCAAAGGTGATTTCCTTCAGCTTGGTGGCCTTGGGGATCTTGCGCGGGTCGGCGGTGTAGACGCCCTCCACATCGGTAAAGATCTGGCAGCGGTCCGCATGCAGCGCGGCCGCCAGTGCAACGGCGGAGGTATCGCTGCCGCCGCGGCCCAGCGTGGTAATATCATCGGAACGGTTCAGCCCCTGAAAGCCTGCCACAACGACAACGCGGTTGCGGGCCAGCTCACTCTCGACACGCTCGGTGTCCAGACGCTTGATGCGCGCCTTGGAGTAGGCGCGGTCGGTGTTGAAGCCGGCCTGCCAGCCTGTCAGGCTGATGGCGGAGACGCCCAGCTCCTGCAGCGCCATGGCCAGCAGCGAGATCGAGATCTCCTCACCGGCCGCCAGCAGCATATCCATCTCGCGGTGGGACGGATCCGAGGTGATCTCGGCTGCCTTGGCGATCAGATCATCGGTGGTATCGCCCTGCGCCGAAACAACAACAACGACATCGTTGCCGGCGTTGCGGGTATTCATGACGATGCGTGCCACATTGAAGATGCGGTTCCGGTCTTTGACCGAGGAGCCGCCGAATTTTTGTACGATCAAGCCCATTGGTAGTATCCCCTCTCCCCTGTTCCTTCGTATATCAGCTCACCACTGCGCCGACATTGTCGGCCAGCAGACGATGCACGGTAAAATGATGCAGCGGGCCGTCCGCCGCAAGCGCCGCCTCGGCACGGGCAAAGAACTCTGTATCATCCTTATGCACAACGGCCATGATGGTCGGCCCTGCGCCCGAGATGTACACAGCCTGCGCACCCAGATCCTGTGCCAGCTCAAACACCTCATCGCCGCCCTCGATGAGCGGCAGGCGGTATTTCTGGTGCAGCACATCCTTGGTTGCCACGCCCAGCAGCGCGTAGTTGCCCTCGCAGAAGGCGGCCGTTGCCAGCGCCGCGCGGGACAGATTGTAAACGGCATCCTTATGACTGACCATCGCAGGCAGCGCCGCACGCGCTTTGCTGGTCAGCAGGCGGAAATCCGGCACAAAGGCCGCAAAGGCCAGCTCCGGGTCGATGTCCTTTTTGACGCTGTAGACCTGACCCTCATCAATGACGCTTGTCACAAAGCCGCCCAGCATGGCGGGGGCCACATTATCGGGATGCCCCTCGATGGCGGTCGCCAGCGTCAGCATCTGGCGTTCGGTCAGCTTATCGCCCAGCAGGGCGTTGGCGCCCATGATGCCCGCCACGATGCAGGCCGAGCTGGAGCCGAGGCCGCGCGCCATCGGGATATCATTGCGCTGGGTGATGCGCAGACCTTTCAGCGGGATGCCGAGCTGATCATACACGACCCGGGCTGAGCGGTAGACCAGATTGTTGCTGCCCGCCGGGACATGGGTGCCGTCCACCGAGGTGATCTGGATACGGTCGGATTCCTCAAAGGTGAACACATTGTGCATTGAGACGGCCAGGCCCAGAGAGTCGAACCCGGCCCCTACATTGGCGCTGGTTGCCGGGACTGTTACTGTTACCATATTCCCTGTTCCCTCTTACTCTTCCAGTTTTTTCATAGCCAGTGCGACCTTGCCGCCCAGCACCTCGATCTTCCGGGTGACAGCGGCAACCTCGGCAGCCGTGGCGGCGTCAATCAGGTAGGCGGCCTCGCCGTTTTCCTCAAAGACCAGATGGCCCGCACCGGCCACGCTGGGCAGCAGCGCACCCGCCACACCGGTTACCCGGATGTACCACGGGTAGGTATTTTTGTCCACCAGCTGCCCCTCCGGCTTTTCGGCGGGCTTCCAGAAAAGGCTGTCATGGACCTTTGCACCGTCCTTCAGTGCATCAATCACATCGGCCACCACGGCGCTGGCGGTGGGCAGCTTGCCCGCGCCCTTGCCGTAAAAGACCACATCGCCGAGCATATCGCCCTTCATCAGCACGGCATTGAACACATCATCCACGCCTGCAAGCTGGTTTGCGTTGGAGACGAGCATCGGCTCCACGCCGGCGGCCATATTCCCGTTCTCGCCCTCGTCATACCAGGCGATGAGCTTGATGGCGCTGTCGAGCTTTTCGGCAGCCTTGATGTCGGCCACCGTGATGTCACGGATGCCGCGTGCCGGGATATTGTCGGGGTAGACATGGTGCCCGCAGGCAAGGCTGGCCAGAATGGCGATCTTGCGGCAGGCATCGCGGCCGTCCACATCATCGCCGGGGTCCTTCGTCTCGGCATAGCCAAGCTGCTGGGCGATCTTGAGCGCCTCGTCAAAGCCCATGTTCTCGCGCTTCATCTTGGTGAGCATGAAGTTCGTGGTGCCGTTGACGATGCCGCGGATCTGGCTGATGTGGTTGGCGGCCAGGCACTGGTGCATCGGGGTGATGATGGGCGTGCCGCCGCCGACGCTGGCCTCAAACAGGAACGCCGCATTGTGCGCCTTGGCAAGGGCAAGCAGCTCGGCGCCGTAGGTAGCGACCATCTCCTTGTTGGAGGTGCAGACACTGCGGCCGCTTTCCAGACACTGCCGCACATACGGGTAGGCAAATTTTGTGCCGCCGATCGTCTCGACCACGACCCGGACCTCCGGGTCATTCAGGATGGTGTCGATTGACTTTGTAAACAGCGCCGCGTCCGGGGAATCGGAGAAATCCCGCACATCGAGGATGTACTTGACCTCTACCGGCTCACCGGCACGGCGGGCGATGGATGCCGCATTGCGGCGGCAGACCTCCAGCACGCCGGAGCCGACCGTGCCAAAGCCCATAATTGCAATTTTAGCCATTCTATCTTCCCCTGTTCTTACACTTGGTATCCTGTATATGCCGGGCATATCCGGCCCCCAGCTTTCCCGCCGCAGCGCAGCTTTGGCAGGGCAGCGGGCGAGGCGTGCCTCGCCCCTGCATCATGCCCCGCGGTGGATCTCCACCACGCAGGGCTGGTGGGACAGGCGGGTCAGCATCTCATCGACCGGCATCTGCATCGTGCCGGTGCGGACCGTGACCTCCACCTGCGCCGCGCCGTTCTCCGGGCGGGACTGGGTGATGGTGACGATTGAGGCACCCGCCGCCGAAATGCCCGAAAGCAGGCTCTGCAGCGCGCCGGTCTTGTCGAGCAGCGTAGCCACAACGGTGATGGACTCGCGCCCTGTCTCGGCATCAAAGACGGTATCCTTATATTTGTAGAAGGCGCTGCGCGAAATGCCCGCCTGCTTGGCGGCGGCAGAGATATTGCTCACCGCACCCGAGGCCAGCAGCTCCTTGGCCTGCAGCACCTTGACAAAAACCTCCGGCAGAACATCCGCATCTACCAGCAGAAAACGCCTCTCGGCCATTGTGTTTCCCCCTTGTGTACAAGTGTTTCTCAATGTGTTCCATGATACCACGCCAACGGGCAGGTTGCAAGCCTTTTGGGTCGGTTTTTGTGCATTTTGTCAGATTGCACAGCCCGCAGGGCCGAAAAGTCGATATCTTTTGGTGAGGTACAGGTGTAGCTGGTATAAAAACAAATCCCCTTTGGCCTAAAATCGGTCAAAGGGGATTTGTTTTGCTGCTTTGTAGGGGCCGGGCATGCCCGGCCCTCCGCCTAAAGGCAGACGGCATCTTACGGGAAGGTCGCGGGCGAGGCATGCCTCTCCCCTACCCTGCTACCGGGCTTTTATTCAGCCCCTGCCGCTGCCTCTGCGGCGGCCTGTGCCAGTGCGGCAAAGGGGTCTTCCTCACTTGTGACGGTATAGCTGCTGTCGGGGAGGTTATCCTCGGTATAGTAGCCCACGGCGCCGCCGCCGGAGACGATGGCACCCGTGGAGGTGTCGAACCGTTTTTCGACGACATTCTCACCCTTGGCGAATTCCTTGACCGGCAGGTCTGCCTGCAGGTCCTCCATCAGGTATTTCCATGCCAGCTGGATGGGCTTGCCGCTGCCGCCCGCTTTGCCCAGCTTGTCCATCTCGGTCGGGCGGTCGCAGCCCCACCAGATGGCAGTGACATAGTACGGCGTCAAGCCTGCAAAGGTGTAATCCTTGTAGTTGCTCGTCGTACCGGTCTTAGCCACGGAATCCATCTCGCCGTCGGGGGCTCTGCCGTAGGCAGTACCCTTGGGGCTGTGCAGAACATTCCACATCATACGGTTCATGATATAGGCCGTGTCGGCGCTGATGGCCTGCGTGGTGTTGATATACTTGTTGTTGTCGAGGATCATGTTGCCCTGATAGTCGGTGACCTCGGTGTAGTAGTGCGGCGTGGTGTAGCTGCCGGTGTTGAACATCGTGTAGGCACCCGCCAGCTGAACCACGGTCAGACCATTGCTCTGCGAGCCAAGGACCAGCGGGCCGAGATCCATATCGTTCTCTGCGCTGATGTAGCTGCATTCCAGCGTATCATGCACAAAGTTGTACAGGTAATCCACGCCGACCATATCGCCGACCCAGACAGCCACCGTGTTGTAGGACTGCTGCAGGGCATCGTAGATCAGCATCGGGTTGCCCTGACCGCCGACACCGCCATAGTTGGTCGGCCATGCACGCCAGACATCGGTGCGGGACTGGGCTGCCTCGGAATAGGGGCTCATCACGCCGATATACTGATCCTTCAGGACCTTCTTGTCCTCCGCAGAGTAGTACGGGGCATCGAGGATCTGGGAGGAATAGCTGATCAGCTTGTAGTCCAGCGCCAGCGCGTAGGCGCCGATCGGCTTCATCGTAGAACCGGTCTGGTGGGGCGAGGTCGCACGGTTGAAGCCGAGGTCAACCTTCTTCTCACCGATGCCGCCGCCGATGCCCAGAATGTTGCCGTCATAGTCCAGCACGGCTATGGAAGCCTGGGTGCGGACCTTCTCATAGACGCAGAGGTAGACGGTCGTGTCGTTGGGGTAGTCGGGGTCGGTGGACTCGCCCATCTTCAGCGTTGTGCCTTCCTCGTCAGCGTAGACGGGGATTGCCTCCTGCCCGTAGACCGCGTAGCCGTCCTTCGTGATGGGCAGGCCGGTGGCCTCATCGTACTGGACCTCGTCCCAGCTGCTGCTGTCGGCGGGGTAATCACGCAGGCAGACCGGCTCCTCATGCCACAGGGCGGGGATCAGGTCGTCCTCGTTGTACATCGTCTTTTCTACACCCTCCTGAACCTTGGGGTCCACGGTGGAGTAGATGCGCAGGCCGCCGGAGAAGATCAGTTCCTTGGCCTCATCCTTCGTGTAGTTCAGATCCTCCTGCAGCTGGGTCAGCAGCTCGTTGTACAGGGCATCGGTGAACCAGGAGTTGCTCGAGGAGCGGGTCGCGTTCTCAGCCATGGCCGAGCTTTCGGTCAGGGTGATGGTCTCGGCCTTGGCGGCGTTGAATTCCGCCTCGGTGATATATCCCTGAGACTGCATCTCGTACAGAACATGGTTGCGGCGCCTGATGAGTTCCTCAGGGTTGGTGGCCGGGTTATACTTGGTCGGGTTCTTGGTGATGGACGCCAGCACCGCACACTCGGAGAGGGTCAGATCCTCGACATGCTTGCCGAAATACTCGAGCGAGCCGGCCTCCATGCCGTGGACGATGCCGGTCAGCGGGATCGTATTGAGGTATGCCTCAAGGATGGTCTCCTTGCTGTACTTGTTGTCCAGACCCAGCGCGCGGAAGATCTCGCGCACCTTACGCATATTGTCCTGCTCGTTATCGCCGGTCAGGTTTTTGATCAGCTGCTGCTCCAGCGTGGAGGCGCCGCGGTTGGTGCCCCAGATGCGGTTGCCGGTGAAGGCGTTCAGCGCAGCGCCGATCGTGCCCTTGAGGTTGATGCCGGGCTCGGTCCAGAAGTTCTTGTCCTCGATGGCGACGACGGCATTTTTCAGGTTGTCCGGCATGGCGGAAAGCTCGCGCCAGATGCGGTTTTCGCCGCGGGTCAGCTGGTCATACTCGTCGCTGTAACGGTCGTAGATGATCGAGGTCTGCTTGTTTTTCTGGTTGTCCAGATCGAGCGTCTCGGCATCATCTGCCGTGACCTGCACGATATACATGGACAGCAGCACGCCGCCTACGCTGCCCGCCATGATACACAGGCAGAGCATACAGCCGATAAAGCTTAGGATCATACCAATGATGCTGCGGCGCTTTTTCGGCTTTTTCTTTTTGTTCTGGTTGTTCTGGGGTGCGCCGGGCTGACCGGTGGCACCTGCGGTCGTTTTTACGCCATCTGTGGAGATATGGCGCTGCTGCTTGGGTTCTATGGGAACCGCCTCCTTTGGTCCATATAAAAGATACGGCCTTACGCCGTAACACGAAAATGCACAATGCTATAGAATGGATTATACCACAAAACGGCAGCAAAAGTACAGTATCGGACGCAAAATTCACAACTTTCGGTGTTTTTGTCTGTCATGGCGGCCATACTAACCGTGCAAGGGGGAATTATTATGCAAAACAGACAAATCAGCCCGCGCGGGGTATATCTCGCGCTGCTGGCGGCGGCTGCGGTGCTCTGCCTGGCGGCGGGGCTGGCATGGCTTGTGCGCGGGCAGCCGCAGGCTGCCCCGCCCCGCTACCTGCTGCGGGACTGCGCCGGCCACCCGGCCCTGTATACAGCCGAGGGCACCGGCCCGCTGGCCACCTATGAGGAGATCTACACACACCTGCTGCCCGAAAGCGATGTGCTGGCCCTGCAGCAGGGCGTCTATCTTGCAAACGAGGCCGAGCTGCAGCAGCGGCTGGAGGATTACGGACTTTGATTCTTGCGTCCGCACCCTTTTTATGGTATAGTATAGGCATCTACCATATATATAAAGGAGCTATTACTATGAGCGAACAGGAAATTCTGAGCGCGGTACAGGATATTTTCCGCGATAATTTTGACGATGACTCCCTTGAGATCAACCGCAGCACCTGCGCGGACGATATTGAGGACTGGGACAGTCTGGAGCAGATCAACCTGCTGACCGCCATCGAGAAGAAGTTCAACATCAAGTTCAAGCTGGCGGATGTCCGCGGCCTGAAGGATGTCGGCGATCTGCTGGATCTCGTCGCACGGATGGTGTGATCCCGCAGGCGGATGCAGACATCTGCCCCCACATAACTTTTGCATACTTTCATGGCGGCAATTTTGCCGCCTTTTTCCAATGATACAAAGGAGTCTGCCATGAACCACTACACGCTGGCGGAAATGACCCCCGGCCTGAGCGAGGAGTTCACCGTCACGGTCACGCCGGAGATGATGGACGCATTCTGCACCATCACCGGGGATGTCTCCCCCATTCACATGGATGCCGACTATGCCAAGGGCCGCGGCTTTCCCGGCCGGGTCGTTTACGGCATGCTGGGCGCCAGCTTCTTTTCAACACTGGCAGGCGTTTACCTGCCCGGAGAGCATTGTCTGCTCCACGGCGTTGAGTGTAAATTTGCCAAGCCCATCTTCATCGGGGACACGCTGACCGTCAAGGGGACCGTTGTCTCGGTCAGTGAGATCGGCAGCGAGGCCGAGATCAAGGCGGTCATCACCAATCAGGACGGCAAGCGCGTGACACGCGGCGTCATCAAGGCCGGGCTGGCGAAATAGCCCCCCTGCCGCCCCTACAACTGTGAGGAGAAAATCATGGCTTATACCTATCTTATCACCGGTGCCACCAGCGATGTGGGCCGCGCACTGATCGAGCGGCTGCTGGCCGACGCCCCCGCCGACACGACTGTGCTGGCCCAGGGCTGCGGCGATCTGGAAAAGCTGACCGACCTCTGCGCCCGCTTCCCCGGACAGGTGCGCCCCTTTGATGTGGACCTGTCCGACCGTGCCAAGGTGGACACCTTTGTGCAGGTGCTGGCATCGTCCGCCCCTGCGCCGACCCATTTCATCCATCTGCCCGCCCTGCCCGTGGTCAATGCCAAGTTCAAGGCGTTTGACCAGACCCGCTTTGACCGCGATCTTGAGATTCAGGTCCACAGCGCCGTGCGTCTGTGCCGCGCCGTGCTGCCTGCCATGGCCAAGGCAAAATTCGGCCGCGTGCTGTTCATCCAGACCAGCTACACCATCGGCTGCCCGCCCAAGAACACCGCCGCCTATGTCATGGCCAAGAGCGCCATCGGCGGCCTTGTCAAGAGTCTGGCTGTCGAGTATGCCCGCTTCGGCATCACGGTCAACTGCGTGGCCCCCAGTATGATGGAAACGAATTTCTTGAAGGACACCCCCGACCTGATCGTGCAGGCCGCCGCCGAGGAAAACCCGATGGGCCGCAACGCGACCCCCGCCGATGTGGTCCCGGCCATGGCGTTCCTGCTCTCCGATGAGGCGCGGTTCATCACCGGCGTAACGCTGCCGGTCACGGGAGGGTCGGCCATTGTCTGATACAACCTTCCGGCTGGCGCGCCTCGGCGAGGACGCCGCCATCATTGATTTTATCAACGACAATTTTGACATGCGCCTGCCGCTGCTGAACCGGCCCGAGCTGTACCACCACTACTACGCAGGGCGCGGCGGTGTGCCCCAGTTTGCCGTGGCGGAGGAGGACGGCCGCTATGTCAGCGCCGCCGGGTACATATTGGCCAACACCCGGCGCAAGCCGGACATCTGGGTCAGCGTCTGGGTGGCCGCCAAGGGCCACAACGGTGTCGGGCTGGAGCTGATGAACGCCCTGCCCGGGCTTTTGAACGCCGATGTGGTGGCCTGCAACAACATCCGCCCCAACACCTGCACCTTCTACCAGTTCCTCGGCTGGCGGGCCGAACGGCTTCCCCACTACTACCGTCTGGGCCGCCGCCGCGCTTACTACCTTGCCAAACCGCTGCGGTATTCCCTGCCCCCGGTCCAGCGCGATCTGGGCCTTGCCAAGGTGGAGGATGCCGCCGACCTGATCCCGCTTGGCATGCCCGCCACGCCCCACACACCGCGCAAGGATGTGTGGTACATGCGGCGGCGGTACTTCCACTACCCGCACTTCAAATATGATGTCTGGGCCGCCTGCGAGAACAACAAGCTGCTGGCCTATGTCGTGACCCGCACAGTCTCCGCCAAGGAGACCGGCTGCGCCGCCGTGGTGCGGCTCGTGGACTTCATCGGTGAGGACAGTGTGCTGCCCCGTCTGGGAGCAGCGCTGGACGCGATCCTGAACCGCGAGGGCGCCGAGTACATGGACTGCTACAACGCCGGTATCCCTGCCGATGTCTGGCTGGCCGCCGGCTTTACCGAGCGCGTCGAGGGCGATGGCTGCATCATCCCCAACTACCTGACCCCGCCCCTGCACGAGAACACCGAATATTACTACTTTACAAACAAGCCGGAGAATTTCGTCATGTTCAAGGCCGACGGCGATCAGGACCGCCCGAACCTGAAATAAACCAGAACACCCCGCAGCGAAGGGAGCGTACCCTCTCGCCGCGGGGTGTTCTTATCGGTTATGATGATTGCGCCTACCTATTTTATATGTAATATATAGGCAGCACAAAAAGAAATAAGCCTGTGACAAAAAAGATGTCACAGGCTTATGGTCGGAGTAACAGGATTTTCCCTCGGACTAAAAAACAGTCCACCGGACTGTTTTTTGCGCGCTGCGGCGCGCCGTCCTGTTCAAACCCTCGTCCCTCTGGCGACAAAAAGGACCCCCAGCCTAAGCTGGAGGTCCTTTTGGTCGGAGTGACGGGATTTGAACCCACGGCCTCTTGGTCCCGAACCAAGCGCGCTACCAACTGCGCTACACCCCGGAAAGAAAAACCGCAGCAGCCAGGCTGCTGCGGTGTGGTTGGGGATGAGAGGATCGAACTCCCACGGGCGGAGTCAGAGTCCGCTGCACTACCATTATGCGAATCCCCATCGCATTTTGTGTCTTGGGCGTCTGCCCTCAACGCTCATATATTATAGCGTGCCCCGCAGGATTTGTCAACGCTTTTTTCAAAAAAACTTCAAGATTTTTAAAAAATCTTTATCCGCCCTGCACAGCCTTTTTCTCTGCTTTCATGGACATTTGCCTGCAAATGGGCTATACTGTTTTCCATAGGGAGGGGTGCTTATGGTACAGGTCGATCTCATCACCGGGTTTTTAGGCTCCGGAAAGACAACATTTTTACGCAAATATGTACAATATCTTATCCAACAGGAACACAATGTCTGTATTCTGGAAAATGATTTCGGTGCGGTGAATGTAGATGCCATGCTGCTGCAGGACCTCATCGGGGAGCGCTGCGACATCGAAACGATCAGCGGCGGCTGCGACTGCGACACCCATCAGCGCCGCATGCGGACCAAGCTGATCTCGATGGCGATGCGCGGCTTTGACCGGGTGGTCATCGAGCCAAGCGGCATCTTTGATGTGGACGAGTTCTATGACATCCTGCGGGACGAGCCTCTAGACCGCTGGTATGCGCTGGGCAATGTCGTTGCAATCGTGGATGCTCGGCTTGAGGACACACTCTCCCCGCAGGCAGAGTATCTGCTGGCCTCGGAGGCTGCCAGCGCCGGGCTGGTGGTCATGAGCCGCGCCCAGCAGGCAAGCTGCGCGCAGGCCGAGGCGGTGGTTGCGCATCTGAATCGCGCGCTGGCAGCCTGCCGCTGTCCCCGCCGCTTCGGTGACGATGTCCTCTGCAAAGACTGGGCCGCGCTGACCGATGCGGACTGGGAACGCATCGACCGCTGCGGCTGGCAGCAGACAAGCTATGTCAAGCTGCACTTTGACGAGCATGAGGCGTTCACCTCGCTGTATTTTCTCGAGCTGGGCCGCACGGCAGAACAGCTGCAGCGGGCCGCACGCACGCTGCTGCAGGGCGCAGGGTACGGCCATATCCTGCGCATCAAGGGCTTCATTCCCGACAGAGGCGGCTGGCTGGAGCTGAATGCCGCCCGGGATGCAATGACCCTGCAGCCGATCCCAAACGGTCAGGAGGTACTGATCGTCATCGGCGAAGGGCTGGATAAGGCCGCCATCGAGGCGGTTGTAAAGCGGTTGTGAATATTTATAGCACCTGAATAAATATGCAAAGCCCGTATCCTTCGCGTTGAGGGATACGGGCTTTGGTTGTTATTCAGCGCACATTTTGCAGACGGTGCGGTTATTCTTCGTCAAAAACCTTCGTCCAGTTGTACTCTTTTCTTGCAGGGCGGCCGCTGTCATTCTGGTCCCTGCTGGCAGTATACGCGCCGATCACGGCGGAGGGCATCAGCAGCGCCTTCTCGACCTCGGACTGAAAGACCAGCTTCGGATTCTTGATCTTGGGATTCTTCATCAAATCCTTCCAGTAGGTGTCATAGTCCATCATGACCGCCATCGCCTCAAACAGAATGGTCAGGCTTTCATAGCGGGCGATGACCTTATTGAGGGCATCCAAAAACTGCATGTTGGCCTTGCCCTCCATCATGCCGTCATCCTTGCCCTTGACATTACGGCGGCAGAAGTAGGCTGTCATCTGCAGGATGTCCTCAAAGGCCTCCATCTGGCCGGTCGTCAGCCTTGCCGAGAGCGCCTCGCGGTCGATGTAGCGCAGCAGGGCTGCCGTGATTTCCTTTTTTGTCGCAGCATCGTCTGGTTCCAGCTGGTTCACCGGCTCGGCGTCCGTCTCCACAAAGTCAGTCGTCTCCACGATATCCGGCGTTTCGGGGTATTCGTCCTCCAACTCCTCCGGCATACCGCTCACGACATAAAGACGATAGTTTTCCAGATCCTCAAGGATCGCACGGGACAGATACGGCAGCGGCGCGCTCTTGGTGCGTGCCACCGGGATGACCTTGGCGGCATAGCGGGTCGCAGCCCCCTCAAACCAGCGGCGCAGGCCGCCGCAGTTGTCGATGACATTGTTCATCGTCTGGAAGAAATGCGCGTTGCCGCCGTCGATCATCTTGTCATTGCCGCGCGGCGTTCCGGCCATCTTGACCATGGCGCCGATGATGGTATGCACAGCCTCCATCTCATCGGCTGTCAGTTCTCGTGCCAGCTTATCCAGCTCTGCCTTGACCTCCAGCTCCTGACGCAGCATTTCCGGCGTAGCACCGTAGGAATACGGGATCGTTGTCTCAGGCACCGAAACATACTCCAGCGTCAGGACATTCGGGTCATCGTCCAAAGTGCCGGTCTCTGCCAGCGTCAGCTTGTTTTTCTTGCTGCGCACCTTGCTCGACATGGATTTGGTGATCTCGTTCAGCTTGTCATCCGCGACCTGCTTGTCCACAGGCTCGATCGTGACGGCGATGGCAATGACGCGCTGGCGGTCTTTTTCGTAGACCTCATAGTCAAAATAAATGTCGGTGTGTCCGTTGATCTCACTTTTCGCCTTGTCCAGCACCGTGCGGCGGACATGGGCCCAGTTGGCCGCGTTGCAGTCCACCTGTTTTTTCAGCGTTTCAATGTTCCAGACGAGCGGCTCGCCCTTCTGCTTTTTCGTCAGGTAGAGATTCTGGTAGCTCTTGCACAACTCATAAATCTTCAAGCTATACTGGCTCTTCATCGGGAGCGTATAGGTGATGTTCATTGTTGTGTAGAACTCTTTAAGCTGGATCAGGTGCGGCTTGAGCGACTGATCCAGCGTCAGCACGATCTTGCCGGTGCCCTCATCGATCGTTGCGCTGGAAAGCCAGCGGAACATCGTGATTTTTTGGGTGCCTGCCAGACGGATCCACTGTACCTTGGCGTTGGCGATATCCTCGATGTTCTTTTTGACCTGCTTGTACATCGAGCCGTTGTGGGGGTCCACGCCGCAGAGCTTGAGAAACTCATAGATCGACATCTCATAGCGGGGCAGCTCGGTATCCGACGGCTTGATCATGGCGAAAATGTGCAGCATCAGCTTTTGCTGACTCAGCGAAAGACTGTACATTGCGTTCTGGATCAGGTCGTTGGATTTCCGGACGATTGTCTGGCTGCCGCGGCCGCTGTAGGTAGCGACCGGGGCGGTGCTTTGCTTTTTGCCGTTTTTTGCGCCGGCCTTGGCCGCAGTCTTTTTGGTGCGGCCGTTTTTGCTCCCTGCCTTGGTGGCCGAGGGGGTGGGTGTGTAAGAAGCCATGCTGAAAACCTCATTCTCAGGCATTGCCGCACAACACCGCAGATGGGACTTGTACGGGATGCCTTTACACGCACTGAAAAATACACATCCCAAGCCCGCAGCCATCCTGCTGCACGGGCCGGAAATGTGCTTTAAATAACAACAATTTTCTAAAAATCTAAAAAAGCATGCGAATTTCCCGAAAAGTATCGCGCAATTCGTTAAGCGTATAATACCAGATTGTGCGCCGGGTGTCAATTATTGTAACATTCAGCACATTTCTTTTTCCGCGCCGGAAATATGCGTTTTTTGTTTTTGGAAATTTTAGGCTATATTTATATATATTTAGAAATAAGGTATAGCTATGTCGAAAATTACAACAAAACTGTGCGGTGGATTCCAACCCTGCTGTGCGCTGTCTAACAACCGGGCTGTGTGCTGCGCTACAATGTGCCGGCGGTAACAACGCAAAAAAATATTTTTTGTGCAAAAATTCTGCGGTCGCAATTTTGGGTAGGATTTTTGAAAAGTGTCAGGTATAACAACCACAAAAAAGAATTTTTTTGAATTGTGTTCTCTGTTACAATACCGGCGTGGAAAAGCCGCTCTGCAAAAAATGTGCTGTGTTTAACAACCCCGGAAGAAAAAATCCTGCAGACCGGAATTGTGCTGCCGATAACAACCGCACCCTGCATACGGAAAAACTGTGCTGACCGTAACAACAGGGAATGAAAAAATACAGATTTTCCTAAAATGTGCCGCAAATAACAACACCCGAAAAAAGATTTTTTGAATTGTGCTTTGTATAACAACAATAGACCGGCGTAAAGGCGTTCTTTTTTACGAATTGTGCTGCGGATAACAACTCTGTCAAAATTCTACAAATTGTAAAATGTGCGCAGAATAACAATAGAAAAAATGGCAGAAAGCCAAAATCCCGCACGGCTGAATTGTGCTGCCGATAACAACTGCATTATTTTCAGGTATAAAA
This sequence comes from uncultured Oscillospiraceae bacterium, assembly GCA_900540595.1. Taxonomy (GTDB): domain Bacteria; phylum Bacillota; class Clostridia; order Oscillospirales; family Ruminococcaceae; genus Gemmiger. The sequence continues at coordinate 91,042 of UQGL01000001.1, forward strand.
TGTGTGCTGCATAACAACACCGGGCAAGGCGGAGCAAAGCTGCAAAATGTGTGCGGGATAACAACTCTGTCGTGGAAATCCCGACGGGAACGGCCGGATGAAATTATGCGCTGGATAACAACAGCGGGGCGGCAAACTGTGCGCGCCGCTCCAACCCGGGAGGGGGAAAATTGTGTCCCGGATAACAACGCCGAGGGGGTGCGCCGCCGCAGAATTGTGCCGTGGATAACAACAGAGCGTGAGAAAATGTGCGCGGAATAACAACCCAAGTCAAGGCGTTCGGCCGGTGTGCCCTCCCCTATATGCTGGGGCGGGGCGGTCCATCCTGCCGGCAAAAGCACACTTTAGAAAAACTGCAGATAAAAATTGTTCCCGGCGCTTGACAAATGCGGCGGAATCCTTTATAATATCATTTGTCAATCGCACATGGATGATTAGCTCAGCTGGTTAGAGCGCTGCGTTCACATCGCAGAGGTCGAGGGTTCGAGTCCCCCATCCTCCACCACAAAGCCGCAGATAGCAGTATCTGCGGCTTTTATTTTTGTCAGCAAACACAGGGCGCGGCTTTTCTCCGGCCTGTGTACACGGCAAAGAAAAGCGCGCCCCAGACCGCGAAGAAGGCGGTCTGGGGCGCGCGCTTTTGTATAGGGGTTACTTGCTCAGCTCATCGGCCAGGGCAGCGATCTGAGCCTCGGAGGCATCGTTCAGGGCACCCTTGACGGTGACGGTGGTGTCGGCAAAGGTCAGGGCCTTGCTGTTCTCGAGCATCTTGCGCATGACCTTGGCGGCCATCGGTGCCCAAGAACCGTTCTCGATGAAGGCAACGGTGCGGTTCTGGTAGTTGCGCTCGGTCAGGTGGTTGATGAAGTCCTTCATGAAGGGGAAAACATCGGCGTTGTAGGTAGGCGTGGCCAGTACCAGCTTGCTGAAGCGGAACGCCTGCGCCACGGCCTCGGCCATATCGCAGCGCGCCAGATCCATCGAGACGGTCTCAACGCCCTTGGCGCGCAGCGCCTCGCCCAGTCTGGCAGCGGCCTCAGCGGTGTGGCCGTAGATGCTGCTGTAGGCCACCAGCACGCCCTCCGTCTCGGGGCGATAGGCGCTCCAGGTGTCGTAGGCGGCCAGCACATCGCCCAGCTGCTCCTTGTGCAGGACGGGGCCGTGCAGGCTGCAGACGGTCTCAATGTCAAGGCCGGCGGCCTTTTTCAGCACGGTCTGCACCTGCACGCCGTACTTGCCCACGATGCCGATGAAGTAGCGGCGGGCCTCGGGCAGCCACGGCTCCTCCACATCGAGCGCACCGAACTTGCCGAAAGCGTCCGCGCTGAACAGTACCTTGTCGGCATCATCGTAGGTCATGATGACCTCGGGCCAGTGGACCATCGGGGCAGTGACAAAATGCAGGGTGTGGCGGCCCAGCGGCAGGGTGTCCCCCTCCTTGACAACGATGCGGCGGTCGGCATAGTCGGTGCCGAAGTAGGCCTTCATCATGTTGAAGGCCTGCGCGGAGGCAACGATCGTGGTCTCCGGGTAGGCCTGCGCAAAGGCGGCCACCGAGCCGGAATGGTCCGGCTCCATGTGCTGCACGACGAAGTAGTCGGGCGCGCGCTCGCCGAGGGCAGCGGCGATCTTGGTGATCCACTCGTCGGTAAAATGGGCATCGACGCTGTCCATGACGGCGACCTTTTCATCGCAGATCAGATAGGAGTTGTACGCCATGCCGTTGGGCACATCGTACTGGCTCTCAAACAGGTCAACAAGGTGGTCGTTGACGCCGACATACAAAATATCTTTGGTGATTTCCATAGCTGCAAACCTCCTGATTAATACGGTTTCCGGTTGTTATCTCAAGCATAGTATAGCATATTTTTAGGAATTTGTCTCGGTCTTTTCAAAAATAATTTGAGAAAATTTTTATTGGGCGGCATTTGTAGGGCGTCGGGGGTGCCGTCCTCTGCAATATGGTTTGTAGGGAGGGGTCTTGACCCCTCCGTGCGGTGTTATTGCTGCTGCAAAGCGGCACGGACGGCATATATGCTGCACCTACGGACTTGCCGTGAGTTTGCAGTGGACGCATATATGCCGTCCACTGCAGCGTAGCGGCTGCCGCCAAGTTTTGCGGAGGGGTCAAGACCCCTCCCTACAGAGCCGGATGAAAGCACGGGTAAAACAAAAAATCTCCCCGCCTTATCGGCGGGGAGCGCGGGGATGCTTACCTTGGATTATACGCGGGTCTTTAAGACTTCGTGCTCAGGCACGGGGGCGTCAATGGGGCGCGGGGTGCCCTCGACCCACTGGATGGCCTTCTTCGGGCACTTGGAAACGCAGGTGCCGCAGCCGTTGCACTTGGTGTAGTCGATGGCGGCCACATTGTCCTTCAGGAAGATGGCCTCATTCGGGCAGTTGCGCACACAGAGGCCGCAGGCGATGCAGCCGACCTTGCAGGTCTTGTTGACCAGAACGCCCTTGTCCTTGTTGGAGCATTTGACCGCAGGCTGCGGGGCGATGGGCTTCATCTGGATGACATGGCGCGGGCAGACAACGGTGCAGGCTGTGCAGCCGGTGCACTTTTCGCGGTCAACGACCGCCACGCCGTTGATGACATGGATGGCGTCAAACTTGCAGGCGCGGGTGCAGTCACCCAGACCCAGACACCCATAGGCACAGGCGCTGGGACCGCCGGCAATGCCGTTGGCAGCAGCGCAGGTCTGGATGCCCTGATAGTCAAAGCGGGTGCCGCAGTTCTCGCCGCCCGCGCAGATCACGGTGGCGCGCAGGCTGGGGCGGTCATCGGTGGCATTGCCCATGATGGTGTTGATGGCATCGGTGGCCTTATCGCCGCCCGGCGCACACTTGAAGGTGGGGGCGCCGTCCTCAACAATGGCCTTGGCGTAGTCGGCACAGCCGGCGTAGCCGCAGCCGCCGCAGTTGGCACCGGCCAGACACTCTGCAACCTGCGCAATGCGCGGGTCCTCATACACGGCCATGAATTTGGAGGCCAGCACAAGGATCACGCCGCCGGCCAGGCCCAGCACCACCACGACAACGATAGCAAATACGATCGGGTTCATTCTCTTTATTCCCCTTTCTCAGAATATCGCGTTGATGATGTTTTCGACCAGACCACCGAAGCCCATAAAGCTCAGGGAGGTGATGGCGGCGGAAACCAGCGTGATGGGCAGGCCCTTGAAGCTCTCCGGCGGGTTGGAGTTCTCGACACGGGAACGCACGCCGCAGAACAGCAGCATGGCTACGAGGAAGCCGACACCGGCACCGGCGGAGCAGATCAGAGCCTCGGCAAAGGCAAGGCCGAAGCCGTACTCAGCGACAACAGAGGAGTAGTCCTGCACAGCCAGAATGGTGACGCCCAGCACACAGCAGTTGGTGGTGATCAGCGGCAGGTAGACGCCCAGACTCTGGTAGAGGGCCGGGATATACTTGCGCAGCGTGATCTCGATAAGCTGCACAAGGACGGCAATGACGAGGATGAAGATGATGGTCTGCAGATAGCCCAGATCATAGGCATCCAGCAGGAAAATCTGCAGCGGGAAGGTCACGGCCGTGGCAATGACCATGACAACGATAACGGCGGCGCCCATGCCCACGGAGGAATCCAGCTTTTTGGAGACACCCAGAAACGGGCAGATGCCGAGGAACTGCACCAGCACATAGTTGTTGACGAGGATCATGCTGAAGAAGATGGTGGCAAAGGTTGCGATATGAGAAATCATTGTGCGGCACCCTCCTTCTGTTCTTCTTTAGCGGCGTCAATTTTTTCCAGCATGACATCGCCGCAGCTCTTGCGCTCAATGGGCTTGTTCAGCTTGCGCTCCAGCCAGACACAGCCGGCCATCAGGCAGCCGAACACGAAGAAGCCGCCCGGGGCGGAGTTCATGACGGTCATGCGGTCAACGCTCTCGGGGATGATCGTGATGCCCATCCATGTACCGCTGCCGATGATCTCACGGATAGAGGACATGAGCAGCATCGTCAGGATGTAGCCGATGCCCATGCCCAGTCCGTCCAGTGCGGAGTCCGCAACGGTGTTTTTGCAGGCGAACATCTCGGCACGGCCGAGAATGATGCAGTTGACAACGATCAGCGCCAGATAGACGCCCAGCGCCTTATACAGGTCGGGGATGAACGCCTGCAGCACCATCTGCACAACGGTGACGAAGGTGGCGATGATGACGATGTAGCACGGCAGATGCACCTTGGCCGGGATGACCTTGCGCAGTGCCGAGATAACAATGTTGGAGCAGACCAGAACAAAGGTCATGGCCAGACCCATGCCCACGGCGCCGGAAACGGTGGTGGTGACGGCCAGTGCGGAGCAGCAGCCCAGCACCAGACGCAGAACGGGGTTTTCACGGATGATACCGGCCGTAAAAACCTTCCACTTGCTCGGTTTTTCGTTCATCGTTACTGCACCCCCTTGATCTCGTTATTGTAGCAGTCGATGGCTGCATTGATGGCGTTGAACGCGCCGTTGCTGGAGTAGGTCGCACCGGCGATGCTGTCCACGGGGCTGCCGGAGGCAACCTCTCCCCCATTCCAGCCGATAAAGCCGGAGGCAAAGGCGTCATCGGAGACCTTGGAGCCGATGCCGGTGGTCTGGGTGGAGCCGTCGATCGAGATGGCGGAGATCGCACCCTCGGTGTCGAAGGCGACATAGACGGTGACAGCCTTGCCGGAGTAGCCGGACGCAGCGGCCTTGACCGCAACCGCACCGGCGGAGGTCGTGACAGCACCCTCCACACCATCGGTGGTCAGGCCTTCGACCTCGGTCATGTCATCGGTGACGGTGCCCTCGGGCAGGACGGAGACATAGGCGGCCAGCGTCTCGGCGTGGTTGTTCGCCTCGATGATGGGGGCGGTGACATCGTTCAGCACAGCCAGCAGTGCGCTGCAGACCAAACAGATAACGACCAGTACGATAACGGGCAGCACAAGCTCCTTGAAGGCGCTCTGCTTCTCGGTATTCTGATTTTCAGCCATTATTCAGCACCGCCTTTCTTGGCCTTTTTGGGCTTTTTGTAGCCCAGCGGCGTCTGGTGGCCCCAAGCGTTGAACCACGGGGTCATCAGGTTGCCCAGCAGGATGGCGTAGCTCATGCCCTCATTCATCGAGCCGAAGTGGCGGATCAGGAAGGTGATGAGACCGATAAAGACGCCGTAGAACAGCTTGCCCTTGGTGGTGAAGGGGCAGGTCACATAGTCGGTCGCCATAAAGACGGCACCGAACAAAAGACCGCCGGACATGCACTCGACCAGAGCGGTGTAGGGGCTGCCGGTGTTCAGCGCGGTCAGCACAAAGACGGTGGCCACGATGGTGACGGGGACAGTGGCCTCGATGGTGCGGGTGGCAACCAGATAGGCAAAGCCCAGCAGGATCGCCAGCACGCAGACCTCGCCCATCATGCCGCCGTGGAAGCCGAGGAAGATGTCCAGCAGGTTCAGGCTGGTCTTGTCGGCCACGGCCAGCGGCGTGGCGGAGGCCAGCGCATCAACGGCCATGTCGGGGTAGACATAGGCGGTCATGCGGGAGGTAAAGCCGAGGAACAGCACGATACGGCCCACCAGCGCGGGGTTGGCAAAGTTGTAGCCAAGGCCGCCGAAGAGCTGCTTCGTGATGATGATGGCCACAAAGGCACCGACCACGGCGATCCAGAGCGGCATGCCCACGGGCATGTTCAGTGCCAGAATGATGCCGGTGACAACGGCAGACAGGTCCCCCGCCGTGTTCGGCTTTTTCAGCAGCATTTCATATAAGTATTCAAACGCCACACAGGCCAGGGTGGTCACAGCCACCAGTACAAGAGCCTGCACGCCGAAGATCAGCCCGGCAGCCAGCACGGCGGGCAGCAGTGCAATGACAACATTGCCCATCAGCCCGCGGGTGGTGGTTGCTTCGCGGATGTGCGGCGAGGCGGTAACGATCAGACGATCTTCCATCGGTTATTTGCCTCCTTTCCGCAGCTCGGCCATATACCAGCCCTTGGCAAGGCCCATCGTCTGGCTGACGGGGCGCTTGGCCGGGCAGGCGTAGGTGCAGCTGCCGCAGGCTACGCAGAGATCCACGCAGCGTGCCTTCAGCGCATCAAAATCCTTGTTGGCAAAGTCCTGCACAATGACCACGGGTTCCAGACCCATGGGGCAGGCCTCGATGCAGCGGCCGCAGCGGATGCAGGCCGACGGCTCAGGCAGGGTGGCGGCGGCCTTGCTGAACAGCAGCAGGCCGTTGTTCTGCTTCAGGACCGGGAAGTCCGCGCTGGGGGCGGCGCCGCCCATCATGGGGCCGCCGAAGATGATCTTGCCCAGCTCGACACCCTCCTTGACACCGCCGCAGGCCTCGATGACATCGCGGTAGAGCGTGCCGATGGGGACCTCGATGTTCTGAGGCTTGGCGATGGCATCGCCCTCCACGGTGACGCGCTTCGTCACCAGTGGGATGCCGGTCTTGAGGAACTTGCCTAAGGTAGACACGCTCGTCACGTTCATGATGACGCAGCCCACATCGGCGGGCAGGCCCGGCTTGCCGGAGGGGCCGAACTGCGGCACCTCGCGGCCTGTGCAGGTCTCAACCAGCGTTTTCTCAGCACCCTGCGGGTAGCGCATCGGCAGGCCCTTGACCTCAACGCCCTTCATCTCGCGGGTCAGCGAGCAGAGCAGGTCGATGCACTCAGGCTTGTTGCGCTCAATGCCGATGATGCAGTGCGGGATCTCGCAGTACTTCATGACAGCGGCGATGCCGGAGATGATGGTGTCGCTGCACTCAAGCATCTCGCGGCAGTCGGTGGTCAGGTAGGGTTCGCACTCGGCTGCGTTGATGAGCAGCGTGTCGATCGTGTTGGCAGCCAGCTTGACATGCGTCGGGAAGCCGGCACCGCCGACGCCGACCAGACCGCAGGCCTGCACGGCGGCCAGAAGGCTTGCCTTGTCGGTGACAACAGGCGGCACGCAGGCGGGGTCCACCGTCTGTGCGCCATCGGTCTTGATGGCAACGGCCGTTGCCATTGCGCCGTTGACCATGCGCAGCGGGGCAATGTCCTGCACAGTGCCGGACACGCTGGAGTAGACATTGGCGGACACAAAGCCGCCGGCCTTGCCGATCACGGTACCGACCATGACGGTGTCGCCCTTTTTGACGACAGGCTCTGCGGGTGCGCCGATATGCATCGACATGGGAATGACAACATGCTCAGGCACCGGCATCTTGACGGTCGGCAGCCCGGCTGTAGCCTTCACATGCGGCACAGCGGCACCCTTGGCAGAGCGCTTTAGGGATTTGAACAATCTGATTTCCCCCATTTCTCTTTTTGGTATTGCCGCACCATTCTGACTGCCGATACGGCGGGAATCGTGTGGCGATGACCTTTGGTTTTCACCCGGGCAGGCGTTGTCTGCTCCCCTGCCCGGGTGGATAACAATACAGATATATTGTACCATTTTTCAAGGTCAAGTCAAGCAAGCAGGCGGCAGTTTTATACCGAACCCGCAAGAATTGCAACAATTTTCGCAACCGATGCAGAATTGAACTGCTGTATAAAAATTAACAATCTGACAAAGAAAAAAGCCCGGCAGCGAAAGCTGCCGGGCTGGGACTTACAGCTCGATCTCCTGCAGGCGGAGCAGGGCCAGAATATAGATCTTGAGGGCCTCGATGAGCTTCTCAAACGGGGTGCCCTCGTTGGCGCCGTGCATGGGGCCGGCAAAGTCAGGGATGGCAATGTCGGTGTGCTCGGGGCCGAAGCTGACGGCATACGGGAAATGGCGCGCGTAGGTGCCGCCGCCCATCGTGAAGGGGGTCTTGCCCTCGCCGGTCACATCGTTGTAGGTGTTGATCAGGGTCTGGATGGCCGGGCTGTCGGCATCAATATAGAACGGCACGCGGCTCGTCACATTCTCGATGCGGGCGGCCGCGCCGCAGATCTTCTCCATGGCGGCGGTCATCTTCTCGGGATCGGTGTTGGTGGGATAGCGGCAGTCGAAGCTCTGGCGGATGATGCCGTCCTTCATCTCGATCGTGCCGCCGATGATCGTCAGCGGGTCAAACAGGCCGTCATCGGCGGCAATGCCCAGTGCACTGCCGTCCGTGGAGGCGTGCAGCGTATGCAGCACCTGCAGGTAGGCCTCCTCCTGCGGGGTGCAGACGCCGCTCTTGAGCAGGCAGTCAACGATCAGGCCGATGGCGTTGACGGTACCCTCGGGCATGGCGGCATGGCCGCTCTTGCCCCAGCCGCGGATGACGGTGGCACCGCCCTCCCCTGCCTCAAAGGTCACGCCCTCGCAGGGAACCAGTGCGCCTGCGGCCACCTGCACGGTGCAGGCTGCGCGGTCAGGTACGGCGTTGTGGGCTACGCCGCCCTCAAAGGCGGTGATGATGCCGTTCTCAAAGCGGGGGCTGACGATCTCGCCGTTGAAGCCGCCCTTCTCGCCGTTGCAGACCGGGAACTCGGCATCAGGGGTAAAGCAGAAGGCGGGCATCGGGTAATGCTCGGCGTAGTAGTCTACATCGTGCATGTTGGTCTCCTCGTTGGTGCCCAGCAGGGCGCGCACGGGGTATTTCAGCTCAATGCCGCTGTCCTTGAGGTATTTCAGCGCGTACAGGCAGAGGATGCTCGGGCCCTTGTCATCGGCCACGCCGCGGCCCAGCAGCCAGCCGTCCCGCACGCGGACGGTGTAGGGGTCGGCGTCCCAGCCGTTGCCCTCGGGCACGACATCGGTGTGGGTGATGGTGCCAAGGAACTTCTGGCCATCGGCGATGCGGCCGGTCTCGGCCCAGCCGATGTAGCCATCGGCGTTGAAGGTGTCAAGGCCCAGCTCCCCGGCAATCTCCAGCGCCTTGTCCAGTGCAGCGCGGGGGCCGGCACCGAACGGTGCGCCCGGCTCCGGCGTACCCTCAACGCTGGGTACGGCAACAAGGCGGGTGATGTCGCGCAGGATATTGTCACGGTTTTGCTCGGCAAAGGCGTCAATGGACGCCCAACGCATATCGTTCATGGATAGAATCCTCCCAGAGTTTTTCTTTCAGTATACCACATTGTCGGAATTTGTAAACGGGAAGTTGCGTAGAAAGCATGGCAGAGGGGCGGCGTCCTCGACGCCCCGGCGGCATGGGGCATGCCGCCCTACGGTTTGTGATGCCGTTTGGCGAGGCGGGGTGCCCTCACCCTGCCATGCAGTCTTGCCGCCCCGCAAACATTCACCGCAGCCTTCCCTCCCCGCCCATCAGGGCGGTCATTTCCTCAATGCGCTCCAGCGGGAACGGCGGCGCGCATAGCGGACGCATGGCAATGCTCATCAACAGCATGGGGTTGTCATCCGCGGCAATGCGGTTTGAGGTCAGTCTGCCGCATAAACGGCAGCGGTGGATAAGCGCCCACTCGCCGCTTTTGCGTACCCAGACGGCGATGGGCTCCATCTGTCCGCCGCAGTCGTCGGCGCGGTCGCCGGGTTCATCGTCCAGATGCAGGCTGACAAGGCAGTTGGGGCAATGGTTGCGGTGCTGTGTGCCCGCCCCGATGGGCACCACGACCCGCCCGCAATGCTTGCAGGTAAAGGTGTCGTCACAGCGGTGGTTTTTATAATATCCGTTCTGAAATTGCTTGCGCCTGTTTTCACGGTTCATAGGGTGTGTCCTCCCGAATTTTTACAGTAAGCGGTAAAAAATCCGTATGGGAGGAACGCGTAGCATTTGGCAATGGCGCGACCTCCCGGTCAGCGCACAAGCTCCAAAGCACCTGATTTCAAAAAGCAGTTCTCCTTATTATAATAATAGGAATATTTGCAGGGGCAGCCATTGGCCCCCGGGGAATAATGTGGTGGCAGCCGCAGCGTTTCCGGGTCGATGCCCGTCCGTTTGCTGCGGGGGAAATTTACGCTTCCTCTTCCCTGCCGTTCATCGTGACGATCTCGCAGATGGCGCGGCCGGTCGGGGTGCCGGCTAGGCCGCCGATGCCGGTTTCGCGCAGATCCTGGCTCATCGCGTTGCCGACCTCGGCCATCGCATCAATGACCTCATCAGCTGGGATGTGCCCGACCACACCGGCCAGCGCCATATCGGCGGCGGAGACGGCGTTCATGGCACCGATGACATTGCGCTTGATGCAGGGGATCTCCACAAGGCCCGCCACCGGGTCACAGACAAGCCCCTCCAGGTTTGTGAGCGCCATGGCGAACGCCTCGGCGCACTGCTCGGCCGTGCCACCCCGGATGTCCACCAGTGCGGCGGCAGCCATTGCGCTGGCAGCGCCGACCTCCGCCTGACAGCCGCCCTCGGCACCCGCCAGCGTGGCGCGGGCGGCCACGACCTGCCCGAACCCGGCGGCAATGTAAAGTGCGCGGTGTATGGCGGTCTCATCTGCCAGCCCGCGCCGCCACAAAGGCAGCAGCACAGCGGGCAGAACACCGCAGCTGCCCGCTGTCGGCGCAGCGACAATGCGCTTCATGCAGGCGTTGCACTCAGCGGTTTTCAGCGCCTCGGCCATGACATCCGCAAAATAGCCGTCTGCGTAAAGTATGCCGCGGGCCGCAGCCTCGCTGACCTTGGCTGCATCGCCGCCTGCAAAGCCGCTCATCGAGCAGTCTGTGCTGCAGTAGCCGGCGCTGGTGGCGCACATGACCGACCAGAGCCGGTGCATCTCGGCCTCGCTCTCGGCGCGGGTCAGGCCGCTTTCGGTCAGGTCGCTTTCCAGAATGACCTCATAGAGCGGCTGGCCGGTCTCTTTGCAGAGCTCGACCATATCCCGAACGGAGGGAAATGCCATTTTGCCTACCCCCTTACAAATTTAATATAGTGACCTTGACGATGCCAGGCAGAATGCGCAGCTCCCCGGCAATCTCATCGGGGATGGGCTCATCACATTCCAGAACCATGACGGCATAGCCCCCGGCGGCGGAGCGGTAGAGCTGCATCGTGGCAATGTTGACGCCGTGCCTGCTCAGGCAGGTGGTGACGGCTGCCACATGGCCGGGCGTGTCCTGATTGTGGACGATCAGCGTATTGTGATCGCCGCCGAAATTTGTCGTGATGCCGTCGATCTGGCAGATGTTGATCCGCCCGCCGCCGATGGACGAGCCAACGACCTCCAACTTGCGGCCCGAAACACCCACCAGCCGCAGCATGGCCGTGTTGGGGTGCGCACCCCGCAGGTTGGCGGTGCTGATCTTAAAGTGCAGACCGGCCTCCTTGGCCAGTGCAAAGCTATGGGGGATGCGGTCGTCATCGGGCTGCATGCCCAGCAGGCCTGCCACCAGCGCACGATCCGTGCCGTGGCCACGGCCTGTGGCGGCAAAGCTGCCATAGAGCAGGATCTCGGCCTCGGCAGGCTGCTCGCCCAGCAGACGGCGCGCTGTGCTGCCAATGCGCACCGCGCCCGCTGTATGGCTGCTGGACGGTCCTGTCATAACAGGACCCAGCACATCAAATAAACGCATTGCAGGCACCTCCGCATAATCATAATAAAGAAAGTATAACGGATTCCCACCGGTAATGCAAGTTTTGGCGGGAAATACAAAAGAATGTAAGAAATTTTGTGAAATATACAGAAAAATGAAAAACTCCCGATAAAAAAGAACGATCGGGAGTTGAGTCGCCTGATAAAAACGTTCAGAAGGTGAAATCCTTTTGTTAGTTTTCAAAAGCCAGCATATCAAAAAAGGCGTCCTCTGAAATAATCTGAATATCGTTCCCTTTTAAACGGAGCGATTCAGCTTTTTTCATCTTTGTTGTTTTTCCGTCTTTTACGCTGCTTGCAAATTCTTCTGAACCTATAACAAGGAAGTTTGTCGATTTAGTAACGCTATTGGCATTGATGCCGCCGACATTCACGACACACTGCATAGCGTCTTTTCTAAGCATCGAATGGAGTGCGCCAGTAAAAACTACAGTTTTTCCATAGAGAGGATTGGTTTCGTCAAATACGGTATTTTCACTTACAATGCTTGCAATATCAATCTTTGAACCATTATTCCGGTGATGCGGTTTATACAGCGCTTTAAAAGCATCCTCGGACATGGAATCTAAAAATGAGCGGCGCATAATAGTGTAACATTCGTTTGTTGTTTCGCAATCAGCAAGTGCGCGGTGCGCGTTTGTGACAATTATATTTAAATGGGAAGCAATATCGCACAGGCGGTGATGTTTTAAGTCGGGATAGATCTTGCGTGCAATGCGCATAGTATCAATAAAACTGTTGGAAAATTGATACCCAAGCCGGGCACCGGCGTCGTATAAAAAATTTATATCAAAGTTTACATTATGCCCGATAAGAATATTGTTGCCGATAAAATTTGCAAACGCAGGAAAAACAGAATCAATTTTGGGAGTGTTTTCAAGCGACGCATTTGTTATCCCAGTAAGTGCGGTGATGTATTCATCTACATAAGTACATTCTTCCACGCCGGTTTCGGGGTTCTCGGTGAATGATGGAGGGGGCTGCACAAGAGAAGAAAAGGAATCAACAACTTCACCGGCGACAACTTTAATGGCGGAAATTTCAATAATGTCGCAGAATTCATAATCCAAGCCGGTCGTTTCGGTGTCAATTACAACGTAGGTGTCAGGAAGCGCGATAAGACTTTTCCCTTTGAATTCGCGAAGCATTAAAAACACGCCTCCTTAAACATTCTTGTTCTTCCCATAGAAAATTTTTCCGCTGGAGAGGTTTTTACGATATATACAGCCGTAGGAGTAGAACGGGTTTTCGTGAATGCACTTCTTTTCGTCGCTGCACTGCTCGTATTTGGAGCAGCAGCCGAAACTGGAAGTCGTTGAGAAAATGGTTTCAATTTCAGCTGTAAGTGCTTTTGATGCGGTAGGGTCTGTTATTTTTATAGCTGCTTGGGTAGAAGAAAAATACAGATAATCATCAAAGCATTTGCAGAGCGTAAAATTGGAGCCGGTGGGGTAATAGGCCGATTCGCAGAGAGACACGATGACATTATAGACCTGTGCTTTGTTAGCTACTTTTAATTTATATTTAGACGATAAAGGAGAAAAAGTGATTTCCCTAATCTGCGTGCAAAATGCTGGTGACAGCAATGATTCGAGTTTCTGAGCAGTGATATTTTCGGTCATGACAGGATTCTCCTATTGCCAAGTATGAAGTAAGCCGCGCGTTTTCGCGTTTTAGTGAAGCGGATGATTTATTTTAAATCTAATTATATAATATCATGATTCGTCGAAAAGTCAAAGCAAAACGCGGCAACTGGAAAAGAGAATAAAATGCCGATGTAGGAATTCAGGGCACGCCCTGCAGCAGCTCACGCAGCCACGCGGGGGTGCTGCCTATCGGCGTGAACCGGCCGCCGCGATACTGCGCGGCAGGCACAAAGCCATTGTCATTGTCGAAGAAATCCGCCTCGTCGCAATAGGGCAAAATTTTTGCCACATCCGCAAAGCGATGCGCAAACCGCGCCCGCACAAGGTCGGCCGAGATGTCGTGCCCGCCGCGCGCAACACGGTTCCGGATGCGGCGCAGACTTTCCTCGGCGGTGTCCAGCCCGACGTAGAACAGCCGGACGGAATACCCGGAAGCGCGTGCGCGGCGGCAGAGGCGCTTCGGGTAGCCGCCCGAAAGGGTGGTCTCCTGCGTGAAGTCCGCCCCGGCGGCCAGCGCGCTTTCCAAACGCTGCACGGCCAGCTGCCCGCCCGCATAGGCGTCGCCGCCGCACTGGGCGATCAGCCGGTCGGGGTCGACCACGACGCCCAGATTGCCGCAGACGGCGCGCAGCGCGCCGGTCAGGCTGGACTTGCCGACGCCGTTCACCCCGCCGACGATCGTATAAACAGGCATGGCATCCCCTCCCCTTCCGCCCGTGCGGCCTTATGTATAAAGTCAGTATAGCCGATTCGCTTTGGGATTGCAAGGCGCAGAGAAAATGCAAAAAAATGTAAATAAAAAGACCAAAACCCCTGACGAATCAAAGATTCATCAGGGGTTTTGTTGGCGGAGTAAGAGAGATTTGAACTCTCGCGGCGGTTTCCCACCCTACGCCCTTAGCAGGGGCGCCTCTTCGACCTCTTGAGTATTACTCCACAAGTCAAAGTGATTTATATTAATTCACTTGTTATCACAAAATGGCGGAGAGGATGGGATTCGAACCCATGGTCCGCTCGCGCGGATCGCTGGTTTTCAAGACCAGTTCCATAAACCACTCGGACACCTCTCCACAGTGGCTGCCGCCAGAATGCAGGTATTATTATACAAAAAACGGAAGGGGTTGTCAACCCCTTCCTGTAATTTTCTTTTAAAAATTATTTGCGCAAAAATAACAGCACATTTTACAGCGCGCAGGGGGTGAAGCCGTCCTTGCCCAGCACCTGCACCTTGGTGTAGCCCAGCTCTTTCAGCTTGGCGGCGACAGCCTCAAAACCGTAGGTCAGCGCCTTGGTATCATGGGCGTCGGCGGTAATGACGACATTGCCGCTGAGCACCAGCCACTCCTTCAGGATCGCATCGGACGGGAAGAAATCCTTGCGGAAGCCGCGATACACCGCAGAGGTGTTGACCTCCAGCACGCAGCGGTTGCGGGCGGCGGTCATCAGCGCGGCATTGGCGGCGGCGGTGTAGCGGGGGTCGTTCTCATCAAAGAACTTGCCGTCACCGTTGATCTTCTTGATCAGGTCGAAGTGGCCCAAGATCGTGGGCTTCTTCTCGGCAACCTTGGCCACATTGGCAAAATAGGCCTCGACCACGGCCAGCGCATCGCCGTCAAAATCATCGTCAATGCAGGCGCGCAGATCCTCCTCGCGCCAGTCGATCTCATAATACTTGCCGGTCTTGGGGCCGCGGACATAGTGGGTGCTGCCGATCCAGTAGTCGTACTGGGTCGGGTCATCGTCGCTGTAAAGGTCCCACTCCAGACCGCACAGAATATCCATTTTGCCCGCGTAGCGCTCCTTGAGCTTGGCAATCTGCGCCTTGTACAGGGCGGTACGGCTCTGGGTCATGCAATATTCAAGGTCGTGGGGGGTGTGGCTGTGGCCGCTGAAGCCCAGCGTCTGCAGACCGGCCTTCCAGGCCGTGACTGCGACCTCCTCGGGGGTATTTTTGCCATCGCACAGTTTGGAATGAACGTGCACAGAGCTTTTCAGGTATTCGCCTGCCATGGTTACTGCATCCTTTCCTGCTTGACCTTATGGTCGATCACATGTCGTTTTTCGAGCTCTTTGGTGATGTCCTCCACAGAAATGCCCAGCTCGATCATCAGCACCATCACATGGTAGGCAAGGTCGCTGATCTCGTAGATGGTCTCCTCCCTGTCGCGCTTAGAGCCTGCGATAATGACCTCGGTGGATTCCTCACCAACCTTTTTAAGGATCTTTTCCAGCCCCTTGTCGAACAGATAGGTGGTATAGCTGCCCTCCTGCGGGTTGGTCTTGCGGCCCTCGATGAGTGCGTACAAGCCCTGCCAGGTGAACTGCTTCAGCTCATCGGAGACATAGACCGGGTTGAAGAAGCAGCTCTCGGCGCCGGTGTGGCAGGCAGGGCCGCTCTTGATGACATCAATGACGAGCGCATCCTTGTCGCAGTCGGCGGTGATGGAAACGACCCGCTGCACATTGCCGGAGGTCTCGCCCTTGCGCCAGATTTCGCGGCGGCTGCGGGACCAGAACACGGTGCGCCCCTCGGCAATCGTCAGGGCAAGCGTTTCGGCGTTCATGTAGGCAAGGGTCAGGACCTCCTTGGTGTAATGGTCCTGCACGATGGCGGGGATCAGGCCGTTGGCATCAAATTTGAGGGTCTTGGAATTTTCGGTGATTTCCATGGTGGACACTCCTAAAGTCATATAGTTTAGTGTACCTCTTTTTATGCGGTTTGGCAAGAGGTAAAGTGTAGGTTTGCTATAGTTACGCAGTAGGGGCCGGGCATGCCCGGCCCGCGGCTTTCCCGCAAGAGGACGCTTTTGGGAATGTTGCGGGCCGCACATGTGCGGCTCCTACCGGGTGGCTGTATGGCGAAGGGGCAATCACACCCGCATTTCTACACCGTTCGCCCGCAAATACCGCTTCAAATCGTTGATTTCTACCTGCTTCGTGTGGAAGATGGACGCGGCCAGCCCAGCATCCACAGCCGGGTGGTTGCGGAACAGCTCCAGAAAGTCCTCCCTTTTGCCGGCACCGCCGGAGGCGATGATGGGCACGGCGCAGCGGGCGGCCACGGCATCGAGCAGCTCAAGGTCAAAGCCGTTTTTCACGCCGTCCGTGTCAATGGAGTTTACGACCAGCTCCCCCGCGCCGTTTTTTACGCCCTGCTCGAGCCAGTCAAGGGCATCCATGCCGGTGTTCTCGCGCCCGCCCTTGGCGAACAGCATGAATCTGCCGTCCACCCGCTTGATGTCGGCGGAAAGCACAACACACTGGTTGCCGTATTTTTGGGCCGCAGCCGGGATCAGGCCCGGATTGCGGATGGCGCCGGAGTTGACGCTGACCTTGTCGGCACCGCATTTCAGAACCCGGTCAAAATCGTCCAGCGTGTTGATGCCGCCGCCGACGGTCAGCGGAATGAAGATCTGGCTTGCGACCTCACGCAGAATATCGGTGAAGAGTCCGCGCCCCTCAACACTGGCCGTAATATCGTAAAAAACAAGCTCGTCTGCACCGGAAGCGTTGTAGTACCGCGCCATCTCGACCGGGTCGGCCATGTCCTGCAGACCCTCAAAATTCACACCCTTGACAACACGCCCGTTTTTGACGTCCAGACAAGGAATAATGCGTTTGGTAATCATGCGTTCACTCCCCCTCGTACAGCCGCACAGCCTTGGCCAGATCAATGGCCCCGGTATAAATGGACTTGCCCAGAATGGCGGCGTGGCAGTGCATGGCCTGCAGCTCGGCCAACTCAGCCATGGCGGCAATTCCGCCGCTGGCGGTGACCTCCAGCCCGGGAATTGTCAAAAGCTCACGATAGAGGTCGAGATTTGTTCCCTGCAGTGTGCCGTCCCGGGAAATATCGGTGGCAATAACAGCCTTGACGCCCGCCTCGGCGCAGTGGCGGCAGAATGCCACACCCGGCTCGGGGGTGACCTCCTTCCAGCCGTTGACAGCCACAAGGCCGTCCCGCATATCAACGCCGACCGCGATTTGTGCGCCGTACTTTTGGGCCATTTCCCGGGTAAAAGCGAAATCCTTGACGGCAATCGTGCCGAGGATGCAGCGGTCCACGCCCAGATCAAGATAGCGGCGGATGCGTGCCTCGTCACGGATGCCGCCGCCGACCTCGATCTTCAAGCCGCCGAGCTTGGCGATGGCGGCGATGGTCTGCAGGTTTGCGGTGGTATCGTCCTTAGCGCCGTCCAGATCTACAACATGCAGATATTTCGCACCTGCGTCAATAAATTCCTGCGCCTGCGCCACGGGGTCGGCGTTGTAGACGGTCATTTTTTCGTAATCGCCCTGATAGAGCCGCACGGCCTGACCGCCGCGCAGATCAATGGCGGGATATAATTTCATCGTGATCTCCTCCGTTTGTCGTTACAGTTCGGCAAAGGCCTTCAGCAGGCGCAGGCCGGTGTCCCCCGACTTTTCGGGGTGGAACTGGGTGCCGTACACCAGCCCCTGCCGCACCGCGCCGGTCACGGGGATGCTGTAGTCACTGGTTGCCAGTGTCGATGCAGCGCAGTTTTTGGCGTAATAGCTGTGTACATAATAGACATACTCGCCGCTTTGGATATACTTGAACAGCGGGTCGGCCTCGCGCCCGGGCACAATGTCCAAGGCGTTCCAGCCGATGTGGGGCACCTTGAGCGCAGGGTCGCGCAGATCATCCGCCAGCGGGCAGACCGCACCGGGGATAAGCCCAAGGCCGCGGTGTGCACCGTACTCATAGCTTTCTTCAAACAGAAGCTGCATGCCCAAGCAGATGCCCAGCAGCGGCTTTTTCTGTGTTTCTTCGCGCAGAACAGGCACAAGGCCGGTGGCCTCGAGCTTGGCCATAGCGTCGGCAAACGCCCCGACACCGGGCAGCAGGATATGATCTGCCGCCCGCAGGTCCGCCGCATCGCGGGTGACGCGGACCTCCGCGCCCAGACTTTTGACGCTGGACGAAAGGCTGAACAGATTCCCCACGCCGTAGTCAACGATTGCGATCATAATACTTCCCCCTCTGTATACATTTACCCTTTTAAAATCTCATCCAACGCGGTGAGGAACCGCTGCATCTGGTCGGGGGTGCCGATTGTGATGCGCAGGTAGCCGGAGATGCGCGGGGCGTTGAAATGGCGGATCAGGATGCCGCGGTCGCGGAGTTTTTCAAAAATTTCCCGGCAGGGCATCCGGTCGGTTGCGGCAAACAGGAAGTTTGTGGACGAGTCGAAGACGGTGAAACCGCGCCTGCGCAACTCGGCGGTGGTGCGGGTGCGCTCGGCGATGACCTTCGCCGTTACATCGGCGAAATAAGCCTCGTCGGAGATGGCGGCTACACCGGCCGCCTGAGTCATTGAATTGACATTGTAGGGGCTGTAGCTGAATTTGACGCGGTTCATGTCGGCAATCAGCTCCGGCCGCGCGATGCAGAAGCCCAGCCGCGCACCCGCGAGATTGTGTGTCTTGGAGAAGGTGTGGGTGATGACAAGGTTGTCATATTTGTCCAAAAGCGGCAGGCAGGATGAGCCGGCCGGCGCGAACTCGACATAGGTTTCATCGACGATCACAATGTTATCTGGGTTTGTTTTCAGCACTTCCTCAATGGCCGCGACCGGGGCCAGCAGGCTGGTCGGGGCGTTGGGGTTGGCGATGACGATCGTTTCATGCAGACCGCAGTATTTGGTAAGGTCGATGGTCAGATCGTCCTCCAGCGGGAGAATGTGCTGCGGAATATGTAAAAGGTCACACAGCACCGTGTAAAAGCTGTAGGTCACATCGGCAAAGGCCAGCGGTGTGTTCTCATCGCAGAAGGCCCGCAGCGCAAGCAGCAGGTTTTCATCGCTGCCGTTGCCGCAGAGGATGTTTTCCGGGCGTACGCCCCAATGCCTGGCAATGGCGGCGTTCAGGTCGCCGTTGGTCAAATCGGAGTACAGCCGCAGCCCCGGCACCGCCGCCGCCACCGCCGCCGCCACGCCGGGAGCGGGCGGGTACGGGTTTTCGTTGGCGTTGAGCTTGACAATATCAGCGATTTTGAGTTGTTCGCCGGGGGTATATGGCTCCAGCGATGCGAGGGTTTTGGTAAAATAACGGCTCATGGGTGTTTTTCCCCCTCCGGAATATAAAACCGGTCAAGATGCCATTTGGCGGGGTTTTCGTCGATGTAGCGCCAGATGGTGTCATAGTCGAGTTGGTCGCGGATGATGTGGTCATAATACCCGCGCTGCCACAGTTGTGTGTCTGCTGCGCGGTTTGTCATGCGCTTGAGCGTGGAAACAAATGCCGGAATGGATTGATTGGCACACACGGTTGTAGGGGGCGGCGTCCTCGACGCCCCGGTCGGGCTTTGCGTGACTGCAACAATCAAATGGATATGATTCGGCATGAGCACAAATTTTTCAATTTGCAAACCCGGGTAAAAATTTGTCATTGATTCGATTTGTGCGATTACAATTTTACCGTGCGGCGACGGCAGCGTGCGCGGGGCGTCGAGGACGCCGCCCCCTACGACACGGCCGAAAACTTTTGCTTTATCTCGGGAACAAATCGTGATGAAATACGCGCCGACTGTGCCATAATCAAATTGCGGCAAACGGTTGGATTTTCGCTTCGGTAAACTCATTCCTCAAACCGTATCGTCACACTCTTGGCGTGGGCGTGCAGGCCCTCGTGCTCGGCAAAATCGGCGATGCGGCTCTGCACCTCGCTCAGGGCTTCGCGGGTGTAATAAATAAAGCTCGACTTCTTGACGAAATCGTCCACGCCCAGAGGGCTGGAAAAACGCGCTGTGCCGCTGGTGGGCAGCGTGTGGTTCGGGCCGGCAAAATAGTCGCCCAGTGCCTCGGGTACATTCTTGCCAAGGAAGATGCTGCCCGCATTCTGCACCGAGTTCAGCACGGCAAACGGGTCGTCCACGCAGATCTCCAGATGCTCGGGGGCGATGATGTTCACGGCTTCGATGGCTTTGCGCATGTCATCGGTCACGATGATCTTGCCGTTGGTGTCCACGCTCGCGCGGGCGATGGCAGCGCGGGGCAGCTGCGGGATCTGTACCTCCAGCTCGGCCTGCACGGCCTTGGCCAGATCCCAGCTGTCGGTGACAAGCACGGGGCTGGCCAACTTATCGTGCTCGGCTTGGCTCAGAAGGTCGGCGGCCACCCATGCGGGGTTGCAGCTGCTGTCTGCCAGAACAAGAATTTCAGACGGTCCTGCGATCATATCAATGCCGACCTTGCCGAAAACCTTGCGCTTGGCGGTGGCAACATAGATGTTGCCGGGGCCGACGATCTTGTCCACGGCGGGAACACTCTCGGTGCCATAAGCCAGCGCGGCTACGGCCTGTGCGCCGCCCGTCTTGAAAATCAAATCAATGCCCGCAATGACCGCCGCGGCCAGAATGGCGGGGTTTACCTTGCCGTCCCGCCCTGCGGGGGTCGTCATGACGATTTGTTTGACGCCCGCGACCTTGGCCGGGATGACATCCATCAAAACGGTCGAGGGGTAGGCAGCCGTGCCGCCCGGCACATAGACACCGGCGCGCTGGATGGGGGTGTACTTCTGCCCCAGCACGATGCCGGGGGTGTCGTTGACTACGAAATTTTTGTGCAGCTGCTGCTCATGGAAGCGGCGGATATTCCCGGCGGCCATCTTCAGGGTCGTGATAAACTCCGGATCAGTCTTTTCCAGCTCGGCAAAGGCTTCATCGATCTCGGCCTGGCTGACCCGCACATCGGTCAATTCGGCGTGGTCAAATTTGGCGGCGTATTCGATCAGGGCGGCATCGCCGCGGGCGCGCACATCGGCGATGATGGCGTCAACGGTGGCCTCCACATCGGCTTCGGCGCGGATGTCGCGGTTGAGGATCTCCTCGGGGCGTACCTCATCAAAATCATACAGACGGATCATCTTGCAAGGGCCTCCTTCATCTTGTTCAGCAGCTCGGTCAGCTGGGCGTATTTGAATTTATAGCTCGCCTTGTTGGCGATGAACCGGGCCGAGATCGGCATAAATTCCTCGATAACGGTCAGGTCGTTCTCCTTCAGGGTCGTGCCGGTCTCCACAATGTCAACGATCACATCGGACAGCCCCAGAATCGGGGCCAGCTCGATCGAGCCGTTCAGCTTGATAATATCAATGTCACGGCCGCGGCGCGCATAGTGGCTGCGGGCGATGTTGACAAACTTTGTGGCCACCCGCAGTGCGCGGCTTTCGTCATCGGCAAAGGTGGCGGGACCGGCCACGCACATACGGCATTTGCCCATGCCGGTATCCAGCAGCTCATAGACATCCGCGCCCGACTCGGTCAGGATGTCCTTGCCCACAATGCCGATGTCCGCTGCGCCGTGCTCGACATAAATGGCAACATCACTCGGCTTGACGAGGAAATACCGCACGCAGGCATCGGGGTTTTCCACCACCAGCCTGCGGGTGTCGTTATAATCCTCGGTGGCGCTGTAGCCCGCGCCCGCCAGCAGCTTGTAGGCCTTGTCGCCAAGGCGGCCCTTCGGCAGGGCGATGTTCAGCCAGATTTTTTCGCCGCCCTGCTGCTGTACGGGGGGCAGCGGTGCGGCCAGGCGCTCCAACTCGTCCAGATAGATGGCGAAGCCGATGGCGTTGGCCCCCGGCGTGAACCGCTGCATCAGGTAATCGTAGCGGCCACCCTTCAGCACGGCGCGGGGAATGCCCGCCACATAGCCGGTAAAGACAAGGCCGTTGTAATACTCCATCTCATCGGCCATGCTCAGATCCAGCTGGGTGCCGCGCCCAGCCTCGCCCAAGGCGTTCTGCAGCGCCTGCAGCTCATCTAGGGCGGCGCGCTGGGCCTCGCACCGGCAGGCGGCGCGCGCGGCGGTCAGCGTAGTGCCCATGGGGCCGTGCAAAGCCAGCAGTCCGGTCAGGGCCTCGGCGGCGGACGCATCCAGCCCGGCATCCAGCGCGGCGGTGCGCAGCTCATGGGCGTTTTTGGCCCGCAGGAAATCAAGGATTTTGCCTCGTGCTTCGGCGGGCACCGCCAGCGCATCCAGCAGCGCGGTCAGATAGCCCATGTGGCTGAGCTCCAGCACGGTGGGAACTTCCAGCGCGGCAAGGCTTTGCAGCGCCAGCCGCACAACGGCGGCCTGTTCATCGGCGTCCACGGCACCCATGTTCTCCAAACCCATCTGGTGGATGGTCTGGAAGGTGTGGCTTTCGCGGCTGGGGCGGCAGACCTCCTCATTATAATAAAAGCGCTTGCACTCCCCTGCGGCGGGCTGCGCCGTCTTGGCGATGGACAGCGTCACATCGGGCTTGATGGCGCGCAGCTTGCCGTCCAGATCGGTGAAGGTGATGACCTGCGAGTCCGGCAGGAAGCGCTGATATTCCTGATACAGCGCGTATTCCTCAAACCGGGAGGCGCGGTACTTGCGGTAGCCGGCCTGCTCATACAGGGCACGCAGACGGAAGGTCGCCTGCTCGGCGGGGGTAAAGCTCTTGAGTTCGATCTCCATAACATTCCTACCTCTCTGATCCGATACAAATTCTATTATACTTTACTGCACTAAAGTTGTAAAGTGCTTTTGTAGTAAAATCGCGGACATTTGTGCGCGGAAATTGCGGCTACGGTGCGGCGGCCAGTCCCCTGCCCGCCGCGGCGCGGTCCCGCAGCAACAAATACAAAAAAGGCGCACCTTTGCCATAAAACAAAGATGCGCCTTGTGCGTTTGGTATATCAGCCCTTGCAGCCCTGCTCCTCCCAGTCGCCTGCCACAGCGGGGTCAACGATCTGGGTGGGGTCGATCTTGCCGTCCGCCGTGCGGGGGGCCTCCGTGTGGCCCAGCTCGACCGGGTTCACGTTGGGGGTGTCGTAGTCGGCAGCCTTCGGGGCGGGGGTTTCTTCAACTTCCGCGGGTTCCTCGGGCTGTGCTGTTTCGGCGGGGACGGCAGGTTCCTCAGGTGCGGCAGCGGGGGCAGGTTCAGCCACAGCAGACGCATCCTCGTCGGCGGGCTCGGCGGACTCGGTCTCAGGCTCGACCTCGTCCTCCGGGCCCACAATATGCTCATACTCCTCGCCGTGCTCACGGTTTTTCAGGACATAAGCGGCAGCGCCCAAGGCAGCGGCACCCACGGCCAGACCGGCCAGTTTTTTCAGTAAAGACATGGTCAAAACCTCTTTTCGAGTGAAATTCATTTGTTTGCGGTTAGTATACCACAGCTTATTTCAAATTACAAGTGCTGTTTCCTACAACTGCGGTGTGAAAATGTGGACGGTTTTCATACAATGTACAACTTGCCGAATGTTGACGCGCGTGGTATGATGGTACACGAATTTTGGGTAAAAGAGGGTTATTGCGTGAAGTATATTTTCCAGTTTGCCCGCATCACGGCGTTCTGCCTGGCGGGCGAGGTACTGGCGGCGGTGCTGCCGCTGCCGATTCCGGCCAGTGTGTACGGCCTTTTGCTGATGGTCGTTGCG
This sequence comes from uncultured Oscillospiraceae bacterium, assembly GCA_900540595.1. GTDB lineage: Bacteria > Bacillota > Clostridia > Oscillospirales > Ruminococcaceae > Gemmiger. Next base: position 114,578 of record UQGL01000001.1, read on the forward strand.
CTCAAAACCGGGCTGCTCAAGCTGGAGCAGGTGCGGGAGACGGGTCTGTTTTTGACCGGCATCTTCCCGCTGCTGTTCGTCCCGGCGGCGGCCGGCGTTATGGAGCTGGGCAGCCAGCTTATCAACCTGCTGCTGCCCGCCGTGCTGGCCATCGTGCCAGTCACGGCGCTGGTCATGGCGGTCACCGGCATGGTGGCGCAGAAATGCGCAGGTGGAAAGGAGCATAAAAATGGCTGAGTTTTTGCAGCAGTGCGGCAGCTGGGGCGTGCTGGCCACGCTGGCAGCCTATGCCGCTGGCGTCTGGGTCAACCGCAAGACGGGCAAGGCCCTGTTCAATCCCCTGCTGATGGGCAGTATCTTCGTCATCGTGTTTTTGAGCTGCTTCGGCGTGCCCTACGCCGATTACAAGGCCAGCGCCCAGCCTGTAAGCTGGCTGCTGATGCCTGCCACAGTCAGTCTGGCCATCCCCCTGTATGAAAAGTGGGAGCTGCTGGAGAAGAATCTGGCCGCTATCTTTGCATCGATCGCGGCGGGCGTGCTGACGAGTCTGGGCAGCGTGCTGGCCATGGCGTGGGTGCTGCGGCTTGAGCGCAGCCATGCCGTGAGCTTTCTGCCCAAGTCTGTCACGACAGCCATCGGCATGGATGTGGCCGAAACGCTGGGCGGCACAGCCGCGCTGGCCGGGGCGGTCATCATCCTGACAGGCATCGTCGGCAGCCTGCTGGGCGAGACGGTGTGCAAGGTCTGCCATATTACAGACCCGCTGGCCAAGGGGCTGGCACTGGGTACCTCAGCCCACGCCATCGGCACGAGCAAGGCCCTGCAGATGGGCGAGATCGAGGGCGCGATGAGCGGGCTGGCGATTGCCGTGGCGGGCATCATGACTGCGCTTCTGGCACCGGTGGCGGCGAACTTCCTGCCGTGAAAGGCGTATTCGGCAGCGCGGCGTGCTCAAAAATAGCCCCCATCATGATGCACATCCGCGCTTTCCAGCCCCATGGAGACGCCCAGCGCCTCATCCACGCGGCGCATGTCATCGGGCGGGATGCAGCCGGCGCGCTCGCGCAGGCGGCGCTTGTCTAGCGTGCGGATCTGCTCGGTCAGGATGATGCTGTCCTTTGCCAGACCGCAGCGGTCGGCCCGCACATTGATGTGGGTGGGCAGGCGGTTTTTGTCCTGACGGCTTGTGATGGCGGCTGCAATGACGGTGGGGCTGTGCCGGTTGCCGATCTCATTCTGTATGATAAGTACCGGCCGTATGCCCCCCTGCTCCGATCCCACGACAGGGCTCAGGTCGGCGTAAAAAACCTCTCCGCGGTGTACTTCCATAGAAAAGACCTCCCTTTGCTTGTTACTGAAAGTATAAGCAGAGGGAGGTCTTTTTAATCATCGGCTGTGATTTTTGCGGCGAGTGCATCGCCTTTTTCACAGAGGGTGTGGAACAGCCTTGTTTTTTCCAGCGGGCGCATGACAAGCGCGGTGCGGGCAGCATCCACCGCCGCACAGCCGAGGAATACAGCCGCCACCGCAAACAGCGTGTAGCCGACCGAGCCGTGGTGCGCCTGCGCCTGCAGGATCCCGTTCCAGAGGAAGCCCCGGAACGCGGGGATCTGGTGCAGAATGTAGACGCCGAGCGTTGTGCCGGACAGGGCGTTGATCCACCGGACAGAGCCTAAGGACAGCCCCTTGAACAGATAAAACAGCGCCAGTGCGGCCAGCAGGTTGGGCAGTGCGCCCAGCGCGGTGCGGTAGTAGGCAATGTACTGAAACGCTTTGCCGTCGGTCAGGCCGCACATTTCAAGCACTGCGCGCACAGCGGTGTTGACGAGCGGCAGCCCCAGCCCGAGGAGCAGCGCAGCGCAGCGGCGCTGCAGAAGCCGCGTCAGACGGTTGTCCGGATAGCGGCGCAGATAGGCGATGAGCAGATACTCATACAAAAACATCCAGGCGGTATCGCCGGTAAGGCCGTTTTCCGCGAACAGGGTCGGGTAGACGAGCAGCGGCACGGCCAGCGCCGCCAGCGCACCGCGATGCGCTGTGCGCGGCAGCCCGTGCAGCAGCCGGTTCAGCAGCGGCACACAGAGCAGCAGCAGCAGATAATCCGAGATGAACCACAGCTGCCGTGTGGACGCCGGAAAGAGCGCCCAGCGCAGTGCGCCGAGGGAGACATCCAGCCCGCCCAGACGGCAGAGCAGCGTCACCGGCACGGTGTAGAGCCAGAGCGACAGCCAGAGCGAGAGCGGGCGGCGGGTCTTGTACTGCTGTTCACACAGGAACCACCCGCCGATGAGGATGAACACGCTGCAGGCGATGCGCGACCCGCAGCCGATCAGACAGAACGCGAAGGAGGACGGCAGCGTGGTATAGTTCGCAATGCCGCCCTGCCCGGTCAGATGGTCACCGATGATGAGCAGCATGCAGAGGATGCGCAGCAGCTCCAGATTGCTGCTGCGCGCGGTTTTACCGGGCATAGGTCACCTCCGTGAAAGAATAGACAGCGCCTATACTTTCTCCAAAATCACAATCGCATTTGCCAGACCGCGCTCATGGGTCAGGCTGAGATGGACGGTCACGCCCTGCTCGGCAGCCCATGCGGCGGCGGGGCCGGTCAGCGCAAAATAGGGCGCACCGCTTTCCCGGCGCAGCACGGCCAGATCGCAGAGGGCAAAGCCGCCCAGCCCGGTGCCGACAGCCTTCAAAAAGGCCTCCTTGGCCGCAAAATTGGCGGCTGCGGTTTCGGCACGGCGCTTTTCGCCAAGGGCGGAGAGCAGGGCTTGCTCCGCCGGTGCAAACACATGGTCGAGAAAGCTCGGCTTTGCAAGGCTTTTCTCGATGCGGTCTGCGTCACACAGGTCTATGCCAACTCCCCATATCATACGGTTGCAGCCTCCAGCAGGGCCTCCCGCTCGTTGGGCAGGCGGCCCTCCATAACGGCGGTAAGCAGTGTTTGCAGTGTTGCGCCGACGCCGGGCCCGGCGGGAATGCCCGCATCCATCAGGTCGGCGCCGTTGACGGCCAGCTGACGCATTGTGTAGCAGCCGGTCTTGGCAAGCTCGTCCATGCGGCAGGCAAAGCGTTCAACCTCGGCGCGGCGGGCCGCGACCTCCGGTGTCGCGGCGTGGGCGTCCAGATCGGCGTATTTCAGCACACAGAGCCGCCGCAGGAAGATCGCCCCGCTGCGGTTCAGCAGCTTGAGGATGCCCGCATCGTCGGCGGGCAGCGGGGCATCATGGACGGCGATCAGCCCCACCGCGCCGTCCGTGAGGTAGGCGGGGGCCTTGAGGCGGCGCAGGATCGTGCGGGCAGCCTGCGCCCCGCGCTGGTTGTGCCCCTTGAAATGCGCCGCGCCGTCGGGGCCGACTGTGCGGCACTGCGGCTTGGCGATGTCGTGCAAAAAGGTGGCCCAGCACAGCACCCGCACGCCGCGGGTGTCCTGTCCGCGCAGGTCAAGTGCGGCCACAGCGGCGGCAGAATGCTGCCACACATCGTAGCAGTGCCACCGCCCCGGCTGGGTGCAGCCGATGCAGGGCAGGATCTCCGGCACTACGCCGCCCAGAATCTCGCCGTACTGCGCAAGCGTTTTCCCGGCGCCGGGGGCCAGCAGCAGGCCGTCCAGCTCGGCATAGAGCCGCTCGGCGCTGACGGTGCGCAGGGTGTCGCGGGCCGCCAGCGCGGCGGCAGCGGTAGCAGGCTCCAGCGTAAAGCCGAGCTTTGCGGTGAACCGCAGGGCCCGCAGGATGCGCAGCGCATCCTCGGCAAAGCGGTCCGCGGGTGTGCCGACACACCGCACGATACCGGCGGCCAGATCACGGCGGCCGCCGTAGAGGTCGATGATCCCCTCGCCGGGGGCATAGGCCATGGCGTTGACGGTGAAGTCCCGCCGCGCAAGGTCGGCGGCAAGGTCGTCCACAAACTGCACGCTGTCGGGGTGGCGGTGGTCGCGGTAGCTGCCGTCCAGCCGGTAGGTCGTGATCTCATACGGCTTGCCGTGCAGGATGACCGCTACTGTACCGTGCTTTTCGCCGGTCAGGATAAGCCGCTGGTCATGGAAGATCGCCCGCAGCTGGTCGGGTCGGGCGGAGGTGCAGATGTCCCAGTCGCCGGGCAGACGGCCCAGCAGGCTGTCGCGCACGCAGCCGCCCACCACATAGGCACTGTGCCCGGCGGCGCGCAGCGTCTGCAGCAGTCGGTAAGCATCACGCGGCAGGCGTATCGTATCGCGGCTCATGCGGTTTTCCCTCCCCTCTCGGCGTTTTTGCGGTTTATGCCTCGGTGTGCGTCCACTCCTGTGTCAGGTCCACGATGCAGGCCAGGCTGTCCTCCTCGTCCTTCAGGGAGTTGACCTTGGCAGCGGCCTTTTCGGCGTCCTCCATCCAGGTCAGGATAAAATAGTTCTCAGCAGGCACGGCGTAGTAGACCCACGCGCCGTCGGCACGCAGCATATCGGGCAGATGGTCGAGCTCATCGTCCAGCAGGCCCTGGCCCTCCTCGCCGTAGATCATCTCAGGGCCGACCTGCAGAGAGTCGATCACATTGATGCTGGAATTGATGTAGGTGTCGCGGTCAACGGCCTTTTCGCCGGCCTCCCACGCGCTGGCAAAGGCTTTGACCAGCAATTCACGGACCTCGAGCTTATCGTCACCGGGTTTGTACATGATAAATTCCCTCTTTTGTATTGATATATGAAAACAGTATAGCACAATTTTACGAAATATGATATGGTTATTTTACGAAAAGTATTGACCTTCCAGTGGGTGCAGGGTGTAAGGTGAGGGTGAAAGGAGCGTGATGTCATGAACATCAAGCAGGCAGCGGAGCAATCGGGCGTGTCCGCCCGCAATATCCGCTATTATGAGCAGGCCGGGCTGCTGACCCCCGCCCGCAACCCGGAAAATGAGTATCGCATCTATTCGCAGGCGGATGTACGCGCACTGAAGCTGATCCGGATGCTGCGCACACTGGATATGCCGGTCGAGGAGATCGGCACGGTGCTGAACGGTACCCTGCCGCTGGCCGAGGCTGCCGAACGCCAGCGGCAACGGTTGGAGGCCGAGCAGCAAAAGCTGGCGGCGGCGGCCGCCTTCTGCACGGAGCTGGCCGCCGGCGACCGTACGGCGGCGGAGCTGGATGTGGACAGCTGCCTTGAGCGGATGGACTCCCCTGCCCCGGCGGGCGGCTGGTTTACCGGCTGGGTGCAGGACTACCGCAAAATGGCGGCTGCCGAGCATAAGCGGCAGTTTACCTTTACGCCGGACACCGCCATTGCAACCCCGCAGGAGTTTACCGCCGAGCTGTTGGCCTGGGCGGCGAACTGCGGCGAGGAGATCGTCATCACCCACGAGGGCATGACACCGCGGTTTACGCTGGACGGCATCGAGTACAAGGCCGTGCGGTATTCAAGCCATGTGCGCAATATCCCGATCCTGCGGGTGCGGTGCGAGGTGTGCGATCCATCGGCGCTGGCGGCGGAGGGCGACCCGAAGCGGCTGCGGGTGCAGAGATTTCTGCACTACGGCCTGCCGGTGCTTGTATGCCTTGCATTGGCGGTGGTCTGGGTCTGCACCCGGAATATGCCGCTTTGGCCCGACAAGGCGGCTATGCTGCTGGTGCTGGGCGCTCTCGGCATCGGGTACGGCTTCCGCGGGTGGTATCTCTATTACAACGACCGGGACCAATAAAAAACGGGAGGCAGCGCAGGCTGTCTCCCATTTGATTTATCCCAGCAGCAGCTTGTGCAGCTCGTCCACCGTGTCAGCCAGAGCAGCGGCCCCGGCGGCGGTCAGCTCCTCGGCAGAGCCGTAGCCGTAGACGGCCCCGATGCAGGGCAGGCCGTTTTTCTTGGCACCCAGCACATCATGCTCGCGGTCGCCGACCATGACGGCGCGGCTCTTGTCAGTGATGCCTGCCGTTTCCAGTGCGTAGGCAATGACCTCAGCCTTGTCGGTGCGGGTCTCATCGAGCGTGGCACCGCAGATGAAATCGCAGTACTGCGCTAGACCGAAATGCTCCAGAATACGCCGGGCATACGCCTCCGGCTTGCTGGTGGCGATGATGACCGTTTTCCCGGCGGATTTAATATCGGCCAGCAGGGCCGGTATGCCCGGGTAGATCTCGTTCTCAAACAGGCCCTTTGTGGGGAAATACTCCCGGAAGGCGCTGACGGCGCGGTCGGCCCCGGCGGCGTCCAAACCCATCAGCTCCCGAAAGGAGGCGATAAGCGGCGGGCCGAGAAAGCGGCGCAGCGTCTCCTCGCCGGGGATGGGAAGGCCGAGCTTGCGGCAGGCGTAGCGCACGGAGTTCAGGATACCCGGGGCGGAGTCCGTCAGCGTGCCGTCCAGATCAAACAAGATGATTGTATAGTCCTGCATGGCGCGCCCTCAGTTGAACTTGAAGATCTTCTGGGCAATGCGGTAGCCGCCGATGCTGATCTTGCTGCCCAGCCAGCCGGGCAGGTTGCAGCCCTCCGCCACCGAGAAACGGCAGCGGCGGTAGAGGTGGCCGTCGTGCGCCTTGAGGTCATCCCACAGCTGGCGGCGCTTGGCCAGTGCCTCCTTGCTGCCGTCCAGCGTCAGGAAGATGCTGGAGATCGCCATCATCATCGAGAAATAATTCAGCATGTAGGCGCGCAGCTTGTCCTGCTCCGGCGGCAGGGCATAGACATCGACCGCGTTCATCATAATGCGGGTGACGCGCAGCTGCTGGTCAACACGCTTGATCATGTTGGCCTCGTTGACGCTCTGATCCTCGCGCCCGATGAAGTAACGGTAGAGGTCAAGGTTCATATAATAAATGGTCTTGACCTGCGGCAGCGGCTGGTAGACGAAGATGTTGTCAACATAGAAGGTGTGCTTGGGCAGCTCCATGCCGCTGCGGCGCAGCACCTCGGTGCGGTAGATGACCGAGTGCATCAGGATGTTTTTGTTCGGCGGGAACTTGCCGATCTCGTTCCAATGGAAGACGCGGCCCTCGGGCAGGATGCCCTTGTAGTCCACGACATTCTGGGTGTTGTCAGCCACATGCTCATAGACATAGTTGGCCATCATCAAATCAAGCGGCTGTTCATCGCCTAGGTGGGCGCGCAGCTCAGCTAGGACCTTCTGCAGGGCATCGGTGTCCAGCCAGTCATCGGAGTCCACGACCTTGAAGTAGACGCCGGTGGCATTGCGGATGCCCTGATTGACGCCCTCGCCGTGGCCGCCGTTCTCCTGATGGATGACGCGGACGATGTCGGGGTACTTTTCGGCGTAGGCATCGGCGATCTTGCCGGTGTCGTCCTTGGAGCCGTCATCCACAAGGATGATCTCGGCGTCCTCCCCCGCGGTGAGCAGGGTCGTGATGCAATGGTCCATATATGCGGCCGAGTTGTAGCACGGCACGGTAAAGGTGATGAGTTTCATAGGTCGCTCCTTTTGAAAGGCATAATATACTTAGTATAGAATACCGTGTTTTGACGAAAAAAACAAGTAAAAGTTTTTGAAAAAGGCTTCCCCCCCCGGGGGAAGCTGTCTGCGAAGGGGACTGATGAGGGGCAGCCACCCACAATAGCCCATTTGTGGATGGCTGCGGCAAGTGCGCCCCTCATCCGACCTCGCTTCGCTCGGCCACCTTCCCCCTCTGGGGGAAGGCTTTACATATATTACGATTCACCGTGCCGCATTATTGCAAAAAAATACCCCGGCACGGGGCTTGCGGGCCGTGCCGGAGCTTGGAGGTTAAGCGGCTTTAAAAAAGCTCGTTGCGATTGTAATTGTGGATGCCCGAAGGGATCACATCATTGTAAACATCCTCCGGCAAGCCGTAGGGGCGCTCAGGCTCCAAAAAACCGTACATCCATTTGGCCAAAGTGTGCAGCTTCAACATTGCAACCCCATCTCCTTTCCTAGTGTAGGGCAGTGTATATCGGGAGGCTTTCCGCTTCCCTCTTTCTGTCTTTATTATATGCGAAGGAGCTTGCTTTTGCAAGCTGCAATTTGTACAAAGTTACAAAAGTTATTTGTATATATTCCACTATTTCGGCATAGTGTACATATTCGCGCGGCAACTGTGCGCGCTACGCGGACAATTCCTCCCATGCCTCCTGCATGGTGTCCGCAGAAAAAAGAAACTCGCCGCTCTCGGAAAAGACCTCAATGTGGCCGCCGACATAACGAAACTGCTGGGTCATGGTGTGTACCGCCTTTCTTATCTGGTATGATCTCAGTATACCAGACAGACGGTACGATAATTTGGACTTTAACTGTCGGACAGGGAATTTTGAGGGTGATAAACGGTACTTTCTACGCCCCGCAGCACAAAGATGACCCACCCGCAGAGCAAAAACCAGTAAAAGGAGTACCGCGGGCAGATAAGCCCGGCCACATTCCCCCACTCGGCGGTATAGTCCCACACCTCGGTGTGCAGCAGGCTGCGGCAGACTGCCCCCACCGCCAGCTCCAGCCCGCTGACGCCGGCTGCGCCCAGGGCGGCGGCCCCGGCCAGCGGCAGCGGTGCAGCAGCCAGCTTTTGCAAAAGGCAGAGGCAGGCCCCGCCCGCTGCGAACATCGTCCAGTGGGTAGTACCCCGCCAGGCCAGCTCGAGCGCAGCATAGGCCCCGCCGCCCAGAAAAAACAATGAAAGCTGCTCCAACATACAAAATCCCCCCGCACAAGCTGTGTGACCACAGTATGTGCAGGGGGCGCGGGCTGTAACCGTTTTGTAAGGATGGTGGGAGTTTTTGGGAAGAAATGCCTTCCCCCTTGGGGGAAGGTGTCTGCGGCCCTGCCCGCAGACGGATGAGGGGCTGCGTTTCCGCGGCGACCCGTAAACGGACGGTATTGGCAAGCCTGCCCCTCATCAGCCGCCTGCGGGCGGCAGCTTCCCCCAAGGGGGAAGCCGGAGATTTTTTACTTCGACAGCTTCTTCAGCAGTGCGCTTCTGGTATCCCAAAGCTTCTGGCTCAGGTCCACATAGTAGCGGTGGGGGTTCTCAAAGCGCTTGACCTCATCCCACAGGGTATTGATCTGCGCCTTGCAGAACTTGCGGATGTCATCAAGGCTGGGCGAGGTGTAGACGCGCTGGCCGTGATCATAGATGAGGGTGGACAGGCAGCGCGCCGTGCAGTTGACATAGGTGCATTCCTTCCATGTCTCGATCGGGTCAAACAGCGTGATGCCATGCTGCGTTTCCACCGCCTCATCGGCCATCGTGATAAGGTCAGCCATCGCCTTGCCGTCCTGATCATAGATACGCCAGACCTTTTTCAGGCAGGGGATCGTCATCTTCTCCGCAGATTCGGACAGCTTCATCTTGGGGGTGTAGCTGCCGTCGTCCTCTTTCACGGCGGCCAGCTTGTACACGCCGCCGAACACGGGGTCGCTCTTGGCGGTGATCATATTCTCGCCGATGCCGAAGCTGTCCACGCGGGCACCCTGCAGGATCAGGTCGCGGACGATGTACTCATCCAGAGAGTTCGACGCGCAGATCGTACAGTCGGGGTAGCCGGCCTCATCAAGCATCTTGCGGGCCTTCTTGGACAGGTAGGCGATGTCGCCGGAGTCGATGCGGATGCCCTTGGGGCGCTTGCCCATCGGCTTGAGCACCTCGTCAAAGACCTTGATCGCATCGGGCACGCCGTGGCGCAGCACATTGTAGGTGTCCACCAGCAGCACGCAGGCATCGGGGTACAGCTCGGCGTATTTTTTGAAGGCATCATACTCGGTCGGGAACATCTGGACCCAGCTGTGTGCCATCGTGCCGGAGGCTGGGATGCCGAAGTCGCGCGCCGCCATGACGCAGGAGGTGGAGCCGCAGCCGCCGATGTAGGAGGCACGCGCGCCGAAGTAGGCAGCGTCATACCCTTGCGCGCGGCGTGCGCCGAACTCCATGACCGGGCGGCCGGCAGCGGAGCGGACGATGCGGCTGGCCTTGGTGGCGATCAGGCACTGATGGTTGAAGGTGACGAGCAGCAGCGTTTCCAGCAGCTGGCACTCGATGGCAGGGCCCTCGACCGTGACAATCGGCTCCTGCGGGAAGATCGGCATGCCCTCCTCAATGGCCCAGATGTTGCAGTGCAGCTTGAAGTTGGCCAGATAGTTCAGAAACTTTTCATCAAAGGTCTTGGTGGAGCGCAGGTAGGTGATGTCCTCGTCGGTAAATTCCAGATGATCCACCGCATCAATGAACTGCTGCAGACCGGCCATGACGGCGTAGCCGCCGCCGTCCGGCACACGGCGGAAGAACATATCAAAGACGGCGATCTTATCGACATAGCCCTCGTCCAGATAGCCTGCCGACATGGTAAGCTCATAAAAATCGGTCATGGTGGTCAGATTGCGTTTTACATCCAACATGGTAAAAACCTCCATTGATTCGGCTTACATTTCCTTGCTCCAGATACGCAGGATGCGGCCGACGGTAAAAATCAGATAGGCGCCGATGACGAGCATTGTCAGCATAACGACTACCTTGCAATACGTGCTGGAAAAAAACTCCCGCACGCGGGACAGCGTATACAAAAGCTGATTGCGGGAGACATCGCTGCCCGCGATCAGGTCTGTGGTACCGATGATCTCGCCCTGAATGGTCAGTGTCACGGTGCCCACGACATCGCCCTGCTTTATGGGGGCAGGCAGCTGATCCGGCACATGGAATACCTGCTCGGTCAGGGCTGCGCCGCCCTCCCGTGGCAGCAGGGTCATCATGTTATCGACCGGGTAGAGCATGACGGTGTCGGCCTGTGTAGAGTAGGCGACCCGGACCTCGGTGATGGGCTGGGTGGGATCCAGCGCGGGGGCGATGGTGTAGGTCGAAAACACCCAGTCCATCAGGGTACCGGTCTCAAGCAGGGCGGGGCGGCCGCCCTCATCGCTTTCCATCGGCACATTCAGCACAACGCTGATGTAGCTTTCACCGTCCTGACTGTGCCAGCCCGCAAAGTTCTGCCATTCGCCAAGGCTGCCGGTCTTGCCGCCCTTGGTGTAGTCCCGGTGGTAGCTGCTGTTGGTGATGAGTTTGTCGGTGTTCTGCAAAATATAGGTGCCGGGGGTTGTGTAGCGGCTGTTGGTGCCCATGTCGTAGGTCGGGGTGCCGGCAACGGTGGCAAACACATCGTAGGCCGTCAGCGCCCGCAGGATCAGGTAGGCATCCCGCGCGGTGGTGATGTTGTTGGGGTTCAGGCCGCAGGGATCCACAAAGGTCGTGCCGGTGCAGCCTATGGCGGCGGCCTCGTTGTTCATCATCGCAACAAAGTTGTCAATGCTGCCGCCGCCCATATAGTCGGCTACGATGTAGGCAGCCTCGTTGCCGCTGGGCAGCAGCATGGCGTACAGCAGATTGCGCAGGCTGTGCGTCTCGCCCCGGCGGATGTCAGCGGTCGAGGCGTTGGTGCTTTGCTCCCAGATCAGATCATAGATATAACTCGGCGCAGTCAGGCTGATCGAATCGAGCTGGTCTTGATAACTTTCCAGCAGAAGCAGCGTTGTCATCATCTTGGTCAGGCTCGCAGCCGAAAGCGGCACCTCGCTGTTTTTGTCATAGACAACGATGTTCGTGTCGAGGTTGACCACATAGGCAGCCGGGGCCGTAAGTGACGGGGCTGTGTCAGAGAGGGCAGCACTCTCCCCTTCTGCGGCCGCCGGCAGAGCCAGCACCACAATAAGCACGAAGGAAAAGAGTATCGCGCAGAATTTTTTCATAGGCAAAATTTCCTTTATGGCAATACCGCATAATTCTAAGTGCCGATACGGCGAGCGAGGCACGGCAGCTGCTAAGCCAAAAGCGCAGATAATACTGGATGTCTTATCGAGCATTTTGGCAACGCAGATGCCGTGCCGCAGCCGCCGGAGCGGTGCTTAAGCCGTAGGGCGGGAATTGTGCGGTGTTGCCTTATATAATTACCTATCAGTATACCAAAATTGAAGGGAAAATAAAAGGGAGGAAACAGAATTTATAGGGGCAAGATGCCTTCCCCCTTTGGGGGAAGGTGGGCGCGGCCCTGACCGCGCCCGGATGAGGGGGAACTTGCCGGGAAATCCCGCTTGCGGATTGCCTGTGGGAAACTCTGCCCTCATCAGCCGCCTGCGGGCGGCAGCTTCCCCCGAGGGGGAAGCCAAAGAAGGCTGCTAATTCATCGCCCCGGCGGTCTCAAACAGCCGCTCCACCTCATCGGAGAGCGCACGGTGGGCCGGGTCGATGAGGTTCGGATCCTTCGCAAGCAGGGCCTTGGCCTCGTCCTGTGCGACCCGCAGTGTTTTGGTGTCCTGCACAAGATCCGCGACCCGCAGCGTTGGCAGGCCGTGCTGGGCGGCGCCGAAGAAATCACCCGGGCCGCGCGTTTCCAGATCGTACTTTGCCACGGCAAAGCCGTCCGGGGTGCGGCACAAAAACTGCAGCCGCTCCCGCACCGGCTCATTCACATTGTCGGAGATCAAAATGCAGCAGGAGTCCGCCGCGCCGCGGCCCACGCGCCCGCGCAGCTGGTGCAGGGCCGACAGGCCGAACCGCTCGGCGTTCTCAATGACCATGACCGTGGCGTTGGGCACATCGACGCCGACCTCGATGACGGTGGTCGAGACCAGCACATCCAGCTCCCCCGTCTTGAATTTCTGCATGACCTCGTCCTTTTCCTTTGGCTTGAGCTTGCCGTGCAGCAGGCCGATGCGGCGGCGGGGCAGCAGCGCGCAGGCGGTCTCGGTATAATAGGTCGTCACGGCCTGCAGACCGCCGGAGGCCTCGTTTTCCTCAATGGCGGGGCAGACGATGTACACCTGATGCCCGGCCTCGATCTGCTTGTCGAGAAAGCCGTACATGTCCCGCCGCTTTTTGCCGGTGATGAACCAGGTCTTGACCGGCTTGCGGCCGGGGGGCAGTTCGTCCAGCACGGAGATGTCGAGGTCGCCGTACATCAAAAGCCCCAGCGTGCGCGGGATGGGCGTCGCGCTCATGACCAGCAGATGCGGGCTTTGCGCCTTGCCGGCCAGCAGGCCGCGCTGCCGCACGCCGAAGCGGTGCTGCTCGTCCACGATGGCAAGGCCGAGATTTTTAAATTCCACCGTATCGGTCAGGACCGCGTGGGTGCCGACAACAAGACCGGCGCGGCCGTCCGCAATGGCCGAGAGTGCGATGCGCCTCTCCTTGGCCTTCATGCCGCCGACCAGCAGTGTGACATTGACGCCGAACGGCTCCAGCCGGTCGGCCAGCGTTGCGGCATGCTGCCGGGCCAAAATCTCGGTCGGGGCCAGCAGGGCGCTCTGCCAGCCGTTTTGGGCGGCAAACCAGATGGCCGCAGCGGCAACGAGCGTTTTGCCGCTGCCGACATCGCCCTGCAAAAGCCGGTTCATCGGCACCTCGCCGCACAGGTCACCCACGATCTCCTCGGTCGAACGGCGCTGCGCCCCGGTGGGCGGGTACGGCAGACTGCGCCAGAACGGCCCCAGATCCAGCGGGTGCATTGGTGCGCTGGTTCGGTTGCGCCCGTGGCTGCGTAAAAGAAAGATGCCGATCTGCAGCAGATACAGCTCCTCAAAGATGAGCCTGCGCCTTGCGGCGGCGAGGTCGGCGGCGTTCTGCGGGGCATGAATGGCGCGCACCGCCTGCGCTTTGGCGGGCATACGGTAGCGGGTCAGCAGCGCAGGGGGCAGCGGGTCGGTCAGCTCGTCCGCATAGGCAAGCGCTGCGTGGGCGCAGGCCGCATGGCGGCTGGCAGGCAGCCCCTCTGTGCCGGGATAGACCGCCACGAAGGGGCAGGCCGCAACCTGTGCCTCGGTGCGCACCAGCGGGTGCAGCAGCTCGCGGCGGGTCAGCGCCCCGCCGATGCGCCCCTCAAAGTAGTAGCTCTCCCCCACCGTAAGATTGTCGGCCGCGTAGGCCGCGTTGAACCAGGTCAGGGACAGGATACCGGAATCATCCGCCGCCAGCACGCGGCTCATGACGCGCCCGCCGGTGATGCGGCGGGGCGGCTCCTTCTGCAGCACGGTGGCGCGCACGCAGCAGTCGGTGTCATAGGGTGCTGACACAACGGTGTAGGGCTGGGTGTAGTCAATGTATTTGCGCGGGTAGCACAAAAGCAGGTCGCGGATGGTATGGATGCCGAGCTTTTCAAACTTTTTGGCAAAGGCCGGGCCGACACCCTTGAGGTATTGGACGGAATCGTTGATGGTGGCCATCGCGGGACCTCCTTTCGCGGAAGGTTGCTGTGTAGGGGCCGATGCTCGTCATCGGCCCGCGGGGCAAATTATATACTAAAAAAGGCGAACTCGGAACCTCCCCAAATTCGCCTTTTTATGTTATAGCGTCCGGATCACTCTACAGAGATCATGTAGTAGTAGACCGGCTGGCCGCCGCTGATGTGGCTGACCTCAATGTTGCCGCCGCACTTGGCGCGCACCAGATCGGTCGTCTTTTCGGCGTCCTCATCACTGACATCACAGCCGGAAATGACCGTGATGAACTGGGTGTCCTTCTTCTTCATGGCGCGGGCCAGACGGTAGGTCGTCTTGACCAGATCGGTGCCGGTGGCGACGATCTTGCCATTCTCCAGCGCCATGATCTCGCCCTTCTTGATGGGCTTGCCGTCAAACTCGCTGTCGCGCGCGGCGTAGGTGATCAGACCGGTGTTGACATGGTCGGCCGCCTGCATCATGGCAACAGCGTTCTCCTCCGGCTTCAGGTCGGGGTCAAAGTTCAGCATGGCCGTCATGCCCTGAGGCACGGTGCGGGTGGGCAGCACGATGACCTTGCGGTCGGCCAGCTTCTGGGCCTGCTCAGAGGCCATGATGATGTTTTTGTTGTTGGGCAGCACCAGCACCGTCTTGGCAGGTACGCTCTGGATGGCGGCCAGAATGTCCTCGGTGGAGGGGTTCATCGTCTGGCCGCCGCTGACAACGGCATCCACGCCCAGATCGCCGAACACAGCCTTCAGGCCCTCGCCGGCGGCCACGGCCACAAAGCCGTACTCGCGCTCGGGGTCAACGGCGGCGTAGGTGAACTCGCTCGTCTGGTTCTCCTCGGCCTCGGCCTGCTTCTCCAGACCCTTGGCCTGCTTCTGGCGGGCGAGGAACTGCTCATGCATGTTTTCAATTTTAAAATTGGTCAGGTAGCCGTACTTGATGGCCTCGCTCAGCATCATGCCGGGGTCGGAGGTGTGGACATGGCAGTTGGCCACATCATCATCCTCGATCACGACAACGGAGTCGCCGTTGGACTCAAGGAAGGCGCGCAGACGGGTAACGCTGGCACCCTCGTCCTTGTGCAGCAGGAACTGGGTGCAGTAGCCGTTCTTGATGTCCTCGACCTTCATCAGGTCATCGGCAAAGACGCCCTTGCCCGCGGCCTCGCTGGAGACCTTGGGCTTGGCGGCGACCTCGGCACCGGCGATAATTTCACCGCCATCGAATACCTGCTTCATGCCCTCAAAGATCAGCATGATGCCCTGACCGCCGGCGTCCACGACACCGGCCTTTTTCAGCACGGGCAGCAGGTTGGGGGTATCGTCCAGCGCAGCCTGACCGGCCTGCAGGGTGGCGTCCCACATGGCGGGGACCTCCATGCCGGTGCATTCGGCGGCCTTCTCGGCTGCCAGGCGGGAGACGGTCAGAATGGTGCCCTCGGTGGGCTTCATGACGGCCTTGTAGGCGGCCTCGACACCCTGCTGCAGCGCGGCGGCAAGGTCGGCGGCGGAGGCCTCGGTCTTATCCTTCAGCGCCTTGGAGAAGCCGCGGAACAAAAGGCTTGTGATAACGCCGGAGTTGCCGCGTGCGCCGCGCAGCATGGCAGAGGCAGCGGTCTTGCTGGCTTCGGCCACGGTGCAGCTGTCGGGCATGGCCTCCAGCTCGGCGCGGGCTGCGCCGATGGTCATGCTCATGTTCGTGCCGGTATCACCGTCCGGCACGGGGAAAACATTCAGCTCATCCACGCGGGTGCGCTGGTTGGCAATATTGTTGGCGCCGGAAAGGATGGCGTCACGCAGGGTCTGGCCAGTAATCATGGTTTCGTTACACCTCATATTTTCTGGGTAAAAACAGTCTTTAGTCGGCAATGACATCGTCCACATAGACATCAATGCGGGCGACCTTTAAGCCGGTGGCAAGTTCAACTTCGTCTTTGACGCGGTGGGTAATGCTCTGGGTGATGGTCGAAATGTTCAGGCCGAACCCGACCTTGATGTGCAGGGCGATGACCAGCTTGCCGCCCTCCTGCGTGACGGTGACACCCTTCGGCGGCAGACTGCCGGTGCGCAGGGCGCTGCGTACAACGCTTTCGGCCGGGGCCTGACCCATGGCGGCAATGCCGTAGCACTGCTTGGCGGCCTGCTCCACCAGGCCGGAGAAGTAGTCGTTCGTCAGCGAAATATGTCCATAGGGATTGACCTTGGTGATCATCTGCGATCCTCCTTTACAGGGTTAGCTGCGGCTAAGGCCGTAGCTGCACGATATGAATCATTAGCTATTATACACCTTTTTTCCCCGCTTGAACAGAGATTTCAGAGAAATTTATTTTGTGGCGCGGATTTAACATTCCATTCACAAAGTTTACAGACAAAGCGTATATACTGGTTACAGAAGTATGACAACATTGCCAAAGGAGTGCAGTTTAAAGCATGAACCTTTTATTCTTTTTGACACCCAAGCAGGATGTCCTGTACATTTACGAGGATTTCACCCTGCGCCAGACACTTGAAAAATGGTCAAACCAGCGCTATGCCACCATCCCGGTGTTGAAACGCAACGGCGAATATGTGGGCAGCATCACCGAGGGGGATATCCTGTGGGCGATGAAAAACCTGCATGGGCTGGATCTGGAGGCCAGCGAGGATGTGCCGATCTCGAGCTTTCCCCGCCGCCGCGACTATAAGCCCGTGACGGTCACGACCGATATGCCGACCCTGCTCAAGGCGGCCATCGACCAGAACTTTGTGCCGGTGGTGGATGACCGCAATGTGTTTATCGGCATGGTGCGCCGTACCGTGCTGCTGCGGGAGCTGTACGACAAATATACGACCCTGCCGCCCGACAAGCGGTTCCAAAGCAGCCACCCGCCGATGTAAGGGCTTGCAATCCGCCGCGTGTTGCGGTATAATCAGCATAACGGACAGAGAAGTCACGCAAGGGCTTCTCTGTTTTATTTTTTACAGTGAGGTGTGGATAGAAGAATGAAACAGCCTTTGATTGGGATCGTGCCGCTGGTGGATGAGGCGCGCGAGAGCTACTGGATGCTGCCCGGCTATATGCAGGGTGTAGAGCAGGCGGGCGGCGTGCCCGTTATGCTGCCGCTGACGGATGATGCCGCTGCACTGCGGCAGCTGGCCGATACCTGCGACGGCTTTTTGCTGACGGGTGGGCAGGATGTTTCCCCTGCCCTGTACGGTGCCGTGCCGACGCCGCAGTGCGGCGAGACCTGCCCAGCGCGCGATGCGATGGAAGCACGGCTGCTCGATCTTGCGCTGGCGGCGGACAAGCCCGTGCTGGGCATCTGCCGCGGCATTCAGTTTTTAAATGTCCATCTTGGCGGTACACTGTATCAGGACCTGCCCGCTGAGCACCCCTCGGCGGCAAACCACCACCAGACGCCGCCCTACGACGCGCCGGTACACAGTGTGACGCTGACGGCCGGCAGCCCGCTTTGGGCACTTTTGGGCAAGGATACGCTGGCTGTGAACAGCCTGCATCATCAGGCCATAAAAACGCTTGCGCCGGGGCTGGCGGCTATGGCTGTCTCGGAGGATGGACTGACGGAGGCCGTATGCCTGCCTGATAAAAGGTTTGTCTGGGCTGTGCAGTGGCACCCCGAATTTTCGTTCCGCGTGAATGAGTGCAGCCGGAAGATTTTTAAGGCGTTTGTGGGTGCGTGTTAAAGGAAAAGCCTTCCCCCAAGGGGGAAGGTGGCGCGGCGCGCCGGATGAGGGGCAAGTTTGCCATTATTGTCCATAAATGGGTTGTCGTGGGAAGGCTGTCCCTCATCAGTCACCTTCGGTGACAGCTTCCCCCAAGGGGGGAGCCAAAAAAATCCCTTCTGTGGTGTCACACCACAGAAGGGATTTTCTCTTATTTTGCTTTTTCAGCAGCTTTTTTTGCTTTTCGCTTTTTGCGCTTGCGGGCGATGAACAAAATCACCAGCAGCAGCGCGGCTGCGGCACCGCAGGCGGCCGCGAGCAGGGGCACCTTGCTTGCGGGGGCCTGCACGGCGGCAAACGCCGTGGTGCCCGCAGGTGCGGTGCAGGTCAGGTAGCTGCCGTCCACACTCGTTTCGGCCTGCTGCCAGCCTGCATCGGTCTTGACCCACAGCACGGTGTTGTCGGTTGTCTCGGGCGGCATGTAGCGCAGGGTGTGGCCCGTGTCGGCGGGCAGCTCCAGCCCCCAGGCCTCGACCAGAGTGCCGAGGGTCTGGGGCGCATCGTCAATCTCATGAAGCATCAGCTCATCGGTCGTATCAAAGCTGCCCTCCACCAGAACGATGGAGCGGCCGCTGCGCTTCTCCTGACTCTGGCGCACAGTGTTCATGCTGTTGTACTCGGCATGGATCGTAGCGTCAAAGGTCATGTTGGTCAGGTCCACATCCTCCCAGCTGCCGTACTGGCCCTCGTGATGGGGCACCGGCGGGAGCTGGTCGGTCGGGAAATCGCTGCCGTAGGGAATGTAATACTGCTGCACCAGCGAGTCGTCCTCGGTCACAAAGCGGATGCAGAGGCTTGAGAAATCGCTGGGCAGGTTCTCCTGCGCGGCAAAATCCGCATAGCTCAGCGGCTCGGCAATGCCCTTGTAGCTTACGCTGTCGATGCCGGCGGTGCCCGTATCCACAAAGGTGTTGCCGGTCACGCTGCCGTCCAGCGGGTCGTTTACAATACCGGCGATCGCGCCGATCTGCTCGCTGCCGCTCTCGATCATGACCATGGCGCGGCAGTTTTCAATGGTAGCGCCGCTGCCGGCAATACCGCCCACCTGCTTGGAGCCGGACAGGCGGCACTTGGCGTAGCTGTCGCGGATGACGGATTTGCTCACACCGGCCACGCCGCCCACGCCGGCGGCGTCCTCGGCGTCCACCGTGCCGAAGCCGCGGCAGTCGATGACAGAGCCCATCTCGGCATCGCCGACAATGCCGCCGGCGCGCTGTTTTTTGGCGCTGACGGTGCCGTAGTTGGTGCAGTCGCGCGCCACAACACGGGTCTTGAAGGTAAAGTTCAGCGACTCGCTGCCGGCGATGGTGTAGTCGTCCTCTGGGTCAAGGTCATTCTCGCGGGCCATTGCGCCGGTGATGCCGCCCGCATTAATGTCAGCGTAGACAGAGCCGCTGTTGATGCAGTTGGAGACCTTGGCCTCGACATCGCTGTCGGTGTCCTCATCGGAGATGTCGTCCACAATGTCGTCTGCATCCCGGTTGACATTCTCGCTGGCGCCGGACAGCGTCTGGCCGATCTTGTTGATCTGGTTGGAGATGGCGCGGACATCGTTGATCAGCGCCTGAGAATTGCCGCTGGCGCTTGTGTTGAGACTTCTGACAATATCACCGATGCCGGTCAGGTTGCTGCTCAGGTCGTTTTTGCTGGCCGTGATCGCGTCACGGTTGGTCAGCTCGACCTTGGGGATCTCAACATCCACAGAATCGGGGATGGCATCGCTGATGCCGTCCACCAGATCCTTGGCGATGTCTTTGTTTTCCGGCTCCTCTACAATGTAGCCGGTATCCGCCTGATTCTGATCCGGCGTGGGCATGGGGCCGACGGTCGGATCGCTGTCATCCGCGGCGGTGCCGGGATCGGGCTGGCTGTGGGCCTCACGCGCAGTGTCCGACTCTGCCTGCTCGGCGGGGGTATCCTCTGCAGTGGGCTGGTCGGTCTGCTCTGCGGGGGCGTCCTCCGTCACGGCAGGCTGCTCGGCCGGGGCGGTGTCGGCAGACTCCTCCGGCGCAGCCGCAGTCGTTTCCTCCTCCGAGCTGCTGCCGGTGAGGTCACCGATGGAGTAGCCGGGGTCGATGATCGCACCGTCCGGTTGCTTAGTCGCATCGGGGTCGCTTGCATCGCCGGTGGTGTCCTTCAGATTCTGCTTGAACTGGGTCAGATCGGTCTTGACGGTCTGGGAGCTGATGGAGAGGCCATCCCCCGCCTGCTTGAGCAGATTCTCGATGGCGCTGCGGGAGCTGGTGACGCTGTTCTGCAGATTGTGCAGCTGATTGGACAGGTCACTGCTGGCGGCGCTTGCGTCATCGCAGGCGCGATCAACCAGTGTCTGCAGGGTGGTCATCTCCTCGCTCAGCTCCTGCAGGGTATCCTTGGTGTACTGCAGGGTGCTGCTGGGCTCCATCTGGCCCACGATGCCGCCGCTCTCCTTGCGGGCGTAGACGGTGCCGTAGTTGACGCAGCCCTCGATGTAGCCGGTCTGGCTGCCTGCGATACCACCGACATTGTAGCCCATGTGCTGGTAGCCCACGGTGCCGCGGTTCATGCAGGCGCGGATCACGCCGCTGGACTGGCCTGCGATGCCGCCGATGTCGGTGATGTCGGCGGCGTTCTCGGTGCCAATCAGGTCGCCTAGGGTCAGCTCCGACAGGTCAATGTCGTTCTGCTCCACCGTGGTGTTGACGCTGGCCGCATTGGTGGAGTTGGCGATAATGCCGTGGTTCTGCCCGGCAAGGCCGCCGATGAAGTGGGCGCCGTAGACGCTGCCGGTGGTGGTGCAGTTCTCGATCACGCCGGTGACAAGGTTATTGCCGGCAATGCCGCCCACGATGGACGCGCCGGAGGAAACGCCCTCAAACCGGCAGTTGTGCAGTGTACCGGCATTGCTGCCGGCAAGGCCGCCCACGGTGGTGCGGCTGCCGGAGGGCATGGCGCGGCCGCGCACGACAAGGTCGCGGACATTAGCCTCTTTTTGGACATAGCGGAAGAAGCCGATGACCGAGCCGTCATCCACAAGGCTCAGGCCGGAAATCACATGGCCCTGCCCCTCAAAAACGCCGCTGAAGGACGGGATGCCGGTAAAGCCGCTGCCGGTCACCTCAAGGTCGGTGTCCAGCACAACGGTGCGGTTCTCGCTCCAGCTGTCCAGACGGCAGTAGTCGGCCAGCTGCAAAAGCTCGTCCACCGTGCCGATGTGGTAGGTCTCTTTGGTTTCCGGCTCGGACTCGCTCTCCCCCTCCGCAAAGACGGGCAGGGCAAGGCTCAGCGTCAGGCAGAGGGCGAGCAGCGCAGCCCAAAGGCGGCGCGTTAAATCAGAAGTGCGGTTCATTCGGCGTCGCCTCCTTTCGCGGTGTCGTCGGCCGTGTCGGGGTTATCCGCAGCTTCGCGGACATTCTCCTCCGACAGGTACATGTCAGGCTTTTCAACAGTGAGCTGGGTGCCGGTGGCAATGCTGGCGTTGAACTGGCCGTGCAGCACACCCTTGATCTCGGCATCCACAACGCCGTTGATGTAGCCGCGGACGCGGCCGTTGACATGCATTGTGCCGCTGGCGGTGCGGGTGATGCCGCCGACGCCCTTCATCTCAAAGCTGGTGCGCTCGATGATCGTATCGCCGAGGATCAGGATCTGCGGCAGCACAAAGAGGACCAGAAGGATCGAAACGATGGTGCCGCGTCCCAGACAGGTGCCGATGGCAGAGATAACGGGGTTCGTGGTCAGGACGCTGATCAGGATACCGGCGGATGCCAGAATAGAGCCGGAGGTGAAGATCGTCGGGAAGGACTCGTTCAGCGCGGCGACCATGGCCTCCTTCGGGCGCATGACCTTCTTCAGGTCGGTGTAGTGGCTCGAGATAACGATGGCGTAGTCGATGTTTGCGCCCATCTGGATCGAGTTGACGATCAGATAGCCGAGGAAGTACAGCGGGGCGTGCTGCAGATACGGCACCGAGAAGTTGATCCAGATACTGCCCTGAATGACGATGATGAGCAGCACCGGCAGACCGGCAGACTTGAAGGTGAACAGCAGGACCAGAATAACGAACAGCGCAGACAGCACACTGATGAGCAGGTTATCCTCACCGAAAGAGCTGGACAGGTCCATGGCGCTGGTGGTGTTGCCGACAACATAGAACGAATCCTTGTCGTAGTATTTGCCGATGATGTCGTGCATCCGGTTGACAAAGGCAAAGGTCTCGTCAGTTTCCTCAGGCAGGTTCAGATAGACGACCATACGGCTGTAGCTGTCGCTCTGCAGCTGCTTCTGGGCCTCGTCCAGCTGGTCAAACAAATCGTCCAGTGTGTCCTGCACATCGCCGGAAAGCGTGATGTTGCCGTCATGCATCTCCTGCTCCAAAAAGCGGAACATATCATAAAGCGGCACACGGTAATCGTCCAGACCATTGATGATCTCGCCGTACTCGTCATGATCGACAGCGTAGGCGCCGTACAGCGCCTTGGCAACCTCATAGTCCAGATCAGCCAGCTCGGCCAGCTGGCGCGGGGTCAGCGCATCGGTCAGCACATAGCCGTCCATCGCCTCGATGTTGGCAAGGCCCATCGTGGATTTGACCTCGGCGCAGCTGTCCAGTTCGTCAAGGATCGCACCCTCGGCCTCATAGTTGCCGGCAGGCACAATGACGGCGACCATGTTGCTGGAGCCGAACTCGTTTTTGATCTTCTGGTAGGCGATCTGGCGCTCGTTCTGCTTTGCTGTGACCAGATCGGTGAAGGTGTAGCAGTAGGGGCAGAGGTTGGCAAAGACGGCCGCTGCGATGATGACAACGCCGAAGATCGGCGGAATGACAAAGCGGGTCTTGATGTCGAATTTGCCGACCGCCGTGATCTTGGGAATGAGGTTCTTGTGGCGGGTCTTGTCGATGAGCTTGCTGAACAGGACCAGCAGGCCGGGCATCAGCGTGAAAACGCAGAGCATACTGAACAGGATGGCCTTGATCAGCACCGTGGCAAGGTCGCGGCCGATGCCGAAGTGCATGAAGGCCAGCGCAGCCAGACCGCTGATGGTTGTCAGCGAGGAGGAGGAGATCTCGGGGATCGCCTTGGAGAGGGCCGCAATACAGGCCTCGCGGGTGGGCAGCGTCTCATGCTCATCGCTGAAGCGGTGGCAGAGGATAATGGCGTAGTCGATGGCCAGCGCCAGCTGCAGGATGACGGTGACCGAGTTGGAGATGAAGCTGATGGTGCCGCACAGGAAGTTGGTGCCCATGTTCAGCAGGGCGGCGGCGCCGAAAGTCATGATCAAAACCGGGACCTCGGCGTAGGAGCGGGAGGTCAGTGTCAGCACGACAACAATGATGACGGCGGCGATGATGACGATGACCAGCATCTCGCTCTGCAGATCGGCCGAGGAATCGTAGCCGACCTCCGAGTAGATCGAGGTATCGTAGCTGCCCTCCAGCTTGTCACGGATCTGCTGCAGGGCGTTCTCGGCGCGCTCGTCCCCTACCTCAGCATCAAAGCTGACGGAAAAGAGGGCTGAAGCATCCTTGTAATGATCCTTGGTGTCATCAAATTCGACCGTAGAGACACCCTCGATGTCCTCGATCTGCGCCTGCAGGTCAAGTGCGGTGTCATAGGTGATGTTTGAGACCATGACATTGGCTGTGCCGTAGGTGACGAAGTTGTCGTTCATGACGGTCAGGCCCTGGCGGGTCTCGGTGGTGTCCGGCAGGTAGGTCGTGATGTCATTCTCAACCTTGACCCAGCCGGAGGCAATGACACTGAAGATCAGCGCAAATATGTATAACAGAAAGAACAGGTTGCGTTTATCAACGATAAACGCAGCGAGCTTTTCCATGCCGCCGCCTTTTGCCTTTTCATTCTCCAAGGGTATACAGCCTCACTTTCCCATTATAGATACCAAAAGGATACTACAATATTATACGAAATGCAAGCCAGAGAGAACACGGTCAAAACTGTGGGAATGTACAAAGAAACGATGAAGCTTTTGTTAAGGTGTACAAACAAAAGAGCCTTCCCCCACAGGGGGAAGGCTTTCAGACGAACGACTGCGGTGCAAAACAAAAAGTACCGTGCGGTACAAACCACACGGTACTTGAAAAGCTATTGGGTAAGCTAAATTACTTCAGCTCGACCTTAGCGCCGACCTCAGCCAGCTTCTTCTGGATGTCCTCAGCGTCAGCCTTGGAAGCCTGCTCCTTCAGCTTGGCGTTCGGGGTCTCGACCAGCTTCTTGGCCTCCATCAGGGAAGCACCGGTCAGCTCCTTAACGGTCTTGATGACCTGCATCTTGTTAGCGCCAACGTCAGCCAGAATGACGTCAAACTCGGTCTTCTCCTCCTCAGCGGGAGCAGCAGCGCCGCCGGCAGCGGGAGCAGCAGCAGCAACAGCAGAAACGCCGAACTCCTCGCAGATGGTGTCAACGAGCTCTTTCAGCTCCAGAACAGTCATAGTCTTGACAGACTCGACAATGGCAGTGATCTTCTCAGAAGCCATGGTAGTTACCTCCATAAATTTTATAGTTTTAAGCGGCGCGGTTTGTATTCAAAGAGCGCTGCGCCGGTGCGCTCAACCTGCTTGACCTGAAATCAGGCAGCAGTCTCGTCCTGCTTGTCGACGATACCCTGCAGGGCAACAGCCAGACCACCAACGATACCGTTGAGGGAGCCAGCCAGCATAGAGAGCAGGCCTTCGCGGTTGGGCATGGTGGACAGGCTCTTGACACCTGCAGCATCCATGACAACACCATCGCAGAAGCCACCCTTGACGACAAAGCGCTTGGACTTGTCGGCGTCAGCAAACTTGCACAGGATGCGAGCAGCAGCAGCCGGATCCTCAGCAGACAGAGCGATAGCCGTGTCACCCTTGAAGCAGTCGGTCAGAGCCTCGTACTGGGTGCCCTTGACGGCCAGACGCAGCATGGTGTTCTTGACGACCATGTAATGGACGCCAGCCTCACGCAGCTCCTTACGCAGCTTGGTGTCGTCAGCCACGCTGATGCCGTTGTAAGCAACAACAACACCGGCCAGAGAAGAAACGATCTTCTCGTTCAGGTCCTTAACAAGAGCCTTCTTGGCTTCCAGAATCTTTGCACTGGGCATTTGAAATTCACCTCATTCCACTTACAG
This sequence comes from uncultured Oscillospiraceae bacterium, assembly GCA_900540595.1. Lineage (GTDB taxonomy): Bacteria > Bacillota > Clostridia > Oscillospirales > Ruminococcaceae > Gemmiger. The sequence continues at coordinate 139,551 of UQGL01000001.1, forward strand.
ATTGGTTTCGGTAAGCGGCTTTTTTGTGATGTACAGAAAAAAGCCCCTTCCCGTCGCCGGGAAAGGGCTTGAAAGCATTGCATTCAAACGCACGTTTCTCGGCAGGTGGGATATTCTCCCGTTATGCCTTGCGGCACCTGCTGTCTCAAAAACAGCTTAATTATTATAGCACGCGAACGTACGTTTGTCAATAGGATTTTTTGGCGTCAGCCAAAAAATCATTAGACACCATACTTATTGGTAGCAACGCGGACGCCGGGGCCCATGGTGGTGGCGACGGTAGCGCTCTTGAAGTACTGGCCCTTGGCAGCGGCGGGCTTAGCCTTGGCGATGGCCTCGAGGACGGTGTCCAGGTTGGTCATCAGCTTCTCGGCGCCGAAAGAGGCCTTGCCGATGGGCACATGGATGATGTTCTGCTTGTCCAGACGGTACTCGATCTTACCGGCCTTGGCATCGGTGACGGCCTTGCCGACATCGGGGGTAACAGTGCCGGCCTTCGGGTTGGGCATCAGACCACGGGGGCCCAGGACCTTACCGAGACGGCCGACGCGGCCCATCATGTCAGGGGTGGTGACCAGAACATCGAAGTCCAGATAGCCGCCGGCGATCTTGGCGATCAGATCGTCATCGCCGACCTCCTGAGCGCCTGCAGCCTCAGCGGCCTTGGCAGCGTCGCCCTTAGCGATGGCGATAACGCGGACATTCTTGCCGGTGCCGTTGGGCAGGACGACAGCGCCGCGAACCTGCTGGTCAGCGTGGCGGCTGTCAACGCCCAGACGGACGTGCAGCTCGACGGTCTCGTCGAACTTAGCGGTAGCGGTCTTGCAGCACAGCTCCAGAGCTTCGCTGGGATCGTAAGTCTTGTTGTTCTCGATCAGCTTCGCAGCGTCGATATACTTCTTGCCGTGTTTCATTGCGTATTACCCTCCTATTCAGCCCTCAACGGTAACGCCCATGCTGCGGGCGGTGCCCTTGATCATGCTGACAGCGGCTTCCAGAGAAGCAGCGTTCAGGTCGGGCATCTTGGTCTTGGCGATCTCCTCGGCCTGTGCCAGCGTGATGGAGCCAACCTTGTTCTTGTTGGGCACGCCGGAAGCAGTGTCGATGCCGGCAGCCTTCTTGATCAGAACGGGCGCCGGAGGGGTCTTGGTGATGAAGGAGAAGGAGCGGTCAGCGTAAACCGTGATGACGACGGGGATGATCATGCCCATCTGGTTCTTGGTACGCTCGTTGAACTCCTTGGTGAACGCCATGATGTTGACGCCCTTCTGACCCAGAGCAGGACCAACAGGGGGAGCCGGAGTTGCCTTGCCGGCGGGGATTTGCAGCTTGATGTAGCCAGTGATTTTCTGTGCCATAATACTTGCACCTCCAAATTTTGTGGTGAGTTGCGGCCTGCGGTGCAGACCTCCCACGGGCGTGCGACCTCCGCACACCCTATAAAAACCGTACCCCGGGGTGTTCCCCGTTCGCGGCCTTTACCGGAAACTGGGTGTTCTGAAAAAATCAGAACAGCTTGACCTGATGCAGCTCCAGCTCTGCCGGAAGCTCGCGGCCAAACATGGTGATCTTCACGCGCACCTTGCGCGCAGGAATGTCGATCTCCTCGACCGTGCCGACAGAGCCTTCCATCGGGCCGGCCGTGATCTCGACAGTATCACCGACCTTGTACTCGACCTCAAGGTCAACGGTGGTTTCGACGCCCATCTTGGCAACCTCTGCCTCGGTCAGGGGCTCGGGCTTGGACTCCGGGCCGACAAAGCCGGTGCAGCCGCGCGTGTTGCGCACGATGTACCAGGTGTTGTCATTCATGACCATTTTGACAAAGACATAACCGGGATAGAGCTTCGACTGAACCTCTTTCTCGCCGGTCTTGTTGCCGTGCTTGTCAAAAACTTCTTCCATGCGGGTCTCGGTCGGAACCTTTACATCGCAGATCAGATCCTGCAGATGGCGGTTCTCCACCATCGTCATAAGATCCGTAGCGACCTTGTTCTCGTAGCCGGAATAGGTATGTGCTACATACCAGTTTGCTTGCTCAGCCATGGTCTTTGCCTCCGCTCAACGCGCTCAGGCGCCGATCAACAGGTGGATGGCGCCGCCAAAGATGAGATCCAGCAGGATCAGCACGACAGCTGCGACTGCCACGACCACGATAACGGTGATCGTATTGGTCTTGATGTCGCTCTTGCTGGGCCACACGACCTTTTTCAGCTCGCTCTTCGTATCTTTGAAATACTTGCCGATCCCTTTGAAAAAGTTCTTGACTTTACCGAAGAAGGAAACCTTCTTCGCGCCGTCGTTCTTTTTGGGCTTGTCGCTTTGAGTCTGGGCGGCAGCGGTGGCTGCTTTTTTATCTGCCATCTCTAAGCTCCTATCCTCACTTGGTTTCGCGGTGAAGGGTATGCTTCTTGCAGAAACGGCAATACTTCTTCATCTCAAGACGGTCGGGAGAATTCTTCTTGTTCTTCTCCTTGTTGTAGTTGCGCTGCTTGCACTCAGTGCAGGCCAGGGTGATCTTGACAGTCATTGTTCGGCACCTCCATTATCGGTTAATAAGCCTCCCTCGCGCTTGCAGGCGCCCTTGAAAAAGGGCATAAAAAATAAACCCGCAAAAGAGGTGCTACCATAATAACACGACTGCGGGTTTAAGTCAAGCGGGTTTGCAAATTTTTTTGTACTTTTTTGACGCCGTGGCGAGGAACGCGGCATATAGGCGGGCATTGCCCGCCCGCGGGTCGTCGTTGACGCCGACCCCTACGATAACAAATCACGCACCGCTGCCATTCCCGCATCCGTCAGGCATACCCCGCCTTTGGCTTTGGCGGTTTCGGCAGTTACATAATCCACCGCCGGCGCGGGGCGGGTGCTGAGGTAGGTCAGCGTATCCTCCAAGGCGCTTACATCGGCGGCCAGCAGGTCGGTCAAAAGGCGGGCGCTCTGGCTGCGCAGCCCTGCGGGGAACGCAGCCAGAAGCGCCGGGTTCTGCCGGGCAAAGGCGGCCCAGACGGCGGCGCGGGCATCGGCCTGCGCCGAGGCGCCTGTCAGCATTCCCTGCATTTTTTCGATCAGCGTCCCCGCCTGTGCGGCGGTGCATTCGGCAACAGGCTCCCTGCCGTAGCCCAGTGCCTGCCGTGCAGCGGGCGTGAGCAGTGCGGCTGTGTCGAACCGGACCAGGGCATCGGACCCGGCGCAGGCTGCCCATGTCGCAGGGGTTGCAGCGATATAATGCAGCGCGGGCGCAGCGCTCTCCCCTGTGGCCACGGTGCCGCAGAGCAGCTGTGCCGCCCGCCCGGCCCCTGCGGCAAGGGTACAGTCCGCCAGTGTGGTCGTGCTGGAGGGCGCGTTTACGCGCAGTGAGCCGGGCAGTGCGCAGAGGGTCAGCGTCTGCTGCGGGCCGTCTGCCCGGACCAGCAGGAAGGCAGGCTCCTCCTGCTGGATGACCAGCAGAAGGGGGAAGATGCCCTGAGCGCCGGGCTCGATGCGCAGAGTGCTGTCTGCGGCGGAGGCCCGGCGCAGAAGCTGCTGCTTTTGGTACTGGTCGGTAAAAAAGGCCACCGTCAGGATCATGGGCAGAAGCAGCAACAGCGTCAGCCCCAGACTGTACCAGAAGATCCCCCGTTTAGAACGCATAACCCACACACCCCTTGCAAAGACTATGCCCAGAGTGTAGCCCGGAAGGGCTGCGCTTATACACGAAAAAAAGGAGTGCTTGGTATGTTTGATGTGTTTGGTCCCCATGGTGCCGAGGAGGAGCGCGAGGCGCTCTGGACCGATTTGAGCGAGATCCCCGATGAGCATTACAGCGAGGAGAACCCGCAGCACGCCACGCAGGAGGTCATTGTTCCCCCGGCGCAGGAGCCATACGGCCCGGCAATCGTGCCGCCGGAGGAAAACTGAGCAGGGGCGAGCAATGCTCGCCCCTACATAATCGCGTTATCGTTTACTGCCACCGCTCGGGCGGGATGCCCACGCAGCAGGGAGAGCGGCGGACATCGAACACGGGGGTCTCCTTACACCTTTTTATATACCAGAAAGCGGAACCCGATCTCGGTGGTCAGGCTTTCACAGGCGGCAAGACGGGCGGCTCCGTCTGCGGGGGTGTTCCAGTAATAGGGCGTCATCGCAAACAGATCCTGCACGCTCTGCCCCTGCAGGGTGAGGACGGCCTCAGCCGAAACCGCCCGAATAAACGAAAAGCCGTCATATTCGGTCTGCCGTACCTCGTTCTCATAGGGGTGGTCGTAGAGAATCTCCTTCAGCCCGAAGAGATGCCGCGCGGTGGGCACCGCATAGATCAGATGTCCGCCCGGGCGCAGCATACGGGCAAACTCGGCCTCCGCCATCGGTGAGAAGATGTTCAGCAGCAGGTCAGCCCAGCCGTCCCGCACGGGGGCGCAAAAGCTGCCGCCGACACAGAAGGCTGCCTCGGGCACCAGCCGGGAGGCCAGCCGCACGGCCTCCTTGGAGAGGTCGAACGCTGCAATCTGCGGACCGCCAAGGGCATCATAAAGGTATTTGTCGTAGCTGCCCTCGCCGCAGCCGGCGTCCACGATATGGCTGTGGGGCAGCTCGGCACAGAGGGCGGCCAGCGTCTGCATAAGCGGCGCATAGTGCCCGGCGGAGAGGAACGCACGGCGGGCGCGGACCATCGCCTTGCCGTCACCGGGGTCAGCGGTGTGCTTTTTCTGCATCGGCAGCAGATAAGCGTAGCCCTCCCTTGCGAGGTCAAAGCTGTGTGCCTTGGGGCAGCGCAGGGTGCGCACATTCAGCAGCAGCGGTCCGCCGCAGACAGGGCAGCGCAGCGCTGCCGCTGTGGCGGGGGTCATTCCGCTGCCGGGGCGGCGGGTGCGGCCGTCTCCGGTGTCTCGGTTTTTTCAGGGGGCAGGGGCACGGTCATGCCGCCGTGGGCTGCCAGATAGTCCTCAAAGTTCGCAAACTTCTGCTTCGGCGGGCGGCGGGTGATCAGCTCCAGCCCGGGCTCGTCCTCCTGCATACGCTTCGGCGGGCGGGCGCTGCGGGGCTGGCGGGGTGCCTTGGGCTGGTCCGGCAGCGGGCGGCTGGGGGTCTGCGGTGCCGGGCGGCTGCTGCGCCGGGGCTGCTGGGGCGCAGCCGGACGCGCACTCTGCTGCGGCGCGGCCGGGTGCTGTGCGGGGGCCACCGGGCGGGCGGCCTGTCCGCGGCGGGGACGGGCACCGCTGCGGCTCCCCTCTTTGGGGGCGTTCGGGGCGGTGCTCTGCGGCGCAGGCTTGCGGGCAGCGGGTGCCTTGCCCTCACGCTGGGGCTGCTGGGCCTGCGGGGCGCTGCCGTTCCCGGCAGGGCGACGGCGGCGGCGACGGTGCGGGGCACCGTTCGGGGTCTGGGCGGGCTTTTCCATAATTCACCTGATCCTTATAAGCCGATGACACGGCATTCGTTGTAGTATCGTTTTTCCTCGGCATGGCCCATGCTGAAGGTCTTGCGGGGCAGTACGCCGCCCAGCACAACACCCTTGAACAGGTCGGCCTTGGCAAAATCGGGCAGCAGTATGGCGGTGGCGGGCTTGGCGGGGTCGGCAGCCAATGCCATCGCAACGCTCTCGCCGTGGATATAATCGACCGTTACACCGGGGTGGCGGGGCAGATAATCAGCCAGAAAGGCCTCAACACTGCCGACAGTCAGCGGTGCGGGCGGGTTGGCCAGCGCCACGGCGGACTCGCCGCAGGCGTCAGCCAGACGCAGCCGCTGGTCGGAGGCGGTGGTGCTGCTTCCCTGCCGGCGATCCCACGCATCCAGCGCGGCGTACAGCTCCTTGGCGGATACGCCGAACACCACGCGGTGGATCGGCTCGATCTCAATGGCGGGGCTGTGGACATTGCAGACCTCGGCCAAGCACCAGCGGGCCGGATGGGTTCGGCGCTGCTCCTCGGTCAGGGTGGGCTTCAGCTCCTCCCAATAGGCTTTTGCGGTGGCAAGGCTGTGGTTGCCATCGCCAACGGCCAGCACCATCGGCTCCTGCCCTTTGGCGGCGGGCCAGCGGCGGGCAAAGGCGGCGGGGTCGGCCAGTGCAGCCAGCGCGGCATCGACCTGTGCGACCAGCGCCGGATCCTCCACGGCCCAGCCGCGCAGGCGGCCGCCGCCCAGCATCAGCTCCCCGTCATAGAGCGGGGGCAGCGTGTCCTTGATCTGACCGATCGGCTCGATCAGGGTGCAGCCAGCGTCATCGGCCAGCATCATGACATGGGGGGTCTCCAGCGCGGCACCCCGGCGCACCTTCAGGCGCGGGGGGATGCGCTCCACAACGGTGCTTTCGCTGGGACGGATGGCGGGCTTGGCACCGCTGGTGTAGTCGTAGGCCTCCAGATCCACGGCGCCCACAAGGCCCTGACGGATGGTGCCGTCCATCTGGGTGCGCTCTACATAAACATAGCCATGTACTTTTCTTGTCAGAACGGTATGGCGGTAGTCCTCCATCGTGCGGCGGATGCTCTGCAGGCGTGCGTCCTCCTGCGGGGTGCCGAGATAGGCCTCCGGCAGGACGATGTGCAGGGTGCTGGGCTTGTTTTCGGCGCGCTGCTCGGCGCGCTGCCAATACTCCGGCTGGGAGGTGAACTGGTCAACAGCGATGCAGGCCCACGGATCCAGCGGAACACCGGCGGCAGGCAGTAAAATATCGGCTGCGGTAAAGCAGGCTTCGGACATGATAACGACCCCCTCACAAAAGCAAAATTACAATACGACGGTATGGCCCACAAGGGCATAGATGGCCAGACTCAGCACACCGATGTAAATCATCGAGCTGGGCAGGCCCTGAAAGATCGAGGGAACGGCCTTACTGCGCAGACGGCGGCGGCCCTCCCGGACAATGTAGACAGCAAAGACATAGCCTAGCCCGCTGCCAAGGGAAAAGGCGATGCACTGCAGGATCGTATAGTTCTGGTTGGCACAGACGAGCATGGTGCCCAGCACGGCGGTGCTGCAGGTGGCCAGACTGAGCTGGCTGCGGCAGCTGTGGCGCAGGCGGCGGGGCAGCAGCCCCAGCAGCAGCCATGTGACAGCCATGGCCGCCACGCCGCAGGTCAGGTAGACAACGGGGCGCAGGGCCGAGATCGGCAGCCAGTCCGGCAGATAGTCGCGCAGCCATGGGAAAAACAGGTTGTGTGCGGCCCAGCCCGGCAGTGCGGACAGGGTCATGACGAGCAGCAGCGGCAGGCAGAAATCCCAGACCTGAGTGCGGTGATCCGGCACCAGCTTTATCAGGCGGCTGACGCCCAGCGCGCGGGCCAGAACGACATTCTCCGCAAAGACAGCCAGCACCATGTAGCTGACAAATTGCAGCACGCCGCTCAGGATCGGCTGCAGCTCAATGTTTACGGTCTGCATACAGGCGGCGCACCTCCTCATGCTTGTAATCGGTATACAGGTTGGCGGCGGCGCACCAGCAGGCGGCCATAACGCCCAGAATGACAAAGCCGCCCGCGGGCAGTGCGGCCAGCGGCAGCAGCGCATTGTGCATGACCACATGGCCGAACACGGCACCGGTGGCCAGCAGCTCACGCAGGCAGCCGACCAGCAGCAGTACGACACACATGCCGAGCGCATTGTTGAAGCCGTGGCGCAGTGCTTCCTTCACCGGCTCAAGCTCGGAAAATTCCATGCGCTTGACGATGGCAGGCTCCACAACAAGGATCGGCAGATAGATGCCCAGCAGCGTGAGATCTGCGCCGAACAGCGCGTAGAGCAGCACATAGGTGGGAATGTAGAGCAGCGCTGCGGTATAGCAGTAGATGACCGGGCGGAAACGGTTGCCGGTCAGGTGGCAGACTGCCACAGCCAGCATGCGGGTAAAGGTGACAAGGATCAGCGCGGCGATGCAGAGCATCAGCGCCCGCTGGCCGTCCAGTGCGGCGCCGATGACCGGGGCCAGGCCCAGCCCGCGCACGATAACCGGGTTGGAGAGCAGGATGTGGTCGGCGCGGATGCGCTCGTTCAGCGCGGCCTCGGCCTCCTTGTAGCTGTTGGCCGGAGCGGTCCGTTTGTGCTTTGGCGCAGGGGCGGCAGCGGGCTGCGGGGCAGTCTGGACAGGCTGCGGTGCTGTGGCCTTCGGCTGCGGGGCTGCCTGCGGCGCGGGGGCCGCGGGCTGCACGGCGGGCATCTGCAGGGTGCGGGCATCCTCGGCAGCGGGCTGCTGTGCCGGTGCTGCGGGGGCAGGCGCTGCCGGGGTAAAGCCGGGCTTGCCGTATTCCCTGTCGCGGTAGGTGCGGAAATGCTCCTCCTCGGCGCGGGCCTCGGCCTGGCGGGCAGCCTCCCGCTCGGCCTGACGGCGCTGGACCTCCTCCAGCATGGCGCGGCGCTCGGTCTGGGTGTAGCGCGGGCGGCTGGTGGGGATGATGACGGTATCATTGTGGGCAGCGGTGTTGCGCGGGGGCGCTGCAGGCTGCTCCTGCGGCTGTACGATCGGCTTTTTGGGCACAGGGGTCCCGGCCTGCATGGCGGCGATGGCCTGCTCGATCTCAGCGCGGGTGGCCCCCTGCTCTGCCATGCGGCGGGCAGTCTCCACCATCTCTTTAGTGATATGCGGGATGATCAGCGTCTCGGAGCGTTCCTCGCCCCGGCGCTTACTCGTTTTTTGCTGCATTGGCAAGACGCTGCTCCTCCTCTCTCATAAAGCGGATGCGCTCGGTACGGTGGCTGATGAGGTCCAGCCACTCGGGAATGGCGCCTGCGATCAGCAGGGCGCAGCAGACGGCGCACTCATACGGGCTGAAGGTGCGGAACACATGGGTCATGATGCCGAGCATCGTGCCGTAGACGATGCGGCTCATCGGACGATCCGGCATCGTGACCGGCTCACAGATCATGAACAGGCCGCCGAACAGCGCTGTGCCGGACAGCACGATATATTTTTCAAGATAGACGCGCTGGCGGATATACTCCCACGGGAGGGAGAAGGTCGGCAGCTCGTTCAGATTCGGGAAAAGCCACGGCAGAGCGATGACAAACACAAAAAACGGGATGACGACCAGAGGACTGATGCGGCCCCGCACCAGCAGGAAGAGGCCGCACGCCATCAGGACGAGCGCGGCGCTGGTGCCCACAGCGGCCGAAACATTGCCGGTCAGCAGATTCATCGTGCTGGCGCTGGGCAGACCGCCGTCGCGCAGGGTCGCGTTCATGCCCTCGACCAGAGTGGTGTTTACCTCCCCAAAGAGCGGCAGCTGGGTGCCGGGCACAGGGTAGGAAAAGACATTTTTAGGCCAGGAGATGCCGGCGACCACGACACCGACGGCAGCCGGGTGGAACGGATAGTGCCCCTCACCGCCGAAGGCCTCCTTGACCAGCACGGCAACAATGACGGCGGCGATGACGATGGGATAGGAGATGCTGGCGGGCATCATCAGCACGATCAGCGCGGCAAAGCACTCGCTGGACGGCTCATGGGACTGGTAGCCCGTGCCGTGCAGCGGTGCCAGCGCGCAGTCGCACAGGTAAGCGGTCAGCAGCGCCGTCAAAAAAAGCAGCACCGGGCGCAGACCGTAAAAATAGCATGACATCCCGACCAGCGGGAGCGAGCACCAGAGAATATCGCTGTAGTAGCTGTAATTCGGGCTGCGCTCGACTTTCATACGTTTGGGCATGGGGAAAAGCTCCTTTACTTGCTGTGCAGTACACGTACCACAGCGGCGGGATCCTCAGCGCGGAAAAGAGAATTTCCGGCTACGAGCCAGTCGACACCGGCCTCAATACACTGCGGGCCGGTCACGGTGTTTATGCCGCCGTCCACCTCGATCAGGGTGTTGCAGCCCAGACGGGCACGCTCGGCACGGATGGCGGCGATGCGGGTCGGGGTGGTGGGAAGAAATTTCTGCCCGCCGAAGCCCGGCTCCACGCTCATCACAAGGATCAGATCCACAACGCCGAGATACGGAAAGACGGCCTCCACGGGGGTGCCGGGGCGGATGCTGATGCCGACCTGACAGCCGGTGGCGCGGATGGCGGCGATGACCTCCTCCACCGTGTCGGGCACGGCCTCAAGATGGAAGGTGATGAGATCGGCGCCGGCCTTGGCAAAATCCGCGGCATAGCGGGCCGGGTCGCTGATCATCAGGTGAACATCATAAAAGACATCGGGCAGGGCGGCGTGCAGGCAGGTAAGCACCGGCGCACCGTAGCTGATGTTCGGCACAAAATGGCCGTCCATCACATCAAAATGCATTACATCGGCACCGGCCTCCAGCAGGCGGGTGCAGTCCTTGTGCAGGTTGGCAAAATCGGCCGACAAAATCGAAGCGGCAACTTTCGTCATGATACAATTAACTCCCTTATATAAACTGGTTCCCACAAATTCCTGTGCAGTGCGCACATATAAGGGTATTATATCCCATTACAAGCCAAAAAGCAAGGCGGCCGCCAAGCACAAACCGCCCGCAGAGCTGCCGCAATGCGGCTCTGCGGGCGGTTGTGAAAGTTTTTCAGCGGGCAAGGGCAGCTAGCAGTAAAAGGACAAAAAGGGACTGCAGTGTAAGCAGTCCCGCAAAGAGCGGATGCTGCCGGAGCATTTGTGCGAAGGTACGCCCGCGCATGATGGCTCAGTCCTTTTTGTGGGTGCGCCAGTGGTGCACGGTCTGCAGCTGGAATTCAAAATCCCGGGCGTCCTTGGCCAGCTGGCTCGACAGGATGATGCCGGAGATGAAGAGCAGCAGCGCTGCGACCAGCACAAAGCAGCAGACGATCAGCGTGGGGAAGCGCGGAACCAGACCGGTCTGGAAATACTCACTCAGCACCGGCACCATAAAGCCGACGCCGAACACCGCCAGAATGGCCGCCAAAATGCCGAAGAACATAAACGGGCGGTAGTTTTTAAACAGCCGGCCGATCGTACCCAGCACCTTGAAGCCGTCTGAGTAGGTGTTCAGCTTGCTCTCGGAGCCTTCGGGGCGGTCGCGGTAGTCGATAACGACATTCTCGACCTGCATGTTGCGCTGCAGGGCATGGATGGTCATCTCGGTCTCGATCTCAAAGCCGCGGGACAGCACCGGATAGGTCTTGACGAACTGGTAGCTGAAGGCGCGATAGCCGGTCATAATGTCCTTGATTTTGCCGCCGAACAGATGGTTGGTGCAGAACCGCACCAGATCGTTGCCGAAGTTGTGGAACGGGCGCTTGTTCTGGGTGTAGTAGGTGCTGGACAGCCGGTCACCCACGACCATGTCTGCCTGACGCTCGGTCACGGCGGCAACCATCTCGGGCGCAGCTTCAGCCGGATAGGTGTCATCGCCGTCCACAAGGATGTACGCCTCGGCGTCTATTTCGCGGAACATGCGGCGCATGACATTGCCCTTGCCCTGCTGGTACTCATGGCGGACGACCGCCCCGGCCTTGGCGGCCAGCTCAGCCGTGCCATCGGTAGAATTGTTATCGTAGACATAGACCGTAGCGTCAGGCAGGACGCGGCGGAAATCCGTGACGACCTTCTCGACGGTTTTGGATTCGTTGTAGCAAGGGATCAATACGGCGATTTTATCCATAATATTCCTCCGGGAAATTTAAATCCAGAATTGAACAAGGCGGCTGACGGTGTAATAAAGGGACGGATTCATGCCCTGCAGCCAAGGCTCCATGGCGAACAGCGTGCAGAAGCGGTAAACGGCGGTGTATGCCACGGCGGCAGCCATGACCACGCGCAGCGCAGACAGTGCGGCAGCGGCGGTGGCATCCCCCACGGCGGTGCGGCGGCTGAGTGCGCCCTCGGCACAGAACCAGCACAGCGCCGCCCCAACGAGCAGTACCGGGCTGTAATCCATCAGATAGCGGTAGAGCACCCCGGCCATTTCGCAGTCCACAACGGTCATAACGACCATGGCGGCGATGCCGCCGTAGACAATGCCCGCCACAGCGCGGCGGTGGTGCAGACAGCGGCGGAACGCGGGCAGCAGCGGCAGCGCCAGCACCCACAGGTAGGGCGTGGCGGCCAGCATACCGCCGGTGAATTTCTCGCTGATGGTGCGAATGACGGCGTTCGTCTGGACGTCCGTCTCCCGCAGGAAGGGGAACACGCCTTGCCAGCTGGGCGGCTCAAACAAGCTGGTAAACACAGCAGGCCCGATGCGCACGGCATTGAAGCCGCGCTGGGTCATATCGTTGCCGGTCAGGTTGTAGTTGGCACCGAAGTCGAAGGGCGAACCGAACCGCGCGGCGTTGTACCACATCAGCCCGGCGGCAACTACGACAACCGGCAGGATAAAGGCGGCGGCCTCCCCTACCCCGGCGCGGCTGCGCAGCCGCTTTTGCCCGATGTACCGCTGCCAGAAGATGGGCACGGCCAAAAAGGCGAACAGTTCCATTTGAGGGCGACACCCGGCCACCAGCGCTACAAACAGGCTGCCAAAGGCAAGCCTGACTAAAAGCGCCCCGCGCTTTTCCACGGGGGTATTGGCGGCGGAAAGCCAGAGCCACAGCCCCAGCATCAGCAGTGCCGCACCGCAGAGGATGGCGTACTCATAAATGTAGGGACGCACCAGCAGGTAATACAGCTGGCTGCCCAGCACCACAGCGGCCACGGCCAGCAGGTACGCGGCGCTGGTGGTCCGCGGGAACCACCGGCGCACGGCCTGCCCCACCAAGCCGAAGCAGGCGGCAAGAAGCAGCAGCCCCAAAACGACCATGCAGGGCGCATAAGCCAAGTTCTGGATACCGGTCAGTGCCTCAAACGGCAGTTGGAATAACAGACACGGTACGATACCAAAATAGACGTAATATCGCCCATTGTAGAAGGCGTGATCCCAGTGGATATCGTTGATCTGTGCCGCATCCCGCGCCCCGGCGTCGTAGGGGTTCTCCAACGCCAGCAGCTCGGCGGGCGGGTCGGCCTCCAAATCTAAGCGGCCGTTCAGCAGACTGTGGGCCAGCGCGCCGTACTGCTGGTAGACAAAGCTGACGGTGCTTTTGCCGTCCCAGAACGCGGTGTTGTAATCTTTCGTGGCAAGGCCGGTGTTGCTCGGCTCCCAGAAAGGCACGACCACCACAAAGGCGGCCAGCACCAAGCCCAGCACGGCGGCTGCGGCGCGGTCGCACACATTGCCTGCCAGCCAGCGGCGGTGCCATAACCCGCTGGCCGGGCGCAGGCCATACAAGGTCAGCAAAGCCAGAAATACCGCGATAAAACGCAGAACCGAGAAATCCAGCGCCCGCGGAGCGTTCGCCGTGATGCCGCTGAAGGTCAGCGCCACCGGGAACTGCGCGTAGGTGGAGCTGTACCCGGCGGCAGTCAACGTCATCATGCCGACGTTGCCGGTCAGGTCCAGGCTGATGGTGTGTGTGCGCGGGGCCTGCAAGCCGATCTGCCAGCTGCCGAAGCGGGTCAGCTCGGTGTTGGCGGCGTCGGTGCCCTCAATGGTGAAAGTGACGGCGCTGTCCGCGTGGAGCGGGTCTGTGTCGTCACTGACCAGACCGTCAAACCGCAGGTTGTAGATGGGGTGGTCGATGTCCAAAAACCGCAGGTAGGTCCGCCCCTCGTCCAGCGAGATCGTACCCAGCCCACGCCCGACGTTGATGTTTTCGTCCAGGTAGTCAACGAGCTGGAACGGCTCATAGCTGTGGGTGTTGAAGTAGGCAACGTTGCCGACGAATACTTCCAGCCCCAGCGCCGTGACGAGCGGCAGCGGCACAACGGCTTTCAGCCCCTTGCGGCCAAAGCTGCGCAGCCCGGCGGTGACGAAACCGGTCCAGCCGTTCAGCGCTGTGACGGCCACGAGACGGAATGCATTGAAGCCGATGGTCAGCCCGGGGCGGTGGTAGGCAAAGCCGGCGAACAGCCAGGTGGCCAGCCATAGGCCGACGGCCCAGACGATGTCCTGCTTTATGACGCTGCGTCGCTGAAGCTTTCCGGGCAAAAGCCCGAACAGCGCAGAGACCAGCGCCGTGAGGAAGATCGTTATCAGGAAAAACATGGGGCGCAGTCGGCTCCTTTCAGTGTGAATAAGGCTTCCCCCCCGAGGAAGGCTTTTATCACTGTTTCGCGTACTTTTCGATCTCGTGCAGCCAGAAATTGGCGGTGCGGTCCCAGCTGTATTTCTGCAGGACCTCGTCAGGGGCGGCCACGGGCTGGGCGGCCAGCTTGTCAAGGTCGGTGTCGTAGTCATAGGGGTCAAAATACCGCGCCGTATTGCCGTACAGCTCGGGCAGGCAGGTGGCGTTGGCCAGCGCGATGGGCGCACCAAGCGCCAGTGCCTCCAGCGGCGGGATGCCGAAGCCTTCAAACACGGCAGGGTGCAAAAACAGCTTGCAGTGCTTCATCAGGGCAGCGTTCTCGGCGTCCGAGACATAGCCGGGGTAGAAAACATTGTGGGTATCCTTGGCCTCGGTGTCATCGCCGAAGGCGCGCAGATCCTTGCCGCCCGCGACCACAAAGGTCTTGTCGGGGTTGCGGCGGGCGACCTCGCGGATCCATTTGAAGTTCTTGTGCTTCGCCAGACTGCCGAGCGCGTAATAATACTCCCCTTTTACAACGCCGGGCATCTTGTCAAAGATGCTCTCGTCAGGGGTGACGCCCTTCATATGCTCCCAGCCGTTGTAGGTTATGCCGATCTTGTCCAGCGGGATGCCCAGCTTCTCGCTGATGAGGTGGCGCTGGTTGTCGCTGACGGTGAACACCCGCTGTGCAAACCATTTGGTGGACAGACAGTGCACCCAGAACTTGAAGCGGAAAAAGCCCTTGTCGGTATCCATGACGAGCGGGCGGATGTCGTGCAGCACCACAACACTGCGCTTTGTCAGCAGCATATCGCTGGCAAGGCCGACATAAAAGGCGTGGGTGCGGCGCAGATAGGCGGGCAGCACGGCCAGATTGTAGAAATATTTGACGGCCTTGAGCGGCACGAGCCGGATGTTTTTCAGCTCCGGCAGGTGGATGGGGCGGCCGTCGTCCCGGTAGGCAATGCGGACATCCAGACCGGTGCCCTCGATGAGTTTGTCCAGACGCACCACAGTTTCATAGACATAGCGCGGGATGCCGGTGATGTTGTCGCACAGCACCGTGCCGTTGATGACGATGGGGTTCAATCCAGTTCCTCCTTCTCCCAGTGGGAGCAGTCCAGCAGCTCCTGCTGCCAGTCGGCCATGCGGCGCTCGCAATACTCCTTCAGCTCGCGCTCAAAGCGCTCCTCACTGAAGGAGCGGCTGTGCTCACGGATTTCTTCTTTAGAATAAGCCACACCGTCGCGCTCAAAGCGCTCGATGCAGTCGGCAAGGCTTTCGACCGTCTGTTCCTTAAACCAATAGCCGGTTTTGCCGGGGCGCACACTCTCGCACGCGCCGCCGCGGCCGTAGGCCAGCACCGGCGTACCCGCGCTCTGAGCCTCCACCGGCGTGATGCCGAAGTCCTCTTCACCCGGGAAAAGGAACGCCTTGGCCCGCAGGTAGTAGCTGCGCACTTCCTCGTCGGAAAGGCCGCCGCCCAGAAATTCCACGGTCGGGCCGGCCATAGCCTTGAGCTTTTCCAGCTCTCCCCCGCCGCCGATGACGACAAGGCGTTTGCCCAGTCTGGTGCAGGCCTGCACGGCGAGATCGACCCGCTTATACCATGTAAGGCGGCCGACTGTGAGGTAAAAGTCCTCCTTTTCGACAAAGGGACTTTCGTTGATATGGCAGCAGGGGTAGATGACATCGCTGTCACGGCGGTAGTACTTTTTGATGCGCTGGGCGATATAATGCGAGTTGGCGATAAAATAGTCCACCCGGTCGGCGGCGCACTTGTCCCAGATGCGCATCTTGTGCATCTGCCCCGGCATGACGAGGCGGGCAAGCCAGTTGGCATTGGCGCGGTAGGTGTAGTAAAAATCCCACACATAGCGGATGGGCGTATGGCAGTAGCAGATATGCACGGCATCCGGGCGGGTGATGACGCCCTTTGAACAAGAGGAGGACGATGACAGCACGAGATCGTACTCAGTCAGGTCGAACGCCTCAAAGGCACCGGGCATCAGCGGCAGCATGGCCTTGTACAGCTTGTTGGAAAACGGCACCTTCTGGAACCAGCTGGTGCGGATGTCGTAGCTTTTGAACCACTCCGGCATGTTTTTGGGATCGTACACAAGGGTGTAGATGACAGCATTGGGGAAAACATGCTTCATGGCATCGACCACGCGGTCGCCGCCGGCATAGCCGACGAGCCAGTCATGCACAATGGCGACCTTGGGCTCCTTTTTGCTCATTACAGACACTCCTGTCCGATAACGCAGAATGCGTTACTGCAATTTTTCGTCATTGACCATCTTGCCGCCGAACACCGTGCGGAAGATGATCTTGATGTCAAGCGCTACGGTCCAGTTTTCGATATACCAGATGTCGTAGCGGATGCGCTCGGCAATGTCGGTATCGCCGCGCAGGCCGTGGATCTGCGCCCAGCCGGTGCAGCCGGGGCGGACCTGCTGGCGCACCAGATAGCGCGGGATCTCCTCCTTGAAATGCTCTACATGGTAGGGCACCTCGGGCCGCGGGCCGACCAGAGACATATCCCCCTTCAGCACATTGAAGAACTGCGGCAACTCGTCAAGGCTGCATTTGCGGATAAAACTGCCGAAGTGGGTCTTGCGCGGATCATAATCGGTGGACCAGCCGGTCTGCTGCTGCACATTGACCCGCATTGAGCGGAATTTGTACATCATAAAGGGCTTTTTGTTCAGGCCGATGCGCTCCTGCTTAAAGATGATCGGCCCGGGGCTGGACAGCTTGACGCCGATGGCGGTCGCCAGCATGATGGGGCTGGTCAGGATAATCAGAATCAGGCTGCCGATAATATCCAGCCCGCGCTTGACGGCGGCGTTGAGCAGGTTGTCAAAGGGCGTCTGCCGCACATTGATCAGCTTGCACTCGTCCAGCACATCGATCGTGGGGCGTGCGGGCAGATAGTCACTGTAGAACGGTACCATCGTGATGCGCACGCCGTTTTTGTCGCAGGCGGCAAAGACATGGGGCAAAAGCTCGATCTCGTCTGCCTCCAGCGCAACGACGACCTCGTCCACCGGTATTTCATCCAGCCTGGCGGTCAGGCTGTCGTACCCGCCCAAGAATTTCACGCCCAGGCCAGGCTCCTCGACCTTGGCCAGATAGCCGTCCACAACAAAGCCGTAGTAGGGGTTATGCTCCAGCGCGCGCAGATAAAGCGCGGCCGATTTGCCGCCGCCTACCAGCAGGATATGGCGCAGACCCAGCCCCTTGCGGCGGCGGGCGCGATCCACCCAGCGCAGGACCATCCGCTCAAAGACAACGGCGGCCGTGGCCAGCAGATAGAACAGCGCCAGCACGATGCGGGAATAATCGTCAAGGTGCATCAGGTAGAGCGCGGCGACAAAGATCATGATGCCTGCCGCGTTGATAACGACAATTTTGGTGCAGCGCTCCGCCAGACCGTGCAGGCGGGCGTTGGAATAGATGCCCGCGACCCAGTAGATGAGCACCAGCACGAGTGAGGTGCCCAGCCCTGCAAGAATGTTGCGGGGGTCGCGCGCTACGGCCAGCGCGGGGCCGGCGCCGCCCGGCTCAAAGAACCGGACAAAGTTGAAGCGGATATAGTTGGCAAGCAAAAAGCCGATGAAAAGCAACGCTGCATCAAGCAGCAGATACAAAAGGCTTTTGATGCGTTGGTTTTTTTCCAGCACCTGTGGTGCCCTCCCTGAATCGAAAAATACTGTGCCGCAGGGGCGGAGCTTTGCCCCGCCCGGTCATGCGGCAGCAGACGCAGCGTTCCGCGGGCGGAGCAGAGCCCCGCCCCTGCAGAGTGTTGGGTACAAAAGATTTAAACAACCCATTCTATCATATTTTTGCCGCTATTGCAAATCAGCGGTACAATTCCTGCAGCTGGTCGAGGGTCTTTTTCATCTCGGCGCGGACCTCCGGCGGGCCGGACACAACAACGCCGGTGCCGAAGCCTGCCACCCAGCCGAAAAACTGCGGGCTGACCTGAATCTCGGCCGTCATGGTAAAATGCTCGCCGTCTGCGCAGGGCACCAGCACCGGCCCGGTGCCGAAGCGGTCGATCATCGCCCCGGCAAAGCGGTTTTCGCACAGCAGCGTCACCCGCTTGAGGGGGCCGTTGAACATGCCGAACATCTGCTGCATGTAGGTGTTTACATCAAAATTGGCGTACTCATCGGCGCCCTCGCGGGTCGTGTCGGGCAGGGGGCGGACATTCTGCATCTTGTCAACGCGGTAGTGCTTCAGGCGGCCGTCCGTATAGGCGATGAGATAGTAGTTGCCGTTTTCCCACACCAGCACCCACGGGCTGACGCAGTACAGCTGGCCGTCATGGCGGGGGGTCATCCGCTTTTGCAGGTTCCAGTCGCAGTATTTGAACTGCACCTGCTGCCCGGCCGTGATGGCAGAGTGCAGCGCATCAACGGTATACAAAATCTTTTCGTCGGTGCTTTTGATCCGGCCGCTGACAAGGACCTTGCGGTCAAGCTCCTCCTGCCGGTATTTGGAGGTGAACTGCCCGAGCTTGTCGATGAGAATCTTGGACTTGCGCGCTGTGATGAACTTGCTGGCGTAGACGGCGTCCACAAGCAGCTTCAGCTCGGCCAGCTCAAAGGGGGCCTCGGTCATATAATAGCCGCCGCCGCGCCCGCGCTGCTGTACGATCTCGTACGGGGAGTCCGGCATGTTGTTCAGCGTGTTCAGGTCGTCATAGACGCTCTTGCGCTCGGCAACAACGCCGCGCTCCTGCAGGCGCTCCACCAGCTGCGGGACACTCAGGGGGTGCTTCTCGTCCGTTTCGCGGGCGAGGATGTCCAAAAGGACAAGCAGTTTGCGTTTCTGGCCTTCTTTGCGCGGCATAGCAACGGCTCCTTTCCGGCTGTGAACAGATATAGTCCTATTATACACCCTATAAAGGGAGAGGGCAAGAGGGCTGGTGACGATTGTACGCAGGATTTCGGAACGAGGGGGACGGCTGCAAAAGCCCCTCCGGCCTCGCATGCTCGGCCACCTCCCCGCTATGCGAGGAGGCTTTCACGCGGGCAAAGCCCGCGCAAAGAGGCTCCCCACAATGTGGGGAGCTGGCCGCGTAGCTGGCCTGAGGGGCTTTGATTACATCTCCATCTCCGCCAAAAGCTCCCCCAAATCCGCAAAAATATCTGTCGGCAGCATGGCGGTCATGCTGCGGCGGTTAGCGCAGCGGTCGGCAGCGGCCCCGTGGAGCCATACGGCGGCGATGGCGGCATCCTCGGGGCTGCGGCCCTGCCCAAGTCCTGCGGCCAGCAGCCCGGCGGTCAGCCCGGCCAGCACATCCCCGCTGCCGCCCCGGGCCAGCCCGGCGTTGCCAGTGTTGTTGTGCCAGAGCGTGCCGTCCGGCTTGGCCACCAGCGTGCCGCTGCCCTTTAAAACGGCGATGCAATCGTATTTTTCCGCAAGCTGCCGCGCGGCCTGCGCCCGGTCGGCCTGAATCTCGGCCACGGTTGTGCCCAGCAGTCGCGCGGCCTCGCCGGGGTGCGGCGTCAGGATCGTGTTGGCGGGCAATCCGCCCCGGAATTTGCCGGCAGCCAGCGCGTTCAGGACATCGGCGTCCAGCACAGCCCCGCGCCATGGGGCATTTTTGCCCAGCAGGGCGCGGCATACCTCGGGGGCGCTCTCCCCCAGCCCGGGGCCGGCCAGCAGGACGGCGCTTCTGTCGGCAAACCAGTCCCGCAGGGCGGCAGCGTCATGCGGGTGGATGCCGCCGTTGGCCGCCGTGCGGCAGCCGCAGGCACAGCACTCAGGCGTGCGGGCCAGCACCAGCTGCACAACAGGCTCCACGCTGGCCAGAAAGACCAGCCCGGCGCCGCCGCGCAGCGCCCCCTCTGTGCAGAGTGCAGCCGCGCCGCGGTAGGCCATGCTGCCTGCCGCAGCCAGTACGCTGCCATAACTCCCCTTGTTGCTGTCTGCCCGGCGCTCCGGCAGCAGCTGCTTTACCAGCTCTTGTGTGATCTCGCGCTGCATCTTGCATCCCTCCGCAAATGTATTATAATAGGTACAGTATAATCCATTTGCAGAAAAAGTGAAAGGGGCAGTTTTGCATGGTTCCGGCATTGGAAGAAATTTTGGCGGGCACAAAAAACATGGTGTTTTTCGGCGGCGCGGGCGTATCGACCGAGAGCGGCATCCCGGATTTCCGCTCGGTGGACGGGCTGTATCACCAGAAATTCAAGTATCCGCCCGAGACGATGCTCTCCCACAGCTTTTATGAGCGGCACACCGCAGAATTTTTTGATTTCTACCGCCAAAAGCTCATCGTACACGGCGCGGTGCCCAATGCGGCCCACCGGCGGCTAGCGGCGCTGGAGCGCGAGGGTAAGTGCAAGGCGGTCGTGACCCAGAATATTGACGGGCTGCATCAGGCCGCCGGCAGCAGGGTCGTCTATGAGCTGCACGGCTCAACGCTGCGCAACTATTGCACCCGCTGCGGCAAGTTTTTCCCTGTGCAGTTCATTGAGGCAGCAGCCGGAGTCGGGGACGGTGTCCCCCGCTGCGATGCGTGCGGCGGCATCGTCAAGCCCGATGTCGTGCTGTACGAGGAGGGACTGGACGAGGAAACGATGGAAAATGCCGTCAGGGCGATCTCCCGCGCCGATACCCTCATTGTGGGCGGCACCAGTCTGGCGGTCTATCCGGCGGCGGGGCTGCTGCGGTATTTCCGGGGTGAAAATCTGGTGGTCATCAACAAGCAGCCCACCCCGGCGGACGGTATGGCGAATCTTTTGATCCGGGGGCCGATCGGCCGTGCACTGGACCCGGCTGCCCCGGAAGAAAGTTAAATTTTACACAAAAGTCCATAGTTTTTTGCAAAAAGGCATTGCAAATGGTGGTGTGACTTTGTTATGATAGATACATAGTGCTTTTATAGGCAGGTAAAAAGAGGGGGCTGGCTTTTATGGCAAACGCGCTGACGGATTTTACAAAGAAACGCGAATTTCTGGTGTGCATGGACTCCGACGGCTGCGTGATGAACACAGTGCGCATCAAGCATACAACGGTCATGTGCCCGGAGCTTATCCGTGTTTTTGCGCTGGATGAGCAGGCAGATTTTATCACCGCTGCATGGGACGAAATCAACCTGCACACGATCACCCGCGGGATCTCCCGGTTTGAGAGTGTGCGGCTGGTGTTTGACCGGCTGAAGAACCGCGGCATCGAGATCCCCGGCAGCGAGGACATTGCCGCCTGGGTGGACACCGCGACCGAGCTTTCCACGGCCAGCCTGCAGCGGGAGCTGCAAAAGACCGGCAGTCTGGCCCTGCGCAAGCTGCAGGAGTGGAACAATGCCTGCAACCGCCGCATTCAGGCGCTGGAGCCTACCTTTGAGCCGTTCCCCGGTGTGGAGGAAAGCCTGCGCCAGCTGCACGCCGTGGCCGATGTGGCCGTTGTCAGCGCCGCCAACGAGAGCGCCATCGCCAGTGAGTGGAAGCGCTACGGTCTGGCCCGCCATGCGGATGTCATCTTCGGGCAGGAGGTGGGCAGCAAGGCAAACTCCATCGCCACGATGCTGGCCTGCGGCTATGAGAGCCGCAAGGTCATGATGGTGGGCGACGCTATGGGCGATGCTCAGGCTGCCGCGGCCAACGGTGTTGCCTTTGTGCCGATCCTGCCGGGGCGTGAGGCTGCCAGCTGGCGCCGCCTGCAGGAGGAGGCCCTGCCCAAGCTGCTGCACGGCACCTTCAGCCCCGCCTATCAGGCCGAACTGATCGCCGCACTGCGCAGCGCTTTGCATGGATAAACCAAATACGCCAAATTTCGCGCCGTCACTCTTGTGACGGCGCTTTATTTATGGTATACTGACTATGATTATCTGTATAAATAAACAGCGCGTGTCATGCTGATGCACCGTAGGGGCGGGGCTCTGCTCCGCCCGTGGCACTTTGCGCTGCCGTAAACGGCCTAGGCGGAGCAGAGCCCTACCCCTGCCGCGATGCGGAAATGCAAAATTCATCTGGGAAAAGGAGCCTCGTGTATGGACTTATTACAGCAGGCCCGGGCAGAGATCGATGCTGTTGACGCGGAGATGGCCGCGCTGTTTGAGCGGCGGATGCGCGCGGTGGCTGATGTGGCGCGCTATAAGGCCGAGACCGGCAAGCCGGTGTTTGACGCTGCGCGTGAGGCGGCTGTGCTGGATAAAAATGCGGCCCGCATCACCGATGAGACGCTGCGCCCTTACTATCGCGCTTTTTTGAATGATGCGATGGCCGTTTCCCGCGCGTATCAGCGCGCGCGCCTTGGCCGCGACACCGCCGCCTATCAGGGGGTGCCCGGCGCATGGAGCCAGATTGCATTGCAGCGCCTGTTCCCCTTTGCGCGGCAGACGGCCTGCACCACCTGGGGCGAGGTCTTTGATGCTGTGCAGAGCGGAGATGCGCAATTCGGCGTACTTCCGTTTGAAAACTCCAATGCGGGCGATGTGTCCACTGTGCTGGATCTGCTGTACACCCACCCGGACATCATCATCTCCCGCATGTGTGATTTGCCCATCCGGCAGGATCTGCTGGCGGTGCCGGGGGCAACGCTGCAGACCATCCGCACGGTCGTCAGCCATCCGCAGGCGCTGGCCCAGAGCAGCGTTTTCGTGCAGCAGCACGGCTTTAAAACCGGCACATGGGGCAACACGGCCGATGCCGCCCGCCATGTGGCGGAGCTGAAGGACCCGACCGTAGCGGCCATAGCCAGTGCAGAGACTGCCGGCTTATATGGTCTGCAGATCCTCTGCGCAGGCATCAACGCCGACGGCGACAACACGACCCGGTTCATCGTGATCGAGCGCAGCCCGGAGCCGCCGGTCATGACCGGGCAGGGCCAGCGGCTGGCGCTGCTGTTTACGGCGCGTCACAAGCCGGGTCAGCTGGCCGCTGCGCTGGACCGGATCGGCGCAGGGGGCTTTAATATGGAGTGCATCAAGAGCCGTCCCCTGCCCCATGTTCCGTTTGAATATTATTTCTATGTACAGCTTGTCTGCCCGGCAGACAGCAGCGGCGCAGCATGTCAGGCGTTGCTGGACACGCTGACCTCTGTTTGCAGCACCCTGCGGCTGCTGGGTGCCTTCACCCTTGACGGTACGGAGAAATAAGCCATGAAAAAGGATGTGCGAAGCATGAAACTGACGATGCAGCTTAAAAGCCGCAGCTATGATATTATTTTGAAGGCCGGATGTCTGGCCAACCTCCACCAGTTCACAAATGTGCAGCACCGCAAGGTCTTTGTGCTGACGGATTCCGGTGTGCCCGCCGCGTATGCGCAGACGGTAGCGGCCCAATGCCCGGAGGCCACGGTCTATACCATCCCGCAGGGCGAGGGCAGCAAATGCCTCAAGGTCTATGGGCAGGTGCTGCAGGCCATGCTGGCGTTCGGCATGGACCGCAAGGATTTGCTGGTCGCCGTGGGCGGCGGCGTTGTGGGGGATCTGGGCGGCTTCTGCGCCGCAAGCTATATGCGCGGCATCGACTTTGTGAACTGCCCCACGACCGTGCTGGCGCAGGTGGATTCCTCCATCGGCGGCAAGACGGCGATTGATCTGGGCGAGACGAAGAACATCGTTGGCGCGTTCTGGCAGCCGAAGGTCGTGCTGGTGGATTTTGATACGCTGAAAACGCTGCCCCGCCGTCAGGTGGTCAACGGTCTGGCGGAGGCCCTGAAAACCGGCCTGATCGGGGACCCGCAGCTCTTTGCGCTGTTTGAGTGCGAGCATCCCGAGGAAAACATCGAGCAGATCGTCTACCGCAGCCTGAAATTCAAGAAAAAGATCGTGGAGCAGGACGAGCGCGAGGGCAGCGTGCGTGCCTGCTTGAACTTCGGCCACACCATCGGCCACGGCATTGAGGCAGTGCGCGGTGTGCGCGGCCGCCGCACGACCGGCCTGTACCACGGCGAGTGCGTGGCGCTGGGCATGCTGCCGATGATCGAGGACAATGCGCTGCTCAAGCGCACCCGTGCCATCTACCGCACGCTGGGCCTGCCCACCCGTGCCGGTGCCAACCGGGAAAAGGTGCTGGCCTACATGCAGCACGACAAAAAGACCAGCGGCGATCATATCACGGTCATCAAGTGCCCCGGTCTTGGCTGCTGGCGCGCCGATAAGCTGCCGATGACCGAATTGCCGGGCTTGCTTGGGTTAGAATGAACCTCTGCAGGGGCGGATGCCCGCATCGACCCCTACCACAACGATAACGTAGGGGCGAGGTTCTACTCCGCCCGTGGAACTTTGCCCTGCCGCAGGCGGGCACGGGCGGAGCAGAGCCCCGCCCCTACTGAGATATTTAAGTGAACGACTATGAAAAACACCTTTGGAAATACCGTCAGCATGACGATTTTTGGCGAGAGCCATGGCCCGGCGGTCGGTGCGGTGCTGGATGGACTGGCAGCGGGGCTGCCGGTGGATGAGGCTGCCATCGCGGCCGCCATGGACCGCCGCCGTGCCCGGGGCGATGGGCTTTCCACCGCCCGGACCGAGGCGGACGCCGTGGAGTTTCTCTCCGGCGTGTACAACGGACGCACGACCGGCACCGCAGTTACCCTGATGATCCGCAATCTGAACACCCGCAGCGGCGACTATGCCAAAACAGCCGACCTGCTGCGCCCCGGCCACGCCGACTACACGGCCTACGCCAAGTATGAGGGCTTTCAGGATGCACGCGGCGGCGGGCATTTCTCCGGCCGCATCACGGCGGCCAGCGTGGCAGCGGGTACGATCTGTGAGACCGTGCTGAACAGTCTGGGCGTAAAGGTCTACACCCACATTGCCGAGTGCGCGGGCGTCAAGGACGCCCCGCTTTCGAGTGCGGCGGGCCTTGTGATGCCCGCGCCGCAGCCCGGGCATTTTGCCCTGCTGGACCCGGCAAAGGAGGAGCCGATGCAGGCTGCCATCCGCGCGGCGGGCAGCGAGGGCGACAGCGTGGGCGGCATTCTTGAGACGGTTGTGACCGGGCTGCCCGCCGGTATCGGCGAGCCGTGGTTTGACAGTGTCGAGAGTGAGCTGGCCCACCTGATGTTTGCCATTCCCGCCTGTAAAGGCATTGAGTTCGGCGCGGGGTTCGGCTTTGCCGCCCTGCGCGGCAGTGAGGCCAACGACCCGTTCACGATGCGCGGCGGCGAGATCGCCACCGCTACCAACAAAAACGGCGGTGTGAACGGCGGCATCACCAACGGCATGCCCCTTGTGTTCCGCACCGTGCTCAAACCCACGCCGAGCATCTATAAAGAACAGCATACCGTTGATTATATCAGCAGACAGGATGCGGAGCTGCAGATCAAGGGCCGCCATGACCCCTGCATTGTGCCCCGCGCCGCCGTGGTGCAGAACACCCTGACGGCCTTCGGCCTGCTGGATCTGCTGACCGTGCGCTACGGCACCCTTGCCCAGAAGCACGGCCTTCCCCAAGCGTAAAACAGGAGGTGAAAAACCATGCAGCAACCACTGTACGGACTCATCGGCGGTAAGCTGGGCCACAGCTACTCCAAGATCATTCATGAGCAGATCGCGGATTACACCTACGACCTGCTCCCCCTGCCCACCGAGGCAGAGGCCCGCAGCTTTATGCAGGCGCGTGCATTTACGGCAATCAATGTGACGATACCGTATAAGCAGCTCGTCATCCCCTATTGCGATGTGGTGGACCCTAAGGCAAAGGCCATCGGCGCGGTGAATACCATCGTGAACCGGGACGGAAGGCTGTACGGCTACAACACTGACTATGCGGGCTTTTCCTATCTGGCCAAGGCCCACGGCGTGGATTTTGCGGACAAAACGGTGCTGATCCTCGGCACCGGCGGCACCCATTCCACGGTCGCGGCGGTCTGCCGGGACGGCGGTGCGCGGGAGATCCTGACGGCCAGCCGCACCGGGCGGGACGGCGCACTGCTCTACAGCGAGGCGATGCACCGCCGCGATGTGCAGATCATCATCAACACAACGCCCTGCGGCATGTACCCCAATGTGGGCCAGTGCCTCATCGACCCCAAGGCGTTCCCCCGGCTGGAGGCCGTGCTGGATGTGGTGTACAACCCCTTCCGCACCGAGCTTTTGCTGCGGGCTGAGGACTGCGGCGTGACCGCTGCGGGCGGCTTTGAGATGCTGGTGGCGCAGGCTGTGTTTGCCGCCGAGCATTTTACCGGCAGCACGCTGGACACCGACACCCTGATCCCGACCATCAGCCGCCGCCTGCGCCACCAGCTGGCGAATGTCTCCCTCATCGGGATGCCGGGCTGCGGGAAATCTACGGTGGGCGCGGCACTGGCCAAGAGGCTGGATAAGCGGTTTGTCGATCTGGATGCCGAGATCGAGCGCCGGACCGGGCATAATATCCCCGACATCTTTGCCGAGGAGGGCGAGGAGGCGTTCCGCCGCTATGAGGCGGAGGTGCTGGCCGAGGTTGCCAAGGGCAACAGTCAGGTCATTGCCTGCGGCGGCGGGGTCGTCAAGAACCCGGCCAACAGCCGTGCCCTGCGCCAGAACGGCCCTGTGCTGTGGGTGCGCCGCCCGCTGAGCCGTCTGGCGACCCGCGGGCGTCCCCTCTCGAAGGGCGGGGAGGCCCTCAGGCAGATGGAGGCAGAGCGCACGCCGCTCTACACCGCCGCCGCCACGGCAGAGCTTGAAAACAACGCCACCCTGACCGAAGCCGTGGACAAAGCAGTAGAATTGTTTGAAGCGGATGAGACGCTGTAAAAGCCTTCCCCCGAGGGGGAAGGTGGCGCGAAGCGCCGGATGAGGGCAAAGTTTATGTGGCCTGCCGTGAAAAAGCAGTATTTGTAAGGCTTGCCCTCATCAGTCCGCTGCGGCGGACAGCTTCCCCCGAGGGGGAAGCCAAAGGTTTGTTTTATAGAGAAAAAGTATATAAGAAAGAGGTTCACCCATGATTATTTCTACCAAAAAGGGGACGCCGCAGGTCGAGCTGGACCGCATCGTTGATAATTTTGAGAAGCAGGGCCTGTCGGTCACCCTGATCCGCGGTACCGACTACAATGTCTTTGGCCTTGTCGGTGATACGACTAAAATCGCCGAGAAGGATGTGCTGGCCAACCCCTGGGTCGAGAATGTGACCCGTGTGTCTGCACCCTACAAGCGCGCAAACCGCCTGTTCCACCCTGCGGATACCGTGGTGGATGTCAACGGCGTCAAGATCGGCGGCAGTGCCCCCATCGCCGTTATGGCAGGCCCCTGCAGCATCGAGGGCGAGGCGCACACCATCGCAATGGCGCAGGCTGTCAAGGCGGGCGGCGCCAACTTCCTGCGCGGCGGCGCTTACAAGCCCCGCACCAGCCCATACTCCTTTCAGGGCCTTGGCACCGAGGGAATTCTCGACATGGTCAAGGCGCGCGAGCTGACCGGCCTGCCCATCGTCAGCGAGCTGATGGACGAGGCCCATATTGATGAGTTTGAGCAGTATGTCGATGTCGTGCAGATCGGCGCACGCAATATGCAGAACTTCCAGCTGCTGAAGGCGGTCGGCAAGATGCACAAGCCGGTCCTGCTCAAGCGCGGCCTTGCCAACACCATCGAGGAATGGATCATGTCTGCCGAGTACATCATGGCCGGCGGCAATGAGAATGTCATCCTCTGTGAGCGCGGCATCCGCACCTTTGAGCGCGCGACCCGCAACACGCTGGACCTGTCCGCCGTGCCGGTCATCAAGGAAAAGACCCACCTGCCCATCATTGTGGACCCCAGCCATGCTACGGGCGATTATAAGTATATCGAGAGCATGGCGCTGGCCGCTGTCGCCGCCGGTGCCGACGGCCTTGAGATCGAGGTCCACAACGACCCGCCCCACGCCTGGAGCGACGGTGCCCAGTGCCTGAAGCCGGATAAGTTTGCCGAGGTCATCGCCAAATGCCGCAAGGTTGCCGCTGCCATCGGCCGGGAGATGTAAATTGGACGCGAAGATTCATGTAAGCCGCCTTGGCGGCACGGCCACCGTGCCGCCGAGCAAAAGCGCGGCGCATCGTGCAGTGCTGTGCGCAGCCCTTGCGGATGGCACCAGCCATATTACGAATATTGAGTACAGCAAGGACATCCGCGCGACGCTGGGCGCAGCAGCCCAGCTGGGCGCAAAGATCACCGAGGAGCCGCACTCCCTGACCATCAAGGGCCACGGCACGGCGGGCGGTTTTGTCACGGTGACGCGGCCGGTCTTTTGCAATGAGAGCGGCTCTACCCTGCGGTTTATGATCCCGCTGTTCAGCCTGACAGCCCAGAAGGTGCAGTTTACCGGCGCGGGGCGTCTGTTTGACCGCCCGCAGGCGGTGTACCAGATGCTGTTTGACCGGCAGGGCCTGCGCTTTGAGCAAAGCCCGGACGGCATCACGATCTTTGGGCGGCTGCGCCCCGGCGGGTTTACCCTGCCCGGCGATGTCTCGAGCCAGTTTATCAGCGGCCTGCTGTTTGCCGCGCCGCTGATGGAGTCCGAGAGCAGCATCGAGGTGCTGGCCCCCTATGAGAGCCATTCCTATGTAGATCTGACGCTGGATGCCATGCAGCAGTTCGGCGTCAAGGTATCGGCCCGCGCGCGCAAAAACGGCAGCATGATGTACCGTGTGGCTGCGCCCCAGCGGTATGTGGCCAGTGATTTTGCCGTGGAGGGCGACTACAGTCAGGCGGCGTTTCTGGCGGTGTTGGGCTGCGTGATCGGCGGCATCACGATCACGGGGCTGAACCCCGACAGCCAGCAGGGCGATAAGGTCATTCTGGACATTCTCAAGCGCTGCGGCGGCAAGTTCAAGCCCGTGGAAGGCGGCTACCACTTTGACCGCAGCCTGTTGAAGGCCACCGAGATCGACCTGGCGGACTGCCCCGATCTGGGACCCATCCTCTTTACGCTGGGCTGCTTCTGCAGCGGCGAGACGGTCATCCGCAACGCGGGACGGCTGCGCCTGAAGGAGTCCGACCGCATTGACGCGATGCGTGACGAGCTGCAGAAGATGGGCGCCCGCATTGATGTGGAGGGCGACAGCGTTCACATTCAGGGCGTGGCGCTCCATGCGCCCAACGCACCGCTGTCCGGCCATAACGATCATCGCATTGTCATGGCGCTGGCCGTGGCAGCCATTGCCAGCGGTCTGCCTGCCCTGCTCTGCGGAGCGGAGGCCGTGGAAAAAAGCTGGCCCGCATTCTGGAATGTGCTGCGCAGCCTTGGTGCAAAAATCGAGCTGAGCAGCGACAGAAAAGAAGATTTTGACATAAAGGCGTGATTTTATATGCTGGACAAAAGCAAAAACTATCTGATTGTCGGTCTGGGCCTGCTGGGCGGCAGGTACGCACAGGTGCTGAGCCAGAAGGGCTACAGCGTGACCGGCATTACCCACAGCCAGTCAACGCTGGACTATGCGCTGCAGCATGACTATATCCGCGCCGGGAAAAATAAGGATTTTGAGGATCTTGTACGGCAGGCGGACTGCATCATCTTCGGCCTCTACCCCACCGTGCTGCTTGACTGGGTCGAGCAGTACGGCCGGCTGATACGCCCCGGCACGATGGTCACCGATGTGTCCGGCGTAAAGCGCGGCGTGGTGGAGCCTGTGCAGGCCGCCCTGCCGGAGGGGGTCGAGTTCATCGCCAGCCACCCGATGGCCGGCCGTGAGACGAGCGGCATCACCCACAGCGCCGAGGTAAGCTTTGCCCCCGCCAACTTCATCATCACGCCCACCGATAAGAACACGCAGGCCGGCATCGACTGGTGCCGCGATCTGGCCGAGGAGCTGGGATTTAAGCGGATCAGCATCCTGACCCCCGCCGAGCATGATCATATGATCGGCTATGTCAGCCAGCTTTGCCATGCCATCGCCGTGAGCCTGATGTGCGCGTCCGATAACTCGGAACTGGCCAACTACACCGGCGATTCCTTCCGCAATTTGACGCGGATCGCACGCATCAACGACAAAATGTGGGCGGAGCTGTTCCTCTGGAATAAAGACAACCTCATCTCGGAGATCGACATGTTTGACAGCGCGCTGCAGGATATGCGGGAAAAGCTCGTCAACGATGACCGTGAGGGTCTTGAGGAGATGTTCCGTCTTTCAACCAAGCGCAGAGAGGCGTTTGACAAAAAATAACACAAAATAAATCGCTGCCGCCCGCAAAACGGGCGGCAGCGATTTGTTTGCAGATAAAGGCTTTACAGGGCGGCCGTTACAGGTGCAGCCGCTTTTCGATCTCACTTTTCAGCGCTCTGCCGCGGAAGATGACAAGACCGAGGAAGGTGATGATGCTCAGGATCAGGCAGATGACCCACGGGATGCTGTGGGCGTCCAGCTTGCCGCCGTCCAGACGCAGAAAGAGCAGGATGTACGGCAAAAGGCCGATGCCGATGTTCATGAGCAGATAGACCAGCGCATTTGCCGTGAATCGGCTGCGCAGAAAGGCAAACACGAAGTTGCACCCCAGGGCAACGCAGCAGAGGATCGGCACGACCAGATCAAGGCTGTAGCCTGTGTAGCCGTTGAACCAGTCGGTAAAGACGAGCAGCGCCGAGACGAGCAGCAGCAGGTTGAAGATCTGGCGCGGGCCGTTGTAGCGCCGGCGTAGGACGGAGCGCAGCACCCGCAGCGCCGCCAGAGACCAGACGGCCAGCAGCAGGCTGAAATGGCGGTGGGGCGAGTCGTCCAGCAGCAGAAAATCAAACGCACCGGCCACTACCACAACGGCCGACAGCAGAAAAGCAATGATCTTATACAAGAGCGAGGCGCGGTGGATGCGCGGTGCAGTCGCCGGGAAATAAGCTGCCTCCGCCGGGCCCGGCAGGCGGTTCTGGCACAGCGGGCAGTAGGTGCTGTCCCCGCCGACCCTGATATGACAATGCGGGCAGGTATTCATTTTTCCACCTCCGTGGCGTAGAGGGTGACATCCAGCCCGTCCTTGGCAAGGCTGCGGTAGAACCGCTGCAGGATCGTTGTGCTGCGCAGCGCCGAGGCTGTGCCCAGCACAAGGTCATCCCCGTAGGAGCAGACGACCGTAAAGAGCGTTTTGCAGCTGGAGAACGCCGCAAAGCTGCGGATATAGGGCTGCAGCTCCGCCGGGATGGTGATGCGCCCCATGTTGGAGACAACAGCCGTGACATGGCGGTCCTCCAATTTGGTGAACAGCTTGACGGTGGCGTTTTTGAGGAAGAGCGGCACCGGGCGGATGGCGGGTACATGCTCAAGCTTTTCGTACTCGTCCATCTGGGCGCGGATATTCTCGGGGCGCAGGATCTCCTTCAGCTTTGCATCAAAGACGGGGGCCACGGTCTCAAGCGTATCGGCCTCGGTCAGCGTATGGGTCACATAGACGGAGTTGAAAAAGTTGCGGGCTGTCTCACTGGGGTAGTAGTTGCGCAGGTTGACCGGCAGGCTGATCGAGATGGGCTTGCTGCGCTCCAGCGCGGGCATATCGTGGTAGATGGCAAGCATGAAGCAGGCACCGAGGTAGCTCGTCATCGACACACCCAGCGCATGGGAGCGGTCCAGCACCTGCCGGGCGCTGAGATGCCCCTCAAAGAATTGCAGCTGGTCGTAGGGCAAAAAGCCGTGCGGGCGGTAGACCTTGGTCTTTTTTTCGGCCTTGCGGCGTCTGGTGCCGCCGTAAAAGTTGCGGAAGCTGTCCTGCGCAAGGTCCCCGGCCGAGGCACTGTTGGGCGAGGGTACGCTGTCCAGCTCGCCGGGGTGGCGCAGCGCCAGATAGTTGCGCACGATGGATTTTAAGTAGAGCAGGCCGCCGTTGCCGTCGGTGATGGCGTGGAACATCTCCAGATTGATCCGCGCGCCGAAATAGGTCACCCGGTAGATCAGACGGTTGCGGCGCTCCGGCGTGTAGAGCGGCGCACAGGGGGCCTTCGTCTCCGGCTGGGCGGCGGGCATCAGATCGGTGGATTCAAAATAATGCCAGAACAGGCCGCGGTGCAGCGTGACCTGAAACTGCGGCCATTCCTGCGCGGTGCGGCGCAGGGCCTCGTTCAGTGTGTCGGGGTCGACCTGCTCCTGCAGCGTGCAGGAGATGCGAAAAACGCGCGGGTCCCGCATGGATGCCGTGGCCAGAAACACCTTGGCGACATTGTCAACTTTGTACCAGGAATCGGACATGGGTTTTCCTCTTTTTTAAATGATTTTCTGCACGAACCGCCCGGCGCTTTCCATCGCCATGGCGGCGCGGTGGACGGGCATCTGCTGAAAGACATGCCAGCACTCGGGGTAGATCTCCAGCTGGGCATAGACGCCGGCCTTCTGCAGGCTTTCCACCAGCCGCTCACTGTCGGACTTCAGGATCTCATTCGTGCCCACCTGCACTAAGGTCGGCGGCAGGCCGCGCAGGTCGGCAAACAGCGGGCTGTAGCAGGGGCGGGTCCAGTCGGCATCGGGGCCGGTGTAGGCCTCGCGCACGGCGGCGATGTACTCCATCGTCAGCATCGGGTCCAGCGTCTTGCAGGTGCGGTAGCTCTTGCCGCTGGCCGTCATGTCGGTCCAGGGGCTGAACAGCAAAAGCCCGCGCGGCTGGGCGCGGCCCTGCTCCTTCAGCTTCAGTGCCAGCTCCAGCGCCAGATTGCCCCCGGCGGAATCCCCCGCCA
The DNA here is from genome assembly GCA_900540595.1 of uncultured Oscillospiraceae bacterium. Lineage (GTDB taxonomy): Bacteria > Bacillota > Clostridia > Oscillospirales > Ruminococcaceae > Gemmiger. Next base: position 172,076 of record UQGL01000001.1, read on the forward strand.
CGATGACATCCCGCGCGCCGTAGCCCATATACATCAGGTAATCCCAGACGGCCAGTGCGTCCTCGATGGCTGCGGGGAAGGGATGCTCCGGCGCAAGGCGGTACTCAAAGGACAGCACATCAAAGCCGGTGGCAAGGGCGAGCTTGCTGGCCAGAATACGGGCGTAGCCCAGCTGGCCGCAGGTGTAGCCGCCGCCGTGGCAGTACAAAACAGCGTGGCGGCGGTCATGACCATGCTCAAGGCTGACCCACTCGGCAGGGATGTTCCCTACCGTCAGGCTGTCGTTGCGGATGCCGATCGACGGCGTGACAAGCCGCGCGAACAGCTCCTGCCCGGCGCGCTGGCGCTCAAGATCTTCCGGCGTGGTCGAGGTATGGTCGCTGATGCTGTGTACCGCCTTGATGGCGCGCATCATCGGGCCGAGGTCATCGGGGTTCTGCTCCTGCTGGGGCACCAGCGTCTTGATGACGGCTTCCAGCCGCTGGCTGAGGTCGTTCTTTTTCTTGGGCATAACGGCTCCTTACAGGCGGGCCAGCAGCCGCGTCCAGACGGTGCGCAGCAGCGGCGGGTGTGCGGCGGGCAGGCCGCAGAGGCGGTGGATCCTTTCCGGCGGCGGGAAGGCCCCGCGCCGGGCGTAGATCCGGTAGATCAGCTTGAGCTGACGGTCCTTGGCGGCACCCGGCAGATGCAGGATGCAGACGGGATCGAGCGCGTAATTGGTCGATACATAGTAGAAATGCCCGCCGAGCCAATAGCGGAAGATATAGGCATTGGCGGCGCGTACCGGCTGCCCGGCGGCCAGACTGCGGTAGGCAGCGCCGCACCAGACAGCCTCGTCCCCCTCGCGCGGGGTGATGCCCTGTGCCTGCAGCTCATCAAAATACCGGCGGCAGAGCGCCATAAAAGCTGTAAGCCGCGCCCTGCTGCCCGCCACAAGCTCCCCGCCGAAGTGGGTAAGGCTGTGGGGGGCGCCCGCCGGCTCCACTGCGTCAAAGCACCGGCTGATGGCTGCGGTCATCGTCTGGCTGGCGGCGTGGGGCACCTGATAGAGCAGCACCGCCTCGTCACATTCCCGCCACAGATCATCCAGCGGGTGCTGGGTGTAGGTGTCAAGGTCGATCATGCAGGCGCGGGCAAAGTCCCTGTGGGCCAGCACCCACGCCATGGCGCAAAGCTTATAGTAGGCCAGCGCCCAGTTTGTATCGGCCGGTACGCGGTAGGCGTCAAAGGGGCAGTCCCAGATCTCGACCCCGCCGCCGGTAAGCTGGCTGCGGAAGGGCTCCAGCACCGGGGCGTTCGTCAGCAGCGCCACGGTGCAGCGCGGGTTCTGGGCCTTGGCGCTGCAGAGCGCCGTGACGGTGCAGCGGTCATAGACTGTGCGGCCCAGATTGGCGGCGTCCCCCTCGCGGTAGCCTTCCAGCGTGGCAAACGCGCCGAAAATCAGATTTTCCATGGGCAGACGCCTCCGTTCCATAAAAATACATCTTTATTATAGTCACTCACGGCGGGATTGTCTATGGTCATACCCTGCAAAATGAGCGGGAATGTGCAAAAAACAACTTTTTGCGGCGCACATCTTGCCGAATTTTGGGATACCCTTTATAATGTTTACAGATGTAAAATTTTTATGAAGCGGCGCTGCCCCACGGTAGTGCCGCGCGGAGTTGTGTGTATATGGCATTTTCCTCGGTGCAGTTTTTGTTTGTTTTTCTGCCGCTGGCGCTGGCGGTCTACTGGCTCTGCCCCAAACGGCTGCGCAATGCGGTGCTGGGCGCGTTCAGCCTGCTGTTTTTTGCCTGGGCGGGGCTGAAGGGCGCGGCCATTCTGGTGCTGCTGGCCGGCATCAACTGGCTGGGCGGGCTGTCGCTGGGGCGGCTGGCCCACAAACGCCCGCTGCTGACGGTGCTGGTGCTGCTCGATCTGGCGGTGCTGGGTGTCTTTAAATATGCGGGCTTTGCGGCTGAAACGGTAAACGCTTTTGCGCCGGGCCTTGTGCCGGTGCTGGCCCCTGCCCTGCCGCTGGGCATCAGCTTTTATGTGTTTACGGCCATCGGCTACTGTGCGGATGTTGCGGCAGGGCGCACCGCCCCCGAAAAAAGCCCCTTCCGGTTCGCGGTGTTTCTTGCGTTCTTCGGCCACGGGCCGTCCGGCCCCATTGTCCGCTATGGGCAGCAGGCCCCGCAGCTTGACCCCTGCGGGCAGGCGCGCTGCGTTTCGGCGGACCGCTTCTGCTACGGCATCAAGCGGCTGGTGCTGGGCCTTGCCAAAAAGGCCATCATCGCCGACCAGTTGGCGCTGATCTACGCAAAGGTCGCAGCGGTGCCCGCCGCCACGCTGCCGGCACCCATTCTTGTGCTGGGCTACACGGCGTATATGATGCAGCTGTATTTTGACTTCTCCGGCTACAGCGATATGGCCATCGGCATCGGGGAATTCTTCGGCATTACCCTGCCGGAAAACTTCGACTACCCCTATCTCGCCTGCTCTGTCGGCGAATATTGGCGGCGGTGGCATATCTCGCTGTCCGGCTGGTTCCGCGACTATGTGTACATCCCGCTGGGCGGCAGCCGCTGCCGGCTGCGCCGCACCTGCCTGAACCTGCTCATCGTCTTTACGCTCACCGGCCTGTGGCACGGCGCGGCGTGGCAGTATGTGGTATTCGGCCTGCTGCACGGCGTGATCCTCTGCCTTGAGCGGCTGGGTCTGGGGCAGCTGCTCAACCAGCTGCCGAAATTTTTCCGGCATCTTTACACGGTGGTGATGCTCTGGGCCACGCTGATCATCTTCGGTGCGCCGGGTCTGCGGGAGGGGCTGGCCGCGTGGCGCGGCATCCTGACATGGCAGAGCGGGGCCCGCGGGTATACGCTGGCGGCCTTTGCGGATACCAAGCTGCTGCTGATTCTGGCGGCGTCCTTCCTGCTGTGCGGACCGCTGCAGGCGCTGAGCCCCCGGCTGAAAAAGGCCCTCTACGAAAGAAATGCGCCGTCCCCTGCGGGCATGGTGCTGCTGCTGGTGCTGCTTTTCCTTGGCCTGATGCGGGTCACGGCAGGCACCTACAGCGCGTTTATCTATTTCCAGTTCTGAGGAGGTGCAGACGATGCGCAAAGCGATAAAGATCGGTTTTATCGGCGTGTTCTGCGCCGTGATCGGACTGGCGTTCCCGATCTTCAACATCTTTTCCAAGCAGCTGTCTATGGACAGCCATGAGAACCGGCTACTGACCGGCCTGCCGCAGGTGCTTCACAGCCCGCTGCGGGAGCTGCCGCGGAATCTTGATAACTTTCTGGTGGACAATTCCCCCTTCCGCTACCAGTTTGTGCTGGTCAACGCTGGGCTGGATTATGCGCTGTTCGGCACAAGCCAGAGCGACCAGGTGCTGCCCGGCAAGAAAGGGTGGCTGTTCTACAAGGACGGGCCGAACGCTGCCCAGCCGATGGCAAACTATCAGGGTCTGACCGAACTGAATGACAGTGCCGAGGTGCTGGCCGAGGCCAGCGCGGGGCTGCAGATCTTAAATGACCGGCTGGCAGAAAACGGCTGCACGCTGGTGCTGGACCTGACGCCCAGCAAGGACCGCATTTATCAGGAGTATATGCCGGACGGCTACCCCATCGTGAACGAGCAGAACCGTACCGACCTGCTGGCAGCCTACCTGCAGAGCCACACAACGGTGCCGGTGGTGTGGCGGTATGATCTGCTGCGCAGTCAGGCGCGCCAGAACCCTGACCGGCTGCTCTACTACAAGACGGACACCCACTGGAACGCGGTGGGCGCGCTGTACGGGCTGGACGGCATTTTTGAAGCGCTGGACATGCCGACCCTCTCCCCGGAGAGCTACCCGGTGGAGGCTGATGGCACGACCACCGGCGATATGGCCAATGTGGCGGCGCTGTATGCCAGTCTGCCTGCCGAGGAGACTTACACCGTGCCCGGCTACGCCCAACTGTTTGAAAAAGACGGCCGCACCGTGCGGGTCATCGGCGACTCGTTCAGTGAGTATTATATGCCCTATTTGCAGGCGCGGTTTGCGGCCAGCTGGCGCGAGCACATCGATACCTTTGACGCGGGCATCGTCGATGCGCCGGGGTGCGATATTCTGATTTTGGAGTTCAACGAGCGCAGCCTTGACAAGCTGCTGGCAATTCTGGAACAGTTTTAAAGCAAGCGGCCTGTCTGCGGAAAGAACGCAGACAGGCCGCTTTTTGTAATGTGACCCAAAATATACGCGATAGTTGATGGTGTAATGCGGCACAGTCTGGTATACTGGGGGCAGAAAAATCCACGAAGGAGGAAATAGAGATGGCATTTGCAGCATGGTGGGGGATTTTGAATCTTGTGCTGACGGTAGCGCTGCTGGCGGCGGTCGTGTACCTGTTTGTGCTGATCGCGCGGGCGCTGAAAAAGTACATCAGTAGTAAAGAGGTGCGAGAGGAAAAGCAGGCCGTGAAGCGGACACTGGGAGAGACACTGAAGGCCCACCGTACCCGCTGCCATATGACGCAGGAGTTTGAAGCCGAAAGCTTAGGCGTCAGCCGTCAGACGGTCTCCAAATGGGAGAACGGCAGCGCAGACCCCAGCACGACAAACTTGCTGGCGCTGGCGAAGCTGTACGGGGTAGCAGCGGAGGAACTGCTGCGGGGAATAGATCGTAGCGAAGAGTGAAGAAAGCAATCTAGGGGGCGGCGTCCCCGGCGCCCCGCAGATTGTTGCCACGCCCCGGGAGGGATAAAGCCCTTGCCGTAAACGGGAGTTTGTAGGGCGGCCAGCCCTCTGGCCGCCGTGGAGGGGGCTGGACACTTGCCTACAAAGCAATATAAAAAGGAGACAAACCGGAAAACTGCAATGCCCGTCAAGTCGCGGGCCGGGCATGCCCGGCCCCTACAGGCTGCCGCAAAAAGGCCGCCCCACGCAGTGGGGAGGTGGTCGAGCAAAGCGATGACCGGAGGGGCTTTACCTGTTGCCGGGCGTGAGAAATACACTCTATTTCACCGCAACCCTAAATCTGCCAGAATATCCGTCCGGGCGTCCAGCGCCAGCGTGGCAATGCGGCGGATCCGCTCGGGCGTCATGTAGGGCGCCAGACCGCTGATGGAAAACGCACTCTCCGCGCGGCCGTCCGGCCCGGGGATGGCCACGGCCACACAGCGGACGCCCAGCTCGTTTTCCTCATCGTCGATGGCGTAGCCGTTGGCGCGGACCTCCACCAGCTGGCTGCGCAGCTCCTCCAGATCGGTGATCGTGCGGGCGGTCAGCTTTTGCGCATTGCTGTGGGTCCAGATATCCTCCACCTCATCGCCGGGCAGGGTGGCCAGAATGGCCTTGCCCACGCCGGTGCAGTACAGCGGGCTGCGCAGGCCCACACGGCTGGACATCCGCATCGGGCCGCTCTCGGTCTTATAAATGTAGACGATGTCCCGCCCGTCCCGGATGACGAGATGCACGGCCTCGCCGGTGCGTTGGGAGAGGCGCTCCAGATGCGCCTTGGCCACACCCATGATGTCCATGCTGTCCACAATGCCGCTCGACAGCTCAAACATCTTCAGGGTCAGGCGGTAATGGCCGTTTTCCTCGTCCTGCACCACATAGCCCAGCCCGACCAGACTGGCCAGCAGCCGGTGAACGGTGCTTTTGGCAAGCCCGGTCTCCCCTGCCAGCGTCTGCAGGCTGACCCCGGTGGGGTGCGCCGCCAGATGCTCGATCAGCTGGAAGATGCGCTCCACGCTTTGTACGCCGCCTTTTTCTGCCATACCACAGGCCTCCCAATGAAATTTAACAAAAAATTCATAATTTTGCACGGAACGCAGAGGTTGCTTTGCGTTCCGTATTATGGAACGATTATAACAAAGTTTGCAGCATTTTTCAAGTTCTTTTCCGAATTGCGGAATCCTTAGCATAAGTGACAAAAATCGTGCGGTTTCCTGCGTGTTTTTGCCCGATTGACGCACGCGCGCCCATTGGATATAATAAAAGTAACCGAGTGCGAGCCCTGCCGCGGCATACGGTGCCGGGCACCCGCACAGAATGAGTGAAGGAGAATTGCTATGAATTCTGTTTTGCAGCGTGTTTACGAGATCGGCATTATCCCGGTCATTGCCTTCAACAGCGTGGATGAGGCCCTGCCCCTGTGCAAGGCCCTGATGGACGGCGGCCTGCCTGCCGCCGAGGTCACCTTCCGTACCGCCTGCGCTGAGGATTGCATCAAGAAGATCCATGAGGAGCTGCCCGAAATGCTGCTGGGCGCCGGCACTGTCCTGACCGTTGATCAGGCTGACCGCGCTATGGCCGCCGGCGCTTCCTTCATCGTTGCCCCCGGCTTTGACCCCGAGGTCTGCCAGCATGTCATCGACAAGGGCGGCATCATGATGCCCGGCACCGCCACCGCAGGCGAGATGCAGCAGGCTATGAACATGGGCTGCGAGTGCGTTAAGTTCTTCCCCGCAGAGGCCAACGGCGGCGTGGACAAGCTGAAGAACATCGGCGCTGCCCTCAAGACCTGCAAGTGGATGTGCACCGGCGGTGTCAACGCCAAGAATGTCAACAACTATCTGGGCTACAACCAGATCATCGCCGTCGGCGGCACCTGGATGTGCAAGAGCGACAAGATCAAGGCCGGTGCCTGGGACGAGATCGCCGCAATGAGCCGCGAGGCCGTTGATGTCATGCTGGGCCTTGAGCTGGGCCACATCGGCATCAACTGCGAGAACGAGGCCGAGGCCGCCAAGACCGCTGAGACCATCGCCAGCCTGCTGAGCATGGCTGTCAAGCCCGGCAACTCCAGCATCTTCGTGGGCAAGAAGGAATTCGAGATCATGAAGAAGCCGGGCCGCGGCACCAATGGCCACATTGCTATCCTGACCAACAACGTTGACCGCGCCATCTATCACCTGAGCCAGCGCGGCGTCAAGTTCGACATGGACAGCAAGAATGTCAAGGACGGCAAGACCGTTGCCATCTACTTTGCTGACGAGATCGCAGGCTTTGCCTTCCATCTGGTCCAGCGCTGATTTGGCGTAATCCCAATGTAAATTCAGGGGGCAGCGGCCTCGATGCCCTGCTCCCCTATCTTAAAAATTTTAAATTAAAAGGAGTTCACCATGAAAGTCGTTACTTTTGGCGAATTGATGATCCGTCTGCAGCCGTTCAACTATGAGCGCTTCGTTCAGGCCAACAATCTGGAGTTCAGCTTCGGCGGCGGCGAGGCCAACGTTGCCGTTTCTCTGGCCAACTACGGCATCGATGCAGCATTCGTTACCAAGCTGCCCGCCCATGCCATCGGTCAGGCCGCTGTGAACAGCCTGCGCCGCTACGGCGTTGACACCAGCAAGATCACCCGCGGCGGCGATCGCGTTGGCATCTACTTCAACGAGAAGGGCGCTTCTCAGCGTGGTTCCGTCTGCATCTATGACCGCGCCAACTCCGCCATTCAGCTGGCTTCCACCGCTGACTTCGACTGGGATGCCATCTTCGAGGGCGTGGACTGGTTCCACTTCACCGGCATCACCCCGGCTCTGGGCGAGAATGTTGTTGAGATCTGCCGCGAGGCCTGCAAGGCTGCTAAGGCTCATGGCGTCAAGATCAGCTGCGACCTGAACTACCGCGGCAAGCTGTGGACCCGTGAGCAGGCCCGCGCTGCCATGACCGACCTGTGCCAGTATGTCGATGTCTGCATCTCCAACGAGGAGGATGCCAAGGACGTTTTCGGCATCGAGGCCGAGGCTACCGACATCTACGCCGGTGAGATCAACCGCGAGGGCTACAAGAGCGTTGCCAAGCAGCTGGCTGACAAGTTCGGCTTTGAGAAGGTCGCTATCACCCTGCGTGAGAGCCACTCTGCCTTCGACAACGGCTGGAGCGCCATGCTGTACGATGTTGCCTCCAATGAGTACTGCTTCTCCAAGAAGTACGACCTGCACATCATCGACCGCGTTGGCGGCGGTGACTCCTTCGGCGGTGGCCTGATCTATGCCCTGCTGAACGGCAAGTCCACGCAGGACGCTGTTGAGTTCGCTGTTGCTGCTTCTGCCCTGAAGCACTCCATCGAGGGCGACTACAACATGGTCACTGTCTCCGAGGTCGAGAAGCTGGCCGGCGGCGACGGTTCCGGCCGTATCCAGCGCTAAGTTAGACTTTTCCCACTAAATCTGTTTGCATCATAGCAAAAGCCCCGCAGGCACAATGCCTGCGGGGCTTTTGCCGTTCCCGCCTACCCGGCGGGACATTTTTTGCCTTGATTGTCAACCGTAACACTGCAAATGCGTTGACATTCTGGCCTGTGGCGCGGTATACTGGCTTACAGTCGGGCTTACAGGGGGGCGTGGATATGGTCAAGCAGCAGGTGCTGGCGGCGCTGGACGCGGCGCGCGGGCGGTATATCTCCGGGCAGGAGCTGGCCGCGCAGCTGGGCGTCAGCCGCACAGCGGTGTGGAAGGCTGTGGCTGCCCTGCGCAGTGACGGAATCCCCATTGAGGCTGTGACGAACCGCGGCTACGCCCTTGCCGCAGACGCTGATGTGCTGAACGCCGCCGCCGTGGCGGCCCTGCTTGCGCCGGAACCCCTGCACGCGCTGCAGATCGAGGTCGTGGACCGGCTGCCCGGTACGAATGCCGCCCTGCGCGCCCGTGCCGATGCCGGTGCGCCCGAGGGGCTGGTGCTGATCGCACAGGCACAGTCTGCCGGGCGCGGGCGCGGCGGGCACAGCTTCTATTCCCCGCCGGGCGGTCTGTATATGAGCATCCTGCTGCGCCCGGAGATCGGTGCCCGGCAGGCTGTGGGCCTGACCGCCATGGCGGCAGTGGCTGCCGCCCGCGCGGCTGAAAAGCTCTGCGGGGCACCGATCCGCATCAAGTGGGTCAATGACCTTTGGAAGAACGGGCGCAAGGTATGCGGCATCCTGACCGAGGCCGCGCTCGATCTGGAGTCCGGTATGCTGGACTATGCGGTGCTGGGGCTGGGCTTTAATGTGGTGGCACCGGCCGAGGGCTGGCCTGCGGAGCTGCAGAGCGTGGCGGGGGCGCTGTTTGACGGCGACCCGGCGCCCGGCGCCCGCGCGGCGCTGGCAGCGGCGTTTCTGAATGAGTTCTGGCCGCTGTATCGCACCGGCCCGCGCAGCGGGTATCTGGACGAATACCGCAGCCGTCTGGCGCTGACGGGTCAGCGCGTTCTGGTCACGCCGCACAGCGGCACACCGCGCCCCGCCGCCGTGCTGGGCATTGATGATGAATGCAGGCTTGTCGTGCGCTATGACGGTGAAAGCCGCCCTGCTGCCCTGACCAGCGGCGAGGCCGGCGTTCGATTGCTGTAAAACATCGCTGCATTCTGTCAGAAGCCGCCGCGGCGGCACCCGGGCAGGATACGGCAATGCTATAAATTACCATTCAACAAGAGGAGTACGAAAGTATGACGAAAACTACTGACAATGTCCGCCGCATGGTGCTTTGCGCCATGTTCACCGCGCTGGTTGCCGTCTGCAGCCAGATCGCCGTTCCGATGCCCTGGGGCGTACCCATCAATCTGGCGCTGTTCGCCGTCTACATGGCGGGCACGATGCTCGGCCCCGTCTGGGGCACGGCCAGTCAGGTGGTCTTTATCGCGCTGGCGGCCATCGGCGTGCCGGTGCTGGCCAACTTTCAGGGCGGCCCGTCCGCGATCTTCGGCAAGACCGGCGGCTACGCCATCGGCTACATTCTGACTGCGCTGATCACGGCTCTGCTGGTCCGGGTGCTGGGCCGCAAATTCTGGGCGCTCTGCGTTGCGATGGTCGTAGGCTGCGCCGCCTGCTACCTGCTGGGCACGATCTGGTTCATGACGCTGACCGGTGCTGACCTTGTGAGCGCTCTGGGCTGGTGCGTGCTGCCCTACCTGCCCGGCGATGCCGTGAAGATCGTTCTGGCCGCCATGCTGACGATCCAGCTGGATAAGCGGCTGAAGGGCTCGCTGGTCTGAGTTTGTAGGGGCGGCGTCCTCGACGCCCCGCGG
>UQGL01000002.1 GCA_900540595.1 uncultured Oscillospiraceae bacterium
CGATCAGAAGCACTTTCTTTCCGGCCTGTGCCAGACCTATTCCCAAGTTCGCACAAGTTGTTGTTTTGCCAACGCCGCCTTTCTGGTTGGCGATGGCGATGATTTGCGTGTTCAAATAAACCTCCTCCTTCTACAAAAAATATCCCTATTCCGAAAAATAGGGATGAAAAAAGCCGCTTACTCAAATAAATGAATAAACGGCTATGTAAGAAATATTCGATTGTAAGTAAAGTTTTATATCACTGCAAAATAACGAAGTGCATCTTTGATTGCTTCTACCTTTTCTGGTGTCGGATGTTTCCTCGGCTGTTTCAATTCTTCTACCGCATTAGGAGCATCATACATCGGCAATCCCAAATTTCGCTTTACCTCTGCGATATATGCGGTATGTACCTTGAAGCCGTATTTCGCTTCTATGTACTCCTTAATCATTTTGTAGGTCACTTTTTCTTTGGGCTTATACGCTTCGGCTCTTTTAGCAATACTATCTACCGGAATCTTGCCCTCGCCCTCTCCAAACTCCACATCAATGTGGATATAACTGTCGGCTTTTTTGTGGGATAAAAGAACTACCGTCTCAACGGGTATATCCATGCCAAGACGATCCCAGGCGCGGACCCGGCGCTGGTGGAAAAGATTGGACTGCTGGCCGATCGCCTGTCGGTCAATATCGAGCTGCCCAGCGAGGCAAGCCTGAACACGCTTGCCCCGGATAAGAAAAAAACTGCGATCCTGCGCCCTATGGGACAGATCGCAGTGCAGAGCGCGCAGAGCAAAAAGGAGATGGTACTTTACCGCGGTGCAAAGGCGTTTGCACCGGCCGGGCAAAGCACTCAGATGATCATTGGCGCAACGCCGGAGACCGATCGCCACATCATGGATCTGACGGAAGGACTTTACCGAAAATACGCCCTGCGGCGGGTGTTTTACTCCGCCTATCTGCCGGTTGTGGAGGACCGCCGCCTGCCGGCGCTGCACACAGCCCCGCCCCTGCTGCGGGAGCATCGGCTCTATCAGGCGGACTGGCTGCTGCGGTACTACCATTTTTCGGCACAGGAGCTGCTGACCGAGGAGGAACCGAATTTTGACCCCTATCTCGACCCCAAGTGTACCTGGGCCGTGCGCCACCCGGAATTTTTCCCGGTGGAGGTCAACACAGCCGGCAAGGAGGAACTGCTGCGGGTGCCGGGCATCGGCCCTAAGAGCGCTATCCGCATCCTGCAGGCGCGGCGCACCCAGAACCTCGGCATGGCAGAGCTGAAGCGCATCGGCGTAGTGCTGAAGCGGGCGCAGTATTTCATCACCTGCCGCGGCAAGGCGGCTGCCCGCGGCACCCGCGCCGAGATCGCCGGTGCTCTGCTGGACCCCAAGGCGTTCAGCGTGGGGATGCAGCAGCTTTCGCTGGATGATTTTGTACCCAAGGCGCTGCCGGATGCTGCCCCGGCCGTGCAAAAGCTGGCCGCCCGCGGCATGGCGGCGGATACAGCCGCAAAAACTGTGCGGCAGGAGGCGCTGCAATGTCTTACCAAGCGCATGTGACCGATGTGGCCTACTGCTATGACGGCAGCTTTGCGGGCTTCCTCTGCTGCGTGTTTGAAAGCTACGCGCGCAGAGAGATCCCGGCGGAGGTCTGCCCGCCTGAGGAGGGTCAGCTGAATTTTTTCGGTGCGCGGGACATCCCGACGGACCCGCAGCGCGCGCGGCGGGTGGCAGCCGGGCTGGAGCGGCTGGGCGCACAGGTGAAGGACTGCATCACAACGGGCTTTCTCTCCACGGAGGGCGGCAAGGATCTGACGCTGCTGCGCTTTGCACGGCTCTGCTTTGAGCAAGGGCCCCGGGCGGCGCAGATGCTGGGAAACCCCGATGCGGCTGCGGCCTTTGCCCTTGCGCGGGCGGTCAGCAATGAGGCCTGCAAATGTATTGAATTTATCCGGTTTGAACAGCGGGACGATATGCTGGGCGCGGTCATCCACCCGAAGCATCAGGTGCTGCCGCTGTTGCGGGGGCATTTCTGCAGCCGCCTGCCCGATGACGATTTTCTGATCTTTGACGCCGCCCACGGAACGGCGCTGGTGCGCCGCAGCGGCCGGGTGCAGTATCTGACCATGGAACGGTACACGCCCGGCACCGATGCCGGGGAGTTGGACTGGCAGCGGCTCTGGAAGCGGTTTTTTAAGGCGCTTACGATCGAGGAACGGCGCAATGAAAAGGCCCAGATGAACCATGTACAGAAGCGGTTCTGGAAAGATATGGTGGAGATGCAGGGGGATTTGCCTTCCCCCCTGGAGTGAGGCACTATTCGTAGTCATACTCCGGGTTGGCGGCCTGATATTCGGTCAGCCAGCGCAGAAGCCGCTCGGTGTCGGCGCAGCTCATGCGGCCGGTGTCGGCCAGCGCCCGCACCATGGCGCGAATATCGCCGCCGTACAGGGTCTGCAGATGGGCTTGACTGACGGCACCGCAATAGGTCAGGCGGCGCACCAGCGGCGTGTAGAGATTTTTGTTGCCCTGCTTTTCGGTGCGGACGAACTTCTTTTTTTCAAGACGGAGCAAAAAATTGAGCAGCGTAGAGTCTGCCCAGCTGCATGCGGGCGGCAGCTGCGCGGCGATCTCGCGCCGGGTGGCGGCGCGGCTGCACGCCCAGAGGGCTGCCATGACCTGTTCCTCACTGCGGGAAAGCTGTTCCATATAGACCTCCCTGCGGACGGTGTCGTCCGGAATGAATGAGATATATTTTACAAATGTAATAGATAACCATAAATATATTTTACATCTGTGGAAGATATAAATGCAATAGAAAATGTTGCACAAATTTTACGGCTGAAAATATACGGACAGGCAGAAAGCTTTTACAAATGTAGTACATAGTGTTCTTGATAGAAAAACATTTAGTCACAACACAGAAACACACCCGGAATTTTGCGCCATTTTTGTAAGTTTGCCCGCTTGCCGGGTCGGCGGCAGGCTCCTATAATAAATGACATACCGCAACGGCGCGGCAGATGCGATCCGCCGTGCGCGGGTCGCATTTCATTTACTGTAGGAGGAAGTTAAGATGGCTAGAGTTTACAATTTCAGCGCCGGCCCTTCGATGCTGCCGGAGGCTGTTCTGAAAACGGCACAGGCGGAGCTGCTGGACTACCACGGTTCCGGCATGAGCGTGATGGAGATGAGCCACCGCAGTAAATGGTTTGATGAGATCATCAACAACACCGAGGCTGCCATGCGCCGGGTGCTGAACATCCCCGACAACTATAAGGTGGGCTTTTTTCAGGGCGGCGCGACCCAGCAGTTTGCGATGGTGCCGCTGAACTTTATGAAAACCGGCACGGCAGACTACCTTGTGACCGGCAATTTCAGCAAAAAAGCTGCTGAGGAGGCCGCTAAGTTCGGTACGGCCCGCATTGCCGCCAGCAGCAAGGACAAGAACTTTACCTATATCCCCGATGTGAACGGCATTGACTACGACCCCAACGCCAGCTACATCCATATCTGCCAGAACAATACGATCTTCGGCACGAAATACCGCGATGTGCCGCAGGTGGACGGCGTTCCCCTGATTGCAGACATGAGCTCGATGATCTGCTCGGAGCCGGTGGATGTGAGCAAATACGGTGCGATCTACTTCGGCGTGCAGAAGAACATCGCACCGGCCGGCATGGCGGTGGCCATCATCCGTGAGGATCTGCTGGGCGGCGCAGCCAAGGGCCTGACCCCCGACAGCCTGCCCACAATGATGAACTACACCACCCTGCTGAACGCCGACAGTATGTACAACACCCCGCCGTGCTGGTGCATCTACATGACCGGCCTGGTCATGGATTACCTTGAGCATGAGGTGGGCGGCCTTGAAAACATGAAGAAGATCAACGCCGCCAAGGCGAAGGTGCTGTACGATTATCTGGACGGGCAGGACTTTTACCGCAACCCGGTGCAGAAGGAATACCGCAGCATGATGAATGTGACCTTCACCAGCCCCGATGCCGACACCGACAAGGCGTTCTGCGCCGCCGCTGCAGAGGCAGGCTTTGTGAACCTGAAGGGGCACCGCCTTGTCGGCGGTATGCGCGCCTCCATCTACAACGCCATGCCGCCGGAGGGCATCGACAAGCTGGTCGATTTCATGGAGAAGTTCCGCAAAGAACATTGATTTGCCGCACGGAAGCAGCCTGTTAAAGGCTTGCAGCGCAGGGCTGAGGGCCGGACATGTCCGGCCCCTACAAAGCATAATAAGGGGAACAGGGAGTTATATATATGTACACGATCAAAACTTTGAACGCTATCTCGCCGGTTGGGCTGGCCAAGCTGCCTGCCAACCAGTTTGAAATTGACAACGAGGCCGCCGCGCCGCAGGGTATTCTGGTGCGCAGCGCCGATATGCATGAGACGCCGCTGCCCGACAGCCTGCTGGCGATCGCCCGCGCAGGTGCCGGCACGAACAATATCCCGGTCGAGGAATGCACCAGTGCCGGTATCGTGGTGTTCAACACCCCCGGTGCCAACGCCAACGCCGTGGCAGAGCTGGTCATCGGCGCGCTGGTGGCGGGCAGCCGCAATCTGGTCGATGCTGTCAACTGGGTGCAGACCCTCAAGGGGCGCGACACGATTGCCAAGGACGTGGAGAAGGGCAAAAAAGTATTTGTCGGCCCCGAGCTGCGCGGCAAGACGCTGGGCGTCATCGGTCTGGGTGCCATCGGTGCCCGCGTGGCCAATGCCGCCGTGGCGCTGGGCATGGAGGTCCTCGGCTATGACCCCTACATTTCGATTGACGCCGCATGGAGCCTCTCCCGCAGTGTGCAGCACTGTGTCACGCTGGGCGATATGCTGCCCCGCTGCGACTACCTGACCATCCATGTCCCCTACCTGCCCACGACCCGCCACACGATCAACGCCCAGACGCTGGCCATGTGCAAGGACGGTGTCCGTGTGCTGAACTATGCCCGCGGGGAGCTGGTGGACAACGCGGCCCTGCTGGACGCGCTGAACAGCGGCAAGGTCGCGCAGTATTTCTGCGACTTCCCCACCGAGGAGCTGCTGGGCGTCAAGGGTGTATGCTGCACGCCGCATCTGGGTGCAAGCACGCCCGAGAGCGAGACGAACTGCGCCGTGATGGCCGCCGCCGAGCTGAGCGATTACCTCAAGAACGGCAACATTACCCATAGCGTCAACCTGCCGGATGTCAGCCAGCCCCGCGTCAGCGGCCGCCGCATCTGCATGATCCACAAGAACACCCCGGGTGCGATCTCGGCCATCACCGGTGTGCTGACCGAGGCCCATCTGAACATTGAGAACATGGTCAACAAGAGCAAGAAGGATGTTGCCTACACCCTGCTGGATGTGACCGGCAATGTGACGGGGGATCTGGCAGTGCAGCTGCGCGCCATCGAATCTGCGATCCGCGTGCGGGTGCTGTAAACCTGCCGGAAAACGACCGCCAAATGTATAAAACCGTCTGCTGCCCGGCAGGCGGTTTTTGTTGTCTTTGCCCAAAAACCAAACAAATCAACCCAATCGCCCCAATACTGCTTTTTTTGCGCGGGGTTTTATGGTAAAATCTATGAGAAATCAAAAAGGAGGGCGGCATCATGACCAATGCGCCGAAAACCGTATTAGCCATCCATGATCTGCCGGGGTTCGGCCGGGCGGCGCTGTCTGTCATCGTACCGGTGCTTTCGGCGCTGGGGGTGCAGACGGTCGCACTGCCCACGGCGGTGCTGTCCACCCACACGGGTGGGCTGGGTGCCCCCGCCAGGCTGGCGGATCCGGCCTACGGCCCTGCGGCGCTGGCCCATTACCATCGGCTCGGGGTCAAGTTCGACTGCATCTACTCAGGTTATCTGGCTGATGCCGCGCAGGCAAAGCTGGTGCAGCAGGCCTTTGCGCTGTGGCCCCGCGCCTTCAAGGTCGTGGATCCCGTGCTAGGGGACGGCGGCCGGCTGTACAGCGGTCTGGGGGCGGATATGGTCCCCGCCATGTACGACCTGTGCAGCCACGCTGATCTGATCGTGCCCAATGTGACCGAGGCTGCGCTGCTGCTGGGCGATCCGCTGCCCGGTGTGGGCAGTGCCGAGCAGGCAGCGGCTCAGGCGGCCCGGCTGACCCGCATTGCGCCGCAGGTGGTCGTCACGGGGGTGGCGGGCCTCGGCGGCGGACGGTACATAGGCTGCGTGGGTGCATCGCGCGGCGGCGAGGGCTATGCGGTCAAGACGCCGCTGCAGCCGCGGATGTTCCACGGCACGGGGGATATTTTTGCCTCGGTGCTGGTGGGGCGCATCCTGCAGGGCAATGTGCCGCAGGCTGCCGTGCAGGCCGCCGCTGCCTTTGTGGCAGAGTGTATCCGTCAGACCCCTGAGGGTGCGGACGAGCGGCTGGGCGTCTGGCTGGAAACCGCCTTGCCGAAATTGAGGCAGGAGTAAAAAATAAACAAACAGGACTGTGAATGTATGCCAACCTTAAACATTGTACTGGTCGAGCCGCAGATCCCGCAGAATTCCGGCAACATTGCGCGCACCTGCGCGGTGACGGGCGCACGGCTGCACATGGTAGGCCCGATGGGCTTTGCCGTGGACGACAAAAAATTGAAGCGCGCCGGGCTTGACTACTGGCACCAGCTTGATATAACATATTATCAGGATCTGGCGGAGTTTTTTGCCAAAAACAAAGGCCCGTTTTTTTATTTTACATCCAAAGGCCCGCGCCGCCATGTGGATGTGAGTTACCCCGACGGCGCCTATCTCGTCTTTGGGCGGGAGGATGCCGGGCTGCCGGAGGAACTGCTGGCCGCCCATGAAGCAGATTGTGTGCGTATGCCCATGCGCCGGGGCGAGCGCTGCCTGAACCTGTCCAACGCGGTGGCGGTGGGTGTGTATGAAGCGCTGCGCCAATGGGATTTTGCCGATTTGGAAACCCACGGGCAGTTGACCCGCTATGAATGGAGTGAGGATGTAAAATGAGCAAGATCGGTTTTTTGACGGATTCCTGTTCCGATATTCCGCAGGAGCTTGCGGACAAGTACGGCATCGAGGTCGTGGGCTTTCCCATCAACCTTGACGGTGTTGAGTACATGGAGCGCAAGGACTTTACGAACGACCAGTTCTACCAGATGATGCGCGATGCGCAGGGCGTGCCGACCACCGCGGCCATCACCCAGCTGCAGTTCTGTGATATTTATGCCCGCTATGTCGATGAGGGCTATACCGATCTGGTCTACCTGAGCATCAACGCCGGCGGCTCCAGCACCTATAACAACGCCGTCAAGGCCATCGAGCTGCTTGAGGAGGAGCGCCCCGGCTTCACAATGAAGATCCAGGTCATCGACAGCCAGAATTATTCGATGCCCTACGGCTGGTATTTCTGCGAGTGCGCCCGCAAGGTGCGCAACGGCGGTGAGCTGGCCGCCTGTGTGGGCGAGCTGAAGCAGAAGCTGGACTGCGTAGAGATCTGCCTTGCTGCCTACAGCCTGAAGCAGATGAAAAAGTCCGGCCGCGTCAGTGCTGCCGCCGCAGTGGTGGGTGATCTGCTGGGCATCCGCCCCATCATCAGCCTGAACGCCGGTGTCTCGAAGGTCGAGGCAAAGGTGCGCGGCGATGCCGCCGTGCCTGCTGCCATGCTGAAATGGGTCGAGAGCCGCGTGGATTCGATGAAGGACACCCCCTACATGGTGGCCTACACCTCCAGCACTGCCAAGCGGGATGAGCTGGCCAAGCTTTGCAGAAAGGCGTTCGGCCATCCGCCGCTGATCGTGTTCCAGCTTGGCGGCGTTGTCAGCGCCAACACCGGCCCCGATGCCATTGCCATCGTCTATGAAGGGCACCCCCGCAACCTTGAGGCGTATGCGCCGCAGCTGCCGTAATTTCCGGTTCACGGGCGGCAGCGGCACAGCCGCCCCTCATCCGGCCTTCGGCCACCTTTCCCCAAAGGGGAAGGCAAATAAGAAAAAAGAAATTCCCCGCAAGCCTTGCAACAGCCTGCGGGGTTTGCTATAATACAAATTTGTTGAGCAACTTAGGATTTTAGGCTCCGCCGTCTCCCCTGCGGGAGGCGGCGCAAACCCCGCAAGGCTGGCGGTCTTGCGTGCGGTCAAAATCTATCCGCCGGAGTATTGTATGAATATGAAAAAAATGTCCGTCAACCGTCTGGTGCGCTGCGCTGTCATCGCGGCCGTTTATGTAGTGGTCTGTCTGGCGCTTGCCCCGTTCAGCTATGGGGCGGTGCAGGTGCGCGTGGCTGAGGCACTGTGCCTGCTGCCGGTTTTCGGCGCGGAGTACATCATCGGCGTCACGCTGGGCTGCCTGCTGGCGAACCTGCTGGGCTCCACCGTCATTGATGTGGTGTTCGGCACGCTGGCCACGCTGCTGGCCTGCCTTGTGACCTACAAGCTGCGTGACATCCGCGTCAAGGGTCTTGCCATTCCGGCATCCCTGCCGCCCGTTGTTTTTAATATGCTCATCGTGGGCGCGTTCGAGATCACCTTCTTCTTCTCGGACACGGCCCCGACGCTGGCGCTGGCCTGCTTCAATGCTGTGGCCGTGGCCATCGGCGAGCTGATCAGCTGCACCGTGCTGGGTGTGGCGCTCGTCAAGCTGATCGAGAGCAATGAAAGCCTGAAAAAGATTTTTACAGAAGAATAAAAACGAGGTAACCTCTATGCGCCCGGAACTGATTTTGTGGGATTGGAACGGTACCCTGCTGGATGATGTCGAACTCTGTGTGGACGCGCTCAACCGTCTGCTGGCAGACTTCGGCTACCCGCAGCGGTACGACCGCGATCAGTACCGGGCGATTTTTGGCTTTCCCATCGAGGAATACTATACCCGCGCCGGGTTTGACTTCTCCCGCCACAGCTTTGCCGAGCTGGCGGCGCGGTATATGGAGATCTATGTCCCCGCCAGCGAGGTCTGCCCGCTGATGGACGGTGCGGCCGAGGCGCTGCAGGCATTCCGCAGTGCCGGGCTGCGGCAGGTCATTTTATCAGCCAGCAAGCGGGATACCCTCTGCCAACAGGTCGGGCAGCGCGGCGTGACCCGGTATTTTGACCGGCTGCTGGGCCTGAGCGACATCTACGCCAAGAGCAAGGTGGAGATCGGCCTTGCCTATTTAAAAGAGGAAGGCTTCGACCCTGCCCGGGCGGTGATGATCGGGGATTCGGTCCATGATTTTGAGGTGGCGCAGGCGCTCGGCGTGGGCTGCGTTTTGCAGTCCGGCGGCCACCAGCCGGCGGAAACGCTGCGCAAAACCGGCGCACCGGTCGTGGCCGGTTTGCGGGAGGCCGCAGCGCTGATTTTGGAATGAGCGCTTACGGGAGGCTGTAGGGGGGTAAAATATAATGTCTGACCGTGTAAAAGGCGCCTGCCTGACGATGGGCGGTGCGGCATGCTGGGGTGTTTCGGGCTGCATGGGGCAGTATCTGTTCACCCGCGAGGGGATGGATTCCACTTGGCTTGTGCCGATCCGGCTGTTTCTGGCGGGGCTGATTTTATGTGCGTTCTTTTTTGTCAAAAACCGCAAAATGCTGTTTGACCCATGGAATTTCAAGAAAAATCCGCGCAATGCCATTGACCTGCTGGTTTACGGTTTGGCCGGTGTCAGCTGTTGCCAGTTCACCTATTTTCTGACGATCCAGCTGTCCAGTGCGGGCATGGGGACGATCTTGCAGGACCTCTCCCCTGTCATTATTCTGCTGGTGGTCTGCATCCAGCAAAGGCGCGGGCCGCGGGTGTTTGAGATTTTCTCCATCCTGCTGGCGCTGGTGGGGGTGTTCCTCATCACGACCCACGGCAGCCTGACCGGGCTGGCCGTCAGCCCGGCGGCGCTGGCGTCGGGCGTTGTCAGCGCCTGCTGCGTTGCCATCTACACGATGTGGCCCAAGAAATTGCAGGAGCAGTACCCCACCCCGATGCTGCAGGGCTGGGCGTTTTTGATGGGCGGCATTATGTTTGCGCTCATCTTCCGCCCGTGGCAGATCGACTATGTGCCGACGGCGATGGGCGTGTTCGGCATCTTCACGGTCGTGGTGCTGGGCAACGTGCTGGCGTTCAGCCTGTACATGTCGGGTGTGCCGCTCATCGGCCCGCAGAAGTCCAGTCTCTACAGCTTTGCCGAACCCGTCACGGCGGCCATCATCAGCACGCTGGTGCTGGGCTCCCCCTTTACGCTGTGGGATGCGCTGGGCTTCGGCTGTATCTTTTTGATGCTGGTGCTGCTGAGCCTGCCGGCTAAAACAAAAGCATAATAAGCAAAAAGGCTGTCCGCACAGGGCGGCCTTTTTTGCTGCCGTGTAGGGGCCGGGCATGCCCGGCCCCTACAACAATATAATAAATAAACCCAATGTAACTATGAATTGACATATCCCCCCGCCCGGGTGTATTATAGTAGCATGTGTAAAACTATATAATCAGCCGCACCTCTACGATATGCGGCGGAAGATACAGGGGAACTGTTATGTCTTTTTTTGAAAAACTGTTCGGCTCCTTCTCGGACAAGGAACTCAAGCGCATCAACCCTATCAAGGATAAGGTCCTTGCTCTTGAGCCGGAGATGGCCAAGCTGACCGATGAGCAGCTGCAGGCCAAGACGGCCGAGTTTAAGGAGCGCCTTGCCAAGGGCGAGACCCTTGATGATATCCTGCCGGAGGCGTTTGCAGTCTGCCGTGAGGCGGACTGGCGCGTGCTGGGCATGAAGCCCTACCCCGTGCAGATCATCGGCGGCATTGTGCTGCACCGCGCCTGCATTGCCGAGATGCAGACCGGTGAAGGTAAGACGCTGGTGGCAACCATGCCCACCTACCTCAACGCCCTGACCGGCGAGGGTGTGCATGTCATCACCGTAAACGACTATCTGGCCCGCCGCGACTCTGAGTGGATGGGCAAGGTCTACCGCTTCTTGGGGCTTACTGTCGGTCTGGTCGTCCATGGCGTGGAATCGGATGACCGCAAAAAGGCCTATGAGGCCGATGTCACCTACGGCACGAACAACGAGTTCGGCTTTGACTACCTGCGCGACAACATGGTCGTCTACAAGGCCAACATGGTCCAGCGCGGCCATGCCTTTGCCATCGTGGACGAGGTGGACTCCATCCTGATCGACGAGGCCCGTACCCCGCTTATCATCAGCGGCAAGGGCGAGGATTCCAGCGTGATGTACAAGCGCGCCGATGACTTTGCCAAGACGCTGAAGAAGAGCGTCATCGTCGAGCTGGACGACAAGGTCGAGGCCGAGGAGCAGGTCGATGGCGACTATGTTGTGGACGAAAAGCGCAAGACTGCCACCCTGACCGAGTCCGGCGTCAAGAAGGCCGAGGCATTCTTCCATGTCGATAATCTGGCCGATGCCGACAATATGTCGCTGCGCCATTATATTGACGGTGCCATCAAGGCGCGCGGCGTCATGCACCGCGACATTGACTATATCGTCAAGGACGGCGAGGTCATCATCGTGGATGAGTTCACCGGCCGCCTGATGTACGGCCGCCGCTTCAATGAGGGCCTGCATCAGGCCATCGAGGCCAAGGAGGGCGTGACCGTTGCCGCCGAGAGCAAGACGCTGGCCACCGTCACCTTCCAGAACTACTTCCGCATGTACAAAAAGCTGGCCGGTATGACCGGTACAGCCTCCACCGAGGCCGATGAGTTCAGCGAGATCTACGGTCTGAACATCGTCAGCATCCCGACCAACAAGCCCCGCGCCCGTCAGGACCTGCCCGACAGCGTTTACAAGACGGTCAACGGCAAGTACAACGCCGTCATTGATCAGGTGGCGGAGTGCCACGCGAAGGGCCAGCCCGTGCTGGTCGGCACGGTCAGCGTTGAAAAGAGCGAGGCGTTGTCCAAGCTGCTGAAAAAGCGCGGCATCGAGCATAATGTTCTGAACGCCAAGCAGCATGAGCGCGAGGCGGAGATCGTTGCGCAGGCCGGCAAGCAGGGCGCTGTGACCATCGCCACCAACATGGCAGGCCGCGGCACCGACATCATGCTGGGCGGCAATGTGACCTACATGGCCAAGGCTGCCCTGAAGAAGGAGCTGTCCAAGGCGCTGACCGCCGATCTGGCCCAGCTGAAGGACGAGTACGAGCATGCCAAGGCGCGCGCCAAGGCCAACGGCACCGAGCTGCCCACCCCGCCGGAGGCCGGCATTGACGCGAAGCTGGAGATGCTGATGACCGAGTGCGACGGCCACGCCGAGACCGAGGACGCCGAAATTCTCCACGCCCGCAAGCGCTTTGAGGAGCTGTGCGAGGAGTTTGCCCCCGAGGTCAAGCGCGAGGCCGAGGTGGTCCGCGCTGCGGGCGGCCTGTTCATCATCGGCACCGAGCGCCATGAGAGCCGCCGTATCGACAACCAGCTGCGCGGCCGTGCCGGCCGTCAGGGCGACCCCGGTGCCTCCCGCTTCTTCCTGAGTCTGGAAGATGACCTGATGCGTATTTTCGGCGGCGAGCGTGTGCAGAACCTGATGGATTCGCTCGGTCTGGATGAGGATGTGCCCATCGAGAACAAGCTCATCACCAACACGATTGAGAGTGCCCAGAAAAAGCTGGAGGCCTCCAACTTTGCCATTCGTAAACAGGTGCTGCAGTATGACGATGTCATGAACCAGCAGCGCGAGATCATCTATAAGCAGCGCCAGATGGTGCTGGACGGCGAGGATATCTCCGGCAAGCTGCATGAGATGATGCGCCAGTCTATTGATGATGCCTGCGCGAACTACCTGAACGGCGAAACGGCCGATGATTGGGACTTTGCCGGTCTGCGCCGCCACTTTATGAACTGGCTGTGCCTGCCCACCGACTTCAACTACACCACCGAGCAGCTGGGTGAGCTGACCCGCGAGGGCATTGCCGATGAGCTGTACAAGCGCGGCATGGATATCCTGACCGCGAAGGAAAAGCGCTACGGCGAAAAGACGATGCGCGAGCTGGAGCGCATCTGCCTGCTGCGCAATGTTGACTCCAAGTGGATGGAGCATATCGACAATATGGACCAGCTCAAGCAGGGCATGGGTCTGCGCGGCTACGGCCAGCATGACCCCGTGGTCGAGTACCGCATCGAGGGCTTTGCCATGTTCGATGAGATGATCGCCTCGATCCGCGAGGATGCCGTCCACATGCTGCTGACGATCGAGATCCGCCAGCAGAATGCCGAGCCGAAGCGTGAGCAGATCGCCAAGCCCACCGGTGAGGGCGCCCCTGCACAGGCCGGTGCCAAGGGTGCCGCCCCTGTCCGCGTGACGAAGATCGGCCGCAACGATCCCTGCCCCTGCGGCAGCGGTTTGAAGTGGAAAAAATGCACCTGCAAAGAGTACCACCCCGACCTGTAAAACCAAGTAAGGCGCTGCCCGGTACATGGCAGCGCCTTTTTTGAATGAGGTAACACCATGAAAGCCCGAATCATCCGTGAACCCCGGTGCGCCCTGCTGTGGCGCATTGATGAAAGCTACCCCAACTACGCCGCCATTGAGCGCGCGGCCAAGCGATATGAGGTGAAGCTGCGCCGTGTGGCAGATGGCGACCTCGGCGGCATTGTGGGTGACCTCTGCGCGGGCAAGCCTGCCCCGGCTGCTGCGCCGCTCATTGCTGTGCCGGACCGCCCGGCCATTATTATCAGCGGTCTGCGCCATGATACCGGTGAGCTGGGCGCGTTCCTTGACCTGGTGCAGGCAGGCGGCGCGTCCATTCCGGTGCGCAGCATGGTCACGCCCACCAGCAAAGGCTGGATGCTGGCGAATCTGCTGCTGGAATTGAACACTGAACACGAAACTGTACAAGGAGAAAAAGCGTGAAGCGCCGCCTTGCTGCGCTGGCGCTGGCCATGCTGCTCTGCCTGTCGCTGACAGCCTGCCAAAAACAGCAAAAATTGTACAGTGCGACTTGGTTTGACCTGTTTGATACCGTGGCTGTGGTGCAGGGCTATGCCGCCAGTCAACAGGATTGGGACCGGCAGGCGGCGGTGCTGTATGACGATCTGGCGCACTATAATCAGCTGTTTGACATCTACAACCATTACGACGATGTTGTGAACCTGTACGATGTCAACGCGCAGGCTGCCGCCGCACCGGTGCGGGTCGGGGATGAACTATACGCATTTTTGCGCTGGTGTAAGGACACCGCCTACCCTGCGACCGATGGCGCGACAAACATCGCAGCGGGTGCGGTGCTGCGCCTGTGGCACGATGCGCGGGAGAGTGACTCCCCTGCCCCGCCCGCTGCGGATGCCATCGCGGAGGCATTGCAGCACATCGACATCGAAAACTTGATTTTGGACGATGCTGCGCAGACTGTCTGCTTTGCCGACCCGGACATGACGCTGGATGTCGGGGCGGTCGGCAAGGGCTACGCCGTGGAGCAGGCCGCCCGGGCCGCGCAGGTGCGCGGCCTGACAAGTGCCCTGCTGAATGTCGGCGGCAATCTGCGGGCCATCGGCACCAAGCCCGGCGGAAAGCCGTGGACGGCGGGTGTTGAGAACCCGTGGGGCGATGACCCTGCGTATATTCAGGCCGTTGAGCTGGCCGATGGAGACAGCTTGGTCATCAGCGGCGACTATCAGCGCTATTTTGAATATGAGGGCGTGCGCTACGCCCATTTGATCGACTTGACCACGGGCTACCCCGCCCGCTATGTGAGCAGCGTGGCAGTGCTGGCCCACACCGAAGCCGGCGGCTTGGCCGATGCGCTCTCCACAGGGCTTTTCTGCCTGCCGGAGCAGACCGGCCGCACCCTTGCGGACCGGAACGGCTGGGCCGTCCTGTGGATGCACACCGACAAAAGCACGGCCCAAAGCGCAGACTGGCCGCAATAAAGCAGAAAAAAAGAGCCGCCGAACATTCGGCGGCTCTTGCTGTATCAAAGTCTATGAAAGGGCACTCAAAAAATTCCAAAGGGGCACTTAAAAAATCAAGAAAATCCAAGGGAGAAAATCGGGAAAACGAGTCAAGGTAGGCTCGCTCCACTCCGTTCCGCTCGCCGCCCATTATTCCTCAATGCTTTATCAAAAATCACTCTAAAACGCGGGAATCCAAGATTTTTTCTTATAGATTTCTGATTTCGCTCTCAAAAATGGCAAACAAAAAAGACCCCAAACACCCGGAGGTGCTGGGGTCTTACAATTATTTCTCTGTATTTGTCCTTTTTGAGTTCTTGTTGTGCCCTACATCAAAGTCGTTACTTCAATGCTGCGGGTTGATGATGGTGCGCCAGTCGAGGTCGCCGTGCTCCAGACCGTGGATCAGGACTTCGGCGGTGGCGATGTTGGTGGCAACAGGAATGTTGTGGACATCGCAGATGCGCAGCAGGTTCATCTCGTTGGGCTCATTGGGCTTGGCGCTGATGGGGTCGCGGAAGAAGAGCAGCATGTCCACCTCTTCACAGGCGATGCGCGCTACGATTTGCTCGGCGCCGCCATGGCCGCCGGGGAGAAATTTTGTGACCTTCAGCCCGGCGTTCTCCTCGACCAGACGGCCGGTGGTGCCGGTCGCCAGCAGACGGTGCTGTTCCAGAATATGGCGGTAAGCCATACAGAACTGCACCATCAATTCCTTTTTGGCGTCATGAGCTATCAATGCGATCGTCATAAAAATGCCACCATCCTTCGCAGCAGAATTGTTCATCAAAAGGTCAGGGGTACGCGCTGCCCGCACAGCCGTTTTGCCATCGCCTGTGCGGCAATGACAGCGGGATCCCCGGCGGGCGGTATCGTGCCGTTGGCACCGGCCAGCTGCAGCGTGCGGCTCTCGGGGATGACTGCCAGCAGCTGGGCACCCACGGTGTCGATACATTCATCCAGATCGGCTACCGAGGCGTTTTTTCCGAAGCTCTCACGCCGGACACGATTCATGACCAGCCGCACAGCACTCTGCGGGCGGGTCCCGGCCAACAGGCGGTCCGCCACGATCTTGCCGTCACGCAGGGCCACGGCATCGGGGGTCAGTACCAGCAGGGCCTTATCCGCCACGGCGGCGGCCGCTGTGAACGGCGCGCCCATGCCGGCGGCGGTGTCCAGAATTACATAATCAAAATAGGGGCGCATGGCAACGAGGAGCCGCCCCAGAGGTGCGGCCTCCACCGCGCCGCCCTCATAGGGGGCGCTGATGACCGACAGCCCCGGGTAGAGCGGGCTGGGCACCACAGCCTTGGCGCCCTCACACCGGCCGCAGAGGACATCCTCGATGTCGTACACCGTGCGGCCGTAGACGCCTGCGATAATGTCCACGCTGCGCAGACCCGAGTCCAGCTCGATCAGCAGAACCTTACGGCCCAGCCGTGCAAGGCAGGCACCCAGCAGCACAGAAACCGTACTTTTGCCGGTACCGCCCTTGCCGGAGCAGACCATGATACACTGTGCGTTCATGTCGGCTCCTCTCCACAGTTGCATTACACTATCCTATCTTATTTTAACACACTTCCGGCCGGACTGCAACTGGCTTTTTCGTAAAATATAACAGGTCTTTTTTGAAGAAAATCACGATGCGGGACACTTTTTGCTGCGGCCGCGGCGGCAGGCTGTCCGACCGGGCCGCAGCGGCGCCGAAATGGCGGAAACGATTCAGCTGCCGAACACCGCATCCAGCACGGCCCGCAGGATCGGGGCGGCGTTTGCACCGCCGCCCCCGTATTCCAGCACAACGGCCGCCGCAATCTGCGGGGCATCGGCGGGGGCGTAGCCGATCAGCACCGAGTTGACATAGTGCCCGCCGTCGGGGAGCGTGTCTGCCAGCTGGGGACTGCCGGTTTTGGCGGCGCACAGGACAGGAGCCTCCCGCAGGATGCGGGTGGTCTGCGCCATGCGCTTCATGCCATCGCGGATCGGGCCGAACACCGCTTCGCCGCCCGGTATCTCGGTAAAGGAGACCGGATACTGCCAAAGAACCTCGCCGGTGGCGGAATTGACGGCCCGGTCGGCAAAATGCAGGGCAGGGCGCTGCCCGCTGTTGGCCAGCGCCGCCGCATAGGCTGCCAGCTGCAGCGGGGTCACGGCGGTGTTCCCCTGCCCGATGGCGGCCATCAGGGTCAGGCCGGCCTGATAGTTTTCATCGGTCGTCCATGTCAGGCGGCCGTGCGCCTCGGCAATTTCCACGCCGGTGGGGGCGGCCAGCCCCAGCTGCCGGGCCATGGCGGAAAAGGCATCTACACCCAGCCGCCGCCCGACATCGTAAAAAAAGATGTTGCAGCTGTATTCCAGAGCGGTGCGCAGATCGACAGGGCCGCTGTGGCCGTACTGCAGGCAGCCGGGCTGGTAGCCGCTGTAAAAGCCGTAACGGCCGGTGCAGCTGACGGTGGCAGCCGGGTCGATGCCCGCTGTCAGTGCCGCTGCGGCCACCGCCGGCTTGAAGGCGGATCCCGGGGCGTACAGACCCTGACAGACCCGGTCGAGCAGCGGTGCGGCGCTATCGGCGGAAAGCGCGGCGTAGTCGGCGCGGTAGGCGTTCAGGTCGAACCCCGGCACATTTGCCGCCGCCAAAATGCCGCCGGTGCGCACATCGACTACTACGGCAGCCCCGGCGCGGCATTCCCGTCCGGCTCCGGCGGCCCGGGTCGTGCGCAGGGTGTTGATCTGGCCGAGCAGGGCATTCTGCAGCACTTTTTGCAGTGCGCTGTCTGCGGTCAGTACCAGCGCGGCCCCGGGGCGTGCCTCCCGCAGCTGGACGGTGCGGCGCACCGTGCCGTCAAAGCCGGTGTTGACCAGCAGCCGCCCGTCCTGCCCGCGCAGCAGTGTGTCGTAGGCGGCCTCCAGTCCGCTCTGGCCGATGACGGCGTCCATGGCAAGGCCGCGCTGTTTGGCGGCGGGCCACTGCTCGGAAGTCAGGGGGCCGGTAAAGCCCAGCGCATGGGGCAGCAGAGCACCGTCCGGCCAGCTGCGCACGCCCCGGGCCGCAGGCCGCACGGCGCCGCTCTGGACAAGACCGGCCCGGTACAGCGCAGTCAGCAGGGCGCTGTCAGCATTCCGGGCCACCGCCAGTTCCCCCGCCGAGGCGGCAGAACAAAAGGCAGCAAGCTGTGTTTCCACATCCTTGCTGCCTGTCAGTTCCTCTATGGTTTGTACGGTCTTGCGCAGGTCGGTGCCGGGCGGGGCCGGTATGCGCAGGTAGATATCGTATACGGTGGCATCGCGGGCCAGCACGGTGCCGCCTGCGTCCAGAATGGGACCGCGCGCAGCGTGCTGGGTGACGGTATAGCTTGCCGAGCTGGCCTCGGCGGCCTTGTCGGCGTAATGGTCAGCCATGACGAACTGCATCCATGCCAGCCGTGCAAAAAAAGCGGCAAATACCGCGCTGCACAGTACCATCAGCACCGCAACGCGGGCGCGGCGGTGTGATTTATTGCGGTTGGCCATGGGATCACCTCATGTCGTGGATTTCAAACACATTTATTATAGCGGAATTTCGACAAAATATCAATCGGTGCGCACAAAATATACGGCAGCGTGCAGGTCGGCGGTATCGGTCAGCGGGGCGGAGGCCGTCAGCCCGTCCGCATCGGGGACCGGGGCTGCGGCCAGCATACCCAGCCAGTCCCCGCCCGGGGTGGTCACAATCTCCCCGGCGGTCAGCGTGCAGTCGGCGGGCAGGCCGGTCAGCACCCACTTTCCCGGCGTAGCCAGCCCAACGCAGCTGCCGCACAGCCCGGCTGCTGCGGTAAAGGCTGCGGTGCAGCGATCACCGTCCGAGCTGGCCACGGTCCCCGCGTACCGCCCGCCCGCGTCCAGCACGGCGGCACCGGGCGCGGCATCCGGGCAGGCCAGCGTAAGGCCGCACGGCGTCCGGGCCAGCACCCGCGCCGGGGTGACGCAGCCGACGGCGCGCCCGCTGCCAAGGAGACTGCGCAGGGCCTTATTCTCGGCAACTGCGTCTGCGCTGGCTGCAAGACGCTGATGCAGTGCAAAATTTTCCTGCTGCAGGGCATCGAGCCGCGCAGTGTACCGCGCCCCGATGACCCGGTCAGCCCGGGCTGCCGCTGCGGGCAGGGCTGCCGCCAGCCGCGGCAGGCAAAACCAAAGCACGGCCGGAACCAGCGGCAAAAGCCACCAGCGCCGCCGCCTGCGGGAACGCGATAAATCCAGCTGCACAAACATCACCCCAAGGCAGAATATGCCTTGCGGGACAGGGTTAGACTTTGGTATAATAGAATCAATCAAATACTTGCCTCCCTCGCAGATGGGGTCAGGGAAAATCAGGAAAGGTCAACTTTTATGCAATACAAGCTTCTTTTACTCGATATAGACGGTACGCTGCGCCCCGGCAGCTGTGAGCGCGTGCCGAAGGAAAACGCCGAGGCGGTCTGCGCCGTGCAGAGAGCGGGCGTCAAGGTTGCGATCGCCACCGGGCGCGGGCGCATCGGCGTGGGCAAGGGGCTGCTGCGCAGCATCCGCCCCGATTACTGGGTTTGCGCCGGCGGTGCGCAGCTGGTGGACTACAAGGGCTGCGATCTGGCCCTGCACCGGCTGACAAGCGAGGAAATGTACGCGCTGGTGGATTTTTTTGAGGATCATGAGCTGCCCCTGCGCTTCACCTTCCATGATGCGAACTATGCCTACCTTGGCTATGAGGAGTTCGCCCGCCGGGAGCGGGAAAAGAACCTTGCGCTCAACATCGTGGACGGCGAGGATCAGGACCAGCATCTGCAGGAGATGCCGTTCGGCGCGTTCGGCTTTCTTTCGCAGGAGATGGCCAACCGGTTTCAGGAAAAATACGGCTATCTGGGGCTGAATTTCCTGTTCTCCTACCCCGGCAGCGACGGCTGCGATATTTTGCAGCAGGGCGTTGACAAGGGCGCAGGTCTGCGGGAACTGGCGAAGCTGGCGGGCATCGACCCGGCGGACTGCGTGGCCGTGGGCGATGGCGATAACGACGTTGCGATGCTGAAAGCGGCAGGCCTCGGCATTGCCATGGGCAACGGCAGCGCTGCCGCAAAGGCCGCCGCAGACCGCATCGGCCCCGATGCCGAACAGCACGGCATTGCGGAGCTTTGCCGCGCCCTCTGGCCGGAGGCGTTTTAAATGGCTGAGTACACCCATGTGGGGCCGGGCCTGCTGCCGCTGCACGGGGCGCAGGCCAATGCACTGATTTTGGGCAGCTTTCCCAGCCCCAAAAGCCGGGAGCAGGGCTTTTTCTACGGCCACCCGCAGAACCGCTTTTGGCCGATGCTTGCCGCTGTGACCGGCGAGCCGGTGCCCGATTGGGCGGACATTGAGGCGAAGAAACGCATCATCCTGCGCCACGGTCTGGCCGTGTGGGATACCATCGGCGCCTGCGACATACGCGGGGCGTCAGATGCGTCCATCCGCAACGCGGTGCCGAACGATGTGGCGGCGCTGATCCGGCAGCTGGGGGTGCAGGCGGTCTTTTGCAACGGCGCGGCATCCGGCCGTATCTACGCCAAATATGCAGAGCCTCTGACCCACCTGCCCGCTGTGGTGCTGCCCAGCACCAGCCCCGCCAACGCCGCTTGGTCCCCTGCGCGTCTGCAGGCGACCTGGGGCGCGGCTCTGGCACCGTTTTTGCACGCGGATGGTTGCAAGTGAACGGATTTTGTTCTATAATAAAAAGGTATAATTCTAATATTGCCTGCCGGTAGGGGCGGGGCATGCCCCGCCCGCAGCCTTCCCATGGAAGGCGGTTGACCGTAAGGCCGCGGGCCGGACATGTCCGGCCCCTACAGAGCAAGAAAAATAGGGAGGTGCCTGCATGAGCAAATGGCAGGAAAAAACCAAACGCCCGGTGCTGCCCATTTATATGGCGGCGCTGGTGTGGCCGGTCGGGGCGCTGCTGCTGCCGCCGTACCGCCTGTCCAACCTGTTGATTCTTGCGGGGCTGAGCCTGATCGCCTACGCTGTGGGTACAAAGCTCTGCCCCACCCGCGTCGTGCGCACGCTGATCCCCTACGCCACCGGCAGTGAGGATGTGGACGCGATGCTCAACGGCATTGCCGCTAATCTGGATGCACTGCACAAGCTGAACGAGGCAATCCCCGACCCGCAGCTTTCTGCTGCGATGGAGCGGATGGAAAAGGCGGGCCGCAGCATTGCCGCCGTGGTTGAAAAGGCACCCGAAAAGGCGCGTGCCATCGACCGTTTTGCGCGCTATTACCTGCCGGAGACCGTAAAGCTGATGGCTACCTATGCTGCGCTGGAGCAAAACGGCGTCAAGGGTGAGAATGCCGCCCAGATCGAATCGGAGCTGCGCCGCAATGCCGCGACCACCGCGACCGCCTTTGAAAACCAGCTTGACGCGCTGTACAGCGCGGAGGCAATGGATATTTCTACTGATATTGAGGTGCTGGACAGTATCCTGAAGAGCCAGAACCTTGCGAAATAATGGATACGAGAAAGGATGAAACCCAATGGCTGATCTGAACAATGAACTGAATGTCCCCGCTGCCCCTTCCCTGACCTTTGACGCCGCCCCGGCAGCCCCCACGCTGACGCTGGATCCCGCTGCGGATGAAAAGGTCATCGAGGAGAGCAAAAAAGCGACCCCCGTGCAGGTCGAGGATACCCCCCTCTCCCCCGAGGAGCAGAAGATGGTGAATGACTTCGCTGAGAAGATCGACATCACCAACTCCCAGATGGTGCTGCAGTACGGTGCCGCCAGCCAGAAAAAGCTGAGCGATTTTTCCGAGACGGCGCTCTCCCGCGTCAAGACGAAGGACATGGGCGAAACCGGCGAGCTGATCACGAGCCTGATCTCCGAGCTGCAGGGCTTTGATGCCGGTGCTGAGCAGCCCAAGGGCATCTTTGGCTTCTTTAAAAAGACTACCAACAGCATCGAGCAGCTCAAGACCCGCTACGACAGCGCCGACAAGAATGTTGAGCGCATCAAGGCCCAGCTGGAGGATCATCAGGTCACCCTGATGAAGGACATCACGATGCTGGACAAGATGTATGAGTTGAACCTTGTCTACTTCAAGGAACTGACGATGTACATTCTGGCCGGCAAAAAGAAGCTGGCCGAGGTCCGCGCCAACGACCTGAAGGCTGCGCAGGAGAAGGCCCAGCGCACCCAGCTGCCCGAGGATGCACAGGCAGCCCGCGATCTGGCCGATCTCTGCGACCGGTTTGAGAAAAAGTTGTACGATCTGGAGCTGACCCGCAATGTTTCGATCCAGATGGGCCCCCAGATCCGGCTGATCCAGTCCAATGACACGATGATGGCCGAGAAGATCCAGACCACCATCGTCAACACCATCCCGCTGTGGAAGAACCAGATGGTGCTGGCGCTGGGCATTGCCCACAGCCAGCAGGCCATGGCTGCCGAGCGCGCCGTGACCGATGCCACGAACGAGCTGCTGAAAAAGAACGCCGCCACCCTCAAGCAGGGCACCATCGAGATCGCCAAGGAGTCCGAGCGCGGCATTGTGGATATTGAGACCCTGCAGCAGACGAACAAGCAGCTGATCGAAACGCTGGACGAGCTGAACAAGATCCGTGCCGACGGCAAGGCCAAGCGCGCCAATGCCGAGCAGGAGCTGGGCCGCATCGAGGGCGAACTGCGCCAGAAGATGCTTGAGATCAACAGCTGAAGACTGCCGCAGGGGCGGCATAATTGACGCCCCGCAAATTGACACCGGCTTTCCGGCCGCCCTGCGCATATCCGGTACTATGACATGATGGGGTAAACAAATGCAACTCGAACAACAGGAAACCTTTACCATCTATGGCCCGCAGTTG
Source organism: uncultured Oscillospiraceae bacterium (assembly GCA_900540595.1). Classification (GTDB taxonomy): domain Bacteria; phylum Bacillota; class Clostridia; order Oscillospirales; family Ruminococcaceae; genus Gemmiger. The sequence goes on from UQGL01000002.1 coordinate 22,653, forward strand.
GAAATTCTCGGCGAGGTCGAGACAAAGCTGCCTGCACCCGCCAAAAAGCGCGGTGTGGCATCGCTGGTGCTTGTCGCGCTGGCGCTTGTGTCGGTGTTTGGCATCGGTGGCGCAAGGCTGAAAGGGACGCAAACGGCGGCCGTTGCCGCCTATACCGAGATGTGTACAACAAACAGCGGCAGAACCGACACGGGCAGACTGGCGCAGGCCGCCGCACAGGTCGTTGCCGAGGCAGGAACGATCTTGGGTGAGGATAACGCAGCGGTACAGCAGGCGCAGAAGGCGGTAAACGAGTATATCGGAGACATCAGCCGTCAGCAGCCGACTGTACACAGCGAGATGATCAATGCGGTCGAGCTGGCCTATAAAACGGCGCATGCCCAAAGGGATAAGCAGGACCGCAGAGAGCTGGACATTGCGCACGATGAGTTCACCTCATACGAAAATATCATCGTGCGGGAGTATCTTACAAAATACAACAAGTATGCCGCTGTTGTAAATTCCACCGCCTTCCCCACAACGCAGCTTGGCGCCCTGTGGGGGGTTGAGACGATGCCGACATTCACACTGCTTGGATAAGCGTACAACAAAAGGAAACGCTATGAAACTGAAAACATTTGCAGGGCGCGCGGCGGCCGCAGGTGCGGTGCTTGCGGCGCTGGTGCTGGCGGCACTGCCCGTCTGGGCAGCACCCCGCGTGCAGGTGGATAAGAAAAACGCTGTGGCCGACCACGCGGACATTCTTTCCGCCGAAACGGAAAACTACATCAATGAAATCTCAATCAGCTTGTCCGATGCCTGCGGCGCGCAGATCGGCGTTTACACGGTCGATGAACTGCTGGGCAACACGACAATGGAGGGCTTTGCCTACAATGTCTTTAACGACTGGGAGCTTGGCTCTGCCGACCAGAACAACGGTGTGCTGCTGCTGCTGGCCCCCTATGAGGCCGATGGCGGCGACTACTACATCATGCGCGGCTCCGGGCTGGAAAGCCGCCTGTCCTTCAGCACGCTGGGATCCCTTCTGGACGAGTACATGGAGCCCTATTGGGCTACCGGTGATTACGACACCGGCACCCAAAAGACCGTGCAGGCGCTGGCCGACCGGCTGTGCAGCATCTACGGTGTGACGCTGGACAGCGGTTACACCGCCAACACGGCCGCACGCGGAGGGGTGAATGTGATGGGCATGATCCTTCTGATCATTGCGGTGATCCTTATCATCTGGATCACCACGGTAGTGCTGCGTCCCCGCGGCCCGCGTCCCCCGCGGCGCGGCGGCCGTGGCGGCAGTATCGGCAGCAATATGTTCTGGTACGGCATGGGCCGCGCATCCCGGCGGCCCCGCCGTCCGCCGCCTCCTCCCCCGCCGCCCTACGGCGGCTTCGGCCCCGCCCCGGGCGGCCCGCGTCCCGGCGGGCCAAGACCCTCCGGTGGGCCGCGTCCCTCGGGCGGGTTCCGCGCAGGCGGCGGCTTTACCAGCGGCGGCGGTGCAGGCCGCAGCCGTCCCTCCGGCGGGTTTGGCAGTTCGCGTCCCTCGGGCGGCGGGTTCCGCTCGGGCGGCGGCTCCACACGCGGCGGTGGTGTGGGGCGGCACCATTAAAGGCGAATGCCGCATACCGCACGATTTCCGATAAAAGAAGGAGATACCTATGCCTAAGTTTGCAGTTATCACCGGTGCCAGCTCGGGCATCGGCGCCGAATTTGCGCGGCAGCTGTCTGCCCGCGGGTATAACCTGATGCTGGTGGCCCGCCGCGCTGACCGGCTGGAAACGCTGTCTGACCAGCTTACGACCGTCTGTGAGATCATGACGGCGGATCTGTCCAAAAAGAGCGAGTGTCTGCGGCTGGCCAAGACGCTGGAGGATCGCCGGGTGGATCTGTTTATCAACAATGCAGGCTTTGGTGACTGCGGGCCGTTTTTGCAGACCGAGCTGGACAAGGATCTGGATATGCTGTCCGTCAATATCCGGGCAGTGCATATCCTGACCAAGAAGATCGGCCAGAAGCTCTATAAGCAGGGCTTCGGCGCGCTGCTCAATGTCGGCTCCTGCGCCGGCCTGATGCCCGCCGGCCCCTATATGGCGACCTACTACGCCACCAAGGCCTATGTGGTCAGCCTGACCAGCGCCCTTGCGCAGGAGCTGAAGGAGGCCCACAGCCCGGTGTATGCGGGCTGCCTCTGCCCCGGCCCGGTGGACACGGAGTTCAACGCCGTGGCGAATGTTGAGTTCGCCCTGCGCGGCATCACGCCGGAATACTGCGTGCGCTGTGCGCTGGACGGCATTGCCCGCCGCAAGACGGTTATTGTACCCAGCCGGCTTGTGGCGGCCGGTATGACGCTGGGACGCTTTCTGCCGAGGCCGGTCTATATCAAGATCGCAGCCCACCAGCAGAAGAAAAAATTGTACCAGAAATAAAAAATACCCGCTGCCTGTGCCGGACAGCGGGATTTTTTGTAGGGTGTGTTTCCTTTAATTCAGCGTTTTCCCAAAGAACTCCAGCTCAGGCTTGATGGTGGCCATCAGCGTGTCGAACTGGTCGGGGGTCAGGCTCTGGGCACCGTCGCTCTTGGCCTTGGCGGGGTCGTTGTGGGTCTCGATCATCAGGCCGTCCGCACCGACTGCCACGGCGGCCTGTGCCAGTGCGGGCACCATAAAGGCGATGCCGGCAGCGTGGCTCGGGTCGATCACGACCGGCAGATGGGTCATCTTTTTCAGCATAGGCACGGCGGAAATATCCAGCGTGTTGCGCATGCTTGTCTCAAAGGTGCGGATGCCGCGCTCACACAGCACGACATTGGGGTTGCCCTCAGCCATGATGTACTCAGCGCTCATGACCAGCTCCTCCAAGGTGGAGGAAAGGCCGCGCTTGAGCAGCACCGGCACATCCAGCTTGCCGACCGCCTTGAGCAGCTCAAAGTTCTGCATGTTGCGCGCGCCGATCTGGATCATATCGACCTTGGCGTCCAGAAACAGCGGGATATGCTCGTTGTTCATCAGCTCGGTCACGATGGGCTGGCCGGTGACTGCGCGGGCCTCCTGCAGCAGCTCCAAGCCTTCGGCGCGCAGGCCCTGAAAGCTGTAGGGGCTGGTGCGCGGCTTGAACGCGCCGCCGCGCAGGATGCTGGCCCCGGCGGCCTGCACCCGCTGCGCCACAAAGGTGATCTGCTCCTTGCTCTCAACGCTGCAGGGGCCGCTCATGACGGCAAAGTAGCCGCCGCCGATCTTGTGGCCGCCGACATCGACCACGGTGTCATCCGGGTGGAATTTGCGGTTGGCCTTTTTGTACGGCTCGGACACGCGGCGGCAGGTCTCGACGACCGGGTTGGCCAGCACCCAGCTTTCGGCAAGGGCCTTGGTATCGCCGATCAGGCCCAGAATGTGGGTGTCGCTGCCGACGGAATCATTGATCTGATACCCCATGCCGTTGAGCTCTTTGCAGAAGGCTTCGACCTTGTCGGCGGGGGCGTGCTGTTTCAGTACGATAATCATGGTGGTATACTCCTGTCTTTTCTGCTTCTATTGTCTTACACGCAGGTGTTTTTGTCAATGCCGCTATTCTAACACTTTAAAGCGCTAAAGTCAAGCCCCCTTGCGAAAATTGTTTAGGGGTTATATAATAGGAACGCAAAGGCTTCCCCCTTTGGGGGAAGCTGTCCGCGAAGCGGACTGATGAGGGGCGGCCTTGCCATTATTGCCCAACAGAGGGTTGCCGGGAACACGCGCCCCTCATCCGGCCCTGCGGGGCCACCTTCAGTCTACGCGCTAAGAGCCGCCTACGGCGGTTGCGCTCCGACACGCGCCTGCGGGCGCAGCCCCTCGGGGGAAGGCATAGAGACAGATAAAGAGGTTTTCAGATATGGCAAAAGAAGCAAAAACCAACGCAATGCGGATGCTTGAGCGGGCAAAGGTTGCCTACACTGCGCATGAATACCCCCATGAGGAGGGGCAGGCTGTGGACGGCGCCAATGTGGCGCGCCTGACCGGGCAGGACCCGGCGCGGGTCTTTAAAACGCTGGTCACGCAGGGCGCTGACCGCAATTACTATGTCTTTGTTGTGCCGGTTCTGGCAGAGCTGGACCTGAAAAAAGCCGCCAAGGCTGCCGGTGTCAAGAGCGTGGCGATGATCCATGTGGCGGACATCAACAAGGTCACCGGCTACATCCGCGGCGGGTGCAGTCCTGTCGGCATGAAAAAGCAGTTCGTGACCGTCTTTGACGAGAGCTGCTTGGCGCAGGACACGATGCTCGTCTCCGGCGGGCGCATTGGCACCCAGATTGAGTGCGCCCCCGCCGATCTCGTCAAGGTCACGCGCGGCAAGACGGCGGCCATCACGCAGGAGCATGAAGCATGATGCGGCTGGATAAGTATCTGGCCGAGCGCACCGGCATGACACGCAGCGAGAGCCGCAAGGCCGTGACAAAGGGCCGCGTCATGGTGGGGGGCATGGTCTGCCGCAAGGCGGACACCCAGCTTGACGAGCATACGGCCGAGGTTGCGCTGGACGGCACGCCGCTGGCGGGCGCATATCAGGCGTTTGTCTATATCATGCTGAACAAGCCTGAGGGGGTCGTGAGCGCAAGCCGGGACAAGCGGGATACCACGGTGGTAGACCTTGTGGCGGCGGACTTTCCCCGGCGGGAGCTTTTCCCGGCCGGGCGGCTGGATAAGACCAGCACCGGCTTTGTGCTGCTGACCGATGACGGCGCGCTGGCGCACGACATCCTCTCCCCCGCGCATCATGTTGAAAAGCAATATGTTGTTACACTCGACACAGCACTGACCGAGGAGATGCGCCGCGGCTTTGCCGCAGGCGTCACGCTTGCGGACGGTGAGACGATGGCCCCGGCAGGGGCAGAGCCGCTGACCGATGACGGCAAAACCGTTCTTGTGACGCTGCGGCAGGGCGTGTACCACCAGATCAAGCGGATGTTCGGCGTCTATGGTGCGGGTGTGAATGCCCTGCACCGCCGGAGCATCGGCGGCGTGGCGCTGGATGCCGCACTGGCCCCCGGACAATGGCGGGAGCTGACGGAGGAAGAAGTGGAGAAATTACGGCAGAAGGTGTGATTTCTGCCGCACGGCAGGGGCTGGACAGGTCCGGCCCCTGCAACGCTATAAAAAACGGCCACTCATTTTTGAGTGGCCGTTTTTTTATTCATGCACATACACCGTTTCACTGGGGGTCAGCGTCACGGTAAAATCCATATCGCTGTAGTTGGAGAGCGTGACCTCGGTGTCCTCGGTCAGGGTGATGTGGCGGAGCGTATCGACATAGTCGGGGTCGCCGTAGAGCCATGCGCTGCAGTACATTGTGCGGGTATTCTCCATCGGCAGGACAAAGGAAAAATATCCGGTGCCCGCTGTGCAGGTCACATCGTAGACACCCGGCTCAATATCCTCACCTACCAGAAGATACAGGCTCTCATCACTGTCGCCGAGGGTGTACGCCGTATCGCCGACCAGCGGATTGGGTGCGGTCTCAGTGGGCAGCGCATCGACTTGGGCGTTGCTGCTGTGGAAGTACAGCGTGCCATTGCCGGTCAGAAACAGCACGGTGCCTGCCGGCAGAGAGACATCGTCCCGCTCACTGTCGATGGCGTCATAGCCGTTAGAGGACAGATCCTCGTAGATTTCAACACCGTACGCATCGCTGACGATGTGCAGGTCAATGGATGTATTGCTCTCGGCACACTGGATGGTGTAGGTGCCCTCGGGCAGATCCTGCCCTACGGTGTACAGGCCCGCCGTCAGGTCGCCGTCCCAGTCCGCACCCGCGGCGGGCACAGTGCCGCGCAGGTCGTCATAGGCGTTGCTGTAGGCCTCTGTTGCCTGTTCCTCGGCAGGCAGGGGCGGCTCGGGGACAGGGGTGGATGTGCTGCGCTGCAGCAAAAGATAGAGGGCGGGCAGCAGCAGGAACAGCGCCGCAGTGATAAGGCTCCATGCGGCAGTGCCGGTACGCTTGGCGGTGCGGATTCCGGCACGGCGGGCGGTGCGCACAACGGCGCGCGGGGCCTCGTGGCGGTCGCTGCCGCTCTCGTGTACATGGGCGGTGCGCTCTTCCTCGTCGTAGCCGTCCACCTTGGGGCGGCTGCCGCGGGGCCGCACCAGATGAAGCACATCCTCGCCGTTGACGCGGTGGTAGTGGGCGCTTTCGCCCCGCAGGGTGTAGGTATGTTCGGGCGGGATGGGCATGCCGCATTCCTCACATCGGCCATTGACGACCCGCCCGCCGCACAGACTGCATTTTTGCATGGTATCGCCTCCTCTTTCCACCATTATACAGGATAAAAGCCTCCCTTGTCAAAGGGAGGTGGACGCCGTAGGCGGCCGGAGGGATTCTGACGGGCCGTGCCATAGCTGCTCGTCACACCCGCAGCCGGGCAGGAATCCCTCCGCCTTCGCTAACGCTCGGCACCTCCCTTTGACAAGGGAGGCTTTATTTAGACCTTCCCCGCCCGCCTCGCGGCTGTCTTTTTGTGCAGCTGCTCCGACAGTACCACCATCAGCACCAGCATGGCGAGCAGTGCCCACGGGTAGAGCTGCATCGTGATATTCTGCGCTAACACGCCGAAAAACGGCGACAGCAGCGTCACGCCAACGTAGGCGGCGGCCATCTGGATGCCGGTCATCGCCATGCTCAGGTTTTTGCCGAAGTTGGCGGGCGTCTCGTGGATGATGCAGGGGTAGATGGGCGCGCAGCCCAGTCCGATGACCACAAGGCCCACCGGCAGCGCAGCGCTGCCCGGCAGAAGCAGCAGCGCAATACCCACGGCGATGAGTGTCTGCCCCAGACGGATCATCTGCTGGTCGTTGAATTTTATCGTCAAAAAGCCGCTGAAAAACCGCCCGACCGTGATGCCCAAGTAAAACAGGCTCGCCCAACTGGCGGCGGTCGTCGCGTCCAGCCCGCGCACCAGTGTGCAGTAGCTGGCCGCCCACATGCCGGCCACGGCCTCCAAACCGTTGTATAGCGCGAAGCAGCCCATGACCTCCGGCACGCCGGGCACTTTCATCAGCTGCGGAAAGGTGCGATGCTCGGGGGTAAAGTCCTCTCCTGCCCCGGCATCGGCGGGGCTCTGCCACAGCGGCAGGCTGAATAGCAGCACAGCGGTCAAGACGATTTGCAGAATCGAGATGATGCGGTAGCCGCTCTGCCAGGTGCTGCCCGCCAGCGCCCAGCCCATGATGACCGGGCCGCCCGCTGCGCCGATACCCCACATGCAGTGGAGCCAGCTCATGTGGCGGCTCTCATAGTGCAGGGCCACATAGTTGTTCAGCGCGGCGTCCACGCTGCCGGCACCCAGCCCGTAGGGGATGCCCCACAGGCAGAGCTGCCAGAACTCTGTGCAGGTGGAAAAGCCGAGCAGTGCCACAGCGGTGGTGGCCACGCTCAGCGCCGTGACCCGCCCGGTGCCGAGGCGGGTGTTGAGCCGCTCGCTTGCAAGGCTGGACACGATGGTCCCGGCGGAGATGATCATGGACACACCGCCCGCCCACGACACGCCCGCGCCCAGCTGGGGGTACATGCTCGGCCACGCCGCACCCAGCAGGGCATCCGGCAGACCAAGGCTGATGAATGCCAGATAGATGACCGGTAAAAGCAAAGAAACCATACAAATACCTCTTGACAATTTGAAATCAGAACACTATGATTATACCATCAAAAGCGGCGGAATAATGCGAGGAATCCGCCGAGATTCCGGTACAATTCCGTCAAAATGGAGGTGATTGGGATGGCGCTTAGCCCCTGCTGCACAGAGCTGGACGAAAACGGGCGTGAGCTGAACGCCCACGGCACGGCGGCGTTTCCGGTCGCGTGCTACCATGATCGGCTGGAGATTGACCCGGTGCCATGGCACTGGCATGAGGAGCTGGAGGTGCTGGTCGTGACCGAGGGTACGGTGCTGGCCGCCGCAGGCGGTGAAAAATGTGCACTGCCGGTCGGTGACGGTATCTTTATCAATGCGGGGGTGCTGCATGCCGACTGGCAGGCATCGGCCGTCCCCTGCCGGCTGCGCAGCATGGTGTTTCACCCGCGGCTGGTGGGCGGCAGCGCCGACAGTGTATTCTGGCAGAAGTATCTGCAGCCGCTGCTGACCGACCCTACCCGCCCCTGCGCGGTGCTGCACCGGGAGATCCCGTGGCAGCGGCAGGCGCTGGAGGCGATGGAGCAGGCCTACCGCGCCGTGGTCAATGAGGTGCCGGGCTATGAGTTCAAGGCGCGGGCAGCCCTGTCGGAGATGATCTGGCAGCTGGTGACCCATGCGCCGTCCGCCCGGCCTATCCCCAAAAAGGCGCTGCGTAGTGCCGACCGCATCAAGCGGATGCTCCAGTACATTCAGGATCACTACGCCGAGGATGTCTCGGTCGATCAAATCGCGGCCAGCGCCTCCATCAGCGTCAGTGAGTGCCTGCGGTGCTTCCATGATATGATCGGTACAACGCCGAACCAGTATCTGCGGGACCGGCGCGCCCAGCGTGCAGCAGAGCTTTTGTGCGGCACCGGTCTGAGTGTGACCGAGATCGCCGGGCAGTGCGGCTTTCAGGACGGCAGCTATTTTGCGCGGTCGTTCCGGCAGGTCTACGGCTGCGGCCCGACAGAGTATCGCCGAAAGGCAAGAAGAGCGGGAGCGGTGTAGCGGGAAAAGCCCGCGTGTAGGCCTCCTCACGCAGTGGGGAGGCGGCCGAGTAAAACGATGCCGGAGGGGCATTGGCACATTGCCGCCGGTACCAATAAAAAATACCGCTGTCATTTCCTGACAGCGGTATTTTTATAAACCGATATTAGCCGTTATTCACGCGGTTTTTGATTTCATCAACAACCTTGGCGATGAAGGCGTCCAGCTCCATCGTGGTGGTGTCGCCCTTGCGGTCACGCACGCTGATGTTGTTGGCCTCGACTTCCTTCGCGCCCAGAACCAGCATGTAGGGCACACGTTCAACCTGCTGGGCCTGACGAATCTTGTAGCCGATCTTCTCGTTGGATTCATCCAGCACGACGCGGACGCCGGCGGCCTGCAGCTTGGCAGTGACATCCTTCGCGTAGTCCAGCGTCTTCTCGCTGACGGGCAGCACCTTGACCTGCGTGGGAGCCAGCCAGGTCGGGAAACGGCCCTTCGTCTCCTCGATCAGGTAGGCCATGAAGCGGTCGAGAGAGCCGAGGATCGCGCGGTGCAGCACAACGGGGGTCTTTTCGCTGCCGTCCTTGTCCACATAGGTCAGGTGGAACTTGGCGGGCAGGCAGAAGTCCAGCTGGCAGGTGGACAGCGTGTACTCGGCACCGACAGCGGGCTTGACATTGACATCCAGCTTCGGGCCGTAGAAGGCGGCCTCGCCGATCTCCTCGGTGAAGTGGATGCCCAGCTCGGTCAGGACCTCGCGCAGGGCGTTCTCGGCATGGTTCCACATGGCGTCATCGTCATGGTACTTCTTCTTGTCAGCGGGGTCGCGCAGGGACAGCACGCAGCGGTAGTCGGTGATGTTGAAGTCCTTGTAGACATCAAAAATCAGGTTGCAGACATCGGCGACCTCGCTCTTGATCTGCTCCGGCGTGCAGAACAGGTGGGCGTCATTCTGGCAGAAGTGACGGCCGCGCTCGATGCCCTTCAGCGTGCCGGAGGACTCATAGCGGAAGTCATGGGCGATCTCGCCGATGCGGATGGGCAGCTGGCGGTAGCTGTGGGGCTGGTTGGCGTAGATCATCATGTGGTGGGGGCAGTTCATGGGGCGCAGCACATAGCTCTCGCCCTCCATCTCCATGGCGGGGAACATGTTCTCACGGTAGTGATCCCAGTGACCGGAGGTCTTGTACAGGTTCACGGTGCCGATGCAGGGGGTCATGACATGCAGGTAGCCGCGCTCGCGCTCCTTGCCCTTGATATACTCCTCCAGCTGCTGCCAGACGGTGTAGCCGTTGGGCAGGAACATCGGCAGGCCGCGACCGACAAGGTCGTCCGTCATGAACAGGCGCATTTCCTTGCCGATCTTGCGGTGGTCGCGCTCACGGGCCTCCTGCTGCTGCTTCTCCCAGGCGTCCAGCTCCTCCTGATTGCGGAAGGCAACGCCGTTGATGCGGGTCAGCATCTTGTTCTCTTTGTCGTTCTTCCAGTAAGCGCCGGACTGCTGGGTGATCTTGAAGGCCTTGAGTGCCTTGGTGTAGCACAGGTGGGGTCCGATGCACATGTCAACATACTCGCCCTGCTGATAGAAGCTGAACTCGGTCTCGTCGGCGAGGTCGGCGATATGCTCGATCTTGTAATGCTCCTGACGCTCCTCCATCAGCTTGACAGCCTCATCACGCGGCAGGATGAACGGCTTGAGGGGAAGATTTTCCTTGGTGATCTTCTTCATCTCTTTCTCGATGTTGGCCAGATCCTCATCGCTGAGCTTGGTGTCGCCCAGATCAACATCGTAGAAGAAGCCGTTCTCGGTCGCGGGGCCAAAGGCAAAGTCCGCCTGCGGGTAGAGGCGCTTGATGGCCTGGGCCATGATGTGGGCTGCCGTGTGGCGCAGAACGTGCAGTTCTTCTTCCTGCGGGCACTCGGCAACGGTGCCGTCCTTGTAGATGATCTTCATGGTTGTACGCTCCTTTTGCATAGCTGCAAACAAAAAATGCTCCATCCCTTACGACATACAAGGGATGAAGCATTGAAAAGCTCCACGGTTCCACCCAAATTGCGCCTTGCTTTAATAAAGGAAAGCGCCGCTCAAGCCGGCTGTAACGGGCCGTACCCGGCGGAGGTTCGCCCCCGCGCTCGGCAGTGGTAAGGCTGCGGGCCGCTGTAAAACCGCTTGCACCACGCGGAAGATCCGCGGCGGTTCTCTCTTGTGCAGGACCTCGCATCCCGTTTGTCTGCCTCATGGCTTTGTACAGGATGAAGTTAAGTTATTTATAGCACAAGTGCGGCTTTAAGTCAAGTAGAAAAATTTGGAATGTTGAGGCTGTAGGGACCGCACATGTGCGGCCCGCAACGTAAAGGCAAGCAGGCGTCTGTCATAAAGCTGCGGGCCGGGCATGCCCGGCCCCTACATACATACCTCCGCCAGTTTGCACAAAAAACTTTCCACTCCCCTGCCCTGCCCATGTAAAACGCCGAAGTTATTAAATATACATTGACTTTACATATTTATGCAGTTATACTGTATACATCAACCAAGTGAGGGCTTGGAAAGGTACAAACATTTGAGATACATTGAATCGAGGAGATCATCATGAAAAAGATTACTGCTCTGATGCTCAGCTCCGCTATGATGCTGAGCCTGGCCGCCTGCGGCGGTTCCGCTTCCACCGATGCTGTTTCCAGCGAGGCTGTTTCCTCTGAGGCTGCTTCCAGCGAGGCTGTCTCCACTGCTGAGGCTGCACCTGCGGCGCTGACCACCGTCAACGCCGGTAAGCTGACGATGTCCACCAACGCAGCTTTTCCCCCGTATGAGATGACCACCGACAGCGGCGAATTTGAGGGCATCGACATTGATGTTGCTGCCGCTATCGCTGAGAAGCTCGGTCTGGAGCTGCAGGTCGATGACATGGACTTTGACGCCGCCCTGCTGGCCGCCCAGAACGGCAAGAGCGACATGGTCATGGCCGGCGTCACCGTCACCGATGAGCGCCTGAAGGTCATGGACTTCTCCGACACCTACGCCGAGGGCATCCAGTCCATCATCGTCAAGGAGGACTCCACCATTGCCTCTCCCGATGATCTGGCCGATAAGATGATCGGCACCCAGCGCGGCACTACCGGTTACATTTACTGCACCGACGACTTCGGTGAGGACAACGTCATCGCCTACGACGACGGTCTGACCGCCGTGCAGGCCCTGAACAATGGTCAGGTTGACGCCGTTGTCATCGACAACGCTCCCGCCAAGGAGTTCGTGGAGGCCAACCCCGGCCTGAAAATCCTCGACACCGCTTATGCGCAGGAGGATTACGCCATCGGCGTTGCCAAGGGCAACACGGAGCTGCTGAACGCCATCAACGGCGCACTCGAGGAGCTCAAAGCTGACGGCACCCTGCAGGCCATTGTGGACAAGTACATCAACGCTGAATAAGCGTTTTGTAGCTTACCGAAAGGCACGCCGGAACCCGGCGCGCTTTTCTTTTATTATGCTGTGATTTTTCCTATAAGTATGGTATAATCAGCAATATCATGTAAAATCATTGCCGCTTTGTAGGGGCCGCACATGTGCGGCCCGCAACCCTCCGGCAGGCAGAAGCTTGCCGGAAAGCCACGGGCCGGGCATGCCCGGCCCCTACAGGAGCGGCCCAAAAAGAAAGGTTGTGTTGCGGATGGAGGCGCAGTTTGAAGCGCTCTCGGAGCTGGCTAAAAGCGGCCAGCAGCTGAGCTTCGGCCAGGACTTCTTCGTAAAATTCTACCAGGCATTTTTGTATGCGGACCGGTGGCAGCAGTATATCAAGGGCGTCGGCACGACCCTGCTGGTCACGGCCATTGCGCTGGTGCTGGGCGTTGTGCTGGGTGCCATCGTTGCCATGATCCGCGTGGGCTATGCCCAGCAGAAGCCCCACCACCGCAACCCGATTCTGGGGATTTTCAACGCAGTGGCGCAGGTGTATGTCACAGTCATCCGCGGCACGCCCATGATGGTGCAGCTGCTTATCATGAGCATGGTCATCTTTGCCAGCAGCCGCAACTTCACGATGGTCGGCGCACTGGCACTGGGCATCAACTCCGGCGCATATGTCTCCGAAATCATCCGCGGCGGCCTGATGGCCGTTGACCCCGGCCAGATGGAGGCGGGCCGCAGCCTTGGTCTTAACTACATGACCACGATGTTTGAAATCATCATCCCGCAGGCTATCCGCTCCATCCTGCCTGCGCTGGGCAATGAGTTCATCATGCTGCTGAAGGACTCCTCGCTGATCACGGTCATCGGCGGCAAGGAGCTGCTGTATGCTGCGCAGGGCATCATGAACCGTACCTATGAGCCTATGTTCCCGCTGCTCGGCGTGGCCGCGACCTATCTGGTGCTGGTCATGCTGTTCAGCGCGCTGCTGGCAAAATTTGAGAGGAGGCTGGCGCAAAGTGATAGACGTTAAAGGACTGAAGAAGAACTACGGCGGCCTGCAGGTGCTCAAGGGCGTGGACCTGACCATCAACAAGGGTGACTGCGTTGTGCTGGTCGGTCCCTCCGGCTGCGGCAAATCCACCTTTCTGCGCTGCCTGAACCGTCTGGAGGAGCCGGACGGCGGCCACATCATCTTCAACGGCAAGGAAGTCACCGACCACGACATTGACCATGTGCGCCAGAAGATGGGCATGGTGTTCCAGCATTTCAACCTCTTCCCCCACCTGACGGTGAAGAAGAACATCACGCTGGCCCCCGTGCGTCTGGGCCTGATGAAGCAGCCCGAGGCCGACAAGAAAGCCATGGAGCTGCTGGAGCGCATCGGTCTGGCCGACAAGGCCGACACCTACCCCAACATGCTGTCCGGTGGCCAGAAGCAGCGCATTGCCATTGTGCGTGCGCTGGCGATGAACCCCGATGTGCTGCTGTTTGACGAGCCGACCTCCGCCCTTGACCCCGAGATGGTCGGCGAGGTGTTGGAATTGATGAAGGAGCTGGCCCGCGGCGGCATGACGATGGTCTGTGTCACCCATGAGATGGGCTTTGCCCGCGAGGTCGCAAACCGCATCATCTTCATCGATGAGGGCATCGTCAAGGTCGATAAGGCCCCGCAGGAGTTCTTTGCCAACCCCGAAAACGAGCGCTTGAAGGCATTTTTGTCAAAGGTGCTGTAAAATAGTGAATGTATAAAAGCGGTCTGCCGATGGATTTTCGGCAGGCCGCTTTCTTGCTGCCTGTAGAGGCCGCACATGCGCGGCCCGCAGCCTTGCCGTGACCGCTCGTCAGCCTTTATGCTGCGGGCCGGGCATGCCCGGCCCCTACCATAATTATAAACGCTGCGGCAAGTTGATTCTTTGCGCGAAATGTGGTAAAATATCACTATTATTATGGATAACTGTGCAAACACGATCATACACACAAGGAACAGGTATTTTTATGGCTGAAAATTTGCAAACCACCCGCCCGGCCGAGGAGGGCTGGACCACCGTTATACGCCCCAGGACCGGCTGGTTCGACATTGATCTGCAGGAGCTCTGGCGTTACCGCGACCTGATCACGATGTTTGTCAAGCGCAACTTTACCGTGCTGTATAAGCAGACGATCCTCGGCCCTGCGTGGATCATCCTGAACCCGCTCATCACAACGGTCATCTTCAATATCGTGTTCGGCGGCATGGCCAACATGCCTACCGATGGCGTGCCCGGCTTTTTGTTCTACATGGCGGGCAACACGGTCTGGACTTTTTTTGCAAACTGCGTCAACAACACGGCCAACACCTTTGTGACGAACTCGCAGATCTTCGGCAAGGTTTACTTCCCCCGCCTGACGATGCCGGTCAGTCAGGTGCTGACCAGCCTGATCAACTTTGGCATTCAGGCGGCGATGTACCTGCTTTTCTGGGTGTGGTTTTTTGCCACCGGCAGCGGTGTGACCTTTACACTGTGGGTGCTGGCGGTGCCCTTTGTCATTCTGGAGGTCATGCTGCTCGGCCTCGGTGTCGGCATCATCGTATCCTCGTTGACGACAAAATACCGCGACCTTGCCATTGCCGTGGGCTTCGGCGTGCAGCTTTGGATGTACGCCTCCCCCGTTGTCTACCCGCTGTCGATGCTGGACGCCAGCCCCCGTCTGCGCGTGCTGGTTCAGCTGAACCCCATGACCTCCCCGATCGAAATCTTCCGCATGGCGACCTTAGGCACCGGCACGGTCACGGTGTTTGGCATCGTGTACAGTCTGGTATTCACCGCCGCCGCGCTGGTGCTGGGTGTCGTGCTGTTCAGCCGCATCGAAAAAACCTTTATGGATACCGTCTGAGGGAGGGCGTATTATGTCTACAACCGAAAAACGCCCTGTCATCGAGGTTACAGGGCTGAAAAAGCAATACAAACTCGGCCAGATCGGCGGCGGTACGCTGACGCACGACCTGCAGAGCTGGTGGGCGCGCGTGCGCGGCAAGGAGGACCCGAACACCGTCATCGGCACCGACCAGCGGCTGTTTGGGCAAACCTTTATGGCGCTGAACGGCGTGGATCTGACAGTCTATCAGGGGGAGGCGCTGGGCATCATTGGCCGCAACGGCGCGGGAAAATCGACCCTGCTCAAGCTGCTGTCCCGCATCACGGCCCCCACCGAGGGTGAAATCAAAATCCGCGGCCGCGTGGCCTCGATGCTGGAGGTCGGCACCGGCTTCAACAATGAGATGACGGGCCGCGAGAATATCTATATGAACGGCGCGATCCTCGGCATGACTAAGGCCGAGATCGATGCCAAGCTGCCGCAGATCATCGAATTTTCCGAGTGCGGCGATTTTATTGACACCCCCGTCAAGCGCTATTCCAGCGGTATGTTCGTGAAACTTGCCTTTGCCGTGGCCGCCCACCTTGACAGCGAGATCATGGTCATGGACGAGGTGCTGGCGGTCGGCGATATGAAGTTCCAGCAGAAATGCTTAGGGAAAATGAGCGATGTTGCCAATCAGGACGGCCGCACGGTGCTGTATGTCAGCCACAATATGTCCACCATCCGCCAGCTCTGCAGCCGCTGTGTCGTGCTGGACAAGGGCAAGGTCATCTTTGACGGAGATGTGGAGCAGGCGATTGCCGTCTATATGGACACAACCGATGTGAATGTGGTCCACTACGACCTGGCCGATGTTGCCCGCATGACCGGCAGCGCCGGTAAGCGGTTCCGGCTGGAAACGCTCGACTTTGTGGATAAGGAGTCCAGCGTCTTTGCGGACACCGAGAAGATGCGCGTCAAGATCACATGGCGCGTGTCGGAGCCGTTTGCAGGCATCCACATGAAGATGAACCTCCACGCGCGGGACTCCTCCCCCGTGGGCATCACCCACCCCATCGACCTCGGCCCCGCCGAGCCGGGCAAAATCTACACCTCGGTGTTTGAATTTGACCCGAGCCTGCTGGGTGAGGGACAGTATTTCTTCTATCTCGATATTTTTGACGGCGCGCTGGCCCATGCGGTCTGTCTGGACAAGCCGGTGACCGAGTTCGCCTTTGAAGTGACCAACAGCGACCTGACGATGCCCGAATGGGCGTCCGGCTGGGGACGCATCCACTTCCCGCCCGTCAAGCTCGTGCAGGAGTAACGCATGAAACCGAATCTTTACATCTGCCACACGGCCTATCAGGTGCTTGTTGACCTGCTGCGGGCCGGGCGCTGCGCCTGTGAAAATGGGCCGCATATGATGGTGCTTTCCGCGTCTGTGCCCGACACCGCCGCGCTGGCGGCCCGGCTGGACGCGACCGGTGTTGTCAAGACGGTCATTGTCGAGGAGACAAAGTGGCCCGGCACTGTGACCGGCCCCTTTGCCCACCAGCGGGCCGCGCGGGCGTTTGAAAAGCTGTGCGGGTGGAAATTTGACCGCGCTGCGTATGAAAATGTCTACATCCACAACGATTGGAGCGTGCTGGGCCGCTACCTGCAGGACTGCCGCGCCGGGTATATCCTCTGTGAGGATACCTTCGGCAGTACGCTCGGCCCTGACCAGCATCTGGTGACTGACCAGCGCGCGGCGGCCGATTTCGCCGCGAAGCAGCGCGGAAAAGGCTACCTCTACTGGGGTGACAGCCCGTGGTGCCGCTGCGTGGAGAGCGAGGACGCCGCGAAGTGTACGCTGTTTGCCGCCGACCGCATGGTGACCGACAGCAAGGCCAAACTGTTGGAAAGCCTGACCGAGGACGAAAAAGCAATGGTGCGCCGCGTATTTTTGACCCGGCCCCTGCCGGAAAAGGCCGATGGTGCCACGCTTTTGCTGCCCCGCAGCTTTGTGGCGGACGGCCTGATGACCCAGAGCGAGCAGGACGCGATGTTCAAGGCGGTGGCGGCAAAATATGCCGCCGGGCCGCTGTTTATCAAGACGCACCCGCGCGATGCGACCGATTATCAGGCGCTTTTCCCCGAGGCGGTCGTGCTGGAGCGCACGATGCCCAGCGAGGTGCTGAACTTTTGCCTGCCGTTTACCTTTGCCCGCGCCGTAACGGTACAGAGCTTTGTTTTGCGCGGCTTTACCGCCGCCGAAGAAAAAATCCTGCTGACGCTGGACGAAGCGAGGGCGCTGGTGTGAAGGGTTGCAACTGTAGGGGCGGGACATGTCCCGCCCTCAACCTGATCGTAATAGAGCGCTTTCCGTAAAGCTGTGGGCCGGGCATGCCCGGCCCCTACATGCGTGGTTCATTTTATATATAAGCCAAATATGCGAGGTATAATACCATGAAAACAATCGCTGTGATTCCGGCGCGGTATGCGAGTACGCGGATGCCGGGCAAGCCGCTGGCCGATGTGTTGGGCAAGCCGATGATCTGGTGGGTGTACAAGGCCGCCAAGGCCTGCCCGAAGCTGGACGATGTGCTGATTGCCACCGACGATGACCGCATTGCTGAGGCCTGCAAGAAGTATGATATGAAATATCTGATGACCAGCCCCGACCATGACACCCCGACCGGCCGCATCTGGGAGGTCAGCACCGTGGAGGACGCCGACCTGTATCTGCAGCTCATGGGCGACGAGCCGCTGGTCAACCCGGCGGCGTTCGACCTGATCCTGCCCAGCGCCCTGCCCGATGACCCTTATTATGTCGCTGTGCTGACCAATGTCATGGAGCATCCGGCCGATGTCATTGATTTTTCCAACCAGAAGGTCGTGACCAACGCCGCGCGGGAAATCCTGCTGATTTCCCGCAGCCCCATCCCCTACCCCAAAGGCACGCTGGATTTTGAGTACGAGAAGGTGACCGGCATCCAGCTGTACAGCAAGCAGGCACTGAAATTTTACCATGATACGCCGAAATCTATTCTGGAAAAGGCCGAGGAAAACGATATGATGCGCTTTATCGAGAATGGCCATAAGGTGCACGCCATCGTCAGCCCGTACAAGACGGTCAGCGTGGACACGCCTAAAGATTTGGCGCTGGTCAATGAAATTCTGAAGGAGAAGCAGCATGGCTGATATCAAACTGCTGGACTGCACCCTGCGCGACGGCGGCTATGTCAATGACTGGCAGTGGGGCTTCGGGCAGGCACGGCGCATCATCCAGACGCTGACCCGCGCGGGCGTTGATGTGGTCGAGGTGGGCTTTCTGCGCAATGTGGACGGCTACGACCCCGATGTCACGGTCTGCAACACCATCGAGGAGCTGAACCGCCTGCTGCCTGACGAGAGCCAGCGCGGCCGCACGATGTACTCCGGCATGGCGATGCGCTCCAACTACGACATCGAAAAGCTGTCCCCCTACGATGGACACGGCATCGAGATCATCCGCATCACCGCGCACGATTACGACATTAAAGACGGCATGGACTTTGCCCGCCGCATTAAAGAACTTGGCTACAAGGTCTCCATAAACCCCATCAACATCATGGGCTACAGCGATAAAGATCTGCTCTGGATCTTTGAGCAGGTCAACGCCATCCACCCGTGGCAGTTCTCCATCGTGGATACCTTCGGCAGCATGCGCCGCCGCGATCTGGAGCGCATCGTCAGCATGGCGGACCACAATTTGGCCCCGGACATCCGCCTGGCGCTGCACCTGCATGAGAACATGGCCCTGAGCTTCTGTCTGGCGCAGGAGTTTTTGGATAAACACCTGCGCCGCGATCTGGCTGTGGACGGCAGCCTGATGGGCATGGGCCGTATCCCCGGCAACCTGCCGATCGAGCTGATCGCCGATTATATGAACGAGTATTTCGGCAGCCACTACAACATTGATGATTTGATGGACGCCATTCAGGATCACATTGCGCCCATCAAGGGGGCGTGCGCATGGGGCTATACACCGGCGTATTTCCTGTCGGCCAAGTTCAATCTGCACCGCAACTATGCGGAGCATTACCTCGGCAAGGGCGATCTGACCAACCGGGACATCAACCATATTCTGGCGGACATTGCCCCCGACAAAAAGACAGTGTTTGATGCGGCCTACGCCGATGCCCTGTACACCGAGTACAAGAACCGCCGCACCGATGATACCGCCGCGCTGGCTGCCCTGCAGGCTGCCTTTGCGGGCAAGACGGTGCTGGTGCTGGCCCCCGGTGCCAGCCTTGCCGCAGAGGCAGGCCGCGCCGCTGTGGCGGCTGCAGCTGCCGATGTGACGGTATCTGCCAACTTTGTGCCGGGCTTTATGCGGCCGGACTACGCCTTCTTTACCAACGCAAAACGCTTTGATGAGGCCGCAGCCTACCCCTGCCCGCTGATCCTGACCAGCAACCTGCGCGCTGATAAGGATGCCGCTGTTGTGAATTATGACCGGCTTTCCGCCACCGATGCGCAGGGCGGCAACAGCGTGCTGATGCTGCTGCGGCTGCTGCGCCAGTGCGGCGCGGCGGGTGTGCTGCTGGCCGGTGCCGATGGTTACCGCACGGGCACGGCGGCCTATGCCGATGCGGGCCTGCACACCCACACAGGCCGCGGCGCGGCCTACAACGCCCAGATGGCCGGTGCCATCCGTGCGGCGGGGCTGCCGGTGCGATTCATCACCCCCAGTGAGTATGAGAGGGCCTGACTATGATACGCTTGCTGGTGCTGGATGTGGACGGCACGATGACCGATGGCGGCGTTTACTACGATGCCACCGGCAATGAGATGAAGAAGTTTGCCATCAAGGACGGGGCCGGGCTGGTACTGGCCCGCACGGCAGGCATCCGCGTGATGATCTGCACCGGGCGGCAGAGCGAGGCCGTCCGCCGCCGCGCCGCCGATTTGAAAATTACCGATGTATACCAGAATGTCGGGCAGAAAGCTGCATTTCTGCAGGCGTTTATGGCGGAAAACGGCTATACCCGGGCACAGACCGCCTACTGCGGCGATGACCTCAACGATCTGGCGGCTATGGCGCTGTGCGGCTTTGTGGCCTGCCCGGCGGACGCTGCCGAGGAGGTAAAGGCCCGCGCAGATTATATCTGCCCCCAGCGCGGCGGCGAAGGTGCCGTGCGCGGCGCGGTCGAGAAAATTTTGCGCAGCGATGGACGCTGGAACGACGCGGTGGAAAAGGCGTTCGGCGCGGTGTTGTGATTTCGCATTTGCGGGAGATTGCATGAAAAATCCAAAACAAAAAAAATATACCCCCCTGTTGGCCGCGCTGGCAACGCTCATTGTGCTGCTGGCAGCGGTGGTGCTGCTCTGGCTGGCCGAGGTGCGCCCGCAGGTGACGAAGGGCCGCAGCGAGATCATTACAGATTTTCTGCGCGCAGAGCTGATCCATGACGGCGAGACCGCTGAGCAGGTGTTCACCTACGACAAGGATCTGCTGACGATCGGGCTGGAGTTTTACCTGCCCGGGGAGCAGCCCAGCGGTGCGCTGGAGGTGGTGCTATATGACGCCGATACCGGCGCAGAGCTGTCCCGCTCGGTCGGCACGATGGATTATATCGTGCCTGACCAGTATACGACCCTGGGGCTGGACCCGGCAGTGACCGGCCGGGAGGGCCGCCGTTACCGGCTGACCGTCACGCCCCATTACACGACCGATGCGATCCTTGCTGTGGGCCATAGCGATGGTGTGGCACTCTGGAAGGAGCAGATGTCGGTCAGCGGCCGCGCTGTGGACGGCACGATGGCGATGCAGATCACCTACCAGCGCATCGGCGGCTATCTGACGCGGTTTTTCCTGCTTGTGGCGGGCCTTGCTGCCGTGCTGGCGGCGTTCGCTGTCTGGGCAGTGCTTGGCAAAAAACTGGCGCTGCACCGTCTTGTGTTTGTGCTGGTTCTGGGCTTTGGGCTGCTGTACAGCTTTGTGCTGCCGCCCTACGCCGCACCGGATGAGAAATACCATATCAACCAGAGCTTCACCCTTGCCAGCCGCTGGGCCAATGATCTGTCCCGCGAGGAATGGCGGATGGGCCGTGTCCCCACGACAACGACCTTCCGCCGTGTGGGGGACGAGGACGCCGACCTGCAGAACGAAAACACGACCGTGTTTACATGGGAGGCGTTCACCTCGCAGCTTTTGACCACGACCGAGGAGCCGTTTGACAGCCATCAGGAGTACAACGAGCTGCAGACCGACCAGAACCCGCTGCTCTATCTGGCCAGCGCGGCGGCGGTCTTTCTCGCCTACCTGCTGCATCTGGGGTTCGCCCCCGCGCTGCTGCTGGGCCGGCTGGCAAACCTGCTGCTGTTTGCGGCGCTGGCGGCGCTGGCTGTCAGGGCGGCGCCCTTCGGCAAGCGGGTGTTTACGGCGGCAGCGCTGCTGCCGATGACGCTGCATCTGGCGGCCAGCTTCAGCCGGGATGCCCCGCTGCTGGGGTGCAGCTTTGCCTTTACGGCGCTGCTGCTCGATGCAGCCTTCGGCCCCGACCGGGACAAGGCGCTCTCCCCTGCCCGGCTGGCGGCGCTGCTGCTCTGCGGCGTGGTGCTGGCCCCGGGCAAGCTTGTCTATCTGCCGCTGGCAGCGCTGCTGCTGCTGGTGCCCGCCGCGCGGCTGGGCCACCATGCCAAGGCGAAAAAATGCGGCTATCTGGCTGTCTGCCTGCTGCTGGCGCTGGTGCTGAACAGCGGCCTGCTGACCGACACGCTGCGCACCGGTACGGTGCAGGAGCCTGCAGCCGCAGCGGCCGAGCCGGCCGGCAGTGACCGCGCCGCCAAGGGTACGCCGACACCGGCCGACTGGGAGTATGAGGCGCAGATCAACGAGAACTCGCTGGAAAACTATGTAAAACGGCTATACTATTATGTGGAGGATAACGCCGCGCCCGCCAAGAGCGAGGTGGACTTCTGGGTGCAGGCTCTGCGCGAGAAGGATGTGACCCCCGCCGTGCTGGGACAGAGCTTCCTTTTTGCAGCGGATAAGGCCAACACCTACACGGACGCGCAGGCGTTCTATACCGAGGCATCGCTCGTGCTGTTCGGCACCGATGTGACGGCGGGCAATGCCGAAGCCTACCTGCCCTATTTTGCCGAGGGCGGCGCGGTGCAGGCGTACAAGCAGCTGTTCAGCCTGCCCAGCTGTCAGGAGCAGTTTGCCGGGCTGGGCGTTGAGGTCGGCACGATGGATGACCGCATCCCGCTTGACCGCACGGCGCTTGCGGAGCAGGTCGAGGCGGCCCGCGCCACCCGCGCTACCCAAAGCACGGTGGATGCGGGCGACAAGGAGACCTATACGCCGGGATATATCCTGCGGCACCCGGCAGCCACGGCGCTGCTGTTTGTGCGCAGTGTCGTCAAAAATGGGGATCACTATATCCGCACGCTGGTCGGCGGCAGCCTGAGCTATTACACGGTGGAGCTGGCTTGGGGCTGGGTCGCTGTGCTGTATCTGCTGCTGGCCTACGCAGCCCTGCCGGTGCAGGGCGCAAAGCAGCTGCTCACGGGCAGGGCCCGGGGCTGGTGCTGCGCGGCGGCGGCGCTCTGCTGCCTGCTGACGGTAGCGGGCTGTCTGCTCTGGACACCGATCCGCTATGAAACGCTGTACGGCTTGCAGGGACGGTACTTTTTGCCGATCCTGCCGCTGCTGCTGTTGGCCTGCCTGCCCCGCCGCTTGGCCACGGTGCCCGATGAGGGCGCCGCGCAGGATAAGCTGACGATTGCAATCGCGCTTGTACAGGCGGGTGTGGTGGTGAATAGTATGCTGGCGATTATTGCAAGGTAAAATCCTGCAAATAAAAAAAGCCGCGCCTTGCGGCACGGCAAAAATTTTGTTTTCGCCTTCAGGCGAAAACGCCACAGTATTTATTATCTATTATTTTGAAAAGGCCAACGGTAATGGTTATTTGCTTCTTCTCAACCCAATACCTTCCCACCCCCGGCGGGGTCGAGCGGTACACATGGAATCTGGCGCGGCGGTGCGTTGCCGCCGGTCACAGGGCGCTTGTTGTTACGGCGGCGCTGCCGGGCCTGCCCGCGCGGCAGACCGATGCTGACGGCATCGAGATCTTCCGTCTGCCGTCCTGGCCGGTCATGGGCGGGCGCTTCCCGGTGCTGAAGCCCTTTGCCCCCGCCGATGCGCTGTGGGCGCAGGACATTGACTTTGCGGTCATTCAGACCCGCATGTACCCCCAGAGCATCTGGGCTGCGCACCAGTGCAGGCGGCGCGGCATCCCGGCGCTGGTCATCGACCACTCCACCGGCTATATGATGCACGGCGGGCTGACCGGGGCGCTGGGCCGGATGTATGAGCATCTTGCCTGCGGCAGCATCCGCCGCTGCGGGTTCCCCTTCTACGGTGTGTCCGGGGATGTCTGTCGTTGGCTGCAGACCTTCGGCATCCGGGCGGCTGGCCGCCTGCCGAACGCTGTGGACCCCGTTGAGCTGGACAGGCTGGCCCATGCGGAGGGTGCCATAAACTGGCGCGAAAAGCTGCACCTGTCTGCGGACGGAAAGCTCATTGCGTTTATCGGGCGGCTCATCCCCGAAAAAGGCGCGCTGCGCCTTGCCGAGGCTGTGCAGGCCCTGCCGGGCTGCACACTGGCTGTGGCGGGTACCGGCCCCGAGGAGGCTGCGTTGGCCGCACTGGGCGGCCGGGTCCATGCGCTGGGCGCGCTGCCGCACGATGCGATCATTCAGCTGCTGGCACAGGCGGATGCCTACTGCCTGCCCACCGAGTATGCCGAGGGCTTCCCTACCACGCTGCTGGAGGCGGCGGCCTGCCGCTGTCCCATCGTGACGACCCGCACGGCGGGCACCGGAGAGCTGCTGCCCGGGGAGGACTACGCGATCTTCCTGCCCGATGCCGGCACTGATGCGATCCGCGCCGGGCTTGCCGCCCTGCTGGCAGACCCGGCCGCCGCGCAGGCCCGTGCCGAGAACACCTACCAAAACCTTTGCAGCCACTTTACATGGCAGGCTGTCTTTGCTACAATGATGGAAGTCGTAAAGTCTGCCAAAAGGAGCTAAGATGTCAAAATTACTCATTGTGATCCCCGCCCATAACGAGGAAGCCAATATCGTGCAGGTCGTTGAGGAACTGACGACCGACTATCCCCAGTACGACTATGTGGTCGTCAATGACGGCAGCCGCGACAAGACGGCGGCCATCTGCCGCGCCCGCGGCTACCGCCTGATCGACCTGCCGGTCAATCTGGGGCTGGCGGGGGCGTTCCAGACCGGCCTGCGCTTTGCGGCGGAGAACGGCTACGACTGCGCCATGCAGCTGGACGCTGACGGCCAGCACAAGCCGCAGTATATCGAGGCGATGCTCCATGAGCTTGAGCAGGGCAGCGATATTGTCATCGGCAGCCGTTTTCTGACCGTGAAAAAGCCCAAGACGCTGCGGATGCTGGGCAGCTATATCATCAGCTGGTCCATCCGCCTGACAACGGGCCGCGCCATCTGCGACCCCACCAGCGGCATGCGGATGTTCAACCGCGCCATGGTCGAGGAGTTTGCCCAGAATCTGAACTACGGCCCCGAGCCGGACACCATCAGCTACCTGATCAAGAACGGCGCGACCGTAAAAGAGGTGCAGGTCGAGATGGGCGAGCGGATGGCCGGCCAAAGCTACCTGACCTTCTGGCGCAGCGTGCAGTATATGGTCAAAATGGCTATCTCCATCCTGCTGATCCAGTGGTTCCGCAAGCGCGACACCGAGACCCCCTACCCCGAAAGGAGCCTGTGAAATGTTCGATCAAACGCTCATTCGCATCTGCCTGATTCTGGGCAGCCTTATCACGGCGGGGTATATCCTGCGGCGTGTCCGGCTGGCAAAGGTACAGATCGAGGATACGATCTTCTGGCTGCTGTTCAGCGCGGCCCTGCTGATTCTGGCCATCTTCCCCGGCATCGCCTATTGGGCTGCCAACCTGCTGGGCTTCATGAGCCCCATCAACTTTGTTTATGTTGTCATCATCTTTCTTTTGCTGGCCAAGCAGTTTTTTATGTCGATCCGGCTGAGCCAGCTGGACAGCAAGGTCCGCATCCTGACAGAGCAGGTGGCGCTGAACGAAGAAAAGGTCGAGCGGGACAAGCTGGATCTGTGATGAAAAGGCTTCTCCCCTCTGGGGAAGGCTTTTGCAAATAAAATTTGTATTCCCCAAAAATCTATGCTATAATATAGTATTGACTAAACAGAAAGAAGGTTTCAGATATGGCTTATACCCCGAAGCTGACCTATAAGGGCCGCCCGCTGGTGCGCTGCGGCAACGATATTTACTATGGCTCGATGAAGGACCCGTTCGTAGTCTATCTGCAGGTGCTGTCCACCAAGAAGGAGAACGGTGTGGATGTGGCCGATAAGGTTCATATTGTACTGCTCTCCACCGATGAGTCGAAGCCCCTGCCTGAGCGCATTGCCCGTCAGGCCAACAAGGTCGGCCTGTACAATGCACTGTCCTTCGGTGACATTATGCTGCAGGGCGCATTGCAGAAAAAGTAAGAAATGGCTGAATCAAAAAACTGCCTGTCTCCGCATTTAGGAGACAGGCAGTTTTTTAATAGATCGGCCAGCTGTATAGAAATTGCATTGTGTAGATAACGCTTACGATAACCTGCGTTACCAGTACACCCTTTGTGAGCCGTGGGCGGCCCTGCAAAAGCAGCGCCAAGGCAACGGGCAGACAGAACAGCCCCACCGCGTACCGCGGAGCGCTTATCAGCCAGGTGGTACCCATCGTTACGGCAAAATAGGCAAGACCGAAGCCGAGCCAGTGCGCCGGAAGGCGGCGCACCGTGGCAGACAGCAGTGCCAAAATTGTCAACAGGCAGAGCACCGCAGCCAGGCATAGCGCAAGGGCGCTTTTGGGGCTGCTGTCCCACCACTGCGCCATGTAGTCCAGGTGGTAGCGCACAGTATTGGTGAACAGCCCCAGCTTCTGGTTCCAGTTGTCCCATTGGTATATCTGGTACTGGTTCCACCGCCCATATACGAGGTAGTTCAGCAGAAAATAAAGGCCAAGTCCGGCAGCCGGGGACAACATAGCAAGCAAGGAAGGTATCGTGGGCCGCGTACCGCGCCGCCACCGCATAAAGAGATACAGGCCGGTCAGCCCCAAAAGCAGACCGCCGGGGGCACGGCACAGACCGGCGAGCACCCCCAGCAAGGCACAGCGCCACCATTGTTCACGTTCCAGCGTCAGCACATACCGCACCGTAAGCAGCAGGAACAAGCTCTCTGTCATGGGCATTGCAAAAAACACGGACGCCGGGCTGGCCAATAGAAGCGCCAGCGACAATGCGGCTGTCTGCTCGCCCCAACGGCGGGCGATTACTGTGTAGAAGGATGCTGTGGCCGCTGCAAAGAGCGGCAACTGCACTGCAAAACCCAGCCAGAAGGCGTCGATACGGGTCACGAAGTGGAGAATGTGCAGCAGCGCAGGATACAGAGGGAAAAACACGATTTGGAGATACTGCTCCGGGAAAGCCTCCTGCGTGCCGTAGCCATAGATGGAAAGGTCAAGGTAGTGCTGAGAATCGGTATTGCCGTAAAACTGCCATTCTATCGCCTGGCGAAAATCAGCCTCGGGATAGTTTATATGGGCCGTGACTGCAAAAATCAGATGAAGGACAAGGATAAAGGCGGCCCCGGCAATGGCGGCCCAGCATCTGCTGCGCGACGAAGGCTCCGTATAGTGCGGGGCGGGCTCCGGGGAAAAGACGCGCCTTATGCACCACACGGCAGACCAGAGAAACAGCAAAGCGGCTGCCAAAGGCTGTTCTGATTGGTTCAGGCATTTGAAATTCTCCTGATTTCAGCATAAAAGGCTCGGTGCTTATCCACCGAGCCTTTTGGCATACTTTAAAAATTACTGATCCTGCTTGTCGGTCTCCTCGGCGGAGTCCTCCTCGGTGCCCTCCAGCTCAATGTCAAAGGTGGCACCGCAGTGGGGGCAGACCAAATCGCCCTCGGGATCCATCAGGGTCTCCTCGTCCAGGGTGGAGATCTCGCCGCAGTTGGGGCAGGTCACCTCGTACAGAGCGCCGTGATCTTCCTCGTCCTCGTTGTCATCGTCATCCTCTTCGTCATCGCCGTAGATGTCGCTGACGACATCGTCCAGATCCTGATCGAGCGTTTCCAGCTCGTCATACACCTGATCAAGGGCATCGTCATGCTCGGTGACGGTGGCGGCCATCTCCTCCAGCAGATCCATCATGGCGGCAATGACCTTGCCGTTTTTGGAGTCTGCGTCAAATTCCATACCGGTCATCAGGCCGCGGATGTAGGCGGCCTTTGCATTCAGATCCATAGCCATAATCAAAATCCTCCCTATTATCAAAAATGCCGGGCGCGGCGGTACGGCCATGCCCGGCAAAGAAAACCTAAATCAGTTCACGCGCTCCATATACTCGCCGGTGCGGGTATCGATGCGGATCTTGTCGCCCTCGTTGATGAACAGGGGGACGCGGATCTCGGCACCGGTCTCAACGGTGGCGGGCTTCAGGGTGTTGGTGGCAGTGTTGCCCTTGACACCCGGCTCGGTGGCGGTGACTTCCAGCTCAACAAAGTTGGGAATCTCAACGCTGAAAACCTTGCCCTTGTAGCTCAGCAGCTTGCAGGTATCGTTCTCCTTGCAGAACTTGAAGTTGTCGGGCACATCGTTGGCACCAACGGGGATGTCGTCATAGGTCTCAACATCCATGAAGTGGTACAGATCGCCGTCCTCGTAGGAGTAGGTGACCTCCTTGCGCTCGATGAAAGCCTGAGGGAACTTAGCGGTCGGGTTGTAGCTGGTCTCAACGACAGAGCCGGTGATGACATTCTTGGTCTTGGTGCGGACAAAGGCAGCGCCCTTGCCGGGCTTGACGTGCTGGAACTCAACGACCTGAAGGACCTGGCCGTCCTGCTCGAAGGTGACGCCGTTACGGAATTCGCCTGCAGAAATCATATAGAAACTCCTCCATAAATAAATTATACATACCTGTTTATATTTTACAGTATGGAAAGCAATTTTGCAAGTCCTGTACAGATATTTTTGCGTGAAATTTGATATTTTTTGCCGAATTTACAGCGCCGCATAGCCTTGGGCCAGCGCGGCGGCGTCCTCGGCCTGTGTGCCGGCCGACTCACAGATGATCGTGGGGGCCAGACCGCGCGCCTTCAGCAGCTGCAAAAGCGGAAGATGGGGCGGGCCGAACGCGGTATCCGCAAAGGTCAGGTGGCATTTTTCTCCGCCCTTGGTGTAAGCAATGCGGGAAAAATGCGCGTGAAAGTGTACAGCGCGGTCATCACCCAGCCGCTCGGCCAGTGTGTCGAGCAGGGCGGCGTAATCCGCGGCGGCAGTGGCCTCGGCAAACTGTGTGCCGCAGCTGCGGGCGTACAGGTGCCCGAAGTCGATGCAGGGGGTGATGCGGCTGTCCACCGCGCACAGCGCCAGTACCTCGTCCAGTGTGCCCAGCTGGTTGACCTTGCCCATCGTCTCCGGGCAGAGGATACAGTCGCCGTAGCCTGCCTCGTCGCAGGCCTTAACGGCGCGCTCCATCGTGTCCAGTGCCTTTTCAAGCGCAGCCTCCCGGCTCTGCTTGCCGCAGGAGCCGGAATGGAAGATGACACGCCGCCCGCCCAGCGCCTTGACGAGGGCGCAGCTCTGCAGCAGATAGTCGATGCTGTGCAGCCGCTTGTCCTCCTCAAGGCTTGACATGCTGATATAGTAGGGCGCATGGACCGAGAGGGCGATGTTTCGCTCTGAACAGGCGGCGCCCAGCGCGGCAGCCTTGTCGTGCGCCAGCCGTACGCCGCGCCCGCACTGGTACTCAAACGCCGTCAGGCCGAAGCCTGCCGTATAAGCGGCGATGGCGGCGGGGTCGAACTTTTTGACCGTGTAGCTGTCGGCCAGTCCGGCTGTGCCGAAGCGCGGGGTGTCATTCATACAGCGTACCACCCTTCTGATAGTATTTGTCGATCCAGTACGGTTCAAACTTGCGTTTTAGCAGCACAAATTTGTTTTTGTCGTGGCTGGTGCGGGGCATCAGGTAGAGGCAGGGGCAGCCGTACAGCCCGGCGGCCATCCGGTCGGCAAAAATCTGGTCCCCGACCATGGCCATCTCACTTTTTTTGCAGCCCAAGCGACGGTGCGCCACCCGCAGGCCGATGGTGAACGGCTTGCAGGCCAGCGGTACCCAGGCAAGGCCCACGCGCTCGGCAAAGGGGCGCACCCGCTTGGCGGTGTTGTTGGAGACGATGGTCAGGCTAATGCCTGCTGCGCGCATCTCGTCCAGCCAAGCCTGCACGGAGGGCTCCAGCACCTGACTGTTGTCCCCGGTCAGGGTGTTGTCCACATCCAGCACCAGCGCCCGGATGCCGTGCGCGGCGAGGAAGTCCGGGTGGATACACTCGATTTTTTTAAAGATATATTCGGGGGTTAAAATCATAGATGTGACCTTTTTAAGATAGCGGTTGGTTGCGGCGGCATGAGGGCATGCCGCCCTACGATGCAGGGCGGGGTGCCCTCACCCCGCCGCATCGCTGCCGCTGATAAAATAAAAGTGCAGGCCCGCGCATAACGCGAACCTGCACAGTCGTTCGTTGTAAGATACCTTACTTAAACTTGCGCTTGCGGGCAGCCTCGGACTTCTTCTTGCGCTTCACGGAAGGCTTCTCATAAGCCTCGCGCTTGCGGACCTCAGCTAACACGCCGCTGCGAGCAGTGCTGCGCTTAAAACGGCGCAGAGCGCTCTCGAGGGACTCGCCCTCTTTGACACGGATCTCCGACATCTTCTTCCCTCCCTTGACCTGAGACAGGAGTTTGCCGGTCAAATACTATTAACCAGTAAACAAGATTATACTATATTAACACCCCTGCTGTCAACAACAATTTTCGCTAAAATGAAAATTTTATTGTAAATAAACCGTGAATCCCGGTTTGCAGGGTCACAGCCGGCCCGCCACAGCGTGGCCGACCCAGAGCAGGCCGTACAGCACCGGCTGGTGCAGCATGTACACCGGCAGCGTGTTGCGCCCGATGGCGCACAGCGGCTGCAGGACGGCAGGGGGCTCTCCCCTGCCCGGATGCCAGAGCTGCGCCAGAAACACCCCGCACCAGAACAGAAACACCCACGGCAGCAGCGGAAAGTAATCGGCGGAGGAGAACCGCGTCAGGTCAGGCAGGCCGAGCCAGAACAGGTTGGCCCTGTACAGCCCCGCAGGCAGGGCACAGAGCCGCAGACCCTCAAACCCGATAAATCCCTGCGGCAGCTGATTCGTGAGCGCAAACAGCGCCGCAGACGCCGCCAGGCCCGCTTTGGCGGGGATGCGCTGCAGCAGCGGGCGGATAAGGCAGGTCAGCAGCACGGCAGCCGCATTCAGATGCAGCACACCGAACCAGATACTCTCCGATGGCAGAAACAGGACGGTTGCTGCGGTCAGCAATGCTGCACACGCTGCCACAAGCAGCCCATTGCGGACGGGGCGGCGGGCCAGCGGCAGGCTGAACCCCGACAGCAGGATGAAACTCCAACAGATGTATTGCTGCCAAACATGGCAGCCCGGGGCCGAGATATTGTACCAACCGCCGGTATGACCGAATACATATACCCAGTCGTACAGGGCATGATAGGCCAGCATATTCAGCAGCGCCAGCCCCCGCAGTGCGTCCGGCAGCCACATCCGCCCCGTTTTTGTGTGAAGCACAGGCAAATTTACGCCCTCTTTCCCAAAGAATTACCAAGTTTATTCTAACACAATGTCGTGCGGCTTGCAATCATGGCGATTTTGCGGTACAATAAGCCGGTATAAGGAGTGAAGAAAATGCAGGATATCCGCCTTGTGGCATTGGACCTGGACGGTACGGTTTTTAACGATAAAAAGGAGATCACCCCCCGCACACTGGCGGCGATCCGCAACGCCGTGGCGCGCGGTGTGGCGGTGCTGCCCGCCACGGGGCGCACGGCCAGCGGCATCCCGGCAGCATTCACCTCGATCCCCGGTGTACGGTATGCGCTGACCTCCAACGGCGCCAGTGTGGTGGATCTGCAGACCGGGCAGCAGCTTGTGAAGCAGCCGTTCGCCACTGCCGATGCGCTGAAGATCTATGACATCCTTGCCCGGAATGGCGGGATGCTGAGTGTTTTTATCGGCGGCAAAAGCTACACGACCCGCGAAAACGCTGCGCATCACATGGATGTGGTGCCCGAAAATCTTCGGGAATATTTCCGCACGACCCGCGTGGAGGTCGAGGACATGCCAGCAACCCTGCAGGCGCATGCCCACGAGATCGAGAAATACAGCATGCTCTACCACAATGAGGCCGAGCGCGATGCTGCCTGGCGTGCGGTACAGCAGGCCTGCCCCGGTATGGAGCTGACCTCCAGCCTACCCGGCAACATGGAGATTAACGCCCCCGGTGTGACGAAGGGCAGCGGCCTGCTGGCGCTGGCGGCGCATCTGGGTCTGCGCCGGGAGCAGACGATGGCCGTGGGTGACTCCGGCAACGACCGCGCCATGATCGAGGCGGCCGGGCTGGGGGTGGCCATGGGCAACGCGACCGATGACATTAAGGAAATTGCCGATGCAACGACCGATGATAACAACCATGACGGCGTGGCAAAGGCAATAGAAAAATACGCTCTGTAATATTCAAATAAAATATAACGCGAGGTACAGTTATGAAGAATGTTCTGGTAGGCCAGTCGGGCGGCCCGACCGCCGTCATCAACTCCAGTCTGGCGGGCGTCTATGAGACAGCCAAGGCCTGCGGCGCACCCCATGTCTACGGTATGCAGTACGGCATCGAGGGTCTGCTGGAGGAAAAGCTGGTGGATCTGGATGGCGTGCTGAGTGACAAGATGGATATTGAGCTGCTCAAGCGCACGCCGTCCAGCTTTTTGGGCAGCTGCCGCCACAAGCTGCCGGATCCCACCGTGGACGAGGCACCGTTCCTGCGGCTGTTTGAGCTGTTTGCCAAGTATGACATCGGCGCGGTGTTCTATATCGGCGGCAACGACTCGATGGACACCATCTCCAAGCTGAGCGCCTACGGCAAGACCGTCAACAGCGAAATCCGCTTCATTGGCGTGCCCAAGACCATCGACAACGACCTGATGCTGACCGACCACACCCCCGGCTACGGCAGCGCGGCCAAGTATATTGCCACGATCCTCAAGGAGGTCATCTGCGATTCCAGCGTGTACGACCTGCGCAGCGTGACGGTGGCCGAGATCATGGGCCGCCACACCGGCTGGCTGGCCGCAGCGGCCAGTCTGGCAGCCGGTCCCGATTGCAACGGCCCCGACCTGATCCTGCTGCCGGAGCGCCCCTTTGATGAGGAGGCCTTCCTCAAGCGGGTTGCAGAGCTGGAAAAGGAACGCCACAATGTGATCATCGCCGTCAGCGAGGGCGTCAAGAACAAGGACGGCGTCTTCCTCTGCGATCTTGTCTCCACGGCCGGGCAGCTTGATGCCTTCGGCCATAAGGCGATCCTGAGCGGCACCAGCCGTTATCTGGCGGATCTGATCCGGGTGCGTCTGGGCTGCAAGACCCGCGCAATCGAATTCTCTACCCTGCAGCGCTGCGCCAGCCATCTGGCAAGCCGCACCGACATCACCGAGGCCTATCAGGTCGGCGGTGCTGCGGTCGAGGCCGCCGTGCGCGGTGAGACCGCAAAGATGGCCGCCATCAAGCGCAAGAGTGACCAGCCCTACCGCGCAGAGACCGAAATGGTCGATGTGACGAAGGTCGCCAACTTTGAGAAGAAGGTCCCGCTGGACTGGATCACCGAGGACGGTATGCATGTCAATGAGAACTTTGAGCGCTATGCCCGTCCGCTCATTCAGGCAGAGTTGACGCCTATCTATATCAACGGCGTGCCGCGGCATATCCATCTGTAAAAAAAGAGAACGGAGCATCGCAAAAAGCGATGCTCCGTTTTTTTGATGCCTATAATAAAACGAACCCGCCGTTATGCGGGTCCGCAAAAGCTGTATGGATCCTGACGAGATCAGCCGGAGACCTTCTCCTTCAGGCGGCCGCTGGCCTTGAAGCCGGGGATCGCGGTGGGCTCCAGCTTGCTGGTGACCTTGGTCTTGGGGTTGGTGAAGTTCTTGGTCTGGCGCTCACGCATTTCAAAACGGCCGAAGCCTGCGATCGTGACCTTGTCGCCGCTCTTGAGCACATCGCCAATGGTCCCGAAGATGCCGTCCATAACCTTCTCCACCTCGGCGCTGGTCATGTTGGTGTCGTTGGCTACCTTGGTAATCAACTGAGATCTCGTCATGATATTTCTAACTCCTATCCGTATAGGCACACAATGCCCGTTGTTATTACGATGTTTATTATAGAGAAAATTGTGCGCAGAATCAAGAGTTTTTGATGAAAAAAGTGTTTTTCGTCAAAAACTCTAAAATTTCGCAGTGCGGACTATCAAAAAGTGGCATTTGGCAAAAAATGCACGCACCATGTAAAAATATCCAAAAGGCAGGCAGCGCGCATCGGGGATGTTACGGGCTATTGCCGGCGCCGTCTTTAGCCAAAAAACGCCTGCACCCTTTTACAGGTACAGGCGTTTGCGTCAGCAGTTATTTACCGCTTGCAGCCTCGCGGTGCAGGTGGGCAATATCCACCAGTTCCATCTGGCTGATGTCGTGGTCGCCGCGCAGGGCGTCAACGAGGACGCGGGCGGTATCCATGGCCGTGATGGTCGGGATGGACAGTTCGGTCGCCTTGCGGCGGAACTTGACCGAGTCGCGGTGCGGGTCACGGCCGTGGGGGCTGGTGGAGATGATGTAATCCACCAATCCGCTTTCCAGCAGGTCAATGACATTCGGGCGCGCGCCGCTCATCTGGCGGACAACGCTGCAGGGCACCATCTCACTGTTCAGGTAGCGGGCCGTGCCGGGGGTGCCGTAGATCTTGTAGCCGTAGTCATGCAGCTTCCAGGCCAGCTCGGCGGCCTCCGCCTTGTCGCCGTCCTTGACCGAGATGATCACGCAGGAGCCGGGGCCGGGGGTCTTGAACTGATAGCCGGCTGCGACAAGGCCCTTCATCATGGCTTCGTGGAAGGTCGGGGCAATGCCCAGAACCTCGCCGGTGGACTTCATCTCAGGGCCGAGCATCGTGTCAACGCCGTGCAGCTTCAGGAAGCTGTAGACGGGCACCTTGACGGCATAGTAGGGGCTCTTGCCATCGCGCCACAGGCCGGTGCCGTAGCCCATATCCTTGAGCTTTTCGCCCAGTGTGCAGCGCACGGCCAGATCGACCATCGGCACACCGGTGACCTTGGAGATATAGGGCACGGTACGGGAGGAACGGGGGTTGACCTCGATGACATAGACGCGGTCGTTCTGCACGGCATACTGCACATTGACCAGACCCACAACCTTCAGCTCGCGGGCAAAGCGGCCGGTGTAATCGACCAGCGTGTCAATGACCTTCTGGCTGAAGGTCGTGGGCGGGTAGACGCAGATGGAGTCGCCGGAGTGTACGCCGGTGCGCTCGACCTGCTGCATGATGCCGGGCACCAGATAATCGGTACCATCGCAGATGGCATCGACCTCGCACTCGGTGCCGAGGATGTACTTGTCCATCAGCACGGGGTGGCTCATGTCAACATGCTTTGTGATGACGCCCATGTACTCGATGACATCGCTGGAGTTGTAGGCCACGATCATGTTCTGGCCGCCCAGAACATAGGACGGACGCATCAGGACCGGGTAGCCAACCTCCTGCGCAGCCTGCAGGGCCTCGTCCAGCGTAAAGACAGTGCGGCCCTCCGGGCGGGGAATGCCGCAGCGCTCGAGCAGCTCGTCAAAACGCTCGCGGTCCTCGGCCTCATCAATGGCATCGGCAGGGGTGCCCAGAATCGGCAGGCCGATCTCGTCCATGTGCTTGGCCAGCTTG
This sequence comes from uncultured Oscillospiraceae bacterium, assembly GCA_900540595.1. GTDB lineage: Bacteria > Bacillota > Clostridia > Oscillospirales > Ruminococcaceae > Gemmiger. Next base: position 57,456 of record UQGL01000002.1, read on the forward strand.
ATGGCAGTCTGGCCGCCGAACTGGACAAGGCAGCCGTCCGGCTTCTCGGTCTCGATGATGTGGTCAACGCTCTCGGGGTTCAGCGGGTCGAAATACAGGCGGTCGCCGGTGTCGAAGTCGGTGGAGACCGTCTCGGGGTTGTTGTTGACAAGGACGGCCTCGCAGCCGTGCTGCTTGAGCGTCCAGACAGCGTGGACGGAGCAGTAGTCGAACTCAATGCCCTGACCGATGCGGATGGGGCCGGAGCCAAAGACGAGGACCTTCTTTTTGTCGGGGTCGCTGCGCTCGGCAATGAACTGCGCGGCCTCGTTGTCCTCATCGTAGGTGGAGTAGAAATACGGCGTCTTGGCGGCAAATTCTGCGGCGCAGGTATCGACCATCTTAAAGGCGGCCTTCGGGGCCTCGGGCAGGGTGTCCACGCCCGCCAGACGGCGGATGGTCTTGTCAAGGAAGCCGAAGCGCTTGGCGTTCAGGTACTTCTCGGTCGTCAGCTCACCGTTCTTCAGCCCCATCTCGATGTCGGCCAGATGCTGCAGCTTGTCAAGGAACCACCAGTCGATCTTGGTGATGTCGTAGATTGTCTCATGCGGCACGCCGCGCTTGAGGGCCTCGTAGACGCAGAAGGCGCGCTCGGAGTCCTGCACATGCAGGTGCTCGATGACCTCCTCGGTGGTCAGCTTCTCAAAGTCAGGCAGCGTCATCGTGTCCAGACCCAGCTCGGTCGAGGAGACGGCCTTCATCATGGCATGCTCAAAGTTGTTGCCGATGGCCATGACCTCGCCGGTGGCCATCATCTGGGTGCCGAGGGATTTGTCCGCGTAGACGAACTTGTCAAACGGCCACTTCGGGTACTTGACGACCACATAGTCGAGCGCAGGCTCAAAGCAGGCGCAGGTCTCGCCGGTAACGTCGTTGGTGATCTCGTCCAGCGTATAGCCCAGCGCGATCTTGGTCGCAACCTTGGCGATGGGATAGCCGGTGGCCTTGGAGGCCAGCGCGGAGGAGCGGGACACGCGGGGGTTGACCTCGATGACCGCATACTCAAAGCTGTCAGGCTTCAGCGCAAACTGGCAGTTGCAGCCGCCCTCAATGCCAAGCTCGGTGATGATGTCCAGCGCGGCGGTGCGCAGCATCTGGTACTCCTTGTCGGAGAGGGTCTGGCTGGGTGCCACAACGATGGAGTCACCGGTATGGATGCCGACAGGGTCAAGGTTCTCCATGTTGCAGACCGTGATAACGTTGCCCTTGGAGTCGCGCATGACCTCATACTCGATCTCCTTCCAGCCGGAGATGCACTTCTCAACGAGGATCTGGTGGATGGGAGACAGGCGCAGACCGTTCGTGGCGATCTCGTGCAGCTTTTCGCGGTCCTCGCAGATGCCGCCGCCGGTGCCGCCCATCGTGAAGGCAGGGCGGACGATGACGGGGTAGCCGATGATCTCGGCAAAATCCAGCGCATCGTCCAGATCCTCAACGACCTTGGAGGGGATGATGGGCTGGTGCAGCTTTTCCATCGTGTCCTTAAAGAGCTGGCGGTCCTCGGCACGGTCGATCGTGTCAGGCTTGCAGGCCAGCAGGCGGACGCCGCTGCGGTCGAGGAAACCGCTGCGGGCCAGCTCCATCGAGAGGTTCAAGCCCATCTGGCCGCCCAGATTGGGCAGGATAGCGTCGGGCTTTTCCTTCTCGATGATGCGCTCAATGACCTCGGCGGTCAGCGGCTCGATGTAAACATGATCGGCAATGTCAGGGTCGGTCATGATGGTGGCGGGGTTGGAGTTGACCAACACCGTCTCTACGCCCTCGGATTTCAGCGCACGGCAGGCCTGGGTACCGGAGTAGTCGAACTCCGCTGCCTGACCGATGATGATGGGGCCGGAGCCAATGACCAGTACCTTTTTGATACGCGGGTCTTTAGGCATTGTCGATCACTCCTTTCGCAGCCAGCATGCGGCTGACAAACTCGTCAAACAGAAATTCGGTGTCCTTGGGGCCGCCGTTGGCCTCGGGGTGGAACTGTACCGTAAAGCAGTTCCAGCGGAAGTAGTCAACACCCTCACAGGTGCCGTCGTTGGCATTGAAGTAGCTCATCTTGCCCACTTCCGCGGGCAGGGTATCGGCCTCGACCGCATAGCCGTGGTTCTGGCTGGTGATAAAGGTGCGCTGCTTGGCCGGGCTGGTGACGGGCTGGTTGGCGCCGCGGTGGCCGTACTTCAGCTTGCAGGTCTTGGCACCGGCGGCCAGAGCGGTCAGCTGGTGGCCCAGACAGATGCCGAAGGTTGGGATGCCGGTGTCAAGCATCTTACGGATGTTGGCGATGATCTCGACATTTTCGGCCGGGTCGCCGGGACCGTTGGAGAGCATCAGGCCGTCGGGGTTCAGCGCAGCCAGCTGGGCGGCGGTGGCGGTGCCGGGCAGAACGGTCACGCGGCAGCCGCGCTTCTGCAGGCAGCGCACGATGTTATTTTTGCAGCCCAGATCGAGCAGGGCAACATGCAGCGGGGTGTCGCCGCAGGCACCGGCTGCGGTCGGCTCATAGGTCTTGGCCTCGCTGCAGGTGACGGCCTTGACGGCGTTGACGACAGCGTAGGCGGCGATCTCAGGCAGAAGCGCCGCCTTCTTCTCCGGCTCGGCATCGGGGTCGAACTCAGTCGTGATGGCACCGTTCATGACGCCGCTCTCGCGCAGGGTGCGGGTCAGGCTGCGGGTGTCGATGCCCTCAATGCCGATGATGCCGTTCTTTTTCAGGAAGGAATCCAGCGTTTCCTCACTGCGGAAGTTGGAGGGCTTTTTGCATGCCTCGCGCACGACATAGCCCTTGGCCCAGATCTTGCCGCTCTCGACATCCTCGCTGTTCATGCCGTAGTTGCCGATCAGGGGGTAGGTCTGGGTGATGATCTGGCCGTAGTAGCTGGGGTCGGTCAGCGTTTCCTCAAAGCCGACCATACCGGTGGCGAAAACGACCTCACCGATGGTTGTGCCGGGGCAGCCCACGCTGACACCGCGGAAAACCCGGCCGTTTGCCAATATCAGATATGCCTGCATAATTATCTCCTAGCATAAATAAGAAATAAGAAATAAGAAATAATAAAGAATGTGGGGTTTTATTGAGCAGAGCGCAGCGATGCGGTCTGCCAAATTTATTATTTATTATTTATTCTTTATTATTTGCACAAGCAACGCTTACAGGGTTTGCTTGGCGGCCTCCTTCATCTTGCGGCTGCCCAGATGCACCAGAGGCAGCTTGCCCTCCTTGCAGATGGGGCACTCCTCGGGGGCGTAGTTGGGCAGGTCCAGCTTGAGGGCGCTGGCCACGATGGGGATCGGGGACGGAGCCTCGGCGCGGGTGCGGTCCACAACGCAGGCAATGCCTACGCAGACGCCGCCGGCCTCCTCGATGACGCGCTTGGTCTCAAGGCTGGAAATGCCGGTGGTGACAACATCCTCGGCAATGATGCAGCGCTCACCGGGGTTGAGCTTGAAGCGCTTGAGGGTCATAACATTGTCCACGCGCTCGGTGAAGATGGCGCGCTTGCCCATCTGGCGGCCCAGATCGTAGGCATAGACGATGCCGCCCATGGCGGGGCCGACTACGACGTCAATGTTCAGTTCCTTGAGCTTCTCGGCAACCGGGGCCATGACCTCGGCGCACTTGTCGGGGTACTGCTGCAGAAAGGCCATCTGGCAGTAAGCGCCGGAGTGACGGCCGGAGGACAGCAGGAAGTGACCCTCCAAAAATGCTTCACATTCCTTCAAAACTTCAAGTGCTTCGCGTGCCATAGTATGTTCCTCCTGTATATTATTTGTATAATCATAGCATATTTCGTATAAAACTGCAAGATATATGAATGCTTATCTTGGTGACAGCTTCCCACTTAGGGGAAAGCTGTCGGCGGCCCTGACCGCCGACTGATGAGGGGCGGCCTTGCTGTTATAGCCCGTGAACGGACGGCTGCGGGGACTCTCCCCTCATCCGCCCTCGGGCGGGGCCTCGGGCACCTTCCCCCTGAGGGGAAGGCAATCGGTGATTTACCGTGCGCAGCCGCGGATCTCGTCCAGCGTTTTGACGCCGTGGGCATCCATCCACGCACCGATCTCGGCAGTGATGCGGGTGCAGGCCTTCGGGTCAAGGAAGTTCGCAGTGCCCACCTGTACTGCCGTCGCACCGGCCATGATGAACTCCAGCGCGTCACGGCCGGTCAGGATACCGCCCAGACCCACGACCGGGATGCTGACGGCACCCACGGCCTGCCAGACCATCCGCAGGGCGATGGGCCGCACGGCGGGGCCGGACAGGCCCGCAAAGGTGTTGTTGAATACCGGGCGGCGCTTTTCCAGATCGATCGCGCACGCTTGGAAGGTGTTGCACAGGCTGATGGCGTCCGCACCGGCGGCCTCGACCGCCTTGCACATCTCCGGGATGCTCTCGGCCTGAGGGCTCAGCTTGACGATGAGCGGCACCGTGCAGACCTTGCGCACAGCGGAGACGACCTCGCTGGCGTCCTGCGCGCGGATGCCGAACGCAAGGCCGCCCTGCTTGACATTGGGGCAGCTGATGTTCAGCTCAATGAAGTCCACGCCGGCGGCGCAGAGCATAGCCACGCCCTCGATATTTTCCTCAATGGTGTGGCCGCCGAGGTTGGCCCAGACGGTCGTGCCGCACTGGCGCATGGCGGGCAGCTCATGGTCGATGAAATGCTGCACGCCGGGGTTCTGCAGGCCGATGGAGTTCATCAGGCCGGAGGGGGTCTCGTACAGGCGCTCGCCCTCGTTGCCGGGCTGGCCGTTCAGGGTCAGGCCCTTGCCGGAGATGCCGCCGAGCAGCCGCAGATCCTCGATGCCCGCATACTCAGGGCCGAAGCCGAAGGTGCCGGACGCAGCCACAACCGGCCCGGCCAGCCGCTTGCCGAGAAAATCAACATGCAGGTCTGCCATCAGTCAAACACCTCCTGTGCGTTAAAGACCGGGCCGTCCTTGCAGACGGTCACGGGGCCGATCTTGGTGTGGCAGGTGCAGCCGAGGCAGGCACCCAGACCGCAGGCCATCTTCTTTTCCAGACTGGCAAGGCAGGGTACGCCGGCAGCGGCGCAGAGCTTTGCCACACCGCGCATCATGACCATCGGGCCACAGGTCAGCACAATGTCGTAGTGCGTGACATCCAGCAGGTCTGTTACAAGGCCGTGGTGCCCCTCACTGCCGGAATCGGTAGCCAGATGGATGCTGTGGCACCAAGGCACAAAACTCTCCATGCCGTAGGAGGCATCGCGGAAGCCGACATAGAGGTCGGGCCGCACACCGGTGCGGCAAAGCTCCTTGCAGAGCAGCAGCAGCGGCGCCGTGCCGATGCCGCCGCCGACAACGGCGATGCGCTTGTGGGCAGACGCCAGCGCGGCGGTGTCAAAGCCGTTGCCGCAGGGGCCGGTCACAGTCAGTGTGTCCCCTGCCGCCAGCGCGGCCAGCTTCCGGGTGCCCTCGCCCTTGACCTGATACAGGAAGGTAAGCGCACCGGTCTGGTTGTCAAAGTCATCCACGCTGATGGGGCGGGACAGAATCGGTGTGGCATCGGCTGCCCATGCGCGCAGCATGTAGAACTGCCCCGCGTGGGGCTCACGGCTGGGATCCTGCCACTGGACCGTCAGGCGCATGATGTCAGCTGCGACAGTCTCCTGCCGCAGGACCTTCAAATCACAGCTTGCTGCATTCACCCTGAATATCCTCCCGCATACGCACACATTCGTTGTAGGCGGCCTCGTCAAAGGCAACGCCGGGCTGCTTCTTGTAGGCCAGCAGGATGCCGCGGCTGGAGTTGACCACGCCGCCGTTGCCCTTGGTCAGGTACTGGGCAATGTCGGCTGCCTTGCCGCCCTGTGCGCCGTAGCCGGGGATCAGGAAGAAGGTGTCCTTGTAGGCTGCGCGGATGGCGGTGGCTTCCTCGGTATGGGTGCCGCCGATGACGAGACCGATGCTGGAGTAGCCGTGCTCGCCCATGTAGTCCTTGCCGAGGGCGGTCAGGCTGTCGCCGACGAGGTCATAAACATGGCGGCCGTCATCGAGCTTTTTGTACTCAAAGTCCTTGGCGCCGGGGTTGGAGGTGCGGCACAGGACAAAGACACCCTTGCCCTGCTCGGCGCAGTACGGCAGATAGGGGCTGATCGAGTCAAGGCCCATATAGGGGGCCAGCGTGATGATGTCAGCCTCGAAGTCGCCGGTAAAGTGCGCCTTGGCGTACATCTCGGCGGTCTTGGCAATGTCGCCGCGCTTGATGTCGGCAATGACCGGCAGGCCGGTGGCGCGTGCAAGCTTCAGTGTCTCGGCGTAGGCGCGCATGCCGTCCAGACCGAGGGATTCATAGTAGGCGATCTGCACCTTGTAGCAGCCGGCCACGCCCTTGGTGGCGTTGATCAGGGCACGGTTGAATTCGACCACGTTCTCCCCCGCTGTCTTGGCGGTGTCGGTCGTGGGCAGGTAGCTGATCTCGGTATCCAGACCCACGCAGACAGGGCCGTTCGCGGCAACGCTCTCGTACAGTTTGTCCATGTTGGTAAGCATGCTGATTCCTCCGTTTGATGTATATAAATTGCAGCTCTATTATATAATGTTGGGAATCGTAGGGGCGGATTCTATATCCGCCCGCGGCGTCGTGCCTGCGGCAGAACTGCACGGGCGCATATGGAATGCGCCCCTACGGGTGTTTTACACGTAAAGCGGTATTATTCTTCGATCTGGAACGTAACCTTCCCGCCCTTGATCGTTGTCACGATCTTGCCGTAGAGCAGCGCACCGTCATAGGGGCAGTTCTTGCTCTTGCTGTGCAGCTCATCGGCCTTGACCTCATACATGTGGTCAAGATCCGCCAGCACGACATCGGCATCATAGCCCGGCTCCAGCATGCCCTTGCGGTCGGCCAGTCCCAGCACGGCGGCGGGGCCGGCGCTCATCAGGAAGCTGAGCAGTTCGAGCGGCAGGCGCTGCTCGCGGCAGAGCTTGGTGTAGCAGACGCCGAAGGCAGTCTCAAGGCCCACCATGCCGGCAGCGCCCTTCTCCTTCTCCTCGGCGGTGTGGGGGGCGTGGTCAGTGCCGATGCAGGTCACGGTGCCGTCCTTGATGGCCTCAATGAGGGCGGTCACATCCTCCGCCTTGCGGATGGGCGGGTTGACCTTGTACTGCAGGCGGCTGTCATCAAACCAGAGGTGATGGGGGGTCACCTCGCAGCTGACACGCGCACCGCGCAGGCGGCTCATCCGGATGGCGTCTACGGACTCCTTGGTGGAAACATGGCACATGTGCAGCCGGGTGCCGTAGTATTCGGCCAGATGGCAGTTGCGCACGGTCTCAATGTTTTCCGCCAGACGGTAGTCCCACGGGCTGATCTCGCGGTCCTCGGCGTGGGACATGATGGTCAGGCCGCGCTCGGTGGCGATGGCGAACGCCCGCGCCATGACGGCGTTGTTCATGACGCCGTTGCCGTCCTCGGTGATGAATTTGACATCCTCGGGCAGCGTCATCAGGTGGTCAAGCGTTTTGCCGTCAAAGTCCTTCGTGATCGAGACGGTCTGGTTGGCATCGCAGAGCCCTACGCGGGCGGCCTCGGCCTCAACGGCGTGGGCGATCTCGGCGCTGGAGCAGACCGGCTTTGTGTTGGGCATCAGGTTCACAAAGGTATACCCGCCGGCAGCGGCTGCGGCAGAGCCGGTGGAGATATCCTCCTTGTACTCAAAGCCGGGGGTGCGCCAATGGCAGTGTGTGTCGAGGAAGGCGGGCAGGATCGTGCGGCCCTTGGCATCGAGCAGCTCCTCCCCCTCCGGGACAAGCAGGCCCAGACCGACAGCGGCGATTTTTCCGTCGCGCAGCCAGACCTCGATCGGCTTGCCTGCACAGTCCCTTGCGTTGCGGATCAGCATAGTGGGAACCTCCTGAGATATACTCTACCAGATTTGCGGCCCGCCCCTTGCGGGCGCGCTTTTGGGCAAAAAAAAACTTTTCCCAGACGGGAAAAGTCAAAAAGAAGCACCGGTTTTGAAAACGGGAAAAAACACGGCACCGTGAATTTTGAAGCAAGAAACAAACTGCATCATCATTGCGGCACACTCCTTCCCCGAATTCTTACATGGATTTTACTTAATTGTACCATGTAGGGACGGCAGTGTCAATGCAAACGCCCGGATTGCGAAAGTAAGGATTTTATGGATTTTTACGCCGAGTTTTGTACAAAATGATAAACGCCCAAAAAACTCACCGCGCCGTGCGGTTGGCAAGCGTTTCCGCCATGATGCGGCTCCAGCGTGCGGCGATCTGCTCCTGCCCGCGGGCATCGGGGTGGGTGCCGTCTGCCGAGATAAGGGTCTCATCGTCCAGCAGCTGCAGGCCATCGGTAAAGATGAGCCGCTCGGCGGCGTAGCGCCGCACGATCCGGCGCATCTTGTCGGTGCGGTCAGTGTCCTCATCCAGATAGCCGAAGAATGAGGTCGCAAACACCGGCCGCGGATCGCGGGCCAGCACGGCGGTAAAGCGGTCGATCCGCTCCTCAAACACCTCGAGCGGGAACTCCTTCACCCGCTCGGTGGTGTTGATGCCCATTTCCACCGAGGCAAAGTCCCAGTCCCTGCGCGATACGAGGTAGTTTGCCATCTCCTCCTCCATCAGAGCGTTGCCGGCAAAGCCGAGGTTGAGATAATCGACCCCAAGCGCCTGCGCATTGCGGAACACATAGCAATCCGGCTGGATCAGCGAGAGGCTGCCGTGCGTGATGGACGAGCCGTAGGCCAGATAGGTTTTCTGCGGCAGCTGGTCGGCGGCGGGCAGGGCGGTCCGGCCCTCGACCCCCGCAAAGATCACCGGCACATAGGGCAGCACGACCCGCACGACCTCGGGCGCAAAGGCAAGCTGCTTTTCCGCCGTGATGCGGCGCAGCGTGGCGAGCTTGGCCGGGTATTCGATGTGGATGCGGGTCACATCCGCGCCGATGTTTTTGGAGGAGTACTCCCACCCGCCCTGAAATGAGCCGAAGAAGATGTGGGCGGTGGCGGCCTCGGCCTGAGGGATGGTTTTCAGCAGCAGATCAACTGCGCCGTCCGGCATCGTGAAGCGCAGCTCAATGCCGGTGGCAAAGCAGTTTTCCTGCACACCGGGGCTGATGCGGGCGCGTGCTGCGGCACCGACGCGGCGGAGCAGCCAGCCGCCCTCGACCGGCTCCAGCTCCTCGACATTGTGAAAGCGGATGTTCTGATGATCCATGACCATGCAGCCTCTTTTCCTTTATAATACCATCAGTATACAAAGCGGCGCGGCATTTTGCAAGGGCGGTGCTGCGGGAAAAGTTGAAGGATCCGCAACGATCCCGCGTTGCACTCTGCCCGGGATTGTGATATACTAATAAACAAGTATCGTAAAGCAAAGAGGAAAAGAATTATGGGGCTTTGGGAAGACGCAAAAAATATCCGCGATAAGGACCCTGCGGCGCGCAATGTCGCGGAGGTCATCATTTTGTATCCGGGCTTTCATGTGCTGGTGACGCATAAGATCGCCCATTTTCTGTACCGTCACCACTGCTTTTTTCTGGCCCGCCTTGTCAGCCAGCTGGCGCGGCATCTGACCGGCATCGAGATCCACCCCGGTGCCAAAATCGGCCGCAAGCTTTTCATCGACCACGGCATGGGCATCGTCTTTGGTGAGACGACAGAGATCGGTGACAACTGCACGATCTACCACGGTGTGACGCTGGGCGGCACCGGCAAGGATACCGGCAAGCGCCACCCGACTCTGGGCAACAATGTGCTGATCGGTGCCGGAGCCAAGGTGCTGGGCCCGGTCTACATCGGCGATAATGTCCGCGTGGGTGCAGGCAGCGTGGTGCTGAAAAACCTGCCCGCCAACGCAACAGCGGTCGGTGTCCCGGCGGAGATCGTGCGTGTGGGCAATGTCAAGTGCTGCCCGGCGGACGACCTCGACCAGCAGGATCTGCCGGATATTGTCAACCAGCGCATCTCCGAGCTGGAGGCCCGCCTGAGCCGCCTCGAGGCCGAAAAGCAGGGTGAGTTCCCGCCGGATAAAAAAGAATAATAAAAACGCACGCCGTGAAATTTACGGCGTGCGTTTTTTGTCAGTATGGCTTTCCCAGAGGGGGGAAGCTGTCAGCGGCCCCGCCCGCTGACTGATGAGGGGCAAACTTACCGGGAATTTCTCACTGACGGGCAATGGGGCAAACCCGCCCCTCATCCGCCCTCGGTCGGGGCCTCGGGCACCTTCCCCCACGGGGGAAGGCAATCAACTCATTTCAGATTCCGCAAATCCCCGCTCTCACGGAAATCCTCATAATCCAGCGACAGCGACGGGCTGTAATAGGGGTCGTGCAGGATGTTCTCCCGCCCGTGGACCGCATACAGGCGGTCATGCTCGGCGTCAAAGCGGGCCTTTTTGGCCGGGTCGTTTTCATCGGAGCCGCGGGACTTGCTCTCATAGTGATACAGCTGTGCATAGGGGGTCCAGACGATGCGCCAGCCGGCGTCCCGCACCCGAAGGCAGAAGTCCACATCGTTGTAGGCAACGGTGAACTCCTCGTCCAGACCATGGGCGGCATCGTAGACAGCAGTGCGCACCAGCAGGCAGGCGGCGGTCACGGCGGAGAGATCCTGCACGGTGGCCAGCCGGAACATGTACCCGCTGCCGCCGCGCTTGTGGTACTTGTGGCTGTGGCCTGCATAGCCGCCCAGCCCTGTGATGATGCCGGCGTGCTGGATCGTGTCATCGGGATAGTAGAGCATCGCGCCGCAGATGCCGACACCGGGCTGGCTGCACTCCCCCACCATCTGGGTGAGCCAGTCGCCGTTGATGACCTCGACATCGTTGTTGAGCAGCAGCAGGTATTTACCCGCCGCGTACTTGCGGCCGAAATTGTTGATGCGGCTGAAGTTGAACCCGCCCTTGTAGGTCACAACGCGGGCGCGGTCGTACCGGTCGGGCAGGCGCTTGTAGTAGTCTGCCGTGGCCGGGTCGGTTGAGTTGTTCTCAATGACGATGACCTCGAAGTTTTCATAGGTCGTTTTGGCGTAGATGCTGTGCAGGCACTTCTCCAGATCATCGGTGTGATCTTTGTTCGGGATCAGGATCGAGACAAGCGGCTCCGGTTCGGGAATATCCCACACCACATGGCAGGTGCCGGGGAAAAGCCCGGCCTCCACCCTGCCCTGCCGCCCGGTGGCGGTCAGATGGTCGGCTACGGCCCGCTGCGCGGCCTGCTCAACATAGGGCTTGGCTGCCGTGCCGCCGCTGGTGGATGCCGCATGCACGCGCCAATAGTACAGTACCTGCGGGATGTGCAGCGGTTTGGCGGCAGGGTCACTGCGCTGCATCTCATCCACAAGGCGCAGAAAAAGATCGTGATCCTGTGCGCCGTCACACGCAGGGCGCTCGCCGCCGACCGCGTCAAACAGAGATTTTTTGAATACGGCCAGATGGCAAATGTAGTTGACCGCCATCAGGTATTCGGGGGCGTAGTCGGGCTTGAAGTGGCCGACACGCGGATGCTCGGGCGTTTTCTCAAACAGGGCCTCATCGCTGTAGGCAAAGGGCACACCGCTTTCGGCCAGGGCCTTGCTCATGCAGTAAACTGCGTGGGGGGCCAGCATGTCATCGTGGTCGGCCAGGGCTAAATAGTCGCCGGCGGCGAGCTTGGCTGCCTCGTTCGTGTTGGCGGCGATGCCCGCATTTTTGATTTTGGCATAGACGATGCGGGAATCCTGCGCGGCGCGCGCCTGCACAGCCCTGCCGACATCGGCGTGGGCGTCATCGCTGGCATCGACCAGCACAAGCTGCCAGTTGGGCGCCGTCTGGGCCTGCACGCTGTCCAGAAATTGCTGCAGAAACTGCGGCGGCGTGTTGTACAGCGGGGTCAGGATGCTGATGGTCGGCCAGCCTGCGGCATTTGCGGCGGCATCGGCGCGCTGGGCGTCCAGCGTCTGCTTTGACGGCAGGTACCGCGCCTTTTTGCCGAAGAACCGCCGCTTAAAAAAGCCAACGGCCCGCCCGGCCATGACGCCGACACCCTGTTCCTTTGTCAGGGTCCGCGCATAGCCGAACAGCTCTTTGATGCGTTTTGTTTCAAGGCTCATGGGGTGGCTCCTCATAAAAGCAATCTTTGTGCCAGAGTTGGGGGTTCGTGTCGATGTACTGCCAAATCTGTGCATATCCATGCTCGGTACGCACAATATGGTCATGGAAGGATTTTTGCCAGATGGGGCAGCCAATCGCTTTCGTGACAGCCTCTTTCATCTGTTTGATGACCAGTGAAATTGTAGGGGCGCACAGTGTGCGCCCGCCCTGTTCCCGCTGAATCAACAACAATAAATGAACATGATTTGGCATTACGGCATATTTTATTAACTTTACTGCGGGATGCCGAATGGAAATCTGCAAAATGGCATCTTCAACGGCTTTCCCGTAAGGCGATAACTCCGGGGCAAGGCGCGGGCGCACACTGTGCGCCCCTACATCCTCAACCGCCGTAAGGACATCGCTTTTCCACAAAATTTTCTGCCGCCCATGCGTGCAAATCGTGATGAAATACGCACCGTTTTGGGCGTAATCATACGCCGTCAGGCGGTTAACCTTGCGCCTTGCCAATTTACCCGTGCAACCCTTTTGCTTGGCGCTCCATGTTTTCTACGATGATGGTGTTCAATTCGCCGAGGGCGGCGGCGTACTCCAAAACCTTCCACGGGGTGTCGGTGTGGTAATGCACCTTGACGACATCCTCGTCGCCAACGACCAACAGGCAATCGCCTTTGGCGCTGTTCAAAATGCCGTCGTGGATGGCGTCCTCGTCGAGGTCGTGGCCTTCGATTAAAAACTGGGTATCAAACTTATTTTCCATGCAAAACACCTCCTCACTTCAACCCGAAATTTTCAAACAGATTGTTGAAATGGGGATTGTAATAGGGGTCGTAATTGTCGATATACTGCTGATATTTTGCGTAGAAATTCGCTTTCTCGCGCTCGTAACGGCGGGCGTTCTCACTTAATGTGTCAAGGCCCCGGCTCTTGCTTTCATAATGGTATGCCTCGGCGCGCGGGGTGTAAACATTCAAAAGGCCCTTCTGCCATAGCTTCAGGCAGTAATCCACATCGTTGTAGGCAACGGCGAACTTCTCCTCGTCCAGACCGCCGCATTCACGGTAGAGCGCGGTTTTCGTCATAAGGCAGGCACCGGTCACGGCCATGTAATCCTGCGTTGTGACAAGGCGGTACATATCGCCCACAGCGGTGCGGGGGTAGCTCTTGTGGCTGTGGCCCGCACTGCCGTTGATGCCCATCAGCACACCGGCGTGCTGGATCGTGTCGTCGGGGTAGTAGAGCTTGGCACCCACCGCGCCCACATCGGGCCGCTGGCTGTAACTCAGCAGTTCGCGCAAAAAGTCGGGCGACAAAATCTCGATATCATTGTTCAGTAGCAGCAGGTGCTCACCCTCGGCAAACGTCGCGCCGAAGTTGTTGATAGCCGAGAAATTGAACGGGCCTTTCCCCTCAAACGTCACGACCCAGCAGGTCGGGAACCGGTCATGCAGCGTTTTATAGTAGGAGAAGGTCGCCGGGTCGGTGGAGTTGTTCTCAATGACGATGACCTCGAAATTGTCGTAACCCGCGTTCTTGTACAGGCTCGTCAGGCAGCGGTCAAGGTCGTCGGTGTGGTCTTTGTTCGGGATCAGCACGCTGATTTTCGGGTGCCCCGTCAGCTCATACCTGACTTGGAACGCCCCGGGCGCATCGGGCACCGCCATGGCGTGCCCCGGCAGGCCGAGGCGCTGCAGTTGGGCGTCGATGGCGCGCTCCCCCGCCGCGATGGCGTAGGGCTTGGCCTCTATGCCGGCTGCCGTTGAGCCTGCATGGCCGCGCCAGATATAGAGCACCTTTTTGATATGCTCGATGCGATGCGCTTTTTCTGTCAGCCGCAGGATCAAGTCGTGGTCCTGTGCGCCGTCAAACTCCTTCGACTCATAGGCTCCGGCCGCATCCAGCAGCGGGCGGCTGAACACCGCCAGATGGGTGATGAAGTTGACCCCGCGCAGATAGTCCGGTGCAAAATCCGGCTTGAAGTGATACCCGCCCAGTTGTTTTAAATCAGCCGAGAGAACGATTTCGTCACTGTAGACAAAATCTGCTCCGGTGCTTTGGATGGTCTGCACAACCTCAAAGAGGGCGTTGGGATACAGTACATCGTCATGGTCCAGCAGGGCAATAAAATCGCCATGTGCCAGCTCGAAGCCGCGGGTCGTGTTGGCCGCGATGCCGCCGTTCTCGATGCACTCATACACGATGGTGCCCGGCACCTGCCTGGGCAGTCGGCGCTCCAGCCGTTTGTCGGCATCGCTTGCATCCAGCAGCACCAGCTCCCAGTTGGTGTAGGTCTGCCTGATAACGCTGTTCAGCATCTCATCAAAAAATTTTGCCGGGGTGTTGTAGAGCGGCACGATGATGCTGATCTGCGGCCCCTGCAGGGCGGCGGCGCGCTGGGCTTTCAGCTCGCGGCGCAGCGGGATGTCTGCCCGGTGCCGCCAGTCATCGTGGTGCAGGGCCAGCCCGACGCGGAATTTCACATCACGCCACAGCTGTTCAGCGCCCTGCTCCCGCAGGGTCTTGACGCTGCGGCCGGCCAGATCCCGCAGATGGGCGGGATCCAAAAGGCGGCGCGCCATGCCGCCCACACTGTCCTGTACGGCCAGATCGGCAGGGCGCTCGTTGTCGGGTTTCTTATGGGAAGTTTCAGGCATGATTTATTCCTCGGTGACTTTTGCCGGCATGGCGTCCTTTTTCTCGAATTTGCGGTACTCGGCCGTGATCTCCTTGGTGGGGCCGAGGCGGCGCAGATGGCCGTGGTCGAGCCACGCGACCTTGTTGCACATACGTTCGATCTGGTCGATCGAGTGGCTGACCAAAATGACCGTCGTGCCGCCGGACAGCAGCTCTGCCATCCGTTTTTCGCACTTTTCCTGAAACAGGAAATCGCCCACCGACAGGATCTCATCGGCAATCAGAATGTCGGGCTTTGTCATGGTGGCCACGGCAAACGCCAGCCGCGCTACCATGCCGGAGGAGTAGTTCTTTAGCGGTACATCGAGGAAATCCTGCAGCTCGCTGAAATCAACGATGTCATCAAACTTCGAGTCGATGTACTTCGGCGTGTAGCCGAGGACAGTGCCGTTCAGATAGATGTTCTCCCGCGCGGTCAGATCCATGTCAAAGCCGGCACCCAGCTCGATAAGCGGTGCGATGGTGCCGTTGACCGTGACGCTGCCCGCGCTGGGCTTATACACGCCGGAAATGACTTTCAGCAATGTAGACTTGCCGCTGCCGTTCAGCCCAATCAGGCCGTAGAAGTCACCGGGCATAATATCAAACGATACATCGTCCAAGGCAAAGAATTCATCAAACCGGACACCGCCGTGCAGCAGCGCCACAAAGTATTCCTTGAGACTCTCGTGCTTTTCCTTGGCGAGGTTGAAGCGCATCGAAACATGGTCGATTGAGATAATGGGTTTCTGCTCTGCCATTTCGATGCCCCCTTACATGTACAGGACAAATTTGTCCTGATATTTTTTAAAGACAAAGATGCCCAGTCCCAGGCTGAGTGCAGCGCAGAGGAACGGGATCAGCAGCATGTTTGCGGTCAGGCCCTCGCCCCACATGACGCAGGAACGCACCGAGGTGATGTACCAGTAGATGGGGTTCAGGTTGATGACGAACTGCATCCAGCTTTCCATCTGGCGCGGGTCGTAGAAGATGGCGCTGCCGTAGACGAGCAGCGTGCAGAAAACCTCCCAGATGTGCATGATGTCGCGCACAAAGACATACATCGTGGAGAGGATCAGCCCGATGCCGAGGCTGAAAATAAACAGCATGACGATGGGATAAATGGCCAGCAGCACCGTCCCGAGCGAAATATGCGACCATGTCAGCAACGCCACAATGAAGAGCGCCACCAGACTGAAGAAGAAATTCACCAGCGCGAAGCAGCATTTCTCCAGCGGGAAGATATATTTGGGGATATAGACCTTGCGCAGCAGCGGACCGTTTTTCAGCACGCTCTCCATGGCCATGGTCGTGCTCTCGCGGAAGAAGTTGAACATCAGCTGGCCGATGATCAGAAACAGCGGGAAATCCTCAATCCCCTGCCCGCGCACATTGAACAGCGCCCCGAACACGGCCCACATGACCAGACAGGTCAGCAGGGGGTTCAGCACGCTCCACGCCACGCCCAGCACGCTCCGGCGGTATTTGAGCTTAAAATCGCGGGAGATCAGGTTTTGCAGCAGATAGCGGTACTTCCAGAAACCGGCAAAGGTGTTTTTCAGTTTCTCCACGGTGTATCCTCAATACTTCTCAAAATACTCAAACTTCTGGTCGGCAAAGGGGGTGTGCTCCTTGTCCTTGGCGCTGGTCTTGTGCGCACAGCCGCAGTCCGGCCACTGGACATTGACAGTCGGGTCGTCGTAGGGGATGCCGCCCTCGGCGGTGGGGTCGTAGACGTCGGTGCATTTGTAGCAGAACTCCGCCACATCGGACAGCACGACAAAGCCGTGGGCAAAGCCCTCAGGGATCCAGAGCATCTTCTTGTTCTCAGCCGAGAGGGTCACGCCGACCCACTTGCCGAAGGTCGCGCTGTTGGGGCGGCAGTCAACGGCCACATCAAACACCTCGCCCAGCGTCACACGGACCAGCTTGCCCTGGGTGTGCTTGGTCTGGAAGTGTAGACCGCGCAGCACGCCCTTGGTGGAGCGGCTCTGGTTATCCTGCACAAAGGGCGTGTCGATGCCGGCGGCGGCAAAATCGTCGATCTGGTAGGTCTCCATAAAATAGCCGCGGTCATCACCAAAAACAGTCGGCTCGATGATCTGCACTTCGGGAATGTCGGTCTTGATAAAATTAAACTTGCCCATGAGGTTGAATCTCCTTTTTATATAAATGTCAGCATATACATAGCGATACAGCTTATATTATACTCTATTCTGCCTCTGCGGGCAAGATGGCGGAAAAATTTTGTCGCTGCTGTAACAACAGCGGCTATTTTCCGTCTTGTAGGGTAAGGGCAGATATGGTATGATACCTCAAAAGGTGGGATGTACAATGACAAAACGGGAGGCACGCGCGCTGGCAAAGGCCCGGCGCGCCGAGCTGGATATGCAGGCTGTCGGCTGCGGTATGGCAAGGGCGCTGTTTGCCCTGCCCTGCTGGGCGGCGGCCGACACAGTGCTGGCGTTTGCAGCCATGCCGGACGAGCCGGACACAGCGGCCATTTTGCGCCAAGCGCTGGCGGACGGCAAACGGCTGCTGCTGCCCCGTGTGCGGAGCCGCACCGAGATGGACTGGGTGGAGATACCGAGCCTGTCTTTGCTGCAGCCCGGTGCCTACGGCATCCCGGAGCCGCCCGCAGACCTGCCCGCCGCCGACCCCGGCGGGTATGCTGCCACGCTGGCGCTGATCCCCTGCCTTGCGGCCGGGACGGACGGCGTGCGGCTGGGCCGCGGCGGTGGGTATTATGACCGTTTTCTGGCACAATATAAGGGGGAAAGGCTGCTGCTCTGCCCGGCGGCGGCCCTGCTGGCGGACTTACCTGCCGATGACTGGGATGCCCGCTTTGCCCCTGACGAAATTTTGACCGAGAAAGGAATTTTGCGATGAAAAAGCTGCTTTTTGCAACAGCCCTGCTGACCTCTCTGCTCCTGTCTGCCTGCGGCAGCCAGAAGGCTGACAGCGATGATCTGGCGAACCAACCTGCCACAAGACCTGAGGAAGGCGCGGAGCTGGACCCGGAGTTCAGCGTTGACGATGAGGATACCGGTGAGACCGCCGAGCCGCAGCCGGACGCGGAGCTAAGCGGTATGGTGGACGCGATCTACCAGCTTCAGCCTGTTGAGGCGATGGGCATCGAGACGGTGGCTGTTGACCTGACCGATGAGAGCTGGTACGGCTATCTGGCGGGGCTGACTGCGGACAATGTGGGCAAGGTGGACGCCGCCGTAGTCAGCGAGCCGATGACCGGCAGTCAGGCGTACAGCCTGGTGCTGCTGCGCCTCAAGGACAAGGCCGATGCCCGCGAGATTGCCGATTCGATGGAGGAAAACATCAGTATGCGCAAGTGGGTCTGCGTGGAGGCAGATAAGGCCCGCGTGGTCAGCTTTGATGATAAGCTGCTGTATGTCATGGCAGACAGTGAGCTGGTCGATGTCGATCTGCTGGCGGACGCTGCTGCAAAGGCCTTTGATGCGACCTTCGATGTCGATGACTCTCTCGTCAATGAGGACGAGAGTGAGCTGCCCCCGGAGCTGCTGTCCGCCCCGGCTGTGGCAGACTAAGCGATACAAAAAAACAAAGAGCCGTGCCCTTTGCGGGGCACGGCTCTTGTTGATTACAGGCGGGATCAGGCCTTGGCAGCCTTGATCTCCTTGATCAGCTCGGGAACGACCTTGTACAGATCGCCGACGATGCCGTAGGTGGCGACATCGAAGATGGGAGCGTTCTCGTTCTTGTTGATGGCGATGATGTTCTCGGAATCCTGCATACCGGCAACATGCTGGATGGCACCGGAGATGCCCAGCGCAACGTAGATGCGGGGATGCACGGTCTTGCCGGTCTGGCCGACCTGATGGTCAGCGCTCAGCCAGCCCTCATCGGTGACGGCACGGGAAGCACCGACAACGCCGCCCAGAGCCTCGGCCAGCTCCTCGGCCAGCTTGATGCCCTTCTCGGGGTCAGCGGAGATACCGCGGCCGACGGCGACGACAACGTCAGCGCCGATCAGGTCAACGAGCTTCTCAGCGCTCTTCTTGATGTCGAGCACCTGAACATGGATGTCGTCGGCAGTCAGAGCGGGAGCAACGTTCTCGACGACAACCTTGTCAGCACCGGCCTGATCGAACGCCTGCATCTGCATGACGCCGGGGCGGACGGTGGACATCTGCGGGCGGAAGCGCGGGCAGATGATGGTAGCCATCAGGTGGCCGCCGAAAGCGGGGCGGGTCATCTTCAGGTTGGTGTTCTCCTCGAACTTGGTGTTGTCCACATCAATGTTGGAGGTGGTGCGCAGGAAGTTCTTGTACTTCTCGACATCAACGTCCAGATGGGTGCAGTCGGCGGTCAGGCCGGTGTGCAGACGGGCTGCGCAGCGGGGGCCGAGGTCACGGCCGAGGTTGGTCGCGCCGATCAGCATGATCTCCGGCTTCTTGTCCATGATGAGGTCGCACAGCGCCTTGGCATAGCCATCGGTGGTGTAGTCCTTCAGCAGGGGGCTGTCGATATTGTAAACACGGTCAGCGCCGTAGCCGCCCAGAGTCTTGAGGTCAGCCTCAGCCAGGCCGCTGCCCATGACAACGCCAGCCAGCTCAACGCCGAGGTCGTTGGCCAGCTTGCGGCCCTCGCTCAGCAGCTGATAGCTGATGGACTGGATCTCGCCTTCGCGCTGCTCGCAGAAAACCCACACGCCCTTGAAGGCGGCGGTGTCCATTGCATTGAATTCAGCCATTGTTCGTTTCTCCTTCCTCAAATCAGGTGCTTGTCGTTCAGGATGCCGACCAGCTGGGCAGCGTCCTCGACCTTGATGCCGGCGCCCTTGACCGGAGGAGCAAAGGACTTGTAAACGTTCGTCGGGGAGCCCTTCAGGCCGATGGTATCGGTCTCGATGAGCGGGTCATCCTTCAAAGCGTTGTAGTCAAAGACCTCGAGCGGCTTGTCGTAGCACTCGAAGATGCCGGAAACGCTCATGTAACGCGGGGTGTTCAGCTCCTTGATGCAGGTCAGCAGGCAGGGAGTCTGAACCTTCAGCTCCATGTAGCCGTCCTCGAGCTGACGCTTGACGGTCAGGCTGTTGCCGTCCTTCTGAATGTCGGTGACATAGGTGACCTGAGGCAGATGCAGCTTCTCGGCGATCTGGGGGCCGACCTGAGCGGTATCACCATCGATGGCCTGACGGCCGCAGAAAACGATATCCTCAGGGCCGACGCCGATCTTGTTGACGGCAGCAGCCAGAATCTGAGAGGTGGCGAAGGTATCGGAACCGCCGAACTCGCGGCCGGAAACCAGCACGCCGCGGTCAGCGCCGCGGGCCATCAGCTCACGCAGCATACCCTCTGCCGGCGGCGGGCCCATGGTGACGACGACGACCTCGCAGCCGGTCTCGTCCTTCAGCTGCAGGGCGGCCTCGACGGCGTTCAGGTCGTCGGGGTTGGTGATGGTAGCCATGGCAGAGCGGTCCATGGTGCCGTCAGCCTTGACAGCGACCTTGCCCTGCGTATCGGGAACCTGTTTGACACAAACGATTGCTTTCATTACGTCTGTCCTCCTTACTTCAGCAGCGCGCCGCCGATGACCATCATCTGAACTTCGCTGGTGCCCTCGTAGATCTCGGTGATCTTGGCATCACGCATCATGCGCTCGATGGGGTAATCGCGGGTGTAGCCGTAGCCGCCGAACAGCTGCAGGCAGCGGCGGGTCACGTCGCTGGCGGTGCGGGCGGCAATGAGCTTAGCCTCAGCAGCCTCGACGCTGTAGCGAACCTTCTGGCCGTCCATGGCAGCCTGCTTCTTCTGGGCAGCTGCGTAGACCAGATACTTGGCAGCGTCAACGCGGGCCTTCATCTCGGCCAGCTCAAACTGGGTGTTCTGGAACTGTGCGATGGAGCGGCCAAACTGCTTGCGCTCCTTGACATAGGCGACAGTCTCGTCGATGGCGCCCTCGGCAATGCCCAGAGCCTGAGAAGCGATGCCGATACGGCCGCCGTCCAGCGTAGCCATGGCCAGCTGGAAGCCCTTGCCCTTGACGCCCAGCAGGCGATCCTTCGGGATGATGCAGTCTTCCATGATCAGCTCGCAGGTGGAAGAACCGCGAATGCCCATCTTGTCCTCGGGCTTGCCGACCTTGAAGCCGGGATCGGTGCGCTCAACGATGAAGGCGCTGATTTCCTTCTGCTTGCGGCCGCGCTTGTCGGTGACAAAACCGGTGACGGCGATGATGATGAACACATCGGCAAAGCCGGCGTTGGTGATGAAGATCTTGGAGCCGTTCAGCTTCCAGTGGTCGCCCTCGTCAACGGCGAAGGTCTGCTGGCCCTGAGCATCGGTGCCGGCACCGGGCTCGGTCAGGCCGAAAGCGCCGATCCACTCGCCGCTGCACAGCTTGGGCAGGTACTTTTCCTTCTGGGCGGGGGTGCCGTTCTCGTAGATAGGCGCAGCGCACAGAGAGGTGTGGGCAGACAGGATAACACCGGTCGTGCCGCAAACCTTGGACATTTCCTCAACCGCCATGACGTAAGACAGCACATCGCCGCCTGCACCGCCAACGGACTTCGGGAAATAAATGCCCATCATGCCCAGCTTAGCCATCTTCTCAACGGTCTCTTTGGGGAAGTACTCCTCCGCGTCGACCTTCTTGGCCAGGGGCTTGACTTCGTTCTCAGCAAACTCCTTGTACATCTTCTGGACCATTTGCTGCTGTTTAGACAGAGTAAAATCCATTACTTAATCCTCCCTATATCAACAAACGCAGCCCGGCACGGTGCTCGCCGCGCCAGGCGCGTAAGTTTACAAAATTACAGAGCGTCGACCGGGGTCTTGGTGCGGTCAGCGTTGTAGACGTAGAAGCCCTTGCCGGTCTTGCAGCCCAGGTTGCCGCCGCGAACCATCTTGCGGATCAGCGGGCAGGCACGGTACTTGCTGTCGCCGGTCTCCTTGTACAGAACGTCCATGATGGCCAGGCAGATATCCAGACCAACAAAGTCGCCCAGCTCCAGGGGGCCCATCGGGTGGTTGGCACCCAGCTTCATAGCGGTGTCGATACCGGCGATGTCAGAAACGCCCTCCATCTTGATGAAGGCGGCCTCGTTGATCATGGGGATCAGGATGCGGTTGACGACGAAGCCGGCAGCCTCGTTGACCTGAACCGGGCTCTTGCCGATCTCGGTGCTGATCTTCTTGATGGTCTCAACGGTCTCGGCGGGGGTGTTGACACCGGCGATGACCTCGATGAGCTTCATGCGGTCAGCGGGGTTGAAGAAGTGCATGCCGACCAGAGGACGGGTCAGGCCCTTGCCGATCTCGGTGATGGACAGAGAAGAGGTGTTGGAAGCGAAAACGCACTCGGGCTTGCAGATCTTGTCCAGCTCGCCGAAGGTGGTCTGCTTGACCTTCATATCCTCGAAAGCAGCCTCGACGATCAGGTCGCAGTCAGCGCACAGATCCTCTTTCAGGCCAGCGGTGATAGCAGCCATGCGGCGGTCGACTTCAGCCTGATCCAGCTTGCCCTTGGCAACCAGTTTGGCGTAGCCGGCAGCGATCTTGTTCTTGCCGCCCTCGGCCCACTCCTGCTTGATGTCGCACAGTGCAACGGTGAAGCCCTCAACCTGAGCGAATGCCTTTGCGATGCCCTGGCCCATAGTGCCGGCACCGATAACGCCTACCTTCATAGTAAGTACCTCCAATATAAGATAAAAGATAAGAGATAATAAAATCGGTGTGCGCGCTGCGCACGATTTTAAGATTTATCTAAAATTAGTTGTTCGTGAAAACCGGCTTCGGTTTCGGCTTCTCGCGGCTCAGGAAGCAGCCCATGCCCTCGACCTGATCGTGGGTCTCGAAGCAATCGCCGAACAGCTTCTCCTCGACCTCGACAGCCTTCTCGATGGGCAGGCTGATGCCGTCGTTGATGGCCTTCTTGCAGTTGCGCACGGCAATGGGGGCATTCTTGGCGATCTTGCCGGCCAGCTTCAGCGCGGCGGGCAGCAGCTCCTCCTGCGTGTAAACGGCGTTGACCAGACCGATGCGCAGGGCCTCGTCTGCCTTGATGTTCAGGGCAGAGTAGACCAGCTGCTTGGCCATGCCCACGCCGACCAGACGGGCCAGACGCTGGGTGCCGCCGAAGCCCGGCGTGATGCCTAAGCCCACTTCCGGCTGGCCGAAAACGGCGTTGTCGGAGCAGAGGCGGATGTCGCAGCTCATGGCCAGCTCATTGCCGCCGCCCAGCGCGAAGCCGTTGACAGCTGCGATGACAGGCAGCGGGAAATGCTCGATCATCAGGAACACATCGTTGCCCAGCTTGCCGAAAGCCTCGCCCTCGGCCTTGGTCATAGTAGACATCGAGCCGATGTCAGCACCGGCAACGAAGCTCTTGTCGCCAGCGCCGGTCAGTACGACACAGCGGACGGTGTTCTGATCGATGGCCTCAAAAGCGGCCTTCAGGTCAGCCAGAACCTCGGGGTTCAGCGCGTTGAGCGCCTTCGGACGGTCGATGGTCAGGACAGCAACAGCGTCCTGAATTTCGGTAGTAACAAAGGACATTTTTAATTCCTCCGGTAATTACATCTCAACGATGGTGGCGCAGCCCATGCCGCCGCCGATGCACAGGGTAGCCAGACCCTTATGAGCGCCGCGGTGCTTCATGGCGTACAGCAGGGTGACCAGAATACGGGCACCGGAAGCGCCGACGGGGTGGCCCAGCGCAATAGCGCCGCCGTTGACGTTCAGCTTGCTCTGGTCGAAGTGCAGAGCCTCGCCGACGGCAACAGACTGAGCGGCAAAAGCCTCGTTGGCCTCGATCAGATCCATGTCGTCCACGGTCAGGCCGGTCTTGGCCATGACCTTGCGGGTGGCGGCGATGGGGCCGAGGCCCATGACCTCAGGCTCAACACCGGCCAGAGCGCCGGCAACCCAGGTGGCCAGAGGCTCAACGCCCAGCTCCTTGGCCTTCTCCTCACTCATGATGACCAGAGCAGCAGCGCCGTCGTTGATGGCGGAGGAGTTGGCAGCGGTGACGATGCCGTCCTTCTTGAAGCAGGGCTTCAGCTTGCCCAGAACCTCCATGGAGCTCATGCGGGGGCCTTCGTCGGTATCAAACACGGTGTCGCCCTTCTTGCCCTTGATGACAACGGGAACGATCTCGTCCTTGAAAGCGCCGTCGGCGATAGCCTTAGCGGCCTTCTCCTGAGAATGGAAGGCAAACTCGTCCAGCTGCTCACGGCTGATGGGGTTGTAGCCGTACTTCTTCTGGTAGGTCTCGTTGGTGCAGACATTCTCGGCGGTCATGCCCATGTGCATGTTGAAGCCGGTGGCATCCCACAGAGCATCGTTGACCATCGTGTCAACCAGCTCGCTCTTGCCCATGGGGTAGCCCATGCGGTAGCCGTAGCGGCCCTTCATCATGGCGAACGGAGCCATGTCCATGTTCTCCATGCCGCCGGCAACCACGATGTCGGCATCGCCGGCCTCGATCATCTGGGCAGCCATGTTGACGCAGTTCAGACCGGAGCCGCAGACCACGTTGACGGTGACAGCGGGGACCTCGATGGGCAGACCGGCCTTCAGGGAAGCCTGGCGGGCAACGTTCTGGCCCAGACCGGCCTGAATGACACAGCCCATGTAGACCTGATCGACCTGCTCGGGCTTGACATGGGCGCGATCCAACGCCTCTTTGATGACGATGGAACCCAGCTCAGCGGCGGGAACATTGGCGAGGGTGCCGCCGAACTTGCCAATGGCAGTACGGCAGGCGCTGGCGATGACGATCTTTTTCATAAGTAGCCTCCTAAAAATACTTCTCTTTGGATGGACTATTGAGTAACTTTTTATCTTCAAGCCGGCAAGGCGCGCGGCGTGAATGCGTTATAACTCCCCTGCCTCCCGCTTGGCGATGAGGGCTTTCTCAACATTGCGGGGCACAAAGCGGGAAACATCCTGCCCGTAGTGGGCAGCCTCCCGCACGATGGTGGAGGACAGGTAGCTCCACTTGATGGCGGTCGCCAGAAAGACCGTCTCGATCTCGGGCATCATGGCGTAGTTGGTGTGGGCAAGCTGGATCTCATTCTCAAAGTCTGTGACTGCACGCAGGCCGCGCACCATGACGGTGGCACCCTTCTGCTTGGCAAAGCTGACAGTCAGACCGTTGAAGGAGTCGATCTCGACATTCGGGATGTTCTTGCAGGCCTCCCGCAGCATGGCAACGCGCTCCTCGACCGTGAAGAGAGGTGTCTTGGCACTGTTGACGAGTACCGCAACGATCACCTTGTCAAACATACGGCTGGAGCGCTTGATAATATCGAGATGCCCGTTGGTGACGGGATCAAAGCTGCCGGGATACATGGCAATGGTTGGCATGAATGTGTGAACCTTTCGGTTTGGAATAACGCTTTACCTGTTAAAAATTAAACAACTTTAGGGGTAAAGCTAGGCACCGGCGCCGACGCTGGCTCTTTGGGACGGTATCCTTTGGGTCAGAAGTACGGCGGCATGGTGCCGCAGCGGTGCGCGTATCGAACCGCTACTATAGTTTTACCATCCTGTTAAGGTTTTGTCAATGCCAAATTTATTAAAAATCGGTCAGCTTTCTGCAAAATCGGGCGGTTCCCTACCAATTTAATAGGCACCGCACGCAAAACAGAAAAAATATTTTTTGACACGCCGCTCCCCTTCCCCCTCTTGACCCACGGCGCATAAAGTGTTATTATTTTAACATACGGGGCTTTTTTGAGGCTGCCCCGCCCTGACTGAAAAAAACGAGGTGCTGTAAGATGAATTTTGAGGACCTGATCGCGAAAGTAAAAACCTGCGGCAAGCAGAAGCTGGCTGTCGCCGCCGCCGAGGACGATGCGGTTCTGGAGGCTGTTGACGCCGCCCATAAGCAGGGCATTGCCGATGCCATTCTGGTGGGTGACGAGGCTGCCATCCGCAAGATCGCGGCAGAGCTGAACATCGACCTTTCCGACTATGAGATCATCAACGAGCCCGACAAGGTGCAGGCCTCGCTGAAGGCTGTCAAGCTGGCGCATGACGGCGTGGCCAACATGTACATGAAGGGCCTGCTGGACACCAAAACCTTCCTGAAGAGTGTACTGGACAAGGAAGTCGGCCTGCGCACCGGTAAGACCCTGTCCCATGTGGCCGTCTTTGAGGTCAAGGGCATCGAGCAGCTGCTTTTCCTGACCGATGTTGCGTTCATGACCTACCCGACCCTTGAGGATAAGGTCCATATCATCGAGAATACCGTTGCCGTGGCCCATGCCTGCGGCGTTGCCTGCCCCAAGGTTGCCCCGCTGGCCGCCGTTGAGGTCGTCAACCCCAAGATGCCCTGCACCGTCGATGCGGACGAGCTGCGCAAGATGAACGCCGAGGGCAAGATCACCGGCTGTGTGGTGGATGGTCCCCTGTCCATGGACATTGCCATCGACCCCGAGGCTGCCCACCACAAGGGCGCGCAGGACCGCCCGGCTGCCGGCCATGCGGATATCCTGCTCTTCCCCGACATTCAGGCAGGCAACCTCGTCTACAAGACGCTTGTCCACACCGCCGACTGCAAGAACGGCTGCATCCTGACCGGCACCAAGGTGCCCGCCATCCTGACCAGCCGCAGCGACTCCTTCCAGACCAAGGTCAACTCGATCGCGCTGGCCGCCGTTGTTGCCGCTGGACTGAACCAGTAAAAAATGCCTTCCCTCTTGGGGGAAGCCAAAGAATGTAAAAAAAGGAGACATTTATCATGTCCATCAAAACTCTGGTCATCAATCCCGGCTCCACCTCCACCAAGGTCGGCGTGTTTGAGGATGAGACCCTGCTGTTTGAAGAAACGCTGCGCCACCCCACCGAGGAGATCGCCAAGTATGCCAGTGTCATTGATCAGAAGGATTTCCGCAAGGAGATCATTCTCGACTTCCTGAAGGAGAAGAACTGCGACCCCAAGACGCTGAATGTCATTGTCGGCCGCGGCGGCCTGCTCAAGCCCATTCCGGGCGGCACCTATGCCGTCAGCGATGCGCTGCTCGCTGACCTGAAGGCCGGTGTTCAGGGGCAGCATGCGTCCAATCTGGGCGGTATCCTTGCCCGCGAGATCGGCGATGCGCTGGGCGTGCCCAGCTACATCGTTGACCCTGTGGTTGTCGATGAATTGACCGATAAGGCGCGCATTTCCGGTATGCCGGAGCTGCCCCGCCGCTCCATCTTCCATGCGCTGAACCAGAAAGCCGTTGCCCGCCGCTTTGCCAAGGAGAACGGTAAGCGCTATGAGGAGCTGAACCTCATCGTCATCCACATGGGCGGCGGTGTCTCGGTCGGCGCCCATGACCACGGCAAGGTCGTGGATGTGAACAACATTCTCGATGGCGAGGGCTGCTTCAGCCCTGAGCGCAGCGGCACCGTGCCCGTTGGCGACCTCGTCAAGATGTGCTTCAGCGGTAAGTACACCCAGAAGGAAGTTTACAAGAAAATCTGCGGCAACGGCGGCTTTAACGGCTACCTGCACACGAATGATGCCCGTGAGGTCGGCAAGATGGCCGAGTCCGGCGATGCACTGGCCAAGCAGGTGTGGGATGCCTTCTTTTACCAGATCGCCAAGGACGCCGGCGCTATGGCTGCCGTGCTGCACGGCAAGGTCGATCAGATCATCCTGACCGGCGGCATTGCCTACAACCCGTTCACGGCCCAGACCCTGACCGACTACCTCGGCTGGATCGCTCCCGTCACCACCTACCCCGGTGAGGACGAGCTGCTCGCCCTCTGCCAGGGCGCCCTCCGCGTCATGACCGGCGAGGAAGAGGCTAAGAACTACTGATTTTAGCATAAAATAAACCACACCGCCGCTGACGAGCAAAATCGTCAGCGGCGGTGCTTTTGTTTATATCGCAGTAGGGGCCGGGCATGCCCGGCCCGGTGGTGTCCCATCGGCGGGCGTTTATGGGGATGCCCCGGGCCGCACATGTGCGGCCCCTACCGCGCTGCAAACCGGCGGTGGTCGGCGTCCTCGATGCCCCGTGGAGGGGTCAAGACCCCTCTCTACGAGGAACCCGTAAACGGCAGACTGTAGGGAGCGGTCTTGACCGCTCCGGGCAGGCTTGCGCCCGCGCAGCGTTCCGGGGGGAGGAAAAAAAATCCCTCCCCTACGGCTAAAACAAACGTGCCAGCAATTTTTTGACAGCGGGTATCCTGCCTATCCACCAAAATACAACGGCCCCGGCTACACGCAAAATTACCGCGTCCACATCAAAACGGAACAGTGCGGTATCGGTGCGCACGAACAGCTGTGTAACTTCTATCACACAACCGCCAACTACAGCAAGCCAGACGGCGGCACCCACCCCATGCCAGCGGGGTGAGATGCGTGGCAGCAGAAGAACTGGCAAGGAAAACACAAAAAAGTTCATCCAAAAGACAAAATGCCCGCGAAACGCATATCCGGAGCCGTTAAGATACCCTTGACCTGGAACAAGACAGAGCAGATATTGTGCGATTTGCCGAAATGGTACGAGATTTAAATTTTCCTGCCACGATGGGGCTTGCCAGAAATCCAACACAGGGAACGCAACACACCCGGCAAACGCTCCGGCAAAGTACAAATCGAGCAACCACAGCCCAGCCACGGCTATGGCCGATGCGCGGCGGAAGGCTCGCACCTCGGTCATGGCATCGGTGCAAAGCAGTCGCAGCAGCCAAAAGGCGGATGTTGTAAAAGCAAACGGAAGAGCAACGAGTAATAACAAAGATTCTATGCCAAAGCCATGGATGCCCGCCCCACCTGTCAGAACCAGCCGCAAAAATTGCAGCGTCAAGAACGCCGCAGCAAACAGCAGCAACCCGGCCAATACTGTGCAGGCACGGCGGCGGCGCAGTTGGGGCCCAAGCTCCCGCGTGTAGTCTACCAGCTGACGCGTAGTGCGGGCCTCAGCTTCAGCCGTCTGCATGGCAGGCGGTTGTAGGTGACGTTCGCCAGTCAGCAGCTCACCTACGGTTATATCCAGCACGTTAGCCAACGGCAAAAGCAGAGAAACATCCGGCAACCCCTTACCTGTCTCCCAACGGCTGATGGCCTTGTCGGTCAGCTGGAGTTTATCTGCCAGCTGGCGCTGCGTCCAGCCCTTAGCGCGGCGCTCCGCTCCAATGAATCTACCGATTTTTGTGGCATCCATGTCTAAAACCTCCTTTTTGTTCTGTGCCCATTATAAAGAAAACGCGCTCATTTTGGCAACCTATGCTCCATAGAGTTGCTAAAACAAACGCGTTTTCGCTGAAATTTATTCGTTCCGGTTCTCGTTCTTTCCCAGCTCCAGCTGGCGGAAGCCTTCGCCGTGGACCTCGTTGGATTGAAGCATGATGATGAAGCAGCCCGGGTCGAGGGCCTGCATGGCATGCTCGATCTCATAGAGCTGCTTGTTGGAGCAGGCGCAGAGCACGACATCCCTCGGGTGGCCGCCGTAGCCGCCGCGCCCCTGCAGGATCGTGGAGCCGCGGTCGGCTACCCGGTCGATCTCGGCACAGGCGGCAGCGCCGTCATCGGTGATGATCATGGCCAGCATCGATGAGGTGAAGCCGAACATCATCTTGTTGATGACGGTGGAGACAAGGAAATTGAACATGATACCGTAGATGATGGAGTCTACATCGCGGAACACGGCACCGGAGAGGACGATGACGGCCAGCGCCGCCGCAAAGGTGATGTTGCCGAACGCCAGATACGGGTGGCGGGCTTTGATAGCCATTGTGATGAAGTCGAGGCCGCCTGTGCTGGAGTTGTTCATGTAGATCAGTGCATCGCCGATGCCGCCGACCACGCCGGCGCAGATTGTGGCCAGCAGGCGGTCGCCCTGATAGACCGGCAGCAGCGGCAGTACATAGTCGGTGGAGATGGCAAAGAGTATCATGCAGTAGACGCTGCGCAGGAAGAAGGCGCGTCCGAGCAGCTTGTAGGTGCACAGGATGATCGGAATGTTGATCAGCACATTGCTCAGGCCCATCGGCACGCCGAACAGGCGGTACAGGATGGCGCTGATGCCCGCAACGCCGGTGACAGGGATACCGGCCGCAACGGCAAAGCTGTAGATGCCTGCCGCGGAGATCAGGCAGCCGAGTGTCTGCAGCAGGAAATTCAGGGATTTGTTTTTCGTCATGGTACAAACCTCTTTTCATTAACAAAAAAGCCGGGAGCAAACAATGCTGCTCCCGGCTGAACTTTTTAAGCTCAGGCGTTCTTTTTGATCTTGGAGGCGCTGTAGGTGTTCAGCGCGGCGCTGTTCAGATCATGCTCCAGCGCGGCACCGGCGGCGTACAACTCATCCTGAATGGCGGTAGACTTCATATCGGTCAGCAGGTCATACATGCTGTCCAGCTCGTCCACGGTGTAGGTCTTGAACGGGTCGATGCGGCGGGCAACCAGAATCGTGGTGCCCAGATCGATCGTGGTCCAGTGGTTCAGCCCGGCAGCGTCCAGCGGGTCGGTCAAATTGTTGTATTCATCGCTGCCGTAGCTGCTCAGGTCATCGGGGGTGTAAAGCTGGCTTGCAGCGTAGTAGACGGCCTGCGAGGCGTCCATCTCACTGCCCATGGCGGCCATCGCCTGCGGCACATAGGTCATGGCCGCAGTGTACAGGGCGCTGCCGGAGGCCGTCTCTGCGGTAGCAGTCCGGCTCAGCTCCTCCATGCAGCTTTCGGCGGTAGCCATGATGGAGGCCTTCTGGGTGTCATCGGCCATCGCGTAGCTGCTGTAGTTGACGAGCGGGAACTGCACGGCCTCAATATAGTAGCAGTCGTTGTTCACATAATCGGTGTACTCGGCTTCGGTAACGGGGGTCGTGCCCTCGGGGCCGTAGGCCATCTTCAACAGGGCCTTGGCCTTCTGGGCGTTGAGCAGGTAGGTCTCCACAGTAGCCTTGGAGATGCCGTTGGCTGTGTACAGGTCGCCGTTGGTGCCCCACAGGCTGTCGGCGGTTTTGGCGGCCTCGGCGGTGGCGGCGTCATCCAGAACGCCGTTCTGCGCGGCAAACTGCTTTTCCACGGCGGCGTAGTACTCGATGGCGCGGGTGGTCAGCTGGGCCACATACTCGCTGCCCGGGGCGGTGACATCCTCGCCGTTGATGGTACCGGTGCAGGTGGCCTTCAGCACGGCTTTGACATCGGAGGCTGTCTCGCCGGTCGCAAGCTTGGCCAGACCGGACGCGGTGTTGTAGGAGTTATACTGGGCCAGCAGGTAGATGCCGGCCGGGATCTCGACCCCGCCGATGGAGCCAACGGTGGACGGCGTGGACATGGCGCAGCCCGCCAGCGCCAGCACCATGGAAACAGCCATGGCAAGGCTGAACAATTTGGTTTTGATGGAACGCATAAATGGTTCTCCCCTTTGATATACTTTAGGCGCGGCAGGACGCCGCAGCATAAATATTATTATACCGCATTTTTGCCGCTATTGCAACCCCTGCGGGGGTGTGATATACTTGTGAAAAATGTGTAAGGGCACCTATGTAGGGGCCGCACATGTGCGGCCCGCAACTTTCCTGTGAACGACCGCCTGTTTTACACGTGCGGGCCGGGCATGCCCGGACCCTACAAAGCTACCGAGGAGATTCACTATGCTTTTAACCGCCGAACTCGACAGATTATCCGCCACCGACTGGCAGCCGCTTTTTGCGCAGGAGCGCGCAAAGCCGTACTTTGCCGAACTGGACGCCTTTGTGACGGCGGCTGCGGCGGAAAGGACCGTCTACCCCGCACCGGAGAATATCTTTGCGGCGTTCCGCGCCTGCCCGGCTGCGTCGGTGCGGGCGGTCATTCTGGGGCAGGACCCCTACCATGAGCCGGGGCAGGCCATGGGGCTTTCCTTCTCGGTGCCGGACGGCTGCAAGGCTACGCCGAGTCTGCGCAACATCTTTAAGGAATTGGAGAGTGAGTTCGGCCCCGGCCGTGCTGCCCACACCGACCTGACGCCGTGGGCGCGGCAGGGTGTGCTACTGCTGAACACCGTGCTGACCGTGGAGCAGGGCGCGGCCAACGCCCATGCAGGCCATGGGTGGGAGACGTTCACCCGCGCGGCGTTGGATTATGCGGCAGCGCAGGGCACCGGCCCGCTGGCCGCTGTGCTGTGGGGCAAGCCTGCACAGAAATACGCACCGATTTTTAACGCCGCTGCCGCCCGCCGCCCGGTGCTGGTACTGGAATCCGCCCACCCCAGCCCGCTTTCGGCCTATCGGGGGTTCTTTGGCTCGGCACCGTTCGGCAAGGTAAACGCTTTTTTAGAAAATAACGGGGTATCGAAAATTGACTGGTATCTGCCCGCAAACGCAACCCACGGTTGACAGATTGCCGGGGCCGATTTATGGTGTGCAACCGGAGATTCTGGTAGGATAAGGGCAAGGAAATTGAAGGAGGCACACCCAAATGATCTTTGCAGACAAACTTATCACCCTGCGCAAAAAGGCGGGCTGGTCCCAGGAGGAACTGGCCGAGAAACTGAACGTGACCCGGCAGTCGGTATCCAAGTGGGAGGGCGCACAGTCTGTACCTGACATTGACAAAATCTTGCAGTTGAGCTGCCTGTTTGGTGTGACGACCGACTACCTTTTAAAAGATGACGCGGCCGAGCCGGAGTACACCGAGGACGATACCTCTCCCCTGCCCCGGGTGACGCTGGCCCAGGCCAACGACTACCTTGCCAAGGCCCGGGCCAATGCGCCGAAGCTGGCGCTGGCGGCGGCGCTCTGTGTCGTCTCCCCCATCCCGCTGCTGGCGCTGGGGGCGTTGAGCGAGGCCGGCCTGTTCGGCATCTGGGATGACCTGGCGGGGGGCATCGGCCTCATTGCGCTGCTGGTCATTATCGCCGCAGCGGTGGCTATCTTCATGCAGTGCAGCGCGTCAGTGCGGGCGTATGAATTTTTGCAAAAGCAGGCCATCGAGACTGAGTACGGCGTCACCGGCCTTGCGAAGGAGCGCCGCGACGCCTTTGCGCCGCAGTACGACAAGGCCAACATCCTCGGCACGGTGCTCTGCGTTTTGTCGGCGGTGCCGGTGTTTGCTGCCATGATGGTTGGTGCGTCGTTTTTGGTGTCGGCGTCCATCTGCTTGGTGCTGGCCTTGGTGGCCTGCGGCGTCTACGCCTTTGTGCGGGTAGGCACGGTGCGGGACGCCATGGATCAGCTGTTGGAGGAGGGCGACTACACCCGCCCAAACAAAGCCATCAAGAGCCGCATAAACGCGCTGACTGCCGCCTACTGGCTGGTGGTGGTCACCATCTTCCTGTGGTACACCTTCGGCCCCCAAGGAAACGGCCAGCCGCAGTACAGTTGGTTCATCTGGGCCATCGGCGGCGTGGTGTACGCCGCGCTGGTGATTGCGGTCAAGGCGTTTATGAAGAAGAATCGGTGAAAATAAAAAAGCCTTCCCCAAGGGGAAGGCTTTTTTTATATCAGCCCAAAATGTTCCAACGCCTTCGCCAGACCGTCTTCCATAATATCATCCGTGACATAATCGGCGGCGGCCTTGGCCTCCTCGCAGGCGTTGCCCATCGCTACGCCGATGCCTGCGTATTCCAGCATCGTCACATCGTTGCCGCCGTCACCGAAGGCGATGCACTGCTCCCGCGTCAGCCCAAGATGCGCCAGCGTCTGCCGCAGGCCGTTAGGCTTGCCGCCGCCCTCGGGTAGGATATCGCAAAAATCATCCTCCCAGCGCACAGCCAGGCAGCCGGGGCAGCGGCGTAGGAACTCGGCCTCCTTCTCCGGCGGCAGGAACGCGCTGAGCTGGTAAATATCCTCGTGCTGGATCAGCGCGGCAACATCCCCGGCCCCCAGCTCCAGCTTTTTGGCAAAGTCGCGGCTCCAATCGTTGATAAGGTTGAACCGGCAGAAGTCCTTGCCAACAAAACCAACGGACAGCTGTTCTTTTTCAATGTACGGCAGCAGCGTTTGCAGCGATGCCGCCGGGATATACTTACTGTACAGCAGCTCGCCGTTGGCCAAGTAGCAGTACTGGCCGTTCATCGTGACATAGCCGTCAAAGGGGGTGCCGTCCAGCGCGTGCAGGTACGGCAGATGTACCGGCGGGCGGCCGGTAGCAATAAACGTTTTGACGCCGTTTTTGCGCAGCCGGGCCAGCGCGTCCACCGTTGAGGCGGGCAGGTGCTTGGCCTCAAAAGGCAGCAGCGTACCGTCAATGTCAAAAAATGCAGCTTTGATATCCGCCATGGGGTTACTCCTTCTTCAGATTGCGGCCCATGAGCGCCATCAGGGCGTTGCGGGCCTCAAGCTTGCCGTCAAGGATGGCCTCCACAGCCTGCACGATGGGCATTTCGACTTTGTACTTTTTGGCAAGGTGGCAGGCGGCGGGCAGTGCGTTGATGCCCTCGACCACCTGCCCGACCTCGGTCTTGGCCCGCTCCACGGATTTGCCGCGGCCGATGAGCATACCGGCATGCAGGTTGCGGCTGTGCATGCTGGTGCAGGTGACGATCAGATCGCCCATGCCGGACAGGCCCGCAAAGGTCTCGGGCTTGCAGCCCATAGCGGCCCCGAGGCGGGCCAGCTCGGCGTTGCCGCGGGTGATAAGCGCGGCCTTGGCGTTGTCACCGTAGCCAAGGCCGAGGGCAATACCCACGGCCAGTGCGATGACATTCTTAATCGCGCCGCCCAGCTCAGTGCCGCGGCGGTCATCGTTGGTATAGACGCGGAAGGTCGGCGTGTTGAAGATTTTCTGGACGGTCTTGGCGGCCTCCTCCTCTGCGCAGGCAGCCACGATGGCGGTGGGCATATCGCGGGCGACTTCCTCGGCGTGGGTGGGGCCGGACAGCGCCACGACCCGCGCCTTACGGCCGGCTTTGGCAAGCTCATCCTCAATGATTTCGCTCATCGTCATCAGGGTCTTGTCCTCAACGCCCTTGGCCACATCCACGATCAGCTGGTCATCGGGGATGTGCGGCGCAGCCTTTTTGGCGGTGGCGCGCACAAAGGGGGATGGCACGGCAAACAGCAGAACATCGCGGCCGGCGCAGGCCTCGGCAATGTCGGCGGTATAGTGCATCGTGGCAGGCAGCTCCATGCCGGGCAGGTTGGGGTGGCGGTGGGTGGTACTGAGGGCTTTCAGCTCGGCGGGGATGGCGCTCCATACCGTGACATCCTTGCCATGGACGGCCAGCAGGCGCGCGAGCGCGATGCCCCAGGTGCCTGCACCGAATACTGCGATTTTTGTCATGGGAATAGTTCTCCTTGTTTGATGAAGTTGGCCGTGCCGTCTGGTAGGAGCCGGACATGTCCGGCCCTCAGCGTGAAAGGCAGAAGTATGCCCACGGGAAGGCCGAGGGCGAGGCGTGCCTCGCCCCTACAGGGCACTCCGTCCCAGCAGCGAAGCAAACAGACGATGGCGGGGCTTGACGGCGGGCGGCTCGGCATCAAGATAGACGCGCTCATAGCAGTTCACGATGCGGGTCGTGCCGTACTGCTGCTCACGCGGGATGGAAGCGCCGTAGCTCAGGTGGATATGTCCGTGCAGCATCAGCTGCGGGTGGTAGCGGTCCAGCAGGACCGAAAACGCCGTAAACCCGCGGTGCGGCAAATCGGTCAGATCTCCGTAGCCGTGCATCGGCGCATGGGTCACAAGAATATCAAGCCCGCCGTGGCGGTCGATCTTGCCGCGCAGGCGGTTGACCCGCTTTTTCATCTCGGCTTCGGTAAACTGCCAGGCACCGGTGCGGTAGCGGCAGCCGCCGCCCAGCCCGGCGATGCGCAGCCCGTTGTGAACATAGACATCATCATCAATGCAGATGACGCCCTGCGGCGGGCGCAGGTCATAGCTTTCATCATGGTTGCCGTGGACATACAGCACCGGCATGGGGGCCATCGTTGCCAGATATTCCAGATAATGGCGGTTCAGATCGCCGCAGGCAATGATCAGATCAACGCCCGCGAGCTTGTCCGGTGTGAAATAGTCCCACAGGGCTTTGCACTCCTCATCGGCGACGGCTAAGATCCTCACAGCTCTGCCTCCTTCTCAACGGGGAGAAGGTCGCGGTGAATGCCCTGCATCCGGTACATCGGCTTCGATACCTCGGCCAGCTCGTCATATTCGGGGATGTGCCCGTCCACGGCATCGCAGAGATAGTCCATGTGGGCGATCTGCTCAAGGTCGAGGCCGTGGCGGCCGCTGTTCTTGACGCTGCCGTCCTGCGCTGTGATGCGGCAGTGGAACGGGTCGATCATGCCGGAGGTCACGCCGTTGCGCAGGATCTGCGCCAGATGGGTGACATCGGGCGGCAGTTCACGGCTGAGCAGCACATCCATGACGCCGCTGTTCATGCCCCACCAGTAGTTGACGGCACGGCCGTCGGTGCCGGACTTATCCCGCACCCAGCCGCCGTTGAGGACGGTGCGGATGACATTTTCATAGAACTGGCCCCAGTGCCAGAACGGGGTGGCCAGATCCTGCAGCACGCCGCCGGGCCCGACCAAAAAGGTGCCGAACTCCCGCTGGGGGCGGTTGGGTGTCGGCGCATCGCGGCCCGAGATGACGGAAATCCCCTTCTGGGTAAAAGTATGCAGCGGATCGGTCTGGTCGGGCAGGCAGGTCCACAGCAGCTCGATCCGGGCGCGGGGGTTTGCCATGCGTGCTCCCAGCGCAAAGGCATTGATGTTGGCGGGCACGCCGTAGCTGGGATAGTCCGCCACATAGCCGATGCGGTCCCCCGCTGCCATGGCACCGGCGATGGCGCCGGTGATGAACTTGGCCTCGTACACGCGGGTGTAGTAGGTGCGGATGCTCGCGTAGGGCATCTCCATTGAGCAGTTCAGAATCCGCACCTGCGGGTGCTTGACGGCGGCGCGTAAGGACGCGCCCACCAGCTTGGGGCTGGTGGTAAAGACAACATCGGCCCCATCGGTGATGGCCTGCTCGACCAGTGCATCGGCATTCTCGCCGGGGACGGCGTTGAAGTAGGCAACCGTCTCAACCTGCCCCTCAAACACGGTGTCCAGCTGGGTGCGGCCGAACTCATGCTGGCTCGTCCAGGAGCTGGTCCCCGGGGTACGCTCATGCACAAAGGCAACCTTCAGGTGGGTGGGGGCGGTGCGCTTGCCGGGCAGGATGCGGTCCAGCAGGCCAGCCTGCTTCGGCTCGGCGGGCTTGTCGCTGACCTGCACGGGGTCATTCTTCTGCAGGGCCAGCACATCGTCCCACAGGGCATCCAGCTTTTCGCTCAGCTCGCTCGGGCTGGAATCGGCCAGCTCCTTCATGGTGTAGACGCGCAGCAAAAGCAGCAGCACATCACCCGCCGTGACGCTGAGTTTGGCACCGCGGTGGGCCAGAAACGCCTTCTCGACCCAGTTGTAGAGCGACATGATCTCGACGCGGTCCTCATCGCTCCACTTTTCATCAGGCCCCTTGCCGAGAATCTTCTGCAGGCGGGCATAGCTGCCGGGCTTGGTAAAGGTCAGCAGATAGGTCTGGGTGATGGGGTAATAGTGCATGAACTCGTAGTACATCTGGACGGTGGGGTCCTCGCTGTACTGCGGCACGATGCGGATGACATTGCCCAGAATGCTGGTCGCGTCAAAGTATTTCAGCACACTGACGCGCTTGTTGCCCTCCTGCACATAGAATCGGCCCATATACTCATAACAGCGGATGGGGTCGCGGATGCCCTCTTCCAGATGAGACAGGCAGAGGTTGACCCACTTACTGGCAAACTCGGTCTTGAGGTCCAGCAGCGGCATAAAGTTGGATGCGAACGCTGCGGTGCGGCCAGTCGTTTTGGTGCCCACCAGCAGATTCAGCGGGATATCCACCTGGCCGAGGGGAATTTGATTTTCCACCGGGACATTTTGCAGGATATCGTCCAGTACAGGCAGAAACGGCGATTGCCCGGCAAGCATTTTCTCCCGGTAATCGCGCAGTGCCAGCTTTTGGGCTTTCAGGTACAGTTCATTTCCCTCGTTGCGGTTCACAGCCGGTCGCCTCCTCGATTCTTATACAACAGATACAAAATTATTATAACACATATGTGCGGAATATACAAAGATTTTTGCAATTACCCTGTATGCACCGCCTTCGGGTACACCTTATACATTCGGTCATTGTCGTAGTGCTCGTCTAAATAAGTTTCGATGCTGTTCGCGGCGGGAACGCCGTTCAGGCGGTCGTTGT
Organism: uncultured Oscillospiraceae bacterium; assembly: GCA_900540595.1. Lineage (GTDB taxonomy): Bacteria > Bacillota > Clostridia > Oscillospirales > Ruminococcaceae > Gemmiger. Next base: position 95,363 of record UQGL01000002.1, read on the forward strand.
AGCGCACCAGCGCAGCCGAGCTGACGACCATATCCGCCGCCATGAACACGCAGAGCGCCCAGGTCAGCACCGTGCCGAAGCGGCGGGGCAGCTTTTCGATGGCGGCAGAAATCGGCGGGTACAGCACTTTGAACCACGCCACCGCCGCAAAGCCCCAGAAGAAGCAGTAGAGAAGATTGATACGGCCGCCCAGATTGAACGGGATGGCGCTGTAGTCCCAGAACACCGCGCCGAAAACGACCTCGGTAAAGACGCTGCACAGATACTCATACGCACCGCCCAGCAGTGTGCCGGTCACAAAAAGCCAGCTGGCGGGCTTGTCCTTGTAGCGGTAGAGCAGCTGGGTGACCAGCGCGATGGCAAGGCCCCATACGATGGAGAAAGGCCCCCACACGACGCTGGAGCGGCTCATCCACTCGCCGCCGGTGACGCGGCAGAAGATCGTCTCGGTGATGTCGCCGAGGAACGCGCCGATGAAGAACAGTAAAATAATTTTATACGGGCTGCACCCGGCGGCAAACGTGTCGGTCTGCTGCCGTTTGGGGCGGACAAAGGTCAGTGCGGGATGGGCCTTCGCCATACGGCGCTCGACGTGGTCGAGGATCCACATGCCGCCGCGGACGGTCAGGTTTGCCAGACGGTTTTCTACAGCCGCGGCGGCGGGCCAGCGGTAGCGCAGACCGGCCATGGCCAGCAGCGTGCCGACCAGATCGACGCAGAACACGACGAGCGCGGCCAGCAGCACAACAACCCAGATGCCGCGCGGCACAAGGCTGTACAGCGCCAGCAGCAGCGGGTTGCCCCATTTGAGCACGACAACGCCGAGCGCACCCCAGGTCAGCGACGCGCCGAGGCAGACATAGCCGTCCAGATTGAACGGCATGGCGCTGTAATCCCACCACCGGGTATGGGTCGTGTACTCCAGAATGTGCCCGCCGATCCACTCGATGACCGTGGCATAGACGGCGCTGAATACAAGCAGGAAGAACCAGCCCTCACGGATGTCGCCGAGGGCAAAGGTGATGACCAGCCCGCCGACGCCGTACAGAAGGCAGAGCGGACCGCTCAGCACGCCGCGGTCCTGATATTTGTGGTGTACGACGGCGGTAAAGAGGACCTCCCCCACCCAGCCGAGGAACGAGTAGGCGAAGAAGAGAAAAACAATTTGATAGAAGGTCATAGGGGGCTCCTTTCATAACACGGTAGGGGCCGGACATGTCCGGCCCGCAGCATAAAATTTACAGCACAACAGTGGGAGGTGCAGGGCCGGGCATGCCCGGCCCCTACTTTGCAGTGGCTTCCCTCTCCCGCTTGCTGAACACGCACCCGCAGTAATCCTGCCGGTACAGGCCGTACTCGGCGCTCAACTGTAAGCTGCGCTTGTAGCCGTCCTTTTTGCGGAACTCACTGGGCAGGAACGGCACGCCGTACTGCCTGCCCAGCTCGGTGCCAAGCTCGTTCAGCCGCACGGGGTCCTTCATCGGGGAGATCGAGAGCGTTGTGCAGTACCAGCCAAAGCCGTGGTCGGCGGCATAGCGGGCGGCCTGCTCCAGCCGCAGCCGATAGCAGACCGTGCAGCGCGCGCCCTTCTCCGGCTCGTTTTCCAACCCCTTCACGGCGGTATAGAACTCCTGCGGGTCGTAGGGCAGTTCCACCACGGGGTAGTGATACCCGGCCTGCTCGACAAAGCGTTCCAGCTCGGCCTCGCGGCGGTGGTATTCCTCCGGCGGGTAGATGTTGGGATTGTAGTAAAGAATGGTCAGGTCAAAGTGCGCGGACAGGCGCTCCAGTGTTGCGCTCGAGCACGGCGCACAGCAGGCATGCAGCAGCAGCCGCGGCCGTGTGCCATCCAGCGTGCGCAGGACCTTTTCCATCTCCAGCTGATAATTGATGCGATTGGGCATAGGTGAAACCTCGTTTAAACGGTGGCGGCGGCGCGGCGCTTGCGGCGGGCAAGCACGGCATAGCCGATAAGCCCCAGCAGACTGGCGGCGGAGATCGCCTCAAAGCTGCGCCAGTAATCGGGCGCATGATACCAGACACGGATCGTGCCGGTGTAGCCCGCGGGAATCGTCAGCACAATGCGTTCATTCTCGCCGCTGGTGATGGAAAAGGGCTGACCGTTTTCATCGGCGGCATAGTAGTTGCCGTAGTTAAAGATGGGCAGCGAGATGGCGGCCTCGGCTCCCTCGTTCTGTACAGTCAGGCAGGCAACGCCGCGCTGCTTTTCATAGCGGACAAGATGCAGCGCATCGCTGCCGGGCTTGGGCTGCGCCCAGATCGTTTCATAGGCGCTGGTACCGTCGATTATGTACTCGCCAATGGCAACCGTTACGGAAGGATCGGCCACGGAATAGACATTGCGGGGAACCTCGCCCTGCTCAGTCAGTATCTGGGCCTGCATTACGCCGGTCATCAGCAGGGCAGAAGCTGCCAGCACAACGGCTGCAGCCCTGCTGAGGGCCTGATGCTGCCCCGCCAGCAGACGGATGGCAATGAGCGTTGCCAGACAGAGCAGTACCGTGGCCAGAGAAAGAAAGCGCCACGGATACTGGAACATCCCGGCCAGCTTGCCTGCCGTGCGTCCCAGCGCCGATTGCACATAATCCCAAGGGAAGATATGCAGCGACAGGAAAACCGTAAAGACAAAAAAGCCGGCTGCTGTGTACAGAATGCTGAAATAGCGGTCCTTTTCACTGTGCTGGGTAAGCAGGCAATAGCAGACCAGTGCAAGGCCCAAAATCAGCGGAAGGCCGAGGGAAAGCGTCATATCCGTGCTTGTGCCGCTGCTTGTGCCGCCAAACCCGGTGCCGAACGGGCTGAGCAGCTGCATTATATACAGCCCCTGCGACTGGATCTTTCCGATGAGAGATCCGTTGACCATGAATGGAATGCTTGCACCAGAGATAAAAAACGGTACAAGATACCATGCGCTCAGCCCTGCTGCGAGCAGCGCTGCCTTGATCCAGGCCAGCAGCCGTGTGGGGGATAGGGTGTCCCGCAGGTGCAGCAGGCAAAAGACGGCCAGCAGCAGTGCCGTCAGCTCGCAGGAGAGCAGATGGCTTTGCACCATGGCGGCCATGCCCAGAGACATAGGCAGCCAGTCTGCAAAGCGGGGCTTATCCTTCGTATAGATGCCGTACAGGCCGAGCAGCACCAGCGGGAAGAACGCCATGGCGGTGAACTCGCCCACAGCAGCGCGGGTGTAGACGCAGACAAGCCGATAGCAGGACAGTGTGTAGAGCATTGCCCCCAACAGCCCAAGACGGCGGCTCTCGGTAATGCGGCCGAAGCTGAAATAAGCGATCAGGCAGGTGGCCAGTGTGACTGCAAAGATGTATATCTGATAGCAGGTGCGCAGCGGCAGCCACAGATTGTACAGCAGTGCAGGCAGAAGCAGAAACAGCTCACAATAGCAAAGAGGGTTTGCATAGCCGTAACCGTTCAGGGTGGTGGTAGTCAGGCGTACCGGAAACTGCCCGTAAGAAAGCTCGGCTGCCATAGCGGTGATGCGCTGCAGATGGTAGTCCAGATCGTGGCCGACATAAAGATAATTGCTGAACAGCGGCAGACAGGCTAAGACCGTGATGCCCAGCAGACACAGCGGCAGGCGGAGCGCCCGGCGGTGGGCAGAGCCTCTCTCCCCTGTCCGGGCAAACAGCAGCCAGAGCAGGGCATCGGCTGCTGCAAAGCAGAACAGCCAGCAAAACAGGCGGGTCAGCCGGTAGATGGGCTGTTCAGTCAGTGTGACGGCATAAAGGTAAAGCTGCCCCTGACGATAGGTCAGGGTGGCCGTCAGATCCTGCAGTGCAGCGCCACTGCTGATCCACAGACGGGAGGTCTGCGTGCGGTGGCAATCGTCCAGCCGCAGCGTGTCAAAGGAAACGGCAGCAGGTACCATTTCGCTGGAAAAATCCAGCGTGCCGGCAGAGTTGAGCAGATTGAAGGTGGGGGCATCCGGAGTCTGGCAGGAAAAATAGGAGACGGTGACTTCATACGCTCCGGCGCGCAGCGCCTGCCCCTGACTGGAAAAAGTGATGGGCTCCTCACTGCGGAAGTCGATCTGGTTCCAGACCTTCAGGCCGTCCGCATCCTCGGCAGCAATATCGGGGAAGCGGTTCTCGAACAGATCCGGTGTCAGAGTCAGCTTATACGGTGCGCCGAACAATCCGGCAATCAAGGTACAGAGCACAGCCAGTTCGGCTGCCAGCAGGACAGCGAACAGCTTATTGCGCTTTAAAAAATGAAAAAGCTTCATAACTCATTGCCCCGTTTCTCAGCCGTCCCAGATCATGAGCTTGGCGTTCAGGATGGAGGTGTCCTCCACGGTGGCAAGGTAGTCGCCGTTGGCGTCGCGGTCGGTGCGGGTGCAGTCGAGCAGGCAGATGGAACGGGCCTCCTCGGTGCCGTCGGGTAGGCGGACCTTGTATTTGATGACCGCATTGTCGGGCACCAGCGCACCCTGCACAAGGATCTGCACACCGTCCATCAGGTCACTGTCAGCACTCTGCAGACGGCCGCACCAGGCAAGGTCGTACCCGCCGTAGTTCCGGTAGGTCTGGTAGGCGTAGGTGCTGCCTGCGGGCTGCTCGTCCCCGGCGGTCATGAACCGCGCACGAAGGGGGCGGCCGGTAAAGCGGCTGAAGAACAAGCTCTCGGCGTCGGTGTTGCCGTCCCAGACATTCTCATTGCAGAGGATCAGATCATCCTCTGCCACGCCATCGGCCAGACCGGCCTCGATCGAGCGGACAAAAAACTGGTAGGCGGCCAGATTCTCTGCATGGTGGGTTCGCACCACGCCGCGCAGGTAGCTGCCGTTCAGGCAGAGGGCTGCGGCAAAGGCGGCAGTCAGTGCCAAACGGGCTGTGAGCGAGACGAACTGCGGCAGATGCATACAGGAGTTGGCCAGCAGCGCCAGCAGCGCGGCCGCCAGCAGGGCAAACCCGATGGAGGATGCCGCCGCCGGAATGTAGCCCCACTGCCAGGTGATGGCCTCAGGCTGCTGGTAGCGGGAAGAAAGCGCCAGCAGCAGGGCCGGCAGTGCCCAGAATGCAAAGCCTAGCCCGGCCAGAGCGCCGAGCGTTTTGGCGCGCAGCTTGTCCCGCGGAACGGCAAAGAAGAGCAGCAGCCCGGCGGCCAAACCCAGCACCAGCGGCCACAGGCGGTCGCCGTTTGAAATCACGCCGCAGTCCTCCTGCAGCAGGCGGGAGTTCAGCCCCGGGATGGAGGCAGCCATCTGCTGCACCGTCACCCGCAGAACAACGGGCAGATCGAGCGATACCGGATTGCCGCTGCCGCCGTTGCGGCCGCTTAAAACATGAAAGACGAGCGCAGCGCCCATGCCGCCCAGCACGGGCGCGGAATGGCAGAAACCGGCCTTAAGGCTGCGGCTGCGCAGGCACCAGACGATGAGTGCGAGCGCGGCAAAGACATAGCCGATCTCATAGGTGCCGCAGGCCAGAAAGGACAGCGTAGCACCCAGCACCGCCCAGCGGCGGTGGCGGGTCGTTTCCCACGGGAAAAGGCAGAGCCATGCCGCCATGGCCCAGAACAACGCCCGCTGCGGCACGGCGTAGTAGCTGTACATGCCCTCGTTCCAGATGGGGGCTGCCGCCAGCGCCAGCGTAAAGGCGGCCAGCGCCAGTGCATCACTGCTGCCGAACCGCCGTACCACGCGGCTGACCAGAAAGGCCGCCGCACCGGTAAAGGCGATGATGTACAGCCGGTAGCTGCTCAGACTGCCATAGAACAGCAGCGCCACGGCGTTGGGGTAGTGAAAGGGGAAAAAGCGCGGCTCCTGCAGGGTGAAATACCGCAGACGGCCCTGCAGATCCTGCAGAAGAAATTGCGCATAGGGCATACGGTGCAGATCAAACAGCCATTTGTTCAGCGTCAGCTTGTCATCGCCCTCGGGCGGGATGCTGATCGTAACGCGCAGATACAGCACACCCACGGCAAAAATCAAAAGATAGGCTGCCGCCATAAGCAAGCGGCGGTAGCGCCGGCAGAAAGTTCTGACCTGTTCCATAAGGGCAGGGTCCTCCTCGCTCGTAAAAAATCACACATATATTCAAGTATAGCATAAAGCCCCGTCATGCGCAACGCACAACAGGGCTTTTGTCGAATACATTATTATTGTTTGAGCGGCTTTTTCAGCAGGCCGAGCAGCAGTGCCGCCAACAGGCTGCCGCCGAGCAGCGCACCCAGAAAGCCGAGCGGATTTCCCATTACGGGCAGCAGAAACAATCCGCCATGGGGGGCGGGGCATTTGCAGCCGAGGAAGATGGCCAAAAAGCCTGCCAGCGCACTGCCGGCCATACAGGAGGGGCCGACACGCAGCGGGTCGCGCAGGGAGAAGGGCAGAGCGCCCTCCGTCACGAAGGAAAGTCCCATGATCGCAGTCTGGGGCACGCTGCGGCGCTCCGAGGCGGTGAATCTTGTCGGGAACAGCATACAGGCCAGCGCCAGCCCCAGCGGCGGGACCATGCCGCCCGCCATGACGGCAGCCATAAGATCATACTGCAGATCGACCAGTGCCAATGTGCCGCTGACATAGGCGGCTTTATTGATCGGCCCGCCGTAGTCGGTGGCCATCATGCCGCCCAGAAGCGCGCCCAGCAGCAGGCGGCTGCCGCCCTGCATTTTGGACAGGCAGAGCGACATCCACCGGTTGAAGCGGCCCAGCGGCGGATTGACGACCATAAGCATCAGCCAGCCGATGAACAAAAGACTGCATGCGGGGACGAGCAGCCCGGTCTTTATGTGGCTCAGCTCCTGCGGTATCCGGTCGAGCAGACGGTTCAGCAGCAGCACGATCAAACCGGCGGCAAAGCCGCCGATCAGTGCCCCCCAGAAGCCGCTTGAGATCCAGCTGAGGTTGGTGAGCGTGGTCGTGCCCATCTGTGCCAGATAGCCGCCCAGCAGGCCGGGCATAAAGGCGGGGCGGTCCCCGATGCTGGATGCGATGAAGGCAGCCAGCACGGGGTACATCATGACAAAGGCCGCAGAGCCGACATTTTTCATCATCATCGTCCAGCTGGCAGGCAGGCCGAGCTGCTGCGACAGCAGCGACAGCGCTGTGATGACGCCGCCCGCCACCACAACGGGGATCATGTGAGAAACGCCGTTCATCAGGTGGCCGTAGCCTTCGCGGCCCAGCTCCCGCAGATCACTGGTCCGGAAGGCGTGTCCGCCGTGGTAGATGGGCGCCTTGCCGGAGACGGCCTTTTCCAAAAGGGCATCCGCGTCCCGCACGGCGTCCCCGGCCGAGGCGTAGACGAGCCGCTTGCCCACGAACCGTGCCATCGACACGGCCCGGTCCGCCGCTACGATGATGCAGTCGGCGGCACGGATATCCTCCTCGGTCAGCGCATCCCCTACCCCGTCCGCGCCGTTCGTCTCGACCTTGATCGAGAAGCCGCGGGTCTGGGCGGCCCGCTGCAGGGCCTCGGCGGCCAAATAGGTGTGGGCAATGCCGGTGGGGCAGGCGGTTACACCCAGTAGCCGGTAGCCCGGTTCATCGGTGGTCTGGGGCGGCGGTGCTGCAGGGTCATCCTGCGCCTCGCGCTCGGCCACCGCGCGGCAAAAGGCCTCCGGGGTCGTACTCTCGCGCAGGTGGGTGCAAAAATCCGTATCGAGAAACAGGGTGGCCAATTCAGCCAGCACCTGCACATGCAGGTCATTGGCCTCGGCCGGGGCGGCGATCATCACCAGCATCTGCAGCGGCTTGCCGTCCGGTGTGTCGCAGGCCAGCGGCGGGTCCAGCGTCAGGGCCGCCAGCTGCAGCCGCTTGACGGAGGCGCTTTTGGCATGGGGGATGGCAAGGCCGTTGCCCACGCAGACACCGCCCAGCGCCAGCCGGGCGCGGACATCCGCAGCAAATGCGGCGGTATCCGTTAAATCCTCGGTGCCGTCAAGCAGGGCGACCAGCTGCTGGACCGCGCCCTCCAGCGAGTCTGCCCGCTGGTGCAGTGCGACACACTCCGGCCGCAGATAATTGGCGATGCGCATAGCCATTTCCTCCATTGTGCGGTGCTGCCTTAGCAAAAAAGCGGTTCCGCCGCAACGGAACCGCTGTATAATGCGTGTGAATTAGTTGAGCAGGGTCTTCTCGCTCTCGGGATCGAACAGATGGATCTTGTTGGTATCCATAGCAACCACGATCTTGTCACCACGGCGGGACTTGGAGGTGGGAGCAACACGAGCCATCAGGTTCTGGCCCTGATAGGTCAGGTACAGGTAGATCTCAGCGCCCATCAGCTCGGAGACTTCGACCTCGGCGTTCAGGTGGCTGGTGGAGTGCTTCTCAAGGAACTCCTCGTCGTCCTTGATGTCCTCAGGACGGATGCCGACCTTCAGGGTCTTGCCGACGTAAGCATCCAGCTTGCCGTCCGCAGTCTTTTCCTTCGGCAGAGGAATGGTGGTGCCGGCCAGATCGACAGTGTACTGGTCGCCGCTCTTCTGCAGGGTGCCATCGAGGAAGTTCATCTGGGGGCTGCCGATGAAGCCTGCGACGAAGATGTTGCAGGGATAATCGTACAGGTTCTGCGGGGTGTCGACCTGCTGGATCATGCCGTCCTTCATGACGACGATACGGTCGCCCATGGTCATGGCCTCGGTCTGGTCATGGGTAACATAGATGAAGGTGGTAGCCAGCTTCTTGTGCAGCTTGATGATCTCGGTGCGCATGCTGGTACGCAGCTTAGCATCCAAGTTGGACAGAGGCTCATCGAGCAGGAAGACGGCCGGGTTACGAACCATGGCGCGGCCCAGCGCAACACGCTGACGCTGACCACCGGACAGAGCCTTCGGCTTACGGTCGAGCAGGTGCTCGATCTCCAGAATCTTGGCAGCCTCGCGGACGCGCTTGTCGATCTCGTCCTTGGGCATCTTGCGCAGCTCCAGACCGAAAGCCATGTTCTTGTAAACGGTCATGTGCGGATACAGGGCGTAGTTCTGGAAGACCATCGCGATATCGCGGTCTTTCGGGGGAACGTCGTTGATCAGGCGGTCGCCGATGTACATCTCACCGCCGGAGATCTCCTCCAGACCGGCGATCATGCGCAGGGTGGTGGACTTACCGCAGCCGGAAGGACCGACGAAAACGATAAATTCCTTATCGGCGATCTCCAGACTGAAATCGGGAACAGCAACAACATTGCCGGGGTAAACTTTCTTAACGTGACGACAGCTGATGGAAGCCATAATGCTCATCCTCCAAAATATATTCAGTGGGTTTCAGCCCGGGTAGAGCGGGCTGTTTCTCTTGACAACACTATAATAACAGGTTATAATCGGTTTGAAAATAGCATTTTATTGATATAGAGGTGCTGAAATTGATATTCGACCCGGAAATATATTGCAGCGCTGCTGAAGTCGCTGAACTGGACGGCACGGAGCCGCTTACCCTGACCGGCTCCGGCCTGTGGGTGGGGGTGCTGTCGCGCGGGGTCTGCCTTCTGGACGGGTTTGACCGCCCGGGGCAGAGCGGGGATATCCTGCTGGGGGCTGCGCCGCTGACACTGACCCCCCGGACGGACTGCCACCTGCTGGGGGTGCGGCTGGCAGGCCGCTGTACAGATGCGTACCTGCTGCAGCTGGGTGCGCCGCGCTGGGCGGACGGTGCGGCCTGCCCCGGCGCGGCCGAGCTGCTGGCCCAGCTGCACGGCGTCCGCACGCCCGCAATGGCCTATGCACTGCTCTGCGCCATAGACAGGGCCGATGAAACGGCCCGCCCCCTGCCGCCGCTGGTGGCCGAGGCCGTGGCGGCCATCCGGCAGAACTACATGGTGCTTTATGGGGTCGAGGAGCTGAGCGAGCAGCTGGGCGTGACCAAAAGCCATCTGGTGCGGGTGTTCAAGCAGGAGATCGGTGTGCCGCCGGGCAAATATATGACGAATGTCCGCATCGAGGCCGTCAAGTCGCTGCTGCTGACCGATGAGTACAATCTGGAGATGATCGCAGGGCTGACCGGCTTTTCGGGGGCAAACTATCTGTGCCGGGTGTTCAAGCGGGAGGTGGGCCTTTCCCCTGCTGCGTGGCGCGCCGCAGCCGCCCCGCTGCCCGCCGTCCCCAAGCTGCCGCCGAGAAGTCAGGAAATGTATGTGTAAAAGAGGGGCTTCCCCCTTGGGGGAAGCTGTCAGCGGCTCCGCCCGCTGACTGATGAGGGGCAACCTTGCCATTACAACCCGTTTACGGGCAGCTGTGGCAGACCCGTCCCTCATCCGGCCTCGGTCGGGGCCTCGGCCACCTTCCCCCGAGGGGGAAGGCATACAAAACAAATGCCCGATGCGTCACCGCATCGGGCATTCTTACTTTATGCAGTTTTATTTCGCAGTCTTATACCCATCCGGGTTGTGGCTCTGCCAGTTCCAGCTGTGGGCGCACATCTCCTCGATGCCGTACTGCGCCTCCCAGCCCAGCTCGCGCTTGGCCTTGGAGGGGTCGCACCAGCACTCGGCAATGTCGCCGGGGCGGCGCGGGTCGATGACATAGGGAATCTCCTTGCCGCAGGCCTTGCTGAACGCATGGATGACATCCAGCACGCTGTAGCCGTGGCCGGTGCCCAGGTTGCAGATGAAGAGACCGGGCTTCTCCGCCAGCTTCTTGACAGCCGCCACATGACCGCGGGCCAGATCCACGACATGGATGTAGTCGCGCACGCCGGTGCCGTCGGGGGTCGGATAGTCGTTGCCAAAGACATGGACCTTCTCCAGCTTGCCGACAGCGACCTTGGCGATGTAGGGCACAAGGTTGTTGGGAATGCCGTTGGGATCCTCGCCAATCAGGCCGGACGGATGGGCGCCGATGGGGTTGAAGTAGCGCAGCAGCGCAACATTCAGCTCGGGGTCAGCCTTGCAGCAGTCGGTCAGGATGCGCTCGGTGAACACCTTGGTGGTGCCGTAGGGGTTTGTGGTGCCGCCCACGGGGAAATCCTCGCGGATGGGCACACTGGCGGGGTCACCGTAGACGGTGGCAGAGGAGGAGAAGATGATGTTGTGGCAGTTGTGGCGGCGCATGACATCCAGAATGTTCAGCGTGCAGGCCAGATTGTTGGAGTAGTACTCGATGGGCTTGGAAACGCTCTCACCCACAGCCTTGTAGGCGGCGAACTGGATCACGCAGTCGATGTCCTCGTTCTCGGCGAAGATCTTTTCAACGGCGGATTTGTCGGTCATGTCAGCCTCGACAAAGCGGAAGTCCCTGCCTGCAATCTGCTTGACGCGGGCCAGAGCCTCAGGGCAGGAGTTGTAGTAGTTATCGGCCACAACAATGTCGTAGCCAGCGGCCAAAAGCTCCACACAGGTGTGGCTGCCGATGTAACCGGCGCCACCGCTTACCAGAATTGCCATAACATTCGTCTCCTTGTAATTTATGATTTTGTTGCCTTCAGATGAGCGGTTCATCTGTCTTTACTTTGTATTTTACTCTTTCTGCGGGCTTTCTGCAATAGGTGTTTTTGATTCCGGTTTGCCTTTTTGTTGCCTGTTTTGCCGCCGGGCGGGCAGCCCCTGCTGGATGCGGCGGTAGGCGGACGGCGTGTGGCCTGTGGCGGCGCGGAAGCGCTGGCTGAAATACGCGCCTGAGCAGTACCCCATCTGGGCGGCAACCTCGCCGGGGGAGGCACCGCGCGCCAGCAGCTGGGCCGCATATTCGATGCGCATGGCGGAAAATTCCTCCATCGCGGTGCGGCGCAGCCGCGCGCGGAACGCCTGCTGCAGCTGGGGGCGGGTGCAGCCCAGTGCTGCGCACACCTCGTCCACCTTCAGCTCCCGCGTGAGGTTGGCGGCAAAGTAGGCGCGCGCATCCTCGACCAGCACATACTGGCGGCGCTCCCGCCGTACACGGGCCACCGGACGCTTGGTGCGGCGGCAGCGGCGGGCCAGCAGGATCAGCAGGTTTTCGAGATGGATGATGAACTGCTGCATGGCTCCGAAGGGGAGATCCTCCTTTGCGATGGGAGGCTCGCCCCGCACGGGGGCGGCGTCAAACACCGTATTGGCGGTATTGGCCAGCCAGTCCAGATCGTGCTGCTCGGTCGGCTCAGCGTGCAGGGTCGTGCCGCGGAACCGGTCCATCGCCGCGCCGGTACAGTAAAAATCAATGCGCAGCGTTTCGGGCGGGACCTCCCCCACCGTGGTCATGGCGAACACCTCGCCGGGCTGGTGGAACAAGAGGCCGCCCGCCCGCAGCAGCACGCGGCGGTCATCGCAGCGTTCCTCGATGGTGCCGCTGCACACATAGATCAGCTGCCACGCCTGCGTCTGGCGCGGCGGAAAGGAGTCGTCGGCGCGCCACTCCGAGGTGTGTGCGGCGGGAACGGCCTCCACCCGCAGCGGAAAAACATCATTCAGCATGTGGGGCTCCTCCCAGTTTCATTGGACGAGTGGCTTCCCCCTTGGGGGAAGCTGTCAGCGGCTCCGACCGCTGACTGATGAGGGTAGCCTTGCCGCTATTGCCCGTTTACGGGCTGCTGCGGTACACGCGCCCCTCATCCGGCCCTGCGGGGCCACCTTCCCCCAAGGGGGAAGGCAAGGATCTATCACACCGCTACCGCTCCCGGCCACGCATCCGCCGTTGGTTCCTCGCTGTCTGCAGTCCCATGCCGGAACACCCCCGGCTCCACCTTGCCCAGTGCCGGGAACTGTTCCAGCTCGGGGCAGCTCTCTGACAGACCGAGACAGTAGGCGGTCAGCGGGCTTATCGTCTTACTGATCGCATCGAACCGGCTTGTGCCGTCCGCCTCGTAGGTGCTGAGCATGATATCGTCAGGGTAGGTTTCCTCGACATAGGCGGTGAGGGCGGCATCGACATAGGGGTCGCTGCTGCCCTCGTAAAAATCTGGTGCGCCGAAGAGGTGCAGGATCTCGTGGGCAAAGGTGGCTGGGGATTCCGGCTCGCCATCGGTGTAGGCGTCGGTCTTGTACAGGCAGCTGTACTCATAGTAAAAGGACGCTCCGTCATCGGCATAGTGGGCCATCGTGAAAGAGGTGCCGCTGATGGGCAGGTAGAACAAAAACGCGATCTGCCGCGCTCCGTAGACCGCCAGACGGCTGTCTGTAGCCAGCGACTCGCACAAGGCGTCCATCTCCTCAAGAAAGGCGGTGCTTTCCTCAGAGTTTTCACCGCCCCGGATGGCTGACTGCAGCAGGTAGCTGCGGGTCAGGGCGGCATCGCTGCCGTCCCCGCTGCGGTCGCAGATAAGCTGCGGCACAGCGCCGTAGCCGGCTGCCTGTGCGTTGATCCAGTCCACGGCCATCGCGGTGCGCTGCACGGCGGCGGCGCGGTCCTCCGCGTCCCAGGTGCAGCCATGGGCAGCATCGTTGAGAAATACATTGACCAGCACGGTCGGGTCGGTCAGCAGCGCAGCGCTGCCGTAGCGCTGCTGCTCCTCGGTAAAGGCGGGCGTCGGCTCCGGCGTCGGCGTGGCGGAGGGCGCCTCGGCGCGGGGCAGCTCCGCAGGGATGCGCTGTACCGAAACGCGGGCCGTGCAGCTGCAGAGCAGCGCTGTGGCCAGCACAAGGGCCGCAATCTTTTTATACATGATATAACCCCGTTCGGGCGCTGCCGCAGCATTCCGGAAATACGCGGGAGCTGTGCGGCAATGCCTTATATATCCAGTACAGCTTTTCCGTTGCGGTCAACCAGCGCAAGCGTGACCTCGCTGCCGTTCAGGCGGCCGTCCACCAGCGCATCGGAGATCGGGTCCTCGATGGTTTTGCGGATAGTGCGGCGCAGCTCGCGTGCGCCGTACTTGGCGGAGCTTTCGGCCACAATGTCTGCCAATGCGGGCTGGTCGTAGTGCAGCGTGATGCCGTGGGCAGCAAGCCCCGGCTTGTACTCATCCAGCATCAGCGCGGCGATCCGCTCAAGATCCTCCTCGCTCAGCGGGCGGAAGGTGATGATCTCGTCCACACGGCCGATAAACTCGGGCCGCAGGAACTCCTGCAGCGCCTTCATGCTGCGGTCGGCACTGGCCACCTCGGCCTTTTTGCCGAAGCCGGTCGCGCCGCTCTGGTCGGTCGAGCCGGCGTTGGAAGTCATGCAGATGACCGTGTTGGAAAAGTCCACCGTGCGGCCCTGTGCATCGTTGATCTTGCCCTCGTCCAAAATTTGCAGCAGGATGTTCATGACATCGGGATGCGCTTTTTCAATTTCGTCAAACAGCACGACGCTGTAGGGGTGGCGGCGCACCTTCTCGGTCAGCTGCCCGGCCTCATCGTAGCCGACATAGCCCGGAGGCGAGCCAATCAGACGGGACACCGCATATTTTTCCATATATTCGCTCATGTCGATCGAGATGAGCGGGTCCACGGTGTCAAAAAGCTGGTTGGCCAGCTGCTTGACCAGCTCGGTCTTGCCGACACCGGTCGGGCCGACAAAGATGAAGCTGGCGGGGCGGTGGCGGCCGGACAGGTCGGCGCGGGCGCGCTTGATGGCACTGGCCACGGCGTGGACGGCCTCGTCCTGCCCGATAATGTGCGCTTTCAGGGCATCCTCCAGCCCCTGCAGGCGGCCATACTCGGTCTCCTTGATCTTGACGGCAGGCACGCCGGTCCACAGCTCGATGACCTGCGCCACATCGTCCATCGTGACCTCGATCTCTGCGGCCTTCAGCTGCAGAGCAGGCAGTTTTTCGCGCTGCTTCGCTAGATCGGTTTTGACCGCGGCAAGTGCCTCGTAGTCGATGGCGGCGTCCTGACCGTTCTGCGGCTCGGGATTCTCCAGCTCATGCTCGCGGGCTTCCAGCTCCGTGACCTTGCGCTGTGTCTCCAGCAGCTCGGTGATCTCGGGGTGGCGCAGGTTGCAGCAGGCACAGGCCTCGTCCAGCAGGTCGATGGCCTTGTCAGGCAGGAAACGGTCGGTGATATAGCGCTCCGACAGCTTGACGATGCTGGTGACGATGGCGTCCGGCACACGGACGCAGTGGTGCTTCTCGTAATAGATGCGGATGCCTTTGATGACCTCGATCGTATCCAGCAGGGACGGCTCCTCGACCTTGACGGGCTGGAAACGGCGTTCCAGCGCGGAATCCTTCTCGATATATTTGCGGTACTCGGCAAAGGTGGTCGCGCCGATGACCTGCATCTGCCCGCGGGAGAGCGCGGGCTTCATGATGTTGGCAGCATTCATCGAGCCGTCCGAATCGCCGGCACCCACGATGGAGTGGATCTCGTCAATAAACAGAATGATGTTGCCGGCGGACTTGACCTCGCTGATAAGGCCCTTGACACGCTGCTCAAACTGGCCGCGGAACTGGGTGCCTGCCACAAGGGAGGTCATGTCCAGCAGGTAGATCTCCTTGTCCTGCAGCCGCGCGGGAACCTTGCCCTCGGCGATGCGCTGGGCAATGCCCTCGGCGATGGCGGTCTTGCCGACACCGGCCTCGCCGATCAGACAGGGGTTGTTCTTCTGGCGGCGGCAAAGAATTTGAATCGTGCGGTAGATCTCGCGGTCGCGGCCGATGATGCGGTCGGTCTTGCCATCGCGGGCCTTCTGGGTCAGATTCTCGCAGTAGGTCTCAAGGAACTTGCGGCGGGGAGCCTTTTCCTTCTTGCCGTTTTTGGGCTTGGCATCGTCCTTGTTCTGGCGCGCACCAAAGCCGAACGGGAACACAGGGCTGCCGCCCGGCACAAAATCGTCCTGCGCGGCGGCGTCATCGCCGGTCTCGGCCTCCTCGCTGCCCATCATGGGGGCAAGCATACCGGAGTCGGCAGCCTCCTGCAGGAAGCTGCCCATCCGCTCCTCCATATTTTCCAGATCCTGATCCGACATGCCGAACTGCTTCATCAGGTCGTCCACAGGCTGGATGTGCATGGCGCGGGCGCAGGTCAGGCAGTAGCCCTCCTGAACGGGCTTGCCGTTTTCAAGCCGCTGCACAAAGACAACGGCGGGGCGTTTTTGGCATTTAACACAAAGCATTGTATCACCTCTATGAAAAGCGCCCGATGGGGGCACATGGGATTGCGACAAATTGTTGTAGGGGGGCGGATAGGGAATCCGCCCCTGCGTAGGGCGGGCAGTCCCCTGCCCGCCGCACCTTAGTCACACTACTATTATTAAACAAACCCTGCCAAATTGCAAGTTTTGGCGGGGCTTGTTCAAAAAATGTTTAATAATGGACTAAAAACGGGTTGAACGCGCCGAAGAAGCTGTAGCCGATGCTCTGCTGCAGCGCGGCGGGGGTCAGCCAGTCGAACTTGCCTGCGGTGATGCCGGCCGCAAACCAGAGGGCCAGCGCCACAAGCCAGCAGTCCAGCGCGCCGGTGACAAGGCCCAGACAAAGCCCGAGCAGGCGGTTGGCCCCGCCCAGCAGCGGCAGCGCATTGACGCCGCGCAGCAGCCGAACCAGCAGGGCGAACACCCAGCGCACGACCAGGCAGAGCAGCACAAAAAGCACGACCTGCACAAGCGGCAGGAACAGCGGCTCCAGCAGGGCGGTGAGCTTTTCGGGCAGTTGATCTCCGGCGGTCTGCAGCGCGTTGGCGGCAGCGGTGCGCAGCGATTCGGGCAGGAAATCCAGCTGCTGCAGGGCGGCGGCGATGTCCCCGCCGGACTGGGCTATGGCCTCATTGACCCGGGCAGTCACGGAATCGCTGAAAAAGCGGGTGTAGACCTCGGGGGCCAGTGTGCGGCTGCCCCAGACGGCAACGCCGACGCCCAGCACCGCGCCGACCAGCTCGGTCAGACCGGCGAGGAAGCCCTTCTGCCAGCTTTTGACGGCGGCAAACGAGAAGATGGCAAGAAAGAGAAAATCATAGATAAGTGCAGGTGAAAAGGACATAGACAGGTACTTCTTTCTCAAAAAATCAAAGGTAATTTCCGGCTGCCCGGGAATACGGCAGACGCCGCGCAGCCCCATGCTACGAGCCGCCCTCCAGCACCTCCGCCCGGCTGCCCGTGAACAGCAGCGGCTTTGCGGCGTTCACAACCGCCAGCGGGCGGGAGGCAAGGTCACTGTACACCCAGTTCTGCACGCCGTCATAGCCGTAGCACTCCACGGCATCGGGGCAGAGCAGGTAGATGTCGGTATCCGTGGCCGACACACCAAAGGCCTGCCGGGCCGGTATCTCGGCCATGGGGGTCAGGGTCTCCGACAGGGTGACAAGGTTGTTGCCGCCGCGCACCGTCAACAGCAGGGCGGTCTGGCGGCGGCCGGGTGCCACGCTCTGCAGCGCAGCCCCGCCGTAGTCATAGCGGGCGGTCTCGGTGCCGGTCGTGGGGTCCAGCACAGCAAGGTAGGTGTCGAACACCGCCATGACCCGCCGCTCACTCTGCCAGTCAAGCCGCAGGAGCATGCTGCCCTGATCGGCGGTGTAGACAGGGCCTTCGGCATCGGTGTCCATACTCATAAAATAGACCGAGCAGCTCAGCTGCCCCTCCCGGGCGCTGAGCATACCGGCGGCGAACCGGCGGCTGTCAGGGGAGAAATCCAATGCGATCGGCGTACCGGCGGACTGGGTCATCTCCCAGCTGTACAGCAAATGCAGCGAGGGGTCAAACACCTGCACCTGCGCGGCGTAGCGACCCGACTCCGTGACAACGGCAAGCGAATTGTTGTTGGACATGGCACAGAGCAGGATGCCCGCGTCAAAGCTCTGGGAATAGAGTGTCCGGGTCCGGCTGCAGATCGTCAGCTCGTTTCCGGCGCGGTTGTACACGGCAAAATGGGTACCGCCCACGGCCAGCACAGGCCGCGCGTAGGAGGGCTGCAGACTGAGGATCTTGGCACCGTAGGCCGAATAGACAAGCACATCCTCGGCCCCCAATTCGACAAAGCCGCCCGCAAGAGGTTCGATCTGCAGCGGCTCGCTGATGCCTGTGGTGGCGGGCCAACTGCCGTCTGTGCGGTTGATATAGAGCAACGCACTGTCCACCGTATCCCCCAGCATGGCGAGGGAGGCCGACAAGGCGCCTGTCAGCACGGTGATGGCAACGGCCAGCACGGCAATGAGCACGCCGAAGAATACCCGCCGCCGGTGCTGCCGCTGTTTGTAGAGCGGTGTCAGGGATTTGAGCCGTGCGCCGCTCCCCCCTGCTGTGGGGTCGGCAGTCTTTGGCGGCGGGGCGGCGCGGCGCACCGGCTTGGAGGTGCGCAGACTGATGTCCCCGCTGGTGCCGCGGATGCCTGCCTCGGGGGCCTGCCCCTGCTCCCGCGCCAGCATCCGCTGCCGCCGTGCCAGGCGTTCTTTTTCTGCCTTGTTCATCGGGCAGGCTCCCTCCTTTCGTGTGTATCTGTAGGGGTCGGGCATGCCCGACCCGCGGCTGTACGGCAGACGCGATTCTGCGGGAAAATTGCGGGCGGGGCATGCCCCGCCCCTACATGCAGAATTCGTAGGGGCGCGTTCCATATGCGCCCGCGGGGTGTCAGGGACGCCGCCCCCTACGAAATGGCATCCAACCCCGGATAGTCCACCCTCTCCAAAAACAACCCCTTGGCGGGCAGGGTCGGCCCTGCCTGTTTGCGGTCGCGGCTTTCCAATAGCGGGGGGATACTGTCGGGGGTGCGCTTGTGCAGCCCGGCCTGAACCAGCGTACCGGCCAGAATACGCACCATATTGTACAGGTAACCGTCAGCCGTGACGGAAATTGTAAATAAATTTCCGCTTTGTACAACAGTACAATCCGTAATGGTTCGCACCGTGTCCCCGTGGGCGGCAGCGCTGGAGCCGGAGGCGCAGAGCGCTGAAAAATCATGTGTACCTACGAATTTTGCGGCAGCCGCCTGCATGGCGGCCAGATCCAGCGCAGGCCAGATCCGGTGGCAGGTGTCAAACAGAAAGGGATCATCCACCCGCGCGTTCAGCAGGTAGTAGTGATAGGTCTTGGCGTGGGCGGCGTACCGCGCATGAAAGCTGTCCGGCACAGGCTGGATGTCCACCGCGCGTATATCCGGCGGCAGATGGGCGTTGAGCGCCGGGACAAGCTTTTGCATCGGCACCCTGCCAGTATAGCAGAAGCTGAGCGCGAAACGCCGCGCATGGACGCCCGCATCGGTGCGGGAGCAGCCTTTTACATCAGGCCGCTGGCCCAGCACGGCCTGCATGGCATCCTGCAAAACGGCGCAGACTGTCGGTGCATTGGGCTGCACCTGAAAGCCTGCGTAGTTTGTACCCTTGTAGGAAATCCAAAGTAGATAGGTCATAAATCACCTGAAATTGTAGGGGCGGATTCCATATGCGCCCGCAGGGTGGCAGCCGATGGGCGGGCGGATATGGAATCCGCCCCTACGGATCGCGGCAAAATCTTTATGCCAACCCCGGCACGAAGAACCGCGTGCAGGCGATGACCACCAACGCCACAATGATGACCACCATGCAGCGGAAATCCTCGCTCGTGAACTTCAACTGCTTCAGCCGCGTGCGGCCCTCGCCGCCATGGTAGCAGCGGCACTCCATGGCCATGGCCAGCTCATCGGCACGGCGGAACGCCGAGATAAACAGCGGGATCAGGATCGGCACCAGCGCCTTGATGCGCTGGGTGAAGGTACCGCTGTCCAGCATGGCACCGCGGGCCTTCTGGGCGTTCATGATCTTTTCGGTTTCCTCAATCAAAGTCGGGATAAACCGCAGGGCAATCGTCATCATCATGGCCAGCTCATGCACCGGAAAGTGCAGCTTGGCCAGCGGGCGCAGCAGGCTCTCGATGGCATCGGTCAGCACGATGGGGCTGGTCGTGTAGGTCAAAAGGCTGGTGCCTGCAATGAGGGCGCAGACGCGCACAGCCAGCAAAACGGCGTACTTGATGCCCTCGGCATAGATGTTCAGCACCCAGAAATGCACCAGCGGCTCCCCCTGCCCTGTGACGAAGAAAAGGTTCAGCACGGCGGTGAAGAGGATTATGGGCACGATGGGCTTCAGGCTTTTCAAAATCATCCTGCCGGGGATGCGGGCGATGCGGTAAAGCAGCGCCAAAAGGCCGATCGAGAGTGCCAGCCCCAGCGGGTTCGGTGCGATAAACAGCACAATGATGTAGGCGATGGTGGCAACCAGCTTTAACCGGGGGTCACAGCGGTGCAGCACCGAATGCCCCGGAAAATGCTGACCGATCGTAATATCTTTGAGCATTTACTGTACCTCCCCTGCCTGCTTGGCGGCCAGCGCCCGGCGGATCGTCTTGACGGCGTAGGGGATCGTGTAGACATCCGCCGGGATGTCCAGCCCCATCTGGCGCAGCTTTAAAAAGATCTGGGTGACCTGCGGCACCGACAGCCCCAGCTCAAGCAGCTGCTGTGCGTGGGCAAAGACCTTTTCCACCGTGTCGTACATGGCGATTTTGGCGCGGTGCATGACCAGCACGCGGTTGGCGTACTTGGCAATATCCTCCATCGAGTGACTGACCAGCAGGACTGTGATGCCGGTCTTTTCGTGGTAGGCCTTGATCTGGCTCAGGATGGTGTCGCGGCCCTCGGGGTCGAGGCCGGCGGCCGGCTCGTCCAGCACCAGCACACGCGGGTGCATCGCCATGACGCCTGCGATGGCAACACGGCGCTTCTGCCCACCGGACAGCTCAAAGGGGCTTTTTTGCAAAAGCTCGTCCGAAAGGCCGACAAAGGCGGCAGCCTCGCGGACACGGCGCTGCACCTCCTCCTCATCCAGACCCATGTTGCGCGGACCGTAGGCAATGTCCCGGGCGCAGGTCTCCTCAAAGAGCTGGTACTCGGGGTACTGCATGACAAGGCCGACAAGAAAGCGGAAGCTGCGCAGGTCGGCACCCTGCTCCCACAGGTCGCGGCCGTCCACCAGCACGCGGCCGGAGGTCGGGCGGTTCAGGCCGTTGAAATGGCTGATCAGGGTCGATTTGCCGCTGCCCGTGGAGCCGATGATGCCCACGAAGTCGCCCTCCTCCACGGTGAACGAAACATCGTCCAGCGCTTTGGTCTCGTCCGGCATACCCTGATTGTAAATGTAGCTCAAATTTTCTACACGAATGATCTCGGACATAGTGGTTCCTTTCCCGCCGGATACAGCCCGGGTATGGTGCCGTTCCGGCATATGTGGGATGTTTTTGAACGAAAGGCTTCCCCCGATGGGGGAAGCTGTCCGCGAAGCGGACTGATGAGGGGTGACTTCGCGGCGATTGCCAGTAAACGGGATGCCTCGGCAAGCTCGCCCCTCATCCGGCCTCGGGCGGGGCCTCGGCCACCTTCCCCCAAGGGGGAAGGCTTCCTTTATTTCAGCAGCTTAAACAGCTCCTCCGCGCATGCCTCGGGCGTGATCACATTCTCCGGCATGGGGATGCCGAGCTTGACCAGCTCATCGCGCAGCTCGGCGGCCTGCGGCACATCCAAATGGTAGCTGTGCAGCCGCTCCGTCTGGCTGAACACCTGCTCCGGCGTGCCCTCCATCACGATGCGGCCCCGGCTCATGACCAGCACGCGGTCGGCCTGGGCGGCCTCCTCCATATAATGGGTGATCGAGACGATCGTGATACCGGCCTCCCGCAGCTGGCGGATCGTTTTCATGACCTGACTGCGGCCGTGCGGGTCAAGCATGGCGGTCGATTCGTCCAGAACAAGGCAGTCCGGCCGCATGGCGATAACGCCCGCAATGGCAACGCGCTGCTTCTGCCCGCCGGAAAGCTTGTAGGGGGCAGCATCACGCTTTTCATAGATGCCTGCCAGCTTCATGGCCTCGTCAATGCGGGTGCGGATCTCCTCGGGCGGAACGCCGAGGTTCTCCGGCGCAAAGGCGACATCCTCCTCCACGATGGTGGCAACGATCTGGTTGTCGGGGTTCTGGAATACCATGCCCACTTTCTGGCGCACATCGTAGAGATGATCCTCGTTGCGGGTGTCCATCCCCTCGACCAGCACCGTGCCCGCCTCGGGCAGGAGGATCGCGTTGAAGTGCTTGGCCAGCGTGGATTTGCCGCAGCCGTTGGCACCCAGCACAGCCACGAACTCGCCGCGGTGGATGGCAAGGCTCACGCCGTCCACTGCATAGCTGGGCTGCTCGGGGTCATAGCGGAAATGGATGTCCTGAACATTGATCATAGGTTCTTCTCTCGGCATGGTTTATCTCTCCCAGATGGCGGTTGCGCCGCAGGGCACAACACCGCCGGTGGCGGAGACCGGCAGACCGATCTCATCGCAGTGGGTGTGGCCGCCCGTGACGGGGCAGAGCGTCGTTTTAACGATGTATTCCATGACCGCCGGGCTTAAACCCTCGGTGTAGGAGTTGATGGCAAAGAACAGCGGATCGTCACTCAGGACCTGCTCCGTCAGCGTGATAAGGTCGTAGACATTGTCCTCCAGCTTCCAGATCTCACCGCCGGGGCCGCGGCCGTAGCTCGGCGGGTCCATGATGACGGCATCGTATTTGCTGCCGCGGCGGATCTCGCGCTGGACAAACTTCACACAGTCGTCCACGATCCAGCGGCAGGGGCGATCGGCAAGGCCGCTTGCGGCGGCGTTCTCCCGCGCCCAGGCCACCATGCCCTTGCTGGCGTCCACATGGGTGACCGAGGCACCGGCCGCAAGGCACGCCAGCGTGGCGCCGCCCGTGTAGCCAAAGAGGTTCAGCACGCGGATCGGCCGGCCGGCCGCGCGGATCTTTTCCTGATACCACGCCCAGTTGACGGCCTGCTCCGGAAAGACGCCGGTGTGCTTGAAGCCGGTGGGGCTGACGATCAGGGTCAGGTCGTTCCAGTGGATCTGCCACTTTTGGGGCAGTCTTTTGTGGTAATCCCACTGCCCGCCGCCCTTGGCGGAGCGGTAGTAGACGGCATCAGCGTTTGCCCACAGCGGGCTGGTTTCGGCATTTTTCCAGATGACCTGCGGGTCAGGTCGGATCAGCAGGGTGCTGCCCCAGCGCTCCAACCGATTATGGTTGGTGGCGTCCAGCAGCTCATAATCCCGCCAGGAATCAGCAGGGCGCATATTCAAGTCTCCTTTTTGTCTTTTTCATCGGTCAAAACATACTCTGCTGGCCGTTGTCGGTGTCGTCAAAGCGGCGGGGCACGGCCATGTGCAGATGCTCATAGGCAAGGCGGGTCACACAGCGGCCGCGCGGGGTGCGTGTCAGCATGCCCATCTGCATCAGGTAGGGCTCGCAGATGTCCTCCAGCGTGACGCTCTCCTCGCCCAGGGCGGCGGCCAGGGTGTCCAGACCTACGGGGCCGCCGCCGTACATCTCGATGATGGCGCGCAGCACACTGCGGTCCAGCTCGTCCAGACCCAGCTCGTCAATGTCCATCCACCGGCGGGCGGCGATGGCGGTCTCCTCGTCAATGGTGCCGTCGCCCTGCACGGTGGCAAAGTCGCGCACCCGCTTGAGCAGGCGGTTGGCGATACGCGGCGTGCCGCGGGCGCAGCGCGCCAGTTCAAGCGCGCCCTCCTCAGTGATCGGCACACCTAAAATCCCGGCGCTGCGGCTGATGATATGCCCCAGCTCCCGCGGGCTGTACAGCTCCAGCTTGAGCAGGATGCCGAAGCGGTCGCGCAGGGGGCCGGTCAGCTGCCCGGCACGGGTGGTGGCACCCACCAGCGTGAACCGGGGCAGATTGATGCGGATGCTCTGGGCGCTGGGACCCTTGCCGATCATGATGTCGAGGGCAAAATCCTCCAGCGCGGGGTAAAGGACTTCCTCCACCTGACGGGACAAGCGGTGGATCTCGTCAATAAAAAGGACATCGCCCTCCTGCAGATTCGTGAGCAGGGCGGCCAAGTCGCCGGGCTTCTCGATGGCGGGGCCGGAGGTGATGCGGATCTGCACACCCATCTCCTGCGCCACAATACCGGCCAGTGTGGTTTTGCCCAGACCCGGCGGGCCGTAGAGCAGGATGTGATCCATCGGCTCGCCGCGCTGCTGCGCCGCCCGCAGGTAGACCCGCAGGTTGCCCTTGGCCTTCTCCTGACCTACATAGTCATCCAGCGTTTTCGGGCGCAGGCTGACCTCCTCCGCATCGGCGGAGCAGGCGTCGGGGCTGACCAGACGGCTGGGGTCAACGGTGTATTCCTGATTCAAGCTCTAGCACTCCCCTTCCCTTTAAATGCGCGACAGGCTGCGCAGCGCAATCGTGATGATCTCCTGCACCGAGAGGGTCTCGTCCACCCGGGCCACGGCAGCGGCTGCATCGGAGGCGGCGTACCCAAGGCTGACCAGTGCGGCCACGGCCTGCGCCGGTGCGGAGGTGGGCGCGGGTGCAGCGCCGCCGCCCGCAAAGCCGGTGCCGGCAGCCAGACCCTTGCCGACCTTGTCCTTAAGCTCCAGCGTGATGCGCTGGGCCAGTTTGGGCCCAACGCCGGCCGCCTTGGTAAAGGCTTTGTGATCCCCGCTGGACGCGGCAAGGGCAATCTTTTCGGGCGTCATGATCGACAGGATCGCCAGCCCGGCCTTGGGGCCGACACCGGTGACGGCGGTCAGCATCTTGAAGCAGTCGCGCTGCTCCTCCGTTGCGAAGCCGTAGAGGGAGACATCGTTCTCGGTCACATTCATGATGGTGTAGACGGTGCCCTCTTTGCCGGCGGGGGGCAAAGCCTCGCCGGTGGTGGCTGGGATCTGCACGAAATAGCCGACCCCGCCGCAGCTGATCACAACGGAATCCAGCGTTTTTTTGATGATTTTTCCGGTTAGACAGTAGATCATGGTGTGTCCTTCTTTTGTATGGTGGAAAGCCTTCCCCCACTTGGGGGAAGGCAAGGGATTATCTCACCGGCGTCCCCATCAGGCGGCTGCGGCTGCAGTGGCAGTGGGCAATGGCCATGCCCAGCGCATCGGCGGTATCGTCAGGCTTGGGGATGCTCTCCAGATGCAGCATCATGCGGGTCATCTCCTGAATCTGCTTTTTTACGGCCTTGCCGTAGCCGGTGATGGCCTGCTTGACCTGCATCGGTGTGTATTCGTAGATCGGCACGCCGCACTGGGCCGCGGCGAGCAGAATGACGCCGCGCGCCTCGGCCACGCCGATGACGGTGGTCTGGTTGTGCTGGTAGTACAGCTTCTCGATGGAGAGGGCCTCGGGCTGATAGCGCTTGCAGATATCCAGCACGCCCTCGTATATTTCAACAAGGCGCTGTTCAAACGGGGTGTCCTTCTCGGTGATGACAGCCCCGTAGCCGATGGGCGCAAAGCGGTTGCCGATGTATTCGACAACACCCCAGCCCACAATGGCGTAGCCCGGGTCGATGCCCAAAACACGCATTTATCCCATACCTCCCCACTTTAACCGATATAGTATACCATAAAAACAACGCTGCGTCCACTGTTTGGGGTAAACATTCCGTGAATTTGCACAGAAAAAGCAATAAAAATTCTACAAACAAAAAAGCATCTCCCGGACAGGGAGATGCTTGGCTGTAAGGGCCGCGATCAATACCCGATCTGCCGCTTGGCGGCCCGCAGCGCCTTGCGCAGGGGCCGGTACAACAGCAGCATGATGGCAAAGTTGCCTGCGCCGTGCAGGGCGTCGTAGCTCAGGCCGCTCAGCCACCAGCTCAGCGCAAAGGCCGGGGTTTTGGCAAACAGGTAGACGGCGGCGCACAGCCCGCCGAAGCACAGGCCGTACAGCCCGCTGAACAAGGCCCAGAGCAGTGCGTGGTCCATACGGCGCAAAAGCCATGCCAGCAGCGCCAGCAGATACCACACATACAGGTACATGGCCCACCAGAGGCCAAACCCGTACAGGACGCCCTGCAGCAAAATAAAAACAGTGATGGCGGCAGGGGTCTCCCGCGGGAGCTCCAGCGCAAACAGGATGATGAGCAGCGTCACCGGCTCAATGTTCGGCAGGCCGCTTATGGCCTGCTTGCTGACAACGAGCAGTGCCCCCATCAGCCCGCTCAATACCAGGCTGACAACGCGGCGGTGGTTACTTCGTGTAGGTGAAGGCATAGCTGTCGCCGTCATGCAGTTCGATGTCGGCCACGCCAACGGTGGTCATCTCACCAGCGGCATCGGTCAGGCACCACCAGGCACCATCGGCGTTATAGTCGGCCTCCTCGCCGTTGACAACGGTGACGAAGCCGGCAGCGGCCTCCTCGGCGCTGATGACACCGGCGGCGGCCAGTGCATCGCTGAGCTTTTCGCCGTCTGTGGCGTCAAGGGTCAGGACGGTGCTTTCGCCGTCGGCGCCGGTGACGGTGAAGGTGACTGCGATGGCAGCAGCGGCGTCCTCGGCGGTGGAGACAGCAGCGGACTCAGCCGGTGCTGCCTCGGAAACGACCTCAGAGGAGGCGGAGGATGCGGAAGCACCGCAGCCGGCCAGCAGACCGGCGGCCAGAATCAGGCTCAGAACCAGAGCAGAAAGCTTTTTCATAGGATGTTACCTCTCTAAAATTGTGATTGCGCACAAATTTGTGCAGCGATCATTATACAAAATGCCAAGAAAAAATGCAAGTGCGTTGTAGAGGGCGGTGTGGCTGCCCATGAAAAGTCCGCAATGGCAAACTAGCCCCTCATCCGGCCCTGCGGGGCCACCTTCCCCCAAAGGGGAAGGCTTTAGGCCCTTACCCCTCCAGCTGCTCGCGGTGGTACTGCAGCGTGTAGAGCTGGTAATACCGCCCGTGGTTGGCTAAAAGCTCCTGATGGCTGCCCTGCTCAAGAATCTTGCCGTGGGACAGCACGATAATGTTGTCTGCGTGCTGGATGGTGGACAGCCGGTGGGCTACAATCAGCATTGTGCCGACAGAGCGCATCTTTTCCAGAGAATCCTGAATCAGGATCTCGGTCTCGGTGTCGATGTTTGCCGTGGCTTCGTCCAGAATCATGACACTGGGCTTGTGCAGGATCGTCCGCGCAAAGCTCAGAAGCTGCCGCTGCCCGGCTGAGAAGTTGTTGCCGCGCTCGCGGACCTCCTCGTCCAGACCGTGGTCAAGCCGGGCGATAAACTTGTCGGCGTTGACATAGCGGCAGACCCGCAGGATCTCCTCGTCCGGGATGCCCTCCTCCCGCAGGACGATGTTGCTGCGGATCGTACCCGAGAAAAGGAACACATCCTGCAGCATCTGCCCGAAATGGCGGCGCAGCGAGGAGATCTTGATCTTGCGGATGTCGATGCCGTCAATCAGGATCTCGCCCCGCTGGAACTCATAGTTGCGGCAGATCAGCGACAAAATCGTGCTTTTGCCGGAGCCGGTGGACCCCACAAACGCCACCGTCTGACGCGGGTCCACATGGAAGGAGACGCCCTGCAGCACCCACTCGCCGGGTATGTAGCTGAACCAGACATCCCGGAATTCGATTTCGCCTCGCACCTCGTCCAGCTCGATGGCATCGGGGGCGTCCACCATCTTCGGCTCGATGTCCATGAGCGAGAACACCTTTTCCGAGGAGGCCAGCGCCGACTGCAGCCAGTTGAACTGCTCGGCCAGATTCTGGATGGGGGTGAAGAACTTGGAAATGTACATGTAAAAGGTCACGATGGTGCCGCCGGTGATGGTCTGGCCCATAAAACTCACGCCGTTCAAGTGCCCCATGCCGCCCAGATAGAACAGGCACAGAATGGAACAGATGTACAGCATATAGACCAGCGGGCGGAATACGCCGAACACAAAGATCTGCTCCTGCGTGACCCGGGAGAGCGTCTGGCTTTTCTCGCGGAACTCCGCCATCTTCTCGTCCTCGCGGCCAAAGATCTGCGTGACCTTGATGCCGGACAGGTTCTCCGACAGGTAGGTGTTGATGTCGGTGGTGGCGTCCTTCACCTTGCGGTAGGCGCGGCGTGAAAACTTGCGGAAGATGACCGTGAAGATCACGATGAACGGCACAAAGCAGAGCACCATCAGGGTCAGCGCGTAATTCAGGCAGAGCATGGCGATCAGTATGCCTAAAATTACAAAGATGTTTTTGGTCAGACTGACAAGAAGATTTGTGAACATCATCGAGATGGCGTTCGTGTCGTTCGTCACACGGGTGACAAGCTTGCCGACCGGGATCTCGTTGAGCTGCTCATGGGAGAGGGATTCGATGTGGGTAAACAGATCCTCGCGCAGGTCGGAGATGATGCGCTGGCCGACCCGCTGCAGGATGACCGCCTGCAAGTAGGTGCTGGCCATGGAAAAGACCAGCACACCCGCATAGACCGCCACACCGATGTAAAGCTGCGGCAGGGCGAAATCCCCGGATACCAGCTCCTCCAGCGCGCCGACGATCAGCGGCGAAACAATGTCGTAGGCAATGGAAAAGAGCATCAAAAACAGGACAATGACAAACTTTGCGCGGTAGGGCTTGGCATAACCGGCCAGACGGCGCAGGATCTCGCTGTCCGCCATCGTGCGCTCAAAGCCCATCGTCTCCTTTTTGTCCTTGACCAGCGCGTAGGCCAGCACCAGCAGTGCCGTCACGGCGCCGATGACGGCACCGACCAGCACCAGCGGATTGAGTTCAGTCATCTGTGTCACCTCCCGCTTCGTCCTCCAGCTTTTGCAGGTCCACCATGCGGCGGTACTCAGCGCAGCTGCGGTAAAGTGTATCGTGGGGGCCGACAGCCTCCACCCTGCCGTCCTCAATAAAGATGATCTTGTCGAGCTGCTCCACCGTAGAGATGCGGTGGGCGATCAGCAGGGTCGTTTTGCCTGCGCGGCTCGCCTTCAGGTTGTCAAGGATGATGCGCTCGGTGCGGGTGTCAACGGCGGAGACGGAATCGTCCAGAATCAGGATCGGCGCGTCCTTGAGCAGGGCGCGGGCAATCGAGATGCGCTGCTTCTGCCCGCCGGAGACGGTGACGCCGCGCTCACCGAGGACGGTCTCAAACCCGTCCTTGAAGTCCACGATGTTGTCCCGGACATCGGCCAGCGCAGCGGCATGGTCGATGTCCTCCCGGCTGGCGCCGTCCACACCGAAGCCGATGTTATGGGCGATCGTATCCGAGAAGAGGAAATTGTCCTGCGGCACATAGGCGCAGGCATTGCGCACCGAGCGGATGGATACACTGTTCACATCCTGTCCGTCCACAAACAGGGTGCCGTCCGGCACATTGTAGGTGCGCAGCAGCAGGTCCACCAGTGCGGTCTTGCCCGCGCCGGTCTTGCCTACGATGCCTACGCTCTCGCCGGGCTGCACGGTGAAGGAGACATCCCGCAGCACATCGTATTCGCCGTCCGGATAGCGGAAATTCAGATGCCGAAACTCGATGCCGCCGCGCGGGTCGGCCAGGTCGGCCACGCCGTCCCGGTCGGCCACATCGATCGGCGCATCGAGCAGCTCGGTGATGCGGTTCAGCGATGCCTTGCCGCGGGCTGTTTTTTCAATCAGCATCGAGATCGCCATGATGGGCCAGACGATGGCCTCAAAGTAGCCGATATACTCCACCAGCTGCCCGGCGTTGAACTGCCCGCGCCAGACAAGCCAGCCGCCGTAGCCGAGAATGACACAGATGACCGACTCGACAAAAAGGGTGACCAGTACCTCGAGCAGGGTGGCAATCTTTGTGTAGGTGACATTGATCTCCTCGTTCTGCTTGTTCAGCTTACGGAAGGCAATCAGCTCCTTCAGCTCCTTGACAAACGCCTTGATGACCGCGATGCCGGAGAAGTTCTCCTGCGCAAAGTCTGACAGGTCGGAAAAGGCCTGCTGGCGCTCCTCCCACCGCTTGGTCATGACCTGACTCATCACGGTGCCAATGGCGAACATGACGCCCGCAGGGATCAGCGCCAGCAGCGTCAGGCGAAAATCCATCCGCCACATCTTGACCAGCGCCATCAGCCCCAGCACGGCGGCGTCAAAGAACATCAGGATGCCGTCACCGAAGCACTCCTGAATGGTGTCAAGGTCGTTGGTGTACAGGCTCATCAGGTTGCCGACCTTGTTAAGCTGGTAATACTGCTGGGACAGGCGGCGGCTGTGGTCGAACATCCGCTCCCGCAGGTCAGCGGTGACCCGCACAGCCGAGCCGAAAAAGCAGATGCGCCACAAAAAGCGGCCTACCACCATAAGCACTACGATCCAGATCATAGGCAGGCAGATGTGCTGAAACAGCACCTGCTTGTCAAAGGAGACCGTCTGGCCGTTCACGACCACCTGCCCCAGATTGACGCCGTTGATGACCAGCCGGTATAGCTCCGGGATCAGAAGCTGGATGTAGTCCACCATCAAAAGCGACACAATGCCCAGAAGCAGCACCGGCGCATTTTTGAGGTAGTATCGGTTGATGTGTTTGCCGAAGATCACGGCGGGTATACCTCCCTTATCCATACAGTGTGCGGCAAAGGCCGCAGATAACCAGTATAGCGTACCTGCGCGGTTTCGTCAATCGTCCCCCGAAAATGCGCAGAACGGTATACAAAAAAATCCCCACCGGGGGGTGACCCGATGGGGATTTGGTGCGCGGTACAGGACTCGAACCTGTGACCTCCTGCACGTCAAGCAGATGCTCTACCAGCTGAGCTAACCGCGCATACTGTGCCGCCGACTGGCAACGCATATTAGTATAACAGATGTTTTTGCAAAATGCAAGCCCTTTTTTGAAAAAAGTGGGCCTTTTTGCTTGATTTTTGCCGCGCCGGTATACAGAAAAATCCCCACCGGAGTGACCCGATGGGGATTTGGTGCGCGGTACAGGACTCGAACCTGTGACCTCCTGCACGTCAAGCAGATGCTCTACCAGCTGAGCTAACCGCGCATGTCGCGCCGCCTCTTGGCGACGCATATTAGTATAACAGATGCTTTTACAAAATGCAAGCCCTTTTGCAAAAAAACTTTTGCTTTTTTTGCTGTATGCGCGGGGCGGGGCTTACGGCACAGCGGTCTCCAGCTGCGGAGCACCGCCGGCAAGCGCCTCTGCGGTCAGGGGGGCCGGTGCCTCGGCCGGCTTGTCCAGCTTTTCGCGGGCAACGGCCAGCATCAGCTTGATGCGGTTCTCCTGATTGACGCGGGTGGCGCTGGGGTCGTAGTCCACGGGGGTGATGTTCGCATCGGGGTGCAGGGCGCGAATCTTGTTGATCATACCCTTGCCCACGATATGGTTGGGCAGGCAGCCGAACGGCTGCGCGCAGACGATATTGCCGTAGCCGCCCTCGACCAGCTCGATCATCTCGGCAGTCAGCAGCCAGCCCTCACCCATTTTGGCACCCAGCGAGATGATGCCCTCGGGCTTTTTCATCAGCTCGCGGAAGGAACCCGGCGCGTAGAAGCCGTACTTGCGCATGGCGTCATAGCTGGCGCAGCCGATCGAATCCAGCCAGCTCAGGAAGAAATCCGCACCGCCCGCTACCAGCTTATTGCCGCCGTACAGGTCGATGTCCAGCCGGTAGTTGGCTACGCAGTATTCTACAAAGCCCATCAGGCCGGGCAGGTTGACCTCGCAGTCCTGACTTTCAAGGAATTTTTCCAGATCGTTATTGCCCAGCGGCGAATATTTGACATAAATTTCGCCCACCACGCCGACCTTGACCTTCGGCACACGGGTGATGGGAATGGTCGCGTAGTCGGCGGCAATGTCGTAGAACCGGCGTTTCATGTCGTGGGCGGAATAATTCTTGTCGTCCTTGATCCAGCCCTGAATCGTGGCAATCCACTTCTCAGTCATAGCGTCGGCGTCGCCCTTGCGGTTCTCATACGGGTGGGTCTGGCTGCGCAGCGCGACGAGCATGTCGCCGTAGAAAATGCTGGCAATGACCTTGCGCAGCAGCGGCAGGGTCAGCGGCAGACCGCTGCCCTTTTCCAGCCCGGAGAAGTTCAGCGAGGCCACGGGGATATTGCCGTAGCCCGCCTTGACGAGCGCCTTGCGCAAAAGCTTGATGTAGTTGGACGCACGGCAGCCGCCGCCCGTCTGTGTGATGAGCAGCGCGGTATGGTCCAG
This sequence comes from uncultured Oscillospiraceae bacterium, assembly GCA_900540595.1. Taxonomy (GTDB): domain Bacteria; phylum Bacillota; class Clostridia; order Oscillospirales; family Ruminococcaceae; genus Gemmiger. The sequence goes on from UQGL01000002.1 coordinate 127,100, forward strand.
ATCGTACTTGCCGCTGTTCAGCGCGTCCAAAAACTGCCCGATGACCAGCAGCGCCGGGTAGCAGGTGTCGTTGTGGACATATTTCAGGCCCAGCTGCGCGACTTCGCTGCCGCAGTTGCCCAGCACCTCGGTCTGGTAGCCCTCGCTGGCAAGTGCCGCCTGCATCAGCCGGAACTGGGTGACCGCCATGTTGGGAATGAGAATTTTATGGGTCTTTACCATGTCCTTGGTAAAGTTGGGAGTTATGTATTCCATGGAATTGCCTCTTACTTTTTGTCCTCTTTCCGTTCCTCCAGCGCTGCAAACAGGCTGCGCAGGCGGATGTTGACCGCGCCGAGGTTGGTGATCTCATCGATCTTGAGCTGGGTGTACAGCTTGCCGCCCGCCTGCAGGATCTCGCGGGTCTCATCGGTGGTCACGGCGTCCAGACCGCAGCCGAAGGATACCAGCTGCACCAGATCCATGTCGGGATTCTCGGTGCAGTATTTGGCGGCGGCGTACAGGCGGCTGTGATAGGTCCACTGGTTCAGCACCGAGGTCTGGAATTTCTGCTCATGCCAGCTGACGGAATCCTCACTGACGACAGCTGCGCCCTGCCGGATGATGAGCTGGTCGATGCCGTGGTTGACCTCCGGGTCCACATGGTAGGGGCGGCCCGCCAGCACAATAATGCGGCGGCCCTCGGCGCGGGCGGCGGCGATAATCGCGCTGCCCTTGTCGCGCAGCTGCTGCATGTGGCGGTGATACTCGTCATAGGCGGCGTCAATGGCCTCGCGCACCGCCTTTTTGTCAAGACCGGGGAAATATTTGTCAAGCGACTGCTGGAATTTCTTGTAGAAATCCTTGCGGCGCTCCAGATTGAAGTAGTCGTATAGGAACCGCGTGCCGTTCAGCTCGGGGCAGTTGCCCTCCAGCACCTCGGGGTAATAGGCGACCACGGGGCAGTTATAATGGTTGTCCCCCAGATGCTCATCAAGGTTGTAGCTCATGCAGGGGTAGAAGATGGCGTCCACGCCCTGCTCGCACAGCCAGTGGATGTGGCCGTGGCTCAGCTTGGCGGGGAAGCAGGCCGTGTCGCTCGGGATCGTTGCCTGACCGCTCTGGTACAGGCTGCGGCTGGAGAAGGGGCTGACCACGACCTCGAACCCGAGGCGGGTGAACAGCGTGTGCCAGAACGGCAGCAGCTCATACATGTTCAGGCACAGCGGCAGGCCGATGCGTGCGCGCGGTGCTGTGGGCGCGGGGGCATTGCGGTAGCCGTCCAGCAGTTTCAGCTTGTAGGCGTACAGGTTCAGATCCTCGTTGTTGGCCTTGCCGGTCACGGGCTTGTCGCATCGGTTGCCTGAGATGTACCGCTTGCCGTCCGCAAAGACATTGACGGTCAGCTGGCAGTGGTTGCCACAGCCCTGACACTGCACGGTGTTGACCTTCTGGCTGAACGCTTCCAGCTCGGCCTCGGACAGGACGCTGCTGTGGGCGCTCTCCCCTGCCTTAGCCTTGCCGTACAGCGCTGCGCCGTAAGCGCCCATCAAGCCCGCGATGTCGGGGCGGATGACATGGACGCCCATCTCCTTCTCAAAGGCGCGGAGAACGGCCTCGTTGTAGAAGGTGCCGCCCTGCACAACGATGCGGCGGCCCAGTTCCTCAGGGCTGGAGGCGCGGATGACCTTGTACAGTGCATTTTTGACGACCGAGATGGACAGACCGGCGCTGATGTTTTCAATCGAGGCACCGTCCTTCTGCGCCTGCTTGACGCTGGAGTTCATAAAGACGGTGCAGCGGCTGCCGAGGTCCACAGGCTTGTCGGCAAACAGGCCGAGGGCGGCAAACTCCTTGACATCGTAGCCCAGCGCCTGGGCGAAGGTCTGCAAAAAGCTGCCGCAGCCGGAGGAGCAGGCTTCGTTCAGGAAGATGTTGCTGATCGCGCCGTCCTCGATCTTGAAGCACTTCATGTCCTGCCCGCCGATGTCGATGATGAAGTCCACATCGGGCAGGAAGTGCTTGGCAGCGGTAAAGTGGGCCACCGTCTCGACAAGGCCGCGGTCGCAGTGGAAGGCATTTTTGACCAGCTCCTCACCGTAGCCGGTCGTGGTCACACTGGCGATCTGCAGCCCGGGGTGATCCCGATACAGCTTGAGCAGCGTCTCCTTCACAAGCGGGATCGGGTTGCCGAGGTTGGGGCGGTAGCTTTCAAACAGAATGTTGGCGTTGTTGTCAATGACGACCAGCTTGATGGTGGTCGAGCCGGAGTCGATGCCGATATGCACGGGGCCGCAGTCTGCGCCGAAGGGCAGGCAGGGCACTGTGGCCTTCATGTGGCGGGCGTGGAACGCCTCGTACTCCTGCTGATCGGCGAAAAGCGGCGGCAGGCTTACATAGGTGGCGGCGGCGCTGTAGTTGTCCAGCCGCTTTGCGACCTCGCGCAGGTCGGATTCCTCATCGGCGTAGAACGCTGCGCCCAGCGCCACAAAGAGCAGGCTGTTTTCCGGCAGGGTGCCGGTGACGCCGAGGGTCTTGTCAAAGCTCTGGCGCAGCGTTTTGGAGAAGGTCAGCGGGCCGCCCAGATACAGGATGTTGCCCTTGATGGGGCGTCCCTGCGCAAGGCCGGCGATGGTCTGGTTGACGACCGCCTGATAGATCGACGCTGCGATGTCCCCTGCCTGCGCGCCCTGATTGATGAGGGGCTGGATGTCGCTTTTGGCAAAAACGCCGCAGCGGCTGGCGATCGTGTAGGTGCGGGTGGCGCCCTGAGCGGCCTTGTCCATCTCATCGGCACCCATCTTCAGCAGGGTGGCCATCTGGTCAATGAAGGCGCCGGTGCCGCCGGCACAGCTGCCGTTCATGCGGACCTCGGTGCCGTTGGTCAGAAAGAGGATCTTTGCATCCTCGCCGCCCAGCTCGATGATGCAGTCGGTGCCCGGTGTCAGGCGGTTGGCAGCCACGCGGGTGGCAAAGACCTCCTGCACAAAGGGCACCTTGCAGCTGTCGGCAAGGCCCATGCCGGCAGAGCCGGAGATGGCCAGATACGCGCGGCCGTCAGGCAGATATTCGGCGGCGACTTTTTCCAAAAGCGCTCTGCCCTTTTCTAAAATATGGCTGAAATGACGCTCATAGGTAGAATAAACGATCTGCCCGGCGTCATTCAGCACGACACATTTAATGGTGGTGGAACCAATATCCAGACCAACTCTCATAGGCTTTAGCCTCCTGCGGGTCAGGCAAACCCACTGAAGCTGCACGCCGTAGGGCGGATAAGCGGGGTTGCCGTTGGGGTGATTGCGGGATACCGAAGGCCGGGTCTGCCCCAAGGCGCTACAATATCAGTATATATTATACAGGTTTCTTGAAAATTCGGCAAGAGTGCCGCCGCATAAAATCGTTGTCAAATGACAGGAATTGTACAAAAACACGGAAGCGGTGCGAAAAAAATCCGCACCGCTTCCGCGTCAAAAGAAAAGAGGAGTATGGATGAAAAACTTGGGGTCCTGTTCATCGGGTCGGGTCCCTGCTCCCTTCCTGAGAACATCTATAGTATACCCCGGATTTGTGTTAAAGTCGTGAATGAATATTCAATAAATTAAGAAGGGTTTGTGAACAAACGGGAGGGGCGAAAAGGCTTCCCCCCCCTCGGGGGAAGGCAAAGAAAAATCTCACCCAGCTGCATCGCCGGGTGAGATTTATGTATTGAAGTTTACTGTTCTTCCCCATTCAGCCGGTCGATCTGGTCCTGCAGCAGCTGGGACACAGGGCGGCGCGTGTTGCGCAGCCGGTGGGCCGGGGCTGGGGGCGTGTGGTGCGCGGGCTGGGCCTTCTTTGCCTTTACGCGCAGCCGGTCAGCGGGCTTGGCTGCCGGGGTCTGTGCGGCGGCGGGACGCGGCGGCAGGGGTGCAGGCGGATCCGTCTCCGGTGTGCCCTGCGCAAAGCTGCGCATGTCGGTGCCCAGCTCCTTCAGCTCGGCCTCAGTCTGGTCAAGGGCCTGATAGATGGCCTGCGTCAGACCGTCCAGATCCAGCGTGGCGGCGCTCAGCCGTTCATCCACGCGGGCCAGACGCTCCCGCACGAGCATGACGCCCGAGGCGATGTTGCGGGCGTTTTCAGCCATGCGGTTCTTCTGGCTGTCTGCCTGCTGCTTCAGCTCCTTCTCAGCGCTCTCGGCGTACAGGCGGGCATCGGCCAGAATCTTACCGGCCTCAAGCTTTGCCTCCCGCACCAGATCGGACGCGGGGGCGCTCAAGGACGAGGTATTCAGCTGGCGCGCTGAATCCAGCTGCTTCTGCAGTTCCTCGACCTGCTTTTGCAGATCGTCATTCTTCTGCTGCAGATCGTGGTGCTTCAGCTGCCAGATGTTGGCGTTTTTCTGGGATTCGCGCTGGTTGGACTGGTAGGAGGCAGTCTGCTTCTGCAGCGTCTCAAGCTGCTCCTCGCTCTCGCGGCGGCGGGTCTCGGCGGCCTCGGCGCGCTGGTTGGCAGCGGCCACCTCGGCCTTGAGGGCCTCGATCCGGCTGTCATCGCTGCTCTGTTGGCTGCGCAGCTCGTCCAGACGGGACTGCATCTGCTGCAGCTGGCGGTTGTACTCCAGCTCATGCTGCTGGGCCTCGTTGGCCAGCGCGTTCATGTAAGCCAGCACATCATTTTTATCAAAGCCGAACAAGCTGGAACGGAAGCCCTGTTCCTGAATGTTCATAGGTTCAGACGGCATGGCTTTTTACATCCTCTCGCAGAAAATTGATCAGGAACGCTTGTTCAGGATGCTGAGCAGATCGTCAAAGTAATCGCCGTCATCCTCTTCCTCAGCCGGGGCAGCAGGCTGGGCAGCCACGGGGGTATCCATGCCGGTGCTGAAGGACTGAGTGAAGATGGGGTTGGGCATCGGCGGGTTGATGGGCTGCTGTGCGGGCTGCACGGGGGCGGCGGGCTGCACAGGCTGGACAGGCTGTGCAGGCTGCTGTACAGCGGTCTGCTGGGCGGCGCGCTTGGCGTCCACATGGGCCTGAATAGGCTCGTCCACCTCGGGGGTGCTCTCAAAGCCGGTGGCCACAACGGTGATGCTCATCTCATCGCTCAGGCGCTCATCAAAGGCAGTACCCCAGATGATGTTGGCATCGGGATGGGCGCTCTGGGTGATCATGCTGGCAGCGGTTTCGACATCCTCCAGACCAATGTCGGGGCTGGAGGTGATGTTGATGATGACGCCGCGCGCACCGGCGATGCTGGTCTCCAGCAGCGGGCTGGAGATGGCAGCCTTGGCGGCGTTCTCGGCCTTGCCGGCGCCCTTGGCAACGCCGACACCCATGTGGGCAAAGCCGGCGTCCTTCATGATGGAGCGGACATCCGCGAAGTCGAGGTTGATGAAGGCGGGGATGTTGATCAGGCTGGAGATGCTCTCAACGCCCTGACGCAGCACATTGTCGGCGGCCTCGAAGGCGTTCATCAGGGTGATCTTCTCCTGACTGATGAGCTTCAGGCGCTCGTTCGGGATGACGATCAGAGAGTCGACATGCATCATCAGGGAGGCAATGCCCTGCTCGGCCTGCGCCATCTTGCGCTTGCCCTCAAAGGCGAAGGGCTTTGTGACGATGCCGACGGTCAGGATGCCCAGATCATGGGCAGTCTCAGCCACGACAGGGGCAGCGCCCGTGCCGGTGCCGCCGCCCATACCGGCAGTGATAAAGACCATCTGCGCACCCTTCAGGGCGTTGGTGATCTCGTCCTTGCTCTCCTCGGCGGCGCGCTGTCCGATCTCCGGGTCAGCACCGGCACCGCGGCCCTTGGTCAGCTTGGCACCAAGCTGGACCTTCTGGGTGGCCTTGGAGTTCAGCAGGGCCTGCTGGTCGGTGTTCATTGCAACGAACTCGACCCCGGACAGACCGGACTCGACCATGCGGTTGACAGCGTTGCCGCCGCCGCCACCTACGCCGATGACCTTGATATTGGTTACATTTTGCATTTCTTCGTCGAGAACGAATGCCATGAGTGTATCCCCCTAAAAGTGAAGTTGTTAAACCGGACCCGATGGGTACTGCACCCCGCGCAGGGGCACACTGGTCCGCTATTTTTTACATATAACTGATTATTAGAATATCAAATTTTACATGCAATTTCAATACCCTGAGGGCAAATTCATAAAAAATTGCGTTTCTCCCTGCGCTTTTGCCGGACAAGCACGGGATAGAAACGCGAAAATTCGGCAGATTGCTATATTTTAAAGGGAAAAGCAGGAAGTTCCCGCAAAAAGCGCCGCAGGGGGCGGACCGGGTCTGCCCCTGCGGCGCGGGTCTTGGATTACGCTTCACCGTGCGCGGCGGTGCAGTCTGCCCCAAGGCTGTGCAGCTCTCCCGGCAGGTCGGCGTAGCCGCGCGGGATATGCCCGGGGTCGCGCAGCGTGGTCTGCCCCTCGGCGGCAAGCGCCGCAATGAGCAGCGCCGCACCCCCGCGCAGGTCGGGGGCGGTCACGGAGGCTCCGTGCAGCGCCGCACCGCCGTCAATGTGCAGCCGCCGTCCCTGTGCGGTGCAGCCGGCCCCCAATGCGGCAAACCCTGCTGCGCAGGCAAACCGGTTGGCGAACAGGCGGTCATAGATCTCGCTCTCCCCCGCTGCCGTCAGCAGCACGGCGGCGGCCAGCGGGGCGGTGTCGGTCGCAAAGGCGGGCCATGCATCGGCGGTCAGTCTGGCCCCGCCCCGCAGCGGCGCGGCGGGGTCGCGGGCAAGCCGCACGCAGTCCCCTGCCCGGGTCACGGTCACGCCGGTTTCGGCTAGAAAGCGCAGAAAGGCCCCGTAAACGGCCGGGTCGCAGCCGCAGATCTCAACCTCGCCGCCGGCGGCGGCCAGTGCGGCGGCATAGGTAGCGGCAGCGATGCGGTCCGGCAGCGGGCGGTGCGCGGTGCCCGCCAGCGGACAGCCCCCGTCCACCGTCAGCACCGGTGTGCCGCAGCCCAGTATCCGGGCACCGCATGCCTGCAGAAAATGCACCATGTCGCCTATTTCCGGCTCCTGCGCGGCGCCGCGCAGCACGGTGCGGCCCCGGGCGCAGCAGGCAGCCATCAGCAGCGTGAGGGTCGCGCCGACGCTCGGCAGGCGCAGCGTAAAGTCCACGCCATGCAGCGGGCCTTTGCGCCGCAGCGTCACGGCAATGCCCTCCAGCTCGACCTCGGCCCCCATGGCGGCCAGTCCGGCCAGATGAATGTCCACCGGCCGCGGCCCCAGACGGCAGCCGCCGGGCAGCGGCAGCCGCACATACCCTGTGCGGCAGAGCAGCGGCGCCAGGTAAAACACCGAGCTGCGCATTGCCCCGGCAAGGGATTCAGGAATCTCGCCGCAGAGCGTCTGCACCGGCCGTGTACACAGGTCCGCGCCGCACCGCCGCACATCGGCCCCCACGGCCTGCAGCAGCGCAAGGCTGGTCGTTACATCGGCAAGGGCCGGCACCTCCTGCAGGCGGCAGGGTGCGCGGCAGAGCAGCGTGGCCGCCAGCAGCGGCAGCGTGCTGTTTTTGGCGGCCGCCGGGCGGATGCGCCCATGCAGAGCCTGTTTGCCGGTAATGGTGATCATCTGCATGTGCGGGCCTCCCCCGAAGAAATATAGAACTGTATGCAAAAAGGCTTCCCCCGAGGGGGAAGCTGTCAGCGGTGCTGACTGATGGGGGCGTGCTTGCCGCAGCAGTACATTGCCGGGCAATGATGGAAAGCCTGCCCTCATCCGGCCTTGCGGGGCCACCTTCCCCCGAAAGGGAAGGCTGGGGTATATCTTCTACCCTGTTATATGCCGCCTGCCCGGCAACATATTACACCAGCATCGGCTGCAGCTGCACCCCGCGCAGGGCAGCGTCCAGCGTATCGGGCAGCAGGGTGAAATCACTTTTCAGGCTGCGGGGCTTTTTGTAGCAGTCATCCTGACCGAAGGGCACAAAATAGTAGCTGCGCCGCTGCAAAAGCTGGCCCAGCGCCGGGGCACTGCCCGCCAGACCATCGTTGGTGGAGGGGGCCAGTATGACCGGCCGGCCGCCACGCAGAAGGCTTTTGGCCGCCAGCGTTACGGGGGTCGCGCTGATGCCCGCCGCCAGCAGCGCCATCGTTGTGCCGGTGGCGGGGGCAATGATAAGGGCGTCGGCCAGCTTTTGCGGGCCGAGCGGCTCCACGCCCTGCAGTGTTGTGAGCGGTTCATGGCCGGTCAGCTCCAACAGGGTCTGCCGCAGGGCTGCTGCAGTGCCGAAGCGGGTGTCCAGCCCTGCCGCGCTGGCGCTGAGAATGGGCAGGATCTCCCACCCGCGCGCCGTCAGCACCTGTATCTGGGGCAGCACGGCGGAAAAGCTGCAAAAGCTGCCGCACAGCGCAAAGGCGGCAGTGCGTTTTGGCCGGGTCGTCATGGCTCGCTCCTTTCTTTCTGTTCTTCGCGTTCTTCCAGAATGGCCAGCACGGTCTGGGCAATCAGCGCTCCGGCGGTCTGCGGGGCGCAGCGCCCCGGCAGGGCCAGTGCATGCTCGGCGTGCAGGCCCAGCTCCTCGGCGGCTGCAAAATCGGTGCCGCCGGGCAGGCTGGCAAGGTCGATGATCAGCGCCCCGGCCGGCAGCCGCTGCAAAAGTGTGCGCGGCAGCACCGGCGCGGGGATCGTGTTGATGACGGCGTCGAACCCCGGCAGCAGCGCGGGCAGGGCTGTCAGCGCTGCGGCGCGGCAGCCGCTGCAGCGGGCGTTGGCGCGCTGCTCGGGGCTGCGGGCAGCCACGGTGACCCGCCCGCCCAGCAGTGCCAGACGACGCGCCACGGCGCGGCCTACCCGGCCGTAGCCCAGCACAAGAAAGGCACTCTCCCAGATCGTGCGCTCCCGCAGGCGGAGCAGCAGCTCAAGGCAGCCCTCGGCCGTGGGGACGGCGTTCAGACATTCCAGCTCGGGCCGCCGGAAATAGTCTATCAGCGGCAGTCCGGCCTCCCGCGCGGCCAGCCGTACCGGCAGGCCGGGGCGGCCTGCCAGAATCAGCGTCCCCTGCCCCGCACCCTGCAGGGCGCGGGCGACCTCATCGCTGACGCGCCCCTGAGACATCGGCAGCAGGATATAATCCGCTGCGGCGGCGTTGTCGGCGGCGGTCACGCCGCAGCCTGCGCGGCGCAGCACACGGGCCGCCGCCTGCTGGCGGGCATCGTGGCCCACCACACAGAAGGTCTTTGGCATACGCGCTCACCTCGTTTTGTTTTGCGCCATACTATGTCCTGCCCGCGCAGAGTGTGAACATCCGCTGATGGCCCGCTCCCTCGGCTGCGGACGGTGACAGCAAAAAAGCACCCATCCCGTTTGGGATGGGTGCCGTGGGATCAATAGAGCTTCAGACCATCGCAGCGGCTGCGCCAGACGGCCAGCGGGTCGATGGGAACGGTGCCGATGCGCATCTCTGCCACAACGGCCTTGCTGCAGCCGCCCAGCAGCTGGCCCTGCTTGACGGTATCACCGGTCTTGACATCCAGCGAGGCGAGACCGTAGAAGATGCTCTTGAGGCCTGCGCCGTGTTCGATCACGAGGGTGTTGCCATAGAGGCCGCCGAGGTCCTTCGCCAGCAGCACACGGCCGCTGGCGGGGGCAATCATCGAGCCTTTGCCGTTTTTGGGGCGGATGATCACATTGGTCGAGGTGCGCCCACCGTAGCCGTAGTTGGTGCCCCGCTCACTGTAGGAGCGGCCCGTGTACTCAGTCATGCCGTAGGTCAGCGGAGTGTCAAAGCTGTCGAGGAAGGGCTGCACAAAGCCGCCTACGGACCACTGGATCTTGTCGTCCACAGTGGCAAACAGCTTGCTGACCGCCGCCGGGGCATCATCCTCGCCGATGTAGGGCGCGGCCATCTGAGAGGTTTTGCTGTAGTCCTTGTAGCTGAAGGAGCCTGCGCGCACCGACAGGGAGAGGGTCTCGGTGTAGCCGTCAGCCGATACCTCCAGATCAATGTTGCCGGGCTTCTGGTTCCATGGGATAGGCAGGTAGCAGATCCAGCCGCTGCCGGCCTTGACAAAGCCGACATTTTTGAGGGTGGTCTTGATGGCCGGGGCATCCTGCCCGAGGGTCTGGCCGACCCGCACCGCCGCCACACCGCCCTGTGCCACGCTGTCGGTCGCAAGCTGGATGGACGGTTTGATGCTGACCGTAAAGCGGAACTGCCAGGTCTCGGTGCCGGTCACGGTCGCCTCGTCAGCGGGGGTGCCGCTTGTGCTGACGATCAGCTTGGCATCGTAGGTGCCGTTCTCAGCAAAACGGTAGCTGCGGAAGCCGGTGGCGCTGCCGTCATAGATGGATTCCCCGGCGGCATCGGTGATGGTCAGCTGGGCGCTGTAGCCGCCCGGCGTGACGACCAGATCGGGGGAAGCGCCGGATACCGGCAGCGCCAACTCGGCCGGGGTGGGGTTCAGCGTTTCGGCATAGGTGCGGCGGAGCCAGCTGCCAACGATCGGCACATGCCATTTGTAGGCGGTGGGGGCAAGCTCCTGTCCGTCAAAGGTGGCCTTGATCTGGGGCAGCATATCGGGGGTGGCATTGTGGTAGAGCCACGCTACGCCGCCGCACGCGATGACCAGCACAAAAAGCACGACCAGCAGCAGCCAGCGCAGCATGCCGGTCACACCGCGCCCAAGCTTTTGGGTAATGGTGTCCGCAGGCTCCTCCTCGGTGTCCTCCTCAGTGCTGTCCGGTTCGGCGGGCGGCGCATCGGGGGTATCCTCGGCGGGGGTGTCTGCCAGCCCGGCCATGATCTGGGCGATGGAAAGCTGTGCCGTGCGGGCGATGGTGTCCGCACGGGCCTTTTTCTCGGGAACGTCCTCCTCTGTGGAATCCTCCTCCGGGGCATCCTGCGGTGCATTGGCCGCACCCTCGTCTGCATCGGGTACAGGCTGCTCCGGTTCTTCGGGGGCAGTATCTTCAGGGGCAGTATCTTCGGGGGCAGGCTCGACTGCCGCTGTTTCATCGGCACCGGCATCCGGCAGGGCTGCCTCGGCAGGCTCTGCCGGTTCCGGCTGCTCGGCGGCCTCGGGCTGTGCCGGGGCCGATTCAGATGCTGTTTCAGGGGTTTCCGGCAGTGTCACGGGGACGGTGTCGGGCTGCGGGGCGTCCGGGGCCTCGGGTACCTGCAGGGGTGCAGGTGCAGCTTCTGCGGGGGGCTCCGGGGCATCGCTCACAGCCGGCTGCTGCTTCGGCTCTGCCGGGGCTGCGGACTTTTTGGGCTTGCCCTTGGCCGCTGACTTTTTGCGGCTGCGCCTGCGGGGCGCGGCGGGGGCTTTTTCGACCCAGCCCACGCCGGCTGCGGCTTTCTTCTCTTCTTCCATGCTTACTCCCACTCTCTTAGGGCAATACCGCTTAAGCCGTCAGGCGAGAATTGTGCGGTGTTGCCTTAGCACACCCGGCCATACACACGGCACGGCGGGCCGGGGGCACCGCGCCGATCGTAACATTCTATGGGCGGCATCGCCGTGCGATGCCTGCGTTATTCAGCCTCACGGAATTGCAGACCGCTGCTGCCGTTCAGGGCAAGCTGCGGGTCGGTGGATTTGCTGCCGATGCGCAGCTCATAGATCAGGCTGTGGCTCGTCCCGGCAGTACCCAGCGGGTCGCCGGTGGAAACCGACTGCCCGCGCACAACGCCGACCGTTTCCAGACCGTACAGATAGCTTTTTACGCCGCAGCCGTGGTCGATGACCACAGTGCCGCCGGTCAGGGTCAGCGTACCGGCAAACACGATGTTGCCGGCCTGAGGGGCGGTAACAGTCTCACCGTCTGCGGCGGCATAGGTCAGGCCGGTGGCCTGACCGCTGCGCTGACCGTCCACCATCTGGGTGGTGCCGTAGGCCAGACTGACAGCACCGGCGCTGGGGGCCTCGAACCGGCCGTTCCATAGCTTGGCGGAGCTGCCGGTGGTGTAAAGCGGCCAGATCGCGTTGCGGAACTCCTCTCCGCCGCCGGCATCCTCCTCCGCCGGGACGGAGACGGTGTCGTACAGTGTACGGGTCACCGTCAGGGTGATCTCCTTTTGCAGGGTGCCGCAGGTCAGCTGCAGCGTATGGTCGCCGCCCTCGGCGTTGTAGGTTACGGGCAGGTAGCCCATGTACCCCGTGGCGGTCTTGCGGAACCATACCTCGCCGAGATCACTCTCAACGGTCGGCTCGCCGTCCAGAATACCGGACAGCTGGATCGCCACGATGCTGCCCTGCGGCGCGCGCTCGCTGCTCAGGGTGACCTTGGGGTTCATCGCCATTGTGTAGCCTGCGCGGTAGGCGTACCAGCCCACCGGGTCACCGGGGGCATCACTGTCGCTGTGGTGGGCGGTCACTATGATCTGATACGCGCCGTTCTGGGTGTAGGTATAGGTGTTGCAGTCGGTCAGGCCGCCCGACCAGACGGTGCCGTCTGGCGCGGTGATCTGCACCTCAGCCGCTGTGACCCATTCGGGCAGGGTCAGTGCGGGGATCGTATCGGTGAAGGTGCCGAGCTTCTGCACGGTCAGGTTGGTCGGGCTTTCATAGGTCTTGCTGACCTTGTCGCCCAGCACGGGTATGGCCCAGTCCCAGCCGTTGGCGGTCAGCGTCAGCCCGCCGAACTGCACGGGCTGCTGGGGAAGTCGGTCCTCGCCGGTGCGGCTGTAGAGGAACGCCGCTGTTCCGCCAAGGATCGCGGCAACCATGGCGGCGACCATCACCAGCCAAAGCAGCAGTTTGCGCATGATCTAGCTTTCTCCATTAACAAAAGACTGGGCGCCGTCAGGTCAGCGCCCAGCCGGTTCGTATTCGGTCACACAGGACCCCGATGGGGATTACTCCTCGGTGTTGGGGGCGTCGGGGATCTTCTCGTAGGTGGTGGTGTCCTCGGCGTTGGTGTCGTCCTCGTCATCGAAATCGTCATAATCATCGCTGAAGAGCAGGCGCTCGTACTCGTCCAGCTCCTTCTCACGGTGATGCAGGTAGAGGGCGGCGGCGGTCAGGGCACCGGCAGCGGCAAACAGGAAAGCCAGAGCGGCACCGAAGGTGGTCTTTTTCATCATGATAAAAACTCCTTTGCAAAAGCTGCGCTGCTGCGTCAGCTTGGTGAAATGTTCCGATTTACTGATTTTATTATACCCGACATCCCGCGCAAATACAACAGCGTAATTGTAAAATATTGCGCGCAGCGTCCCCCGGCATAGGCATCAGAACAGCCGGTCGGTCGGGTACAGCCCGGCCTCGCTCATCTGCTTGAGAGCGGCGACAAGCTCGGGCTTGTCCTCACGGTAGGTGATGCCGTGCCATTTGTCGGCGCTGGTCAGCACATGGACATCGGCCTCGCCGTTGTTCAGCGCGTTTGTCACGACGGTGGGCAGATAGTACTCGCATTTCAGCGGGTTGACGGGCAGATTCTCCTGCAGGAAGGCTGCAAAACCGGCCTTGGCCTGCTGCACATAGCCGGGCGTGAAGCCCCACAGATTCATCGAAACAACGGCGTCTGCAGGCAGGTCGCACCAGCTTTTGCCGCCGTCCTCGCTGTAATGGATGCCGCCGTCATACGGCTCGATGCAGGTGCGCTCGGTCACGCTGACGAGGTTGTGCTGCGCATCGGTCACGCAGACACCGCGGCTGACGCTGCCGTTGGCACTGACCGTGTTGCCCAGCAGGAAGCCCACCATCGCCCAGGCGTAGCGGTCGCCGTCGGCGTGGGTGCTGAGATAGTCGTAGACAAGGCGGAAGCCCTGCGGGCCGTAGTAGTCATCCGCGTTGATGACCGCGAACGGTGCATCGCCGATGGCCTGCTCTGCCACAAGGATGGCGTGGGCCGTGCCCCAGGGCTTGACGCGCCCCTCCGGCACGGTGAAGCCCTCCGGCAGCTTGTCGAGCTGCTGGTAGGCATAGCGGACCTCAAACCCGGCGCGCAGGGCGCGGGCGCCGACAGCCTCCTTGAACGCCTGCTCGATCTCATGCTTGATGATGAAGACAACGGTCTCGAACCCGGCGCGGCGGGCATCGTAAAGGCTGTAGTCCAGAATGGCCTCGCCGGACGGCCCCACCGGGTCGATCTGCTTGAGCCCGCCGTAGCGGCTGCCCATACCGGCAGCCATGACAACAAGGATAGGTTTGGTAGACATGAAAATTCCCTCACTAATATGGTATTGCAATGTTAAAATATGGCAGGGGCGTCGAGGACGCCGCCCCCTACAGCACGCAGGATAAACAACTGCTTTTATAATACTGCGTTTCCCCTTCCGTTGCAACCCCTGACAAAATACAAAAATTCCATAAAAAAACGGCAGATTGTGACGCAGTTTGCTATGGCAACTTTGCACAGAAGATGCTATAATGAGGAAAACCATGACCGGGAGGGAAAATCAGGATGGAACATACCGGAAAGCGCGCGCTGGTGCTGGCGGGGGGCGGTGCCAAGGGAAGCTACCAGATCGGTGTCTGGCATGCCCTGCAGGCGCTGGACTGGACGCCGGATATCATCACCGGGGCCAGTGTCGGCACCCTGAACGGCTGCCTTTTCACGATGGGCAAGGCCCGCGAGGCAGAGGAGCTTTGGCGCAGTCTGGAGATCCATGATGTGCTGGAGGTCCCCGAATCGCTCAAGCGCGAGGAGCTGCGTGCCTTCTTCCTCGATATTTTCCGCAGCGGCGGGCTGAATGTTGAGCCGCTGGCTGAGACGATCGACCGGCTGATCGATGAGGACGCCGTGCGGCATTCCGCCATTCATTTCGGCCTTGTCATGACGGAGCTGGGCAGCCTGCGCAGCGTGCAATGCCCGATCGAGGATATCCCCGAGGGGCAGCTCAAGGACTATATGCTGGCGTCCAGCGCCTGCTTCCCTGCCCTGCGCCCGCGGGAAATTGACGGTGTAAAGTACATTGACGGCGGCTGGCGGGATAATATGCCGTTGGATCTGGCCGCCCGCATGGGCGCGACCGAGTTGCTTGGGGTCGATGTGGACGGCATCGGCATCGTGCGGCCCAACACGACCGGCCTGCCCACCCGCATTGTGCGCAGCCATTGGGATCTTGGCCCCACACTGGACTTTGACCCCGCCCGCGCCGGGCGCAACATTGCGCTGGGCTATTTTGATACGCTGCGCCTGTTTGGCCGGTGCGGCGGCACGGCCTACGCCATGCTGCCTGATAACGAGGAATACCTTGCCCATTTCGCGGAGCAGTACCAGAAAAACCTTGCCGAGGTCTGCGCCCGCGCACCCGAGATAGATCTGGTCGAGAAGAACGCCCGCACCCGGGCAAACTACCCGGCCCCTTATGCACCGAACCCCAGCGCCCCGACCCGCGGCGCGCTGGCCCCGCTGGAGCTGGCGGCAGAGCGTGTCGGCGTGCCGGAGGACATCCCGTATACCCCGAAGCTGCTGGCTGCGACCTTTATGGGCAGCTTTGACAAGGACCCGGCAGACCGGTTCCCCGCCCTGCTGGAGGGAAAAGAAAACACCCTTGTGACCGAGCGCGCCATTGCCGCCGCCGTGCCCGAGGAGTTTGTGACCGCCCTTGTCAGCAAGACGCTTGGGGAGATGCCGATTTTGTAAAAAGGCCCTTCCTTTGGGGGAAGGCTGAGGAGATTCAAAAAGGAGGCCTACTCTATGCACACCTACACCGGCGTGCCGGCTTCGTCCGGTATTGTGGTCGGCCCGGTCGAGCAGATCGACCACGGCACCACAGGGCTGCACCGCATCGTCTGTGACCCGTTCAGGGAGCGCGCGCTCTATGATGTGGCCGTTGTGCTGGCCAAGGACGAGCTGCGCCGGCTTAGCCAGCGCGCCAAAGGCCCCGATGCGGATATTCTGCTGTTTCAGATCGCCCTGCTGGAGGATGAATCCTTCACCAACGAGATCGGCGATTATATCGCCGCCGGTGCGGGCGGTGCCGCCGCCGTTGAGCGGGCAGAACAGATCTTTGCAGACCGGCTGAAAAACGTGGACGATGAGTATATCCGGGAGCGCAGTGTCGATGTCTGCGATGTCTGCCGCCGGGTTGTGGATATTCTGGACGGCCGCCCGCGCCGGCGGCTGCATCTCAAGCGGCCGAGCATTCTGGTCGCGGATCGGTTTTTCCCCAGCGATCTGTTCAGCCTTGACCGCCGGATGGTGCTGGGGCTTGCCAGCGATCAGGACAGCACGATCAGCCACGCCGCCATTATGGCGCGCAGCATGGGGATCCCGGCGGTAGTGCAGCTGGGGGACGGCGCAGCCGCCATGGCGGTGGGCCGCCGCGCGATCCTCGATGCCGACAACGGCACACTGGTGGTCGAGCCGGATGGCGCGCAGATTGCCCGGGTGGACTGCCAGATCGCATTGAGCCGCCTGCACGGCCAGCAGCCTGACCCTGTGGCCGCCCTGCCCTGCCTGACCAAGGGCGGCACAGCCTTCCGTCTGATGCAGACCTGCAACCTGATCGACAACGAGGTGCCCCATACGCAGGGGGCGGCGGGCATCGGCATCGTGCGCTCCGAGAGCGCGATCCTCTACGATCAGAGCGAGCAGACCCAGACGAGCCGCCTGAAGGAATATCTGCGCTCGGCCGAGGGCGTCCCCGTGGTGCTGCGCACCTGCGATACCCGCGCCGATGATGATGCCCCCTGGTCTGCCGAGCTGCAGGCGCGGCTGGGCGGAGACCGGCTGTTCAAGTCCCAGATCCGTGCACTGCTGCGCGCCGCCCCGGAGGGGCATCTGTGTGTCGTGTTCCCGATGGTAAAGGATGCGGCAGACTGGGATAGATGCCTGCAGGAGGTCAATGACTGCAGGGATGAGCTGCAGAGCAGCGGTGTTGAGATCGGGATGCCGATGCTGGGCTGTGTGATAGATATGCCCTCGGCCGCTCTGATGGCCGCCGACATCATGGACCGCGGCGCCCAGCTGATGGTCATTGACGCGGAGGACCTGACCCGCTACACGCTGGGCCTTGTGCATAACCCCACCGCTGCCGTGGGCCAGCTGACAAACCCCGCTGTGCTGCGGCTGGTCAAGAGTGTGGTGGAGCAGGCTGCGGCCCGCAGTGTACCGGTCTACGTCTGCGGCATCACGGTAGCGGCGGTGAGTGCCATGCCGGAGTACTTCAAGCTCGGTGTGCGCACCTTCAGCGCAGAGCCTGCCGCGCTGCTGCCGCTAAAAAAGCTGCTGATGGAGCAGGAGGTATAAAATGGAAGCCTTCCCCCCTCGGGGGAAGGTGTCTGCGGCCCCGCCCGCAGACGGATGAGGGCAGACCTTGCCACTGCCGCCCGGTAACGGGCTGTCAGGGCACACTCTCCCCACATCAGTCCGCTTCGCGGACAGCTTCTCCCCCAGGGGAGAAGCCTTTTCCGCAAAATATAAATGAAAATGCCCGCCGTTTTCACGGCGGGCATTGTTCATGCGATCAATTACTGAGCAGCAGCCTTGTTGGCGCGCTTAGCCATGCGGCTGATCTTGCGGGCAGCGGTGTTCTTATGGATGACACCCTTGCTCTTAGCAGAGTCGATGGCAGAGACAGCAACCTTAACGACGGTCTCCTTGTCAGCAGCATTGCTGTCGATGGCAGCGTTTGCCTTCTTGACAACTGTTTTCAGGTTGGACTTGACGACCTTATTGTGCAGGGCCTCTTTCTTGGCCTGAACAACGCGATCCTTCTGAGATTTAATATTAGGCATTCGTTCCACCTCCTTAGTTCCCCATAACAGTACAAGTTATCCTATCATACTTTTTGCAAAGTTGCAAGTGGTTTTTGAAAAAAACTTCATAGAAAGCAAAAAAAGCGCATAAAATTTGGGTGCAGAGGGGGTGTGTGCCATGCAAAGACTGCGCCGGTGGGTCTCGGCGGCGGTGTACGGGGGTGCTTTTGCGGCCGGGATGCTGGCGGTTGGGGCAGCGCTGGCGTTCTGCCCCGGGCGCGCTTGGCTGCTGCGGGGGGCGCTCTATCTGCAGGACCCTGCGGCTGCTGCGGCGCTTGACTGGCCCGCTGCCCCGGCACAGAGCGTCAGCAGCCCGCAGCGGCCGGAAAGCCGCCCCACGCCGCTGCCCACGCCCTGCCCTGCCCCGGCACCGTCCGCAACGCCGCAGCCGTCCGCAGCCCCCACGGCCACGCCGCTGCCCAGCGCCGCACCCGAGCTGGCGGACGCGGGCCGCATCCGTGCGGTGCAGCTGCGGCAGGGCAGCGGCACCGGCTATCTGCAGCTTGCGGCGGGCAGCATCAAAAACAGCACCGAGCATCCGGACTCTGACCTGCGCGCCGCCGTCACGACCCCCAGCCTGCCTTTTTCTATAGAAAGGGACAGCGCCGCGCCGCAGGTGCTGATCATGCACACCCACGCCACGGAAAGCTACCAGCTTTGGCCCGACCCTGTGTATGACAAAAGCTATGCGGCCCGCAGCAGGAACACGGCGCTGAATGTCTGCGCCGTGGGGGCTGAGATGGCCCGGGTGCTGAACGAGGCCGGCATCAACACCCTGCACGACACAACGCTCTACGATGCGCCCGGCTACACCGACAGCTACAAGCGCAGCCGCGCCGGCGTGCAGGAGTATCTGGCGCGGTATCCCTCGATCAGGGTCGTGCTGGATGTTCACCGCGATGCCATCGAGGACGAGGACGGCACCCGGGTCAAGCCGGTGTGCGAAATTGGCGGCGAGAGTACAGCGCAGGTCATGATCATTGCCGGGTGTGACAACGGCGGCAGTATCGCCCTGCCCAACTGGCGGCTGAATCTGCGTCTGGCCGCCGCATGGGAGGCCGCCATGGAGGAGTCCCACCCCGGCCTGACCCGCCCTGTTCTGTGCGGGTACAGGTTTTATAACCAGGATTTAACGACCGGCAGTTTGTTGATAGAGGTCGGCGGCCATGCCAATACGCTGGATGAGGCAATAAGGGCCGGAAGGTATGCGGCGGAAGGGCTGGCAAAAATATTGTGAGCCGACAGATGAAAATAACGCCGCCCTGCAGAGGCCGCAGATGTGCGGCTCTCAGCTTGCCCATTGCTGAGCAGTTCCCGTACAGCGGCGGGCCGGGCATGCCCGGCCCCTACAACTCTATAAATATCGGTAAATATCGGCTCTTTACTTTTTATAAAATACCTGCTACAATACTAATATTCATAGTATAAAGAGGAGTGGACTACCCATGCAGAGAACGGAACTTGCATCGCTGTACAAGGCTACCCCCGCAGATGGCACTAAGGTCACTGTCTGTGGCTGGGCCAAGACTGTGCGCGATTCCAAAAATATCGGCTTCATCTCGCTGTCGGACGGCAGCTGCTATAAGCCTGTCCAGATCGTGTTTCAGGCAGATAAGCTCGCCAACTATGCCGAAATCGCCAAATGCGGCCTGTACACCAGTTTCGAGGTCACTGGTACGCTGGTCGTGACCCCGAACGCCAAGCAGCCCTTTGAGATCAACGCCGACGAAATCACCGTGCTTGGCCCCTGCGGCGGCGATTATCCGCTGCAGAAAAAGAAGATGGGCATGGACTATCTGCGCACGATGACTCACCTGCGCCCCCGCACTAACACCTTCAATGCGGCGTTCCGCGTGCGCGGTCAGGCAGCGTTTGCCCTGCACCAGTTCTTCCACGAGCATGGCTTTACCTATGTTCATACGCCGATCTTCACCGGTTCTGACTGCGAGGGCGCCGGTGAGATGTTCCAGGTCACAACGCTCGACCTCAACGATATCCCCCGCAACGACGAGGGCGGCGTTGACTACACGAAGGACTTCTTCAAGCGTCCTGTCCACCTGACCGTTTCCGGCCAGCTGGAGGCCGAGGCCATGGCCATGGCGCTGGGCAATGTTTACACCTTCGGCCCCACCTTCCGCGCCGAGAAGAGCTACGACACCCGCCATGCGGCAGAGTTCTGGATGATCGAGCCTGAGATGGCCTTCGCCGACCTGAACACCTACCTTGAGACTGCCGAGGCGATGACCCGCTATGTCATCCGCTATCTGCTCGACAACTGCCCCGATGAGCTGGCCTTCTTCAACCAGTTCTTCGATAAGGGCCTGATCGAGCGGCTGGAGCTGGTCGCAAACTCTGAGTTTGCCCGCGTAAGCTACACCGATGCCGTAGAGCTGCTGAAGAAGAACAACGACAACTTCCAGTACAAGGTCGAGTGGGGCACCGATCTGCAGACCGAGCATGAGCGCTATCTGACGGAGCAGATCTTCAAGAAGCCGGTGTTCGTCACCGACTACCCGAAGGAGATCAAGGCATTCTATATGCGCCAGAACGAGGACGGCAAGACCGTGGCCGCCGCCGATATGCTGGTGCCCGGCATCGGTGAGCTGATCGGCGGCTCCCAGCGTGAGGAGCGCCTCGATGTGCTGGAGGCCCGCATGAAGGAACTGGGCCTGAACACCGCCGACTATGACTGGTATCTCGACCTGCGCCGCTACGGCAGCGTCAAGCATGCCGGCTACGGTCTGGGCTTTGAGCGTCTGCTGATGTATGTCACCGGCATCCCCAACATCCGTGATGTCATCCCCTTCCCCCGCACCTGCGGAGGCTTCTGATGCAGCCCATTGCCGCACCGCTGCTGCAATGGTTCAACGCAAACAAACGGCTCCTGCCTTTCCGGCAGGAGCCTTCTGCGTACCATATCTGGGTCAGCGAGATCATGCTTCAGCAGACCCGCGTGGCAGCGGCCATCCCCTACTATGAGCGTTTTATCGCGGCGCTGCCCGACCCCGCCGCGCTGGCCGCCTGCGAGCCGGACGCCCTGCGCAAGCTGTGGCAGGGTCTGGGGTACTACAACCGCGTCAACAATATGCAGAAGGCTGCCCGCATCGTCTGTGAGCAGTACGGCGGTGACCTGCCCGCCGACTATGAGGCGCTGCGCAGCCTGCCGGGCATCGGCGACTACACGGCGGGCGCGGTGGCGAGCATTGCGTTCGGCATCCCGGTGCCTGCGGTGGACGGCAATGTCCTGCGGGTCTTTGCGCGGCTGTACAACGATGATGCCGATGTGATGACCCCCGCCGCAAAGAAAGCGTTTACCGTGCGGGTGGTTGACCAGATGCCGAAGGCCACCCCCGGCCCGTACAATGAGGCACTGATGGAGTTGGGCGCGCTGGTCTGTGTGCCCGGTGCGCCCCGGTGCGAGGTGTGCCCGCTGGCGCAGCTGTGTCAGGGGTACGCCGCAGGACGTGCTACCGAGCTGTCCGTGAAGCCTGCGCCGAAAGCCAAGGGCAGGGTGCCCGTGACGGTGGCGCTGATTGAGAGCGAGCGTGGCGTTTTATTGCAGCGCCGCCCCGCCCGCGGCCTGCTGGCCGGCCTGTGGCAGCCCGCTGCGTGGGAAAAGAGCCTGACCCGCGAGGAGCTGACCGCTGAGCTGGCTGCACTGGGCGTGCGGGCCGCGCTGGGCGAGGCATTGCCCCCCGCAAAGCATGTGTTTACCCACAAGATCTGGGAGCTGGGCGGCTGGCGCGGCACCGCCCCGGCGTGCGAGCTGCCCGACGGCTATGTCTGGGCCGCGCCCGAGGATCTGGCCGAGGTATACCCCGTGCCGAATGCGTTCGGCGCGTATGTGAAGGCAAAATAGGTCGTAGGGGAGGGATTCATCCCTCCCGACAGTGTTGCGGTTGCGGAAACATTGCACGGAGGGGTCAAGACCCCTCCCTACAACCCTTTTGCCGACGCCCTGTAGGGAGCGGTCTTGACCGCTCCGGGAACCGTACGGCAACCTCGATGTGCCCGGGAGGGATGAATCCCTCCCCTACAACTGCAACATGAACAACCTAAGAAGAGGAGTGTCACGCATCGGTGACGCTCCTCTTCTTTTTTACATACTATAGTTTGCGTGCGCGGTTACTCCAAATTCCCGGTCAGCAGCATGGCAGCGGTCAGGGCGGCCAGCGGCGCGGTCTCGCAGCGCAGGATGCGTGGGCCAAGGCCCACCGTCACGGCACCTGCGGCCTTGGCGGCGGCGGCCTCCTCGACCGAGAAGCCGCCCTCACTGCCGGTGATGATGGCGATGCGCTTATACTGCCCGGGGTGCAGCACCTCCCGCAGGGGGGCACCGCCGCCCTCGTAAAAGAACAGCACAAGGTCAAAATCCTTCATGGCGGCGCAGACGGCGGCAAAATCGGGCAGCGGCATCGCCACATGGGGCAGCATGGCGCGGCCCGCCTGCTTGGCGGCCTCGGCGGCAATGCGGTTGTACCGTTCGTTCTTGGCGTCCTCTTTTTTGGGTGCGGCCACACAGTAACGGCTGAAAAACGGAACGATCCCGGTTACGCCCAGCTCAACGCTGTGGCGGATGACCTCCTCAAGCTTGCCCTGCTTGGGGTAACCCGCAAACAGCGTCACGGTGCAGTCCGGCTCGGCCTTGCTGGTCGTGCCGTCAGTGACCGAGAACTCGACCCGGCCCGGCTCGATGGCAGTCACAGTGCCGAGGTATTCCAGCCCGTCCGGGCCGCAGAGCACGACCTCCTCGCCGAGCTTGGCGCGCATGACATCTGCCAGATGGTGGGCATCGCTGCCGGTCAGCGCAGCGCGGCCGTCCGCCAGCTCACGGGTAAAATAACGGTGCGGCATCGTTTACGCCTCTTTCGTCTCGGATTTTTTGCAGATGATGCAGACCCAGCCGCGCTTTTCCTTGACCTCGACAGGCGCAAGCCCTGCGGCGCGCAGACCGGCCAGAACCTCGTCCTTGCGCTCGTCAATGATGCCGCTGGCGATAAAGCGGGCGTCCGGGGCCATCAGCACCGGCACATGGGGTGCCAGAGAGAGAATGGCCGCTGCCACGATGTTTGCGGTGATGATGTTGTACTGCCCGCTGGCCTTGTCGGACAGATCACCGACAAGCACCTTGAACCGGTCGGCCACGCCGTTGCGCGCGGCGTTCTCGCCGGCGGTGCGCACGCACATGGGGTCGATGTCAACGCCCTCGGCGCTGCCGGCGCCCAGCTTGAGCGCTGCAATGGCGAGAATCCCCGAGCCGGTGCCGATATCCAGCACCCGCTCGCCGCCCTTGACAAGGCTGTCCAGCGTTTCAAGGCAGAGGGAGGTCGTCTCATGCGTGCCGGTTCCGAACGCCATGCCGGGGTCCATGATGATCTTGATGCGGTCGGTGTCATGCTCTTCCCACCCGGGGACGATGGCAAGGCGCTTGCCGATGTCCATGGCATGGTAATATTTCTTCCATGCGTTCTGCCAGTCCTCCTGCTCAACGCCGGTCGTGTTGAGCTGGTAGTCGATGCCGCTGTTTTTCAGCCGCTCCTCAAACAGAGGCAGTACCTCGGCGGGGTTCTCATCGGGGGCAAGGTACATGTGTACGATGACCACATCGCGGGGCTTATCGAGCAGCTCCTGCTCGATAAGGTCAACATGCGCGATCTCCCACGCCTGCTGTTCCAGATCGCTGTAATCCTCGATATAAATGCCGCCGTTGGCGACCATCGTAGCGATGGCCTCGGCCGTGTCGGCGTCGCGCTTGGCAACGGTGATGCTGATGTCAGTCCATTCCATATGGGTGGCTCCTTGTTTTTATAGGTGAGTAATGTGTGCCGTAGGGGGCGGCGTCCTCGACGCCCCGGAAACTTACCGGAAGCGCGAACGCCTGCGGCGGGGTGAGGGCACCCCGCCCTACATACGACCGTATGGCTGCGTGTAGGGCGGCATGCCCCATGCCGCCGCAAGGCAGCAGCGGGTCGTCGGGGACGCCGACCCCTACGAGGTGTGCAGGCATATTTTATTTATTATATCTTATTTTCCCCCACAATTCAATCACAGAAAGGAGAAATCTCCATGCAAATCAAGCGTCTGTCCCCTGCCGGCTGTGAGGAGCTGTACCACACCGCCCTGCCGCGGGATTTCCCCGCCGCCGAGTGCAAGCCCTTTGCCGAGATACGCCGCCTGTTGGAGGCAGGGGTGTATGAGCCGCTGCTGCTGACCGATGATGCCGGTGCGCGGCTGGCCTACGCATGGCAGGTCGTGCTGCCGGGCCAGCGGACGGCGCTGCTGGACTATTTTGCCGTGCGGTGTGATTTGCGCGGCAGCGGTGTGGGTACGGCGGCGCTGCAGCTGATCCGTGACTACTACGCTCTGCGGGTGCAGGACCTGCTGCTGGAATGTGAGCATCCTGCTGAGGCCCCCGACCCCGCCGTTGCGCGGCGGCGCATCGGGTTTTACCTGCGGGCCGGGGCGCGCGCCACTGCGCTGGAGAGCCGCGCGTTCGGCAGCCGGTATGCGGTGCTTTCCCTGCCGTGCGGCGGCACTGCGCCCGATGCCGTGCTCTGCAAAGAGCTGCGCGCCCTCTACAAGGTCATGGTGCCGGAGCCGTATTGCCGCGGCCGGGTCATATTTTACGGCGGCTGAGCACATACTATCCCCCAAAAGGAGGAATGGAGTGTGAAGCTGAATCCCAAGCAATATGATGAGATGATCGGCCGCGCCTCGCCGCCCTCCCCTGTTGTGAGGGACTGCGTGTGGGCATTCTGTGTCGGCGGGGCGATCTGCACCGTCGGGGAAGGGCTGCGCCAGCTCTTTCTGATCTGGTATGACAAGACGCTGGCAGGCACGCTGACGAGCATTGCACTGATCTTTCTGTCGGCGCTGTTCACGCTGCCCGGCTGGTACCAGAAGCTGGCCGCTAAGGCGGGCGCGGGTACGCTGGTGCCGATCACCGGGTTTGCCAACTCGGTCGTAAGCCCGGCCATCGAGTTCAAGGCCGAGGGCTGGGTCACCGGCGTGGGGGCCAAGATCTTTACGATCGCGGGGCCGGTCATCGCTTACGGCACACTGGCAAGCTTTGTGTGGGGCGTGGTCTACTGGCTGCTGGGAAAGGTGGGGTGAGCGATGGCACGCAAAAAGGATACCCTGCTGTTCGACACCCCGCCGGTCGTGGCGGCCTGGGCCGCAGCGGGCGGCAAAAAGGAGAGTGAGGGGCCGCTGGCCTCCGACTTCGATTTCCTGACGCAGGATGCAGGCTTCTGTGAGCAGGGCTGTGAAAACTGGGAGCAGGCCGAAAGCCTGCTGCAGCGGCGGGCAGCGGAGCTTTGCCTGCGCAAGGCCGATCTGCCGCGCACCGGGGTTGACATCACCTTTGCAGGTGACCTGCAGGCCCAGTGTACGGCCAGCAACTACACGATGCGGGAGCTGGGCATTCCGTTTGCGGGGGTGTACGGTGCCTGCAGCACCATGGCCGAAACGCTGGCGCTGGCCGCCGTGTTTGCGGCGGGCGGCATGGCAGAGCGGGCGCTGGCATTGACGAGCAGCCATTTCTGCGCGGCGGAGCGGCAGTTCCGCACGCCGCTGGAGTACGGCGCCAAACGCACCCCCACCGCCCAGTGGACCGCCACTGCTGCCGGGGCCTGTCTGGTGCGGGCGCACGGCACCGGCGTGCCGGTGCGCAGCGTGACCTTCGGCCGGGTGCAGGACTATGCAGTGCATGACATCAACAATATGGGCGCGGCGATGATGCCGGCGGCGGCCTCAACCCTGCTGCGGTATTTTGCAGCCACCGGCGCGCGCCCGCAGGACTTTGATGCGATCTTTACCGGTGATCTGGGCGAGGTCGGCTCCGCCCTGCTGCGGGAGCAGATGGCGCGGGAGGGCCTGCCGCTGGACAACCACCGGGACTGCGGATGCCTGCTGTATGACACGCAGGGGCAGGATGTGCAGGCCGGCGGCAGCGGAGCCGGGTGCAGTGCGGCGGTGCTGTGCTGCAAAATCCTGCCGATGCTGGCGGCGGGGCAGCTGCGGCGGGTGCTGTTTCTGGCCACCGGCGCGCTGATGAGCCAGACTACCTTTTTGCAGGGGGAGAGCATCCCCGGCATTGCCCACTGTGTTGAACTGGGAGGTGCGGTATGAATTATCTCTGGGCGTTTGCGGTGGGCGGCGGCATCTGCGTTGTGGGGCAGCTGCTTATTGATTACACGAAGCTGACCCCCGCGCGCATCCTGACCGGGTATGTGGTCGCGGGCGTGATTTTGAGCGCCGTTGGCCTGTACAAGCCGCTGGCAGATTTTGCGGGGGCGGGGGCCAGCGTGCCGCTGCTCGGCTTTGGGCACCTGCTGGCGCAGGGCGCGCAGCACGCGGTGGACGAGTGCGGTCTGCCGGGGGCCTTCACCGGCGGGCTGACGGCAGCCTCGGGCGGCATTGCTGCCAGCCTGATTTTTGGCGTGGCGGCCGCGCTTGCAGGAAAAAGCAGGGACCAGAACTGAAGCTGCCCTGCAAAGTGCATAAAAAGGCGGGCTGCAGATCTAAACGATCTGCAGCCCGCCGGTTGCTTTTTACTGGTTGGAGCCAAGCGTGACAGTCAGGGTCTGCACCTTGCCGTTGCGCTCGACCTGCAGGTTCACGGAATCACCGATGGCCTTGTCCTTGAGGTAATTCTTCAGGGCGGAGGAATCGCTGACAGCGGTATCATCCACAGCCAGCACACGGTCACCGGCCTGCACACCGGCGGCCTCGGCGCCGCTGCCCTTGGTGACCTCGACCACATAGACGCCCATTGTGGACACACCCAGCTGCTGGGCGGTCTGCGCATCGGTCACATCCACGATCTTGACGCCCAGTGCGGGGCGCGCGACCGAGCCGCTCTCGATCAGCTGGCGGCTGATCTCCATTGCGGTGTTGATGGGGATGGCAAAGCCGATACCCTCGGCTTCACTGTAGCTGCTCTTGGCATTGACAATGCCGATCAGCTCGCCGTTTGCGTTGAACAGACCGCCGCCGGAGTTGCCCGGGCTGATGGAGGCATCGGTCTGGATCAGCGTCATATCGTTGTTCTGTACGGTAACCTGACGGTTCAGCGCGCTGACGATGCCGTCCGTGACGGTGTTGGACAGCGTGCCGAGCGGGTTGCCCACCGCTACGGCGACCTCGCCGACGGCCAGTGCGTCACTGTCACCGATGACCGCCGGGGTCAGACCGGTGGCGTCGATCTTCAGCACGGCAATGTCGGAGGTGGAATCCTGCCCGACAATGGTGGCATCGTAGGACTCATCGCTGCCGTTCAGCTGGACCTTGACGCTGGTGGCACCGCTGACGACATGTGCGCAGGTCAGGATGTAGCCGTCCTGACTGATGATGACGCCGGAGCCTGCGCCGCTCTGCACATAGTAGCCGCCGAACCAGGTCTGACTGCTGCTCATC
This sequence comes from uncultured Oscillospiraceae bacterium, assembly GCA_900540595.1. Taxonomy (GTDB): domain Bacteria; phylum Bacillota; class Clostridia; order Oscillospirales; family Ruminococcaceae; genus Gemmiger. Next base: position 154,138 of record UQGL01000002.1, read on the forward strand.
TGCTCAGTCGTGATGGCGACAACACTGGGCGAAACGACAGACGCAATCTGCTGGACGGTCATGCTGCTGCCGTCTGTGCTGCCTGCCGCCGTGGCATCGGTGCTGCGCTGCACCTGCTGAACCACGACCTGATTGCCGGTCAGGCCGGTGCGGCTGGCAACGATCGCGCCGCCGAAGCCGCCGCCGAAGCCAAGCGCCACCGCGCCGACACCGGCCAGCACGCGGAGCAGCACCTTGCGGGGCTTCTTTTTCTGGGGCACGGGGGGTTGCTGCGGTGCGCTGGAATAGCTGTAGCCGTTATAGCCGCCGTTGTTCCCGCTGCCGCCGCTGAAGCTGCTGGTGTAGCCGTTGGGGTCCTGCTGCGGGTTGGGGTTTGTGCCGTTGCCGGAATAATCGGTGCGGGCGGTGTTGGCGGTGTTCATGCCGCTGGAGCCTACATTGGGGTAGCCGCCCTGTTCAGGCTGGCTGCTCTGCGGCTGTGCGGGCTGACCATCGGATGTATGGTTATAGAGACCGGAGTAATCATATTCATTGCTCATAGGGGTCGTCTCCTTTCGCTTTGTATGCCTACAGTATACCCGCTAATTGTGAAATAGGTTTCGTCAGAGAGTGAAAAGTGTGTGAAAAGCGGTGAAGATCGTGATCAAGGAAAAACTGCCGCCGCCCTGCTGATTTTTACATATCCTGCCGTTGCGCAGCGCGGCAGGATATGATATACTCAAAATACAAACCACACTTAGATATGTATAAAAAGGAGGCGCTTACGATGAAAAAAAGGATACTGCAGGTTGTACGGGGAATTTTGCTGGTGCTGCTGCTGGCGATTGCGGGCTTCGGCGTACTGTATGCCGGGCGGCTGCGCACGGTAAACAGCATTGAACAGCTCACCAATTATGACGATTACAATCTCTACCGGATGGATATCCGCTATGATTACAGCATTGATGATGTCATCAACTACGGCATCACCGACAACCAGAGCATGATCAACGCCATCTTAAAGGAAGCGCTTCCACTGCTGCCGGTCAAGATGAAGGCCCCGCAGTTTGGCTGCAGCGCCTTTGGAACGGTGCTGGATAGGCATATCGTGATGGGGCGCAACTACGACTTCAAGCGTGATACCTCGGCGATGCTCGTCTATTGTGCGCCGAAGAACGGTTATAAATCGGTGGCGTTGACGGCGCTGGACAACATCTCAGCCAATGAGCCGGATGCGAATCTCAAGAAAAAGCTCGCATGTCTGACCGCGCCGTTCATTTGTCTGGACGGCATGAATGAAAAGGGCGTTTCCATCGCAGTGCTGACGCTGGACAGCGAGCCGGTCAACCAGAGCACCGGCAAGCAGAAGATTTTTACCACCCTTGCTATCCGTCTGGTGCTCGATCGCGCCGCCACCACGCAGGAGGCCGTTGACCTGCTGGACAGCTATGATATGCTTGCCACCTCCGGGCGGGACTACCACTTCTTTGTCGTTGATGCAAGCGGCGATGGCCGCGTGCTGGAATATGACCCGGAGCAGGAGGGCCGCCCGCTGCGCTGGACGGCGATGCCGGCTATCACAAACTTTTACGGCTGCTACGCCTACTTAGTGAAGCCGAACCAGAGAAACGGCATCTACGGCCACGGCAAGGAGCGCTATGACGCCATTATGGATGTGCTGGCAATACGCGACCCGGACGGGAATATCCCGGCAGATACCGCATGGCGGGCGCTGCAGGCCTCCGCGCAGGACCCGAACCCCGTGGATGTTACCAGCAATACCCAGTGGTCATTGGTGTACGATGACACGGCGCTGACGGCGCAGATCGCCCTGCGCCGCCACTGGGATGATGTGCTGTACTACGACCTGAACACAAATACGATTGGCGGGTAATATATATGCAGATCAAGCAGGAAAAAGGCCACTATACCTTATATAAGGAGAGCGAAGCCATCGGTACGGCTGTGGTGGACGGCGCTGCGATCCTGCGTCTGGAGATCGTGCCCGCGTGGCGCGGGCGCGGCTACGGCAGCTATCTGGTAAAGGAGCTGCTGCGGCGCGGCGGCGGGCTGGACCCGAAGCAGGCCACACGCTTCACTGCGCCCCTGCCCAGGGATGAGGCAGGCCGTGCTTTGGCGCGGCGGTTCGACTTTGTGGCGGAGGGCGGGCGGCTGGTGCGCCGCCGTGTGCCGGATCTGTCCGCTGTGGAGCTGTGCCATGAGTTTCTGGAGCTGCATGTGACCCCCGGCGGGCTGTATCTCGATGCGACCTGCGGCAACGGAAACGACACGCTGTTTTTGTGCCGTCTGGCCGGGCAGAACGGCCGTGTGCTGGCCATGGATATCCAGCAAAAGGCGGTGGACCGCACGAACAGGCGCCTGACCGACGCCGGGTATGAGAAAGTGGGGCGCGCGGTGCTCTACGACCATGCGAAGCTGGGGGAACTTGTGCAGCCCGGCAAGGTGGATTGCGTGCTGTTCAACTTCGGCTGGCTGCCGGGGGCCGAGCACACCGTACATTCCACGGCGCAGGGCAGTCTTTCCGCCCTGTGTGCCGCGCTGGATGCCCTGCGCCCCGGCGGCGTGCTGGCGGCTGTGCTGTACAGCGGCAAGGTCATAGGCGATGCCGAAAAGCAGGCGGCGTTGGCGTTTTTCCGCAGCCTGCCGCTGACAAAGTACACGGTGCTGGTCTGTGAGTTTGCAAACTGGGCGGACACCGCCCCGCTGCCGTGCTTTGTGATCAAAAAATAAAAGTACCCCGTATCCGTGTGACCCATGCGGATACGGGGTGCTTTTTATGCCCTGTTTATGCCTTGACTGCGGGGGCACCGCCGCCCAGCTGCGGGATCGGGCAGTGCAGGATGTACCACGCAAACAGCACCGAGGAGATGCTCCATGTCAGCGGGTAGGCCCAGAACACCACACTGATGGCGCGGATAAAATGCAGTGTGATCGTGATATAGGTGATGCGCAGCGCACACCAGATCATCAGCATGACCATCATCGGAACGACCGGCCGCCCCAGCCCGCGCAGGATGCCTGCACAGCAGTGGCTGAAGGCCAGCAGGCAGTAGAACAGCGCCGCCGTGTGGGCCTGCTGCACACCGAACGCGATGACATCCGGCTCACGGCTGAACGCGCCGATGAGCCATGGCGACAGCGTGTAGATGCCCATACCCACAATCTCGGCCATCAGCACCGAGCAGAGCGTGCCGAACTTCATCCCCTTGCGCACACGGTCGGGCTGACCGGCGCCGACATTCTGGCTGACGAAGGTTGCCAGCGCCATGGAAAAGCAGGTCACGGGCAGAAAAGCAAAGCCCTCGACCTTGCTGTAGGCACCGCACCCGGCCATGGCCTGCGCACCGAACGAGTTGATGTTGGACTGCACAATGACATTGGCAATCGAGATGACCGAGTTCTGGATGCCGGACGGCAGACCCTGCACAACGACTGCCTTGAGCGATGGGGCGTCAAATCTGACCTCGTTCCAATGCACGGCCCATTCCTCTTTGCTGCGGGTCAGCTTGGCAAAGGCCAGAATAGCGCTGACCGTCTGGGAGGCAATCGTGGCAAAGGCGGCCGCACCCACGCCCATGCGCAGCCAGCCGACCAAAATCAGGTCGAGAATGACATTGATGATGGACGCGGCAATCAGATACCGCATCGGGCTTTTGCTGTCGCCGACCGATTGCAGGATGCTTGCGCCCACATTGTACATGACCACGGCGATCGAGCCGAAGAAGTACATCCGGAAGTAGGCAATCGAGTTGGCCAGCACGCTGTCCGGCGTGCCCATCCAGCGCAGGATCTGCGGTGTCAGTATTACGCCCACCACGGTGAGCGCTACACCGGCGGCAATGCCCAGTGCCACTGTGGTGTGGATGGTGCGGCGCATCCGGTCCCAGTCCTTGGCGCCGAAATACCGCGCCACCACCACGCCGGCGCCCAGCGAGACGCCGTTGACAAAGCCCGTCAGCAAAAAGATCAGGCTGCCGGACGAGCCGACGGCGGCCAAGGCCTCGCCGCCCAGAAAGTTGCCGACGATCAGGGAGTCGGCGGCGTTATACAGCTGCTGAAACAGGTTGCTGATAAAAATCGGCAGCGCAAACAGTAGCATACCCTTGGCAACGCTGCCCTGTATCAGCGTTGTTTTTTGTTTCGTTTCCATAGTTTGCTTTCTCTATACCCCTATCCTGAGCGGCAGAGTGCGGGCGCATATAGAATGCGCCTCTACGGGTGTGATTCGTAGGGGCGGATTCCATATCCGCCCGCAAAGTGCCGTATGTTTACACCAATACATCCTTAATCAATAAGCTCAGCCCGCCGGTGGCCGAATGGATAAACTCAACGGCGTCATCACTGCTGCACAGCTCTGCGGGGATCTTGATCTCGATGCCGGACTCGGTCTTGAAGCTGCGGCTCTCCAGCTTTTTGATGCGCGCCGGGGTCACGGTCACGCGGTCATCCTGCTGCACGCCGGTCTCGGCGAGGGCCTGCTCAAACCGCGGCGCGGCAAGCGGGAAATTCTCCCGGATGCGCTCCCGGACATCCTCGACAGAGATCCGGTTGTCCACGGCCTGATTGCGCACCAGCAGCTCAACGGCGGTTTCGGTGCCGCCGTCAAAGGGCGGTACATCGTCCAGCTCCTCCGGCTCGGGGTAGGCCTCCTTCACGGCGGCTACGGCTGTTTCGCATACGGCCTTGAGCTTCGCCTTCTCCTGCAGGGCCTCGGTACAGCCGAAAACGCGGGTCGAAAGATAGTAGCCCTTTTTGTCATCCATCGTGAATTTTTTCTCGATCAGCCGCACCGTGCCGTTGGCGCGGTCGATGAGGGCCGCCTCGTCCGCCTTGGGGGTGCCGGGCAGCAGGGTGCGCTGCGGCACCATGCTGCTGAACCGGCCGTTGCCCAGCAGCTCGGTATGGTGGGTGTAGCCGGGGCGGTAGTTCAGCTTCAGCACGCCGTAGAACGGTACGCCGTCGGCGGTGAAATCCACCACGGCCAGATCACCGGCCGGGATGGCCTGATACTGGAGCATCTGCTCAAAGATGACGCCCGCGATGCGGCGGGACAGGTCGATGAAATCCTGATTCTGCGCCATCTCCTGCGCAAAAGCGGAGTCGGGCAGGAACCGGCAGTTTTTGACCTCATCGCTGGCAAAGGCGCGCTCAAGGGTGGCGGCATAATACTCGTACAGGTCGGCGTCCATGTCCATGGCGCGGTCCGACAGCACCGGCTCCGATGCGCCGGGGTCCAGCAGATGCAGCACGACCTGATTGATCTTGACTTCCATAGAATAATAGCTCCTTAAAAATGGCAATATAAAATACTATACCACGATTTTCCGGGTTTGACCAGCGGCAGCCCCGGGCAAAATAGTGACGAAAGAGGTGATTTGTATGAACAAGGCCGAAAAAGAAACGCTGCTGCGCCGCACCGCACCCAGCCGCCAGAAGCAGGCACAGGAATATCTGCAGGGCCGCAGCCCCGGCACGATGCAGCGCTACGCCCCCAACGCCCACGCCGACCCGGAACAGGGCTGGGTGGAGAGTGAGGAGACGGTGAAAGAACTGGTAAAGTGGCGGGAGGAAGCGATCTACTGACGCGGGGCGGGCGCGGCCTGCCCCTTACATGCAGCCTGCCGGGGCTTACGCCTCGGCAGTGCGCTTGCTGTTTGCCTTGCGGGTAAAGCGGTCGTTGTCCACGATATAGCGCTCATGCGTGGCGGAGGCGATCTGGGTCACATCATCATAGACGCGGGCGGTGAACCGCAGGCGGCGGTCCTCCACAGCGGTCAGCTCACAGTCGCACTGTACGATCATTCCGACCGGGGTGGGGGCCGTGTGGGCTACGGTCAGCGCGGTGCCGACCGTGCCCTGATCGAGCTCCAGCTCGGAGGCAACCGACTGCCAGCAGGCTTTTTCAATCAGAGCCGCCACGGCGGGGGTGGCCAGCACAGGCAGCTCGCCGCTGCCCATGGCAAGGGCGGTGTTTTCAGTGGTGACACGCAGCGCTGCGTGCCCCTTGATGCCGGGGGTAAGCATAAGCATTTCTCCTGCTATTTTCAAAATCTTATATCTTATATCTTATATATAGTAGCACACTTTCCGGCAAAAAGATAGTAGGGGCCGGGTATGCCCGGCCCTCAACTTTCCCGCAAACGGTCGTCCGCCTTACACGCGCGGGCCGGGCGTGCCCGGCCACTGCATAGCGACAAAAATTTTCATTTTTTCGCCAATCTCTTGCACTTTGCGCCGAATTCTGCTATCCTTATATAGATAAGCAAGGAGGCTGTAGTGTTGTGGTAATCACGGCAGTCTCCCTTTTTTGCGGCCATTGTTGAGGAGGATATCATTCATGGCAGAAAAAATGGATTACTCGCAGGGCATCTATGATGCCAAGCAGCTCGGCACACCCAAGCTGCTCATTCTGGGTGCGCAGCACATGTTTGCAATGTTCGGCGCAACCGTGCTCGTTCCCCTGCTGACCGGTCTGAGCGTCAGCACCACCCTGCTGTGCGCCGGTCTGGGCACACTGCTGTTCCACTTCCTGTGCAAGGGCAAGGTTCCGGCGTTCCTTGGCTCCAGCTTTGCCTATCTGGGCGGCTTTGCCATTGTGTCCAACAACGGTGAAAACCCTGAAAACCTGCCCTACGCCTGCGCAGCTGTGGCATTGTCCGGCCTTGTGTATGTGCTGTTCAGCGCGCTGATCTCCGCGTTCGGCATCCGCAAGATGATGAAGTTCTTCCCCCCGGTTGTCACCGGCCCCATCATCATTGCCATCGGCCTGATCCTGGCCCCGAGTGCTATCTCCAACTGCCAGTCCAACTGGCTGCTGGCTATTGTGGCGCTGGCTACCGTTGTTATCTGCAACATCTGGGGCAAGGGCATGGTCAAGATCCTGCCCATCCTGATCGGTGTGCTGGTCTCCTACGCGGTTGCGCTCGTGACCGGCGCTGTTGACTTCCAGGCCATCGGTGCTGCCGCCTGGTTCGGCATCCCCCTGCATAAGGATTCCATGGGTCTGTTCGCCATTGACGGCAGCGAGACCTTCATCAGCGCCGTGTTCACCATCGTGCCCATCGCACTGGCTACGATGATGGAGCATATCGGCGACATCGCCGCCATCAGCGCCACCACCGGCAAGAACTACATCCGTGACCCCGGCCTGAACAAGACCCTGCTGGGCGACGGCCTTGCCACCGCCATGGCCGGCCTGCTGGGTGGCCCCGCCAACACCACCTACGGCGAGAACACCGGCGTTCTGGCCCTGACGAAGATTTACGATCCCCTCGTCATCCGCATTGCTGCTGTGTTTGCGCTGATTCTGAGCTTCTGCCCGAAGTTTGAGGCCGTCATCAACACGATCCCCTCCGGCATCGTCGGCGGTATCAGCTTTGTGCTGTACGGCATGATCTCCGCCATCGGCGTGCGCAATGTTGTCGAGAACAAGGTCGATTTCACCAACTCCCGCAACCTGATCATCGCCGCCGTCATTCTGGTCAGCGCGCTGGGCTTCAACTCGGTGGGCGGCATCAGCTTCGGTCTGGGCAATGTCACCATCAACCTGTCCGGTCTGGCCATCGCCGCCATCGCCGGCATCCTGCTGAACGCTATCCTGCCCGGCAACGACTATGAGTTCGACGAGGGCAGCAACGAGCCTGAAAGCGCCAGCCTGCGCGTTTGATTTGCATTTACGCGAACCCTACAATCACCCGAGAGGTAATAACTTATGACTGCTTCCGACTTCACCAACCTGCATCTGCAATACAAATCCGCTCAGGCTGACGGCGAGGTTCCTGCGGTCATCGAGCATGACTTCCCGGGCGGGCGGATGGTTGACCACTACTTTGTCACCCCCTCCCCTGCCTTCTGGGCCGATGAGGGCGTGAAAAGTCTGGACAGCGTTTCCGGCATCCTGTTTTTGCAGCAGCCCGATGGTGCGCCGTGGAGGATACTCGTCCACGAACAGAGCATGATCAAAGAGGTTGTCTTTGACTTCCCCGAGGAGGAGTTCCGCAAAATGCTGGCCGACAGCAGTGTCATCCTGCCCGGTGAGCCGGGCTTTGCCCCCATCACCGATTGAGATTTCCCCCGGATGTGAGAATTTTCACATCCGGGGGATTTTTTTGTGTTTTGCTATTGACAAAGCTCCTGTCAGGCTGTATCATATGAACAAACAAACATATGAGAGGATGATGACAGTGCCCGAGAACGAAAAAACAGGCGAAAAGCTGCCTGAAACCGCCCAGCTGGGTGAGGCCGACATCCGCCGCCTGCAGGATGACCTGCCCAATGATGAAGTGCTGTACGATCTGGCCGAGCTGTTCCGCGTGTTCGGCGATTCGACCCGCATCAAAATTTTGTATGCACTGTTTGAAAGCGAGCTTTGCGTCAACGACATTGCTCAGGTGGTAGGCATCTCGCAAAGTGCGGTCAGTCACCAGCTGCGGGTGCTGAAAACCAGCAAGCTCGTCAAGTTCCGCCGCGAGGGCAAAGCGATGTACTATTCCCTCGATGATGACCATGTGCGCAGCATGATCGCGCTTGGCATGGAGCATACGGAGGAGTAAGGGGCAACAGCTAAAGCCCCTCAGGCCTCGCAGGCTCGGCCAGCTCCCCACTGCGTGGGGCGCCTTTCGCGCAGGCTGCGCCCGCGAAAAAAGCCTCCCCACTTGTGGGGAGGTGGCCGCGAAGCAGGCCGGAAGGGCTTTACCCGCGGACGGATGCAAGCATTCGCCCCTACAACACGGTTACCCATATTAAAAAACACTTATTTATACAAAGGAGACCACCACCATGCAGAAGAAATTCAAGATCGAAGTCGATTGCGCCAACTGCGCTGCCAAGATCGAGACCGCCGTCAAGGCACTGCCCGGCGTTAAGAACGCAAGCGTCAGCTTTATGGCCCAGAAAATGCTGCTGGAGGCTGACGATGACAAATTTGATGCCGTCCTGAAGGACGCCGTCAAGGCGGCAAAGAAGGTCGAGCCTGATTTCGAGATCGAGCTGTAAGTTCTGCCATAAAGCAGCCCATCCTGCCGATGGGCGCTTTTTATACCCCAAACGGAGGCTACCCTCATGACAAAGAAACAGAAAAAGACGCTGAATCGCATTATCGCTGCGGCGGTGCTGACGGTGCTGCTGGCGGTGGTGTTCCATTTTACCGCACTGCCGTGGTTTGTGCAGCTGGCGCTGTGGCTGGTGCCCTATTTCATCATCGGCCATGATGTGCTGCGCAAGGCCTTTATGGGCATTAAGAGCGGCGAGGTCTTTGACGAGAATTTCCTGATGGCGGTCGCTACGGTGGGCGCCATGGGCTGCGGTGAGTACGCCGAGGGCGTGGCCGTTATGCTGTTTTACCAGATCGGGGAACTGTTCCAGTCCTATGCCGTCGGCAAGAGCCGGTCGAGCATCTCGGCACTGATGGACATCCGGCCCGACAGCGCGAATCTCGAGGCTGCGGACGGCGGCGTCTCGGTCGTTGACCCGGACGATGTGGCCATCGGCTCTACAATCGTTGTAAAGCCCGGCGAGAAGATTCCGCTGGACGGCGTGGTGCTGACCGGTGAGTCTACGCTGAACACCGCCGCCCTGACCGGTGAAAGCCGCCCGCGCACCGTGCGCCCCGGGGATGAGGTCATCAGCGGCTGCGTAAACGCCGATGCCGTGCTGCGCATCCGCACGACAAAGCTCTACGGTGAGTCCACGGTGGCAAAAATTCTGGACCTTGTGGAAAACTCCAGCCTGAAAAAGGCTCCTGTCGAAAATTTCATCACGAAATTTGCCCGCTACTACACCCCTGCTGTCTGCATTGCAGCGCTGGTGCTGGCCGTTGTGCCGCCGCTGTTCCTTGGCGGCTGGCTCGACTGGATCATGCGCGCGCTGACCTTCCTGGTCATCAGCTGCCCCTGCGCGCTGGTCATCTCGATCCCGCTGACCTTCTTCGGCGGTATCGGCGGCGCGTCCAAGTGCGGTATTCTGGTCAAGGGCGGCAACTATCTGGAGGCACTGTCCAAGACCGGCATTGCCGTGTTTGACAAGACCGGCACCCTGACGAAGGGCGTTTTCAAGGTCACCCATACCACCCCGGCCGAGGGTGTGACCGAGGCGGAGCTGCTGGAGAGCGCCGCCCTGGCGGAAAGCTTCTCAAGCCATCCCATCAGCAAGAGCCTGCGCGAGGCCTGCCCGGGGCTGGACGCCCGCCGCGCCTCCGATGCGCAGGAGATCGCAGGCCACGGCGTGAAAACGCTGGTGGACGGTCATACCGTGCTGGCCGGCAATGCCCGCCTGATGGAAAGCGAACAAATCCCCTACACCGCCGCCGAGGGCGCGGGTACGGTCGTTTATGTGGCGCGTGACGGCAGCTTTTTGGGCTCGGTCCTGATCTCTGACGAGGAGAAGCCCACTGCCGGGACCGCCATGCAGGGCCTTCAGGCGCAGGGCGTGCGCACCGTCATGCTGACCGGTGATGCCCCCGCTGTGGCCGAGCTGGTGGCCAAGGATCTGGGCATTGACGAGGTCCATGCGGGCCTGCTGCCCGCCGATAAGGTCGAGTGGGTCGAGAAGCTGCTGAGCCAGAAGCCTGAGAAAAAAGAGCTGGCCTTTGTGGGTGACGGCATCAACGATGCACCGGTGCTGATGCGCGCTGACATCGGCATTGCGATGGGCGCGCTGGGCAGCGATGCCGCCATCGAGGCCGCCGACATTGTGCTGATGGACGATGATCCGGCAAAGATCAGCCTTGCAATGCGCATCTCCCGCAAGTGCATGAGCATTGCCTATCAGAACATTGTCTTTGCGCTGGCGGTCAAGGCGCTGTGCCTGATCCTGACGGCGCTGGGCATCACAAACATGTGGTGGGGTGTCTTTGCAGATGTAGGCGTCATGGTGCTGGCCGTGCTGAACGCGACCCGGATGCTGAATGTGAAGCAGTACCAGTAAAAATTGCATAAAAAAAGGCGTGTGCCCGGTGTGGGTACACGCCTTTTTGGGTTTCGGGCTGCGGGGGACGGAAAAAGCCCCTCAGGCCTCGCAGGCTCGGCCAGCTCCCCGCACAGCGGGGCGCCTTTTTTGCGCGGGCTTTGCCCGCGTGAAAGCCTCCCCACTTGTGGGGAGGTGGCCGAGCGTCAGCAAGGCCGGAAGGGCTTTTGGCGTCTGCCGTTACAGCAGGCCCTCCGGGTCGAGGTACGCGCCGTCCTTGATGCACTCAAGGTGCAGGTGGTTCTCGCCGCTCGTCTCGGCGGGGATGGCACCCGCCTTGCCCAGTGTGGCGGTGGTTGTCACGCTGTCCCCTGCCTTGACGGCGGGGGCAGTCAGGCCGCAATAGCGCCATGTGATGCCATTGGCGTCCTCGACCTCCACCACATTCCCCCACAGCGCATCCTCGGTCACGGATGTGACCTTGCCGGCCTTGGCGGGGCATACGCTCTGGCCGGCGGGGGCAGCGTAATCTGCGCCGTTGTGGGTGCGCCAGTCACCCAGCGTCTCGCTGTAGACCAGCTCATTGCCGCTGAACGCAGCCTGCGGTTTGGCATCCCAGATCCCCGGTCTGGCGGCGGGCGGTGCGTCGGCTGCCGGGGCCTGTGCGGCCTCGGGTGCGGCGGTGGCTGCGGGCTTTTCGGCTGCGGCCGGCGTCTGGGTAGGCTTTGGTACATCCTCGGCAGGTTTGTCGATGGCCGCATCCGGCTGTGTCCAGACGGAATCGTCCTGCAGGGCCTCTTTGCGGATGCGCGTCAGGTCGGCAACATTGCCTACGATGCTGCGCAGTGCCAGAATCCCCGCCGCTGTGGCCGCAAACACCATGGCCAGACAGAACAGATACAGCCCTTTTTCCTTGAAAAACTGTTTGATATGGTTCATGCTCCCCGTCCCTTTCGGTTGAAATGTGTATGCCGTTAGTTTGGACGGGGGGCGCTTATTTATTCACCGTCAGCGGTATTTTGGCGCAGCAGCTCCAGCAGCTCCATCACATGCATCGTGCGCAGGCGGGCAGCCGTCTCGGCGGCTGTGTCGTGTGTGGCAATGATGCGGGCAAACTCGGCGAACTCATAGGCCATGCGGTGGCGCGGCGCGGCGGGGCCGTCCGTGCGCACGCAGTCATCCCGCTGAGCGCCCAGCAGGCTGTAAACGGCGGGCAGAGAGTTGGGGTTGCCGTCCACCACAAGGTACCCGCCGGGACCCTGCAGCACCATGCCGTTCCGGCTGTTGGAATCCTTGGCGGCCAGCGCGGTGGCGGTAAAGCGGCCGTAATCAAGCAGCGCCAGCCCGGCAACATCAATGCCGTTCTCCCCGCGCACAGGGCGGTACTCTGCGGCCTTGGGCATACCCAGCAGCCCGACAAGCAGATGCAGACAGTAGACGTTCATGTCGCCCAGCGCACCGCCCTGACAGGCCGGGTCGAACACAGGATGGACAATGCCACGGCAGTAATCATCGTACAGGCGGCTGTGGGAGCAGAACACCGCCGAGGCCGCGCTGATCGGCCCGAGCTTTGCCGTCTGCTGCTGCAGGAAGGCAAACTGCGGCATATAAGGGATCGTGATGGCCTCGAACAGCACAAGGCCTTTGGCATCGGCGAGGGCAAACAGCTCCCGCGCCTCGGCCGCGGTGGAGACAAAGGGCTTTTCAAGGATGACATGGTATCCGGCGTTCAGCGCCCGCTTGGCGGCGGCATAGTGCAGGTGGTTGGCCGTGCCGATGTAAACGGCATCGAAGCCGCCGGCGGCGTAGCAGGCGTCCTCATCGGTGTAGACGGCCGGGATGCCGTACTGCGCGGCCCATGCCTCGGCCTTGGGGCGGCTTTGGGGACGGCAGCAGAGAGCCTGCACCGAGATCTCCGGCATGGCGGCGGCATTGGCAAGGAACTCGTCAACAATGCGGCTGGTGGAAATGACAGCGAGGGTGAGAGGCATAGTAGGACACTCCTATCTTATTATAGTTGCAATAAGGATAACATTCCGCGGCGGCTTTGTAGGGCGGGCAGTCCCCTGCCCGCCGCACCTACCCCCATTAAACCCCACACTTTTCTCTCTGTCAAGCAAATTTTTCATTGCATTTAGCGGGCAAACCGTGTATGATATAGTATTGGATTATTATAGAGGAGTGTGCCCCCCATGTAAAGAATCGGGACGAAATTCCGTACACACACAAATATAAGGAGTCATCATGGCATCATTGCGCGAAGAAATCGAATCCCGGCGCACATTTGCGATCATCTCGCACCCCGACGCCGGCAAAACCACACTGACCGAAAAGCTCCTGCTCTACGGTGGGGCCATCCAGACGGCCGGCTCCGTCAAGGGCAAGCAGAGCGCCAAGCACGCTGTATCCGACTGGATGGATATTGAGAAGCAGCGCGGTATCTCGGTCACCTCCTCTGTCCTGCAGTTCAACTATCAGGGCAAGTGCATCAACATTCTGGACACCCCGGGCCACCAGGACTTCAGTGAGGATACCTACCGTACCCTGATGGCGGCGGACTGCGCCGTCATGGTCATCGACGCCGCCAAGGGTGTTGAGGCCCAGACCATCAAGCTGTTTAAAGTTTGCACGCTGCGCCACATCCCCATCTTCACCTTCGTCAACAAGATGGACCGCGAGGCCCGCGACCCGTTTGAGCTGATGGAAAATATCGAGGAGATCCTCGGCATCAAGACATACCCGATGAACTGGCCCATCAGCTGCGGCAAGGACTTCAAGGGTGTCTACGACCGCAGCGCCAAGCGCGTGCTGGCGTTCTCGAGCGATGGGCGCGCCAACGGCGTCAAGATGGTCGATGAGATCGAGGCCGAGCTGGGCGATGCCGCGCTGGACGAGCTGATCGGCACGGCCAACCATGAAAAGCTGGCCGAGGACATTGAGCTGCTCGACGGCGCTGCCGAGGAATTTGACCTCGAGGCCGTACAGCACGGCGAATTGAGCCCCGTGTTCTTCGGCTCCGCCCTGACCAACTTCGGCGTTGAGCCGTTCCTGAAGGAATTTCTGCGGCTGACACCCGCCCCCCTGCCCCGCAAGGATGCTGCCAGCGGCGAGCTGGTGGACCCTTGCAGCGAGCAGTTCAGCGGGTTTGTGTTCAAGATCCAGGCCAACATGAACAAGAACCACCGCGACCGCATTGCGTTTTTGCGCATCTGCTCCGGCAAGTTTGAGCGCGGCATGGAGGCCTTCCATGTGCAGGAGGGCAAGAACATCAAGCTTGCCACCGGCACCAGCCTGATGGCCGATGACCGCGCCATCGTCAGCGAGGCCTATGCGGGCGATATTATCGGTCTGTTTGACCCGGGCATCTTCTCGATCGGCGACACGCTCTGCACCGGCAAAAAGCATGTTCAGTTTGCCGGCATCCCGACCTTTGCACCCGAGCATTTTGCCCGCGTGACGCAGGTGGACACGATGAAGCGCAAGCAGTTCGTCAAGGGCATGGAGCAGATCGCGCAGGAAGGCGCGATCCAGATCTTCCGCGACCTCGGCGCTGGCATGGAGGAGGTCATTGTCGGCGTGGTCGGTGTGCTGCAGCTGGAGGTTCTGGAGTACCGTTTGAAAAACGAGTACAATGTCGATATCCGTATGCAGTCCCTGCCGTATGAGCATCTGCGCTGGATCTTGAACGATCCCGATGAGCTGGACATCAAGCATCTGGACCTGACCAGCGATACCCGCGCCATCGAGGATATGAAGGGCAACCCGCTGCTCCTCTTCGGCAGCCCGTGGAGCATCAACTGGGCCGAGCAGCACAATGAGACCCTCAAGCTCTCCGAGTTCGGCAACCTGACATTCTAAGGGAGGGCGTCTGACTTGTTAGCGCAGCTGAAAAAGCACCTGACTCCGCGGGAGCTGTGGTCCGATGTTAAATTTTTCTTTCTGCTGAATCTCGGCCTTGTGGCTACGGCAGTGGGCATTGCCGTTTTTAAAACGCCCAACCACTTTGCGTTCGGCGGCACCTCCGGCCTGTCGATCGTGCTGGCAACGCTGTTCCCGCGGTGGAATGTGGGCGCGTTCATGTGGTTCATCAACGCGGCGCTGGTCGCACTGGGCTTTGTCTTTCTGGGTGTACGGTCGATGGGGTGGACGATCTACTCCTCCTTTGCGCTGTCGTTCTATGTCAGCCTGTGTGAGCGTGTCTACCCGCTGTCCCGCCCGCTGACCGATGATGTCTTTCTGGAGCTTTGCTTTGCGGTCATTTTGTCGGCTGTGGGTGCGGCCATCGTCTTTAACATCGGTGCGTCCACCGGCGGCACCGACATTGTGGCGATGATTTTGAACAAGTACACCAGTATGCCGGTCGGCCGCGCGCTGATGGTCAGCGATCTCGGCATTGTGCTGGCAGGTGCTTATCTCTACGGCCCCGCCACCGGCCTGTACTGCATTTTGGGCATGATCCTGAAAAGCACTGTTGCAGACAGCGCAATCGAGAGCATCAACATGCGCAAGGTCTGCACGGTTGTGACCTCCAACCCTGAGCCCGTGCGGGACTTCATTGTCAATGACCTGCACCGCTCCGCCACGATGGAGCATGCCGAGGGCGCGTACACCCACGATGAAAAATGGGTGCTGACCACCGTGCTGACCCGCGGGCAGGCCCAGAAGCTGCGCCTGCATGTCCGCGGGCTGGATGACCACGCCTTTATCACGATCGTCAACAGCAGTGAGATCGTCGGCAAGGGCTTCCGGTCAATCTGACAAAACAAAGGGCCGCTCCGGCCCCGTATACCCTGCACCCGCCTGCGCGGCGGGTGCTTTTCTGTTGTTACAGAGTTGTAATTCTTTTCAAAATATGGTATACTTTCCTATAAGTATCGCAAGGATACCGCTATGGCAATACCGCATAATTCTAAGTGCCGATACGGCGAGCGAGGTGCGGCAGCT
>UQGL01000003.1 GCA_900540595.1 uncultured Oscillospiraceae bacterium
TCGTGTCAAACAGGGCGTTGTAACTGCGGTTGGCGTATTTGTCGATTTCGCAGTGTCCTACGCATTCAAATCCTCCGGCACGGGTCAGTCCCTCGCGGAAACCGCCGATGCCGGAGAACATATCGATAAATCGAATCACAGATTCGATAAATAAAACAGGGGCAGCCCATTCAGACTACCCCAAACAGAAAAGTATGTGATTTTCAGTATAATGTACCTACCTCCTTGTATTGGCTCTATTTCTTGTCCCATAATAAGTGCATTGGAACCACCCCCTAAAGTGAATCTAAAAAAGAAATCGCCGCAGCCGGAATCACATCGTCCGGCGGCGGACTGGAAACAGCAGTGGTTATGTTGACTGCCTGCAACTCCTCCCGCACAACCTTGCGGATGCTTTTCTCCAGCCTATCCGTCTGTTCTGCCGCAAGGATACTCTGCACCAGAAACTCTTTGCGTTTGGCAGGCGGCACCTGCTGCAACAACGCCCACGCGCGGCGGTGTTGCGGTTCGTTAAGGTTCGGACGGAAAACATACTGCGGGCGTTTCATACCTCGCTTTTACGGCGCGACACGGCGGTCAACGCGCGTTCGAACCCGACAGCGTTCACCTTATCGTCCAAGAGAAAAATCGTCTTACAAAGCCCGTCTTTGGGGCTGAGGTGGCGGCTCACCACCGATGCGCCGCCGCCCAGCAGCACGGCGGGGATGGCGTGCAGGTCGAAGCCGGCTTCCATCGTGGCAGAAAGCAGATGCTCTGTGTACTTGCGACCCTGCCGGTTCACAATGTCACGAACCGTATCGCTGACCGTGCAGGGCTGACCCGCCAGCATATTTTCGATTTGGGCATCCGTGAGGGACAGCCCGGTTTCTCGGCGCACCTGTTCCCGAATGTCATCCACGCAGCGGATCATGCCGAGTTCCAGACTGTGCGCGGTATCAGCCGCAGGGATGGCGTTGTCGATGCGCATAAGGTCCACCGTCCAGCCGCCCAAGTCCATAAGGAGCATAGACGGTTCATCCTGCAACAGCCCGGTTTCTGTCATGAGGGCGGCATAGCCTTGAGGAAAGATAGCGACTTCCTCGATGGTGATGCTGTACTCTACACCCTCAAACTTGAAATTCACAGGTCGCCCACTTCGCAGCAGATAATCGCGGAACTTCGGCTTGTCGCGTCCGAAGCTGGTCAGCGGCAACCCAGCCGCAATCCGCACAGAACATTCGGGCGGCAAACTGCGCTGCTTGAGTTCCTTGGCGATAGCCGCCAGTGTCAGCAGATAGTAGTTGTCGTTTATGGTCTTGTCACGCTGGATGGGCTGCCGCCCCGTGCCGCAAACAAAAAAGCACCCGCCAAACTCTAAGAGTCCTTGGCGGGTGTAGGGTTCGTGTTCTCCGTAGCTTGTAAGCCCTGCCGGGAATGAGCAGTGCGCCGTCTTGATGGCGTAGTAGCCGTGGTCGATACCGATAATGATGCTCATAGTGGAAATCCTCCTTATTGTAGTAGGTATAAAATGGAAAACTTGAAAACAAACTGAAAACTGCTAGGAAAAACGAAAAATCCCCGCAGCCAACAGGAAATTGGCTACGGGGAAATTGAAAACATTCTGAAAACAGCAGGATTTATTCTGCTTTTTCTCAAAAAAATTGCCCCCTCCCCTGCCAAATTCCAGAAAGCGGCAGAAAAGTGGGCATCAAGGTGGGCAAACCGCCCCAAAATGGTTGGACAACACTGTAAAACCGTGTCCAAAAACAGGTTGGCAAAATCGTCGATTTTCGACGATACAGCAAAGAAAAAAGCCTGTGACATCTTTTTTGTCACAGGCTTATGGAGCTGGTGGCCGGACTTGAACCGGCGACCTGCTGATTACGAATTGTTGATTCTTGGCGTTGTATCGTTAAATATCGTGCAATAATGCACGATATTATGACAATACAAGTTCAGTGCCGTTTAATAGCTTTTGGTAGTTTTTAATGCAATTATGCCCAAATTATGACCATTTTTGCAGTCCTATAAATGGGAAAAGCGCCCCTTGCGGAGCGCTCTTGATTTCCGGGTTATTGTATGGGGCAGACTTCGCGGATAAGTTCAATGCCTTTGGTGGCTACCTGCCGGATGTAGGGGGTGGGGTCTGTGTGCTGCATCTGGCGCAGGGCTTTGATGTGGCGCTTGTATTCTGCCCGGCTGCATTGTGGAAGCTCAAACTCTGTAATCCCGTCCAGATGTGCCCCAGCAGTCAGCGTAATCAGCATAAGATTTTTTCTCTCCGGCGTTGCCTTGCGCAGCATATCCAGCAATTCCCGTTCTTCGCTTGTGATAGTCATTGTTCTGTTCTCCCTTCGTAAAGTTCATTGAGCCAGTAACCGCCGTAGCGGTACGAGATGATATAGCCGTTCGTGTTCTGCGCTGGTCCTACCGGGACGGCGCAGCGGATAGTGACCGCACAGCCCGCGAGAAAGGCCAGCAGGAGCGCGAGTGCGACAATGGTAAGGTAGATTGCTTTCTTCATGGTAAAGCCTCCGTGTGCGCCCCGGCGGGGCCTTGCGCGGCGCTCAGTTGATCGATGATGTACTGAAGTTGCTTGTCCGTCAGGGTCATGACATCCTTGATAAGACTAAGGCGCAGGTCCCAGAGCTCTTTATCTGTCATTTTTCGCTTTCCCCCTGTTCAAGAATCATTTTTGTTGCCATGCACCAAAGGGTGTCCAGCTGGTCATCCGTAGCGGCTACTAGCAGGCCCTGTAAGGCCGTGATATAGGCAGCGCGGTTAATTTCATTCATAAGCGTTTGAACCTCCTGAAAGCGCCCGTATAGCCTGATAGCGCAGCTGTGGTTGTTATTCTGCCGTGCGGCGGTGCTTGACGGTCTGGATGTATTGCAGAACCTTTTCCAGTTCATCAGCGGTCAGGTCATCGGCAGCGGTCTTGATTTCTTCAAGTAGTTCCATTGCAAACCATCCTTTCAGGCGATGGAGAAGCGGCGGCTCGTGGTGGTCTTGGTGAAGCGGGCGGCCAGTTCCGGCGCGGCGGCTTTCAGGCCCTTGCCGTCCAGTCGGGAGCTGGTCACGGTCTGGTAACGTACCTTGTGGGTTCCTGCATCCATCGTGTCCACATCCCGGCGGGTCATCTCTTCAGTGATCTGGCGCTTCAGTTCGTCCATCTCGGCCTGTGCGGCTTCAATAAGCTGCTGGGCTTCTTTGTACTGTTCGACGAGGGACAAAATTTCGGTGCTGCTCATGGTATACTCCTTTACTTTGTGGGGCAAACCATGCTATAATAGGCTTGCCCTTTTGGGTGGTGCGTCTCGCGGTTGCTTTGGTCGGCGTTTGCGAGGCGCTTTCTTTTTTTGCTGTAGGGGTTAAGGTTCGCGGGGGCTCGGTGCTGTCTGCACGCTCTGTGGCGGTTCTTGCAATCCTGTCCGCGTCTTATCTGGTCGTTTCTGGTGGGCTTTCGCTTGACGTCCGCCTTGACCTTTCCCGACATTGCGTTATAATAAAGATGTCAGCACGGCGGCGAACTCGCCGCGCTGGCGGGTTGTTTTTGGGTGTCGGTGCTTTGGAGAGGGCCGACACCCTTTTACTTGAGCAGGTCTGCCAAACGCTGGCGGAACTCTTCAATGGTCTTGCACTCGTTGGCGAGCATCAAGAGCCGAAGCCGTTCAGCCGTGCGGGTTTCCTGTACGAGCAGTTCGCTTGCGCTGGGCGTTTTCATTTTCACCTCTTCCTTTCCGGACGCCTTGCGGCGGTTCGCTGTAGCTGCGGGGTGTTCCCGCTTGCTATGGTCTTATTATATATCGTTGCGCAACGATATTCAATAGACATTCTGCACAAATATTGCGTAACGATATAGTGTAATTTTTATAGTTGCACAACGATATATTACGGTATATAATAGTTATAGATGGATTGGAGGTGTACCCGATGGGAAAAGCACAAACCAGAGCGCAGAATAAATATATTGCTAAAGCCTATGACCGCGTAAACCTCGTGTTGAAAAAGGATACCAGTCCGACAAAGGATGAAGTTCAAGCCGCTGCCGATGCAGAAGGTGTGAGCCTAAATGCGTATATTGTGGCAGCCATAAGCCAACAGTTAAGCAAAGACAAACCGTAAAGGGGGGCGCTATTATGAGTGAGAGAGAGCAGGCAAAGCAGATTATTGATACCTTACCAGATTACAAGATGCAGGCTATTTTGATGTTCCTGCGCGGCGTTGAGTTTGACGATGAACTAGAGGATGATCGTTTCTGTGAAAAGCTGGTTGACGATTATCTAAAGGATGATTCGCCTGACAAGCACGAAAGCATCAGTCTGGAAGAGTTCGCGGCGCAGGAAGGTATTGCGCTATGAAATACCAAATCAAGATTGAAAAGGACGCGCAAAAGTTCCTTAAAAAGCTGCCGCGCCCGGATGAAACCAGAGTTTTAAAGGCAATCGCCAAACTCCCCGACGAGGGAGACCGAAAACAGATGAAAGGGCATCCGGGCTTCTTTCGGCTGCGTGTGGGTGACTACCGCATTATCTACACGGTGGACAACGGGCAGTTGATCGTGCGAGTCGTGGATGCCGGGAATCGTGGGCAAATTTACAACCGGTATTGACCCACAAATACTAGTGGTTCAAGGTGCGGCAAGGTAAGGTGCGGCAGGGCAAGGCGTGGTATGGTTTGGCATGGAATAAATCATTTTTATTTCAAAAAGGAGATATTACCATGACAAACGATGAAAGAAACCGTGCAGCACGACTGCGCCGCAAATTGAATAAGCTGGGCTACACCATGAGGAAAACGAACTGGAGACGCGACAGCATTGACAATTTCGGTGGCTATGCGATAATCGACACTGAATACAATGCCATTGTCAGGGGTTCCCGGTTTGACTTAGACCTTGACGATGTGGAAGAATTTATTTCGGAAGAAGAATCCATTGCACAGTCTGAATAGTCCAGCAAGGGGGGGGACGCTTCGACGCTCCCCTCTTTTTTATGGCAAAGGCCCGGCGGGGCCTATTTTTTTTGCAGGCCGATTCCCGGAAAGGGTGGCCCGGGGTGGTGGGGTGGTATTCCCCCCCTATGCGGGGGAACCCCCGGTCTCCTAACGAGCCAGCGCCCCTATATATATGCCAGTCCCCGGAGCAGACACCCGTTTCAAAAACATCGTAGGCTTGACATTTTCCGGCAAATGTAGTATACTGTAATCCACAGATTGGGGGTGTGGATGTATGGGGAATCTGAAATCATTCGGAACGGCAACAACGCCAGAGGAAAAGGCGTGGGAGATGGAAGTGCGCCGCAAGGGTCAGCTTGCACAGGCAGAGAAGCGCCACAGGAAAAAGGCTCTGAATGATATTTTGGATGCAATCCTTGCCATGAAGTGCGATACATCCGCCCTGACGGATGACTACATCACCGAGACCGCGCAGAAGCTTGCAGCGGAGAAGGGCGAAAGCATCACCCTGTACGAGGCCATCGCCCTATCCCAAATCAAGCGCGCTATCGACGGTGATACCAAAGCCGCAACCTTTGTCCGCGACAGTGCGGGCGACAAGCCCCTTGACCGCAGCGAGGTCACGAACATGGAGACCATCACCGACGCAGACCGCCGGATGATGGAGAATATCTCCAAGCGTTTGGGCATTGAATAAAGGCTCCCTTTCACACGCCATTGAAGGCGAGCAAGATAGACCTTCCTGATGAAAGCCGCTCTCTGTACTGGTACGCAGAGGGCGGCTTTCTCTATGCCCGCGAATAAGGCACTGTGGCGGTGGCTTGGCAGTGACTAATGAAAGTATATTCCGGTGTAGTAAAAGTGCCTGTACAGGGCTGTGTTGCGGGCTGACAGTGTTTCTTGTTAAACGAGTGCAAAAAGAGGGGGAATACCTGTTGTAGGTATCCCCCTCTGCCGGTTAATATGGGTTTTTCCAAGTAGGTGCAACGATGCTGAAATATGCGCGGCGTTCCTCGTTAGTCAGATTCATGTAGTTCAGTGCGTTGACCAAATCGGATTTATTGAAGCTGCCATCAGGGTTGCCGCCCTCCCCAGCCGCGATCTTGCGGTTGGCTTCTGCCGTGTGGTAGGCACGCTCCAGATATTGCAGGTACAGATAATTGGTGACGCCCGCCGGGCCGTAGGTGGCGCTGAAGGTCTGGGCTTTTTCATCAGTGCTGTCGTCGGTGGTCTTGCTGGACAAGTAAATTTTGCCGATGTCGTCATCCGAGAGGCCCGGCGATTGCAACAGGGCGTTTTTGAACTCGGTGTCAGAAACTTTACCGTTGCCGTCCGCGTCCGCTTTGGTATAGGCATCCAAATACTTGAGGGCCATATCCGAGCCGTACTGTTCCTGCACCCGGATAGCCGGGCTCGCCTTTTGCAGGAACATGGATGCAACATCCATCTGCTGGTCAGTTGTCATATCGTACTTTCGGAGAACCGGGAGCGCGGTTTGCAGCGTTTGCAGCTGGTTGGCGCTGTCGTCATCCTCTCCGTTCTTGGCAGTGGCGGTGTAAATATCCAAGTAGGCGGCGGTTGCCTCCGCACCGGCTTTGTCGTAGAGCTTCTGTGCGGTATCATCGGAGCCGTTCAGCAGGTAGGCGCTGACCATATCATCGTAAGAATCCAGTGACGGGATAGCGTTCCAGCGCTCGGCCTTGTTGAGGTTGGCGTCTGCGTTGCCGGTAGCCTCGCGCTTTTCGTCGCGGGCCTTATCAAGCACGGCACCGACGGAAGAAGTCAGGAGTGCAGCACGAATGCCGTTTTCTTTGTAGGCAAGGTAGTCGCTATTCTCGCTCATATAGTCCGGGTTCGCGGCTTCTTTGCCCGCCTCTCTGCCGATCTCGTAGGCCGATTTCAGCATCTTTACGCGAGTGGCATCGTCGGCCTGCCGGTATTCATCGGAGCGCATGACCTCATCCACGATTTGGCGGTTCAACTGCCCGGCGGTGCGCTGGTACTCGCTGGTCTGCGTGTTATCCAGCTTTAGACCGTCTACGTCGGTGCCATTCTTGACGCTGGGCGGGTATACTCCGATGTCACCGGTAGCCTCATACAAGCGCTGAATTTCTTTGTCACGGCTGCTGGCAGTCTGGTTCGTAAAAGCAGCAGGGTCAAGAAACTGTTCAAACGCGGCGTTGTCGCGTTGCTTCTCGTTGCCCCATGTATCATAGGCGGCGGGCAGTTCCTTCGATAGTCCCGGAATTTTCGCCACGATCTGGTTTTTCTGGCTTTGGATAGGGTCGGTGGCATCGTAAGGGTTGCGGACGGTGGTGTCAGTAGTTTTGGCGACAGCGTTTGACAGCGATGGCACCATACTCTGCGGCAGACCTAGAGCGGCATCCCACAGGCCGCCGCCCAGACCGTCATAGTTGCCGAACAGGTCACCGATGTTGGAGAGATTTGAGTTGTCCGCAAGGGTGTTTGTAAACGCCACAACCGCGCCTTTTGCCGCCTGTTCCGGCGTTTCGTCGCCGCTGGCGGCCTGCGCCCATGCCGCGCCGGTGATGACGCTCATCATACTTGGCTGAAAATCCGAAATGCGGTAGTAGACATTCGTTCCCGGAACATGGATTGCGAAAGGCAGGAAACCGTTCTGCTTGTCAAACGCTTTTTTATTGGCATTTTCGCTCTCGGCGCCTGTCAAGACACCAGACTTATACAGCGCTGCGCCCAGAGCCATACCTGCCGAACCGGTCAGGCCCTTTGCAATCTCGTCAATGTATTCTGCCGGGTTGCCGCCTTTTGTGTAAAAATCCTTCACACCTTTGGCAAGGCCGACAGGGCTGTAATCTAGACTGCGGGCGACCATATTGGCGGGTGTTTTCGTAAACGGCATAACAACCTCACCGACCCCGCCCAACTTGTGAACCGAGCTGAAGAGTTCTGTCCAGTCATTGTCATCCTTGTAGGTTGCCCGCATAGCGTCCTGTGTGGCTTGCGCGATCATCTCGGAGGTGATTTTGTCTGCACTGGAAATTTTGTTCGCTGCTGCGATATTGGCAAGGCTTTCTGTGAAGTGCTTTTTCACAAAGGGTGCATCGCCGAGTTCCAACAATCCGTAGGTGAACTGACGGATATTCTCGAGTACGGATTTCTCGCTGCTCATCTGGTCAAAGACATTCTTGCCGGTGAATTTCTGGCTGATGGCTTCGAGCGCCTGTGCGCCTTTTTTCATGCCGGGCACATTGGCGAGGATGTTATGCTGCTGGCCCTCGCCCAGCTTGAACACCTCTGCGTTTTTCACAGCATCGGAGATGGGCTGTTCATAGGCACTGCTGCCGGCGATGGTATCCTTAACCTGATTCCACACCTGTTCCGCCACATCCCTGCTGGTTTTATCCACATGCAAGGCTTTGGTCTGCACGAAGTCTGTGCTTTTACCGGTCTTTGCATACAGGCTTTGCAGGGCGGCACTGACCTTATCAGAAACGCCGGTGACAGGAAGCTGCGCCACGTTTGCAGCAATGTTACGGATATGTGTGCGGGGATTCAGCAGAAAGCCCAGGCGGCGTGCTTCGGCCAGCTTGGAGAGCGCAGAGACGGGGTATTCCTTTGCAATGCGGTTACCGATGCTCTCCATCGCGGAAGAAATAGCTTCGCCATCCCCGGCGTGGATGCTCTCAAACGCCTTGATTTCGGCATCGGTGAGCCTAAAGTCCTTCCACTGGCGGCCCAGTTCCTTTGCGCCGCTGGCGTTCAAATCGTCTATGCTGCGCTGCGCATACCGCAAGGCGGTCATTGGATCGTTCTGCATCAGAGAGATTGCGGCGGCCTGCGAGAACTGGCCGCTGGCCGTCAACTCTTTGGACATACCGCGCAGCAATTCAACAGCAGAATCACTGTCACCGTCAGCGATGTACTGCTTGGCCAATTCATAGCCCAGAGGAACCGCCGCCGGGTCACGCTGGGAAAGCATATTCTGGTATGCCGTTACGGCCTCCCCCTGCCCCTTTGCAAGTACAGCATCCGCGCGGGCTTTCGTCTCGGCGTTGGACAGCTGGTTATAGACTTCGGGCGCGGTGACAAAATCCTGCTTGACGGCATCTGGCAGGTCTGAGTTCGTGCGCAGAGATTCTGCAAAACCGCGCTCCCGCACTGCCCCGCCGGGGGCATCCGCTGCGGAGTCTGCAAGACCCTGTGCGGCGTTCTGGGTCGTGGAAGTAAAGTTGGCAGCTGTGCTGTCAGGAACGCTCTTCACTGCGTCTGCGCTGTTCGCGTCTCGCAGGAACGCATCGGCGTTCTTTTCCAAATCAACGGCAGCGGGCGTATCGGCACGCGGCAAGTCCGGGCGTGTATCCAGACTGCTGTTTTTACCGGCGACGGCTGCCGCCTCTTGCAGCGGTTCATCCAGCATCGCGCCGCTGAAACTGTTCTTCACGCCGTTGAGGACTGCGCTGCCGATTTCCGGCAAGGCGTTCATAGCAACGTTTCCGGCCAGATTTTTAGCAGCGTTTGCGGCCATTCTTCCGACGGTCATGGGGTCATCGACATTCTCGCCCCGCGCGGCGGCCTGTCTGTCAGCGGAGAATTTGTCCATATCATCCATCATGGACGGGTAGGTGTCCAGCACAAAATCTGCGCCGGTATCTGCGAGCACGCGCCCTGCGGCTTCACCAAATCCGGGCTGTACAATGCGGTTCAGCACCGGGATTTTCTTTGCTGCATCGTAGAGCTTGCCGCCCGCCTTTTGTGCGGCGTCTGCATAGCCGGTTCCATCCACAAGCTGATTGAATGCGTTGTACTGTGCCATCTTGCCCGCCATAGCGCCGCCCATAGCGGCGAGGGGGTCTTGCTCGGCATACTTGTCCAGCGTCGGCACAACTGCCGGGATAACGCCGTTTTCAATGGCCTGTGAGTATTTCCCGCCGGTCTGTTCGTCGGCCCAGTCAGTGACAGCCTTTTCGGTCTGCTTTTGCAGAGGAAAGCTGCGCATAAAGCCTGCCGTCGCGGCCTGTAAATCCTGCCCCATTCCGTTCAAACTGGCTTTCTGGTTCATTCTTGCAAGGGCCTGAGCTTGAGTATTGTAATCGTCTAGCGAGATTGTACCGTCCTGCACCTGCTTATACAAGTCACCGGCATTTTGTCTGTACTGGTTTACGGCGTTGATCTCGGCCTGTGTGAGCTTGCGGCCCGGCGTGCCAAGCTCGGCGCGGTAATCAGCATCGCTCTGTAACCGCTGCAAGGCGGTGGCAGTGTCGTTCTGTACGCTGGCCCAGTCGTTGCGGGCAGCCTTTGCGCGGCGTCTTTCTCGGGTGCTGGGGGCTTGCCCTGCCGCTGCACTCGTACTGCCAACAAGATTCCCGGCCCGTCCGGTTGCAACGCTCTGGGCGGGCTGTGCGGCGCTCTGGCGCTCTGCGTAGCTGTTCCCGCCGGGCTTGCCCTTATTGGCCCCTGCGTTGGCGGCGGCCTGTTTGTCTTTGAGCATCTGCACCGTCTGCTCCCGCTTCTGCCGGGCGCGGTATTTTATGTCGGATTTTTCCTGTTCGCTGCCATCGTACCGGGCACGGGCGCTGGCGTTGCGCTCGGCATTGCTGCGCTGGGTGTCCTTGCCTTTGAGCGGCTTGGCCTGTACGTCTTTCGCGGCGGTGCTGCCCTGTGTTGTAGTTTTACCCTTCAAGTTATCGGCCGCCGCTGCCATAGCGGCATAGCTGTCAGAATCGGTCGTTACGCTGCCGCTCTTGGAACTGCTGGAAGATTTTGCCGCTTTGGCCGCTGCCGCCGCTTCTTTCTCCGCCTGCTTTTCGGCGTACTGCTGCGCCTTTTTTTGCTGCTCGTACAGGTCGTTTGCCTGTTTGAACTTGGCTTGCGCAAGATTCATCTGGCGGTTCAGCACATCATTGTTTAGGCTGTTTTCAAGGCTGGCCCCCTGCACAATGTTTTGCAGGGTGTCGCTGTACGTGTCTTTCAGTACAGGCAGGGTCTTGTCGGTTGCATTCAGCAGCGCCGCGCCCCTTGCCCGCGCCGTCTGCGTTTTGTTCTGGCCCTCGTTCACCGTGCTGGCCTGGGCGTTTTTGTACCGGTTCAAGTATGCGTTCAGCAGCGCATCTTCCCGGTTGCTCACTTTTGCCATAATATCACTCCAATCTGTTTAAGGCTTCGATGTTTAATGCTTTTTTGAAATTTTTGAGGGCTGCCTTTTCCTGAATGTTCACACTCTGTCTGGACACGCCGCGATCATCTGCGATTTCCTGCAGCGTCCGATTGTAACGGTAGCGCTGTTCCAGAATGCGGCGGTGGTTCGATTTCAGACTGTACAGGGCGGCCATGACGGCCCGGCGGTTCTGCTCGTTCTCAAAGTCCTGCACAAGGTTGACGGTGGGGTCAGCGTACACATCCGCAATGGTGTTGTCGGTGTCATCCTCTAGGGGCAGGTCGCTGGATAACGCATAGTTCAGCGGGTCAGCTGGTACGCGGGTCTGCGTGCCGTTTTCGTCACGGAGAAGCTTTCCCCGGCTGGTGGTCAAGACCTTTGTTGCGGTGGCCCGGATAGACCAGCCCAGCACGGTAAGAAAGACCATGCGCTTGCTCGGGTCATACCGCCGCACTGCATCGCGGACGCTGAACCAGCCCTCTACAATCAAGTCATCCCGGTCAATGCCCACGCGGTCAGCAAGGCCCTTGTTTTTGGCGTAGATTTTAGCCATCTGCTGGCGGATGAAATTTTGGTGACGCTCCCACAGCGCATTTGTGGCGGCAGTGTCACCGGCCTTGCCTTGCATAATCAGTGTTAAATCGTCCAGTTCGTTCATTGATTGCACCTCCGCTTTGTGGTATACTTTAGTGAAGATGCTGCCCTGCGTCTGCCCCCGCTGCCCGGCGGGGATTTTTTATAAGCCCGGTATGGTCTGGATAGCGCAACCCTCCCGCTTTACACCATGCCGTTGTAGGCTTCACGCAGCATCGGGCCGAACTCGTCCGGGTTGGCTACCAGCCACGCAAGAGCGGCAAGCTCTTTGCTGCCGTAGTGTTCGGCGTTCAGCCGGTAAGCGATGTCAGCCACCGCATGGTCGAGGTCTTGGCGGGGAATAACGCCGCTTTCCAGTGCGTCCATTGTGGCGCGGGCCTCTGCCTTATCAGTGAAGTGGATTTCAATGTGGCGGCCATCCGCTGCAATCATGGCGAGGGTGGCGCAAATCTTACCTTTGTTCTTCATAAAATCTCCTATTCTGGCGCGGTGTGGGCGTGCCCTCATCGTGTCGTTTGTTTGTCGTTGGTTTGTCAGATTCGGAACAGCGAAAGCTTGTAAAGGCTGCCGCTATGCGGAAAAGCGCTTGTCGGTTGTTTGCCGTTTTCTGTGCCCTTACTGCGCCGTTCTGCATGTTACTGGTTTGTTGATTCGTGTGTTAGGTACGGAGTAGTGACAGCCTATAAAGCCCGCAACTATGCGGAAAACTGTGTGTTGCCGGTGTGTTGATTTGAGTGTTGGTTCGTGGTTGATTGCTGGTTGATACGGGATAGTAGATGACCGATAAAGCCCGGAACAATGGGGAAAATCAGTGGTTGGCATCTGGTGGCAAATGGTAGCTTTTGCTGGCTTTTGCTTCATCTTGCTCGGTCTTGCTGCTTCTTGCTTGACTGTTCTGGGTTTCTTTGGGTTTGCCTGGCTTTTTTGGCTTCTCTGGCTCTTGTTGGATTTTGCATTCGTTGATGGTCGTATACAGTCGTTTGGATTGCCTGCAAGAACATTTCCGCTACGCAAGAATTGCACAAGGGTTGTGCGATTTCTGCATAACTTTTGCCGATTTGCTTATGCAAATTTCGCATAACCTTATGCGGAAATCGCATAACCAGTGAAATCTTTGTATGTGCCGCCTTATGCAGAATCTGCACACATATATTATATTTAAGCCACCTGTACAGGCTTAAGGCGGAGTTTTCCAGCGGATGGAAAAGCTGTAATCCGAGCTCGTTTGATTGTTGCGCCCGCTGGCAATCAACTCAATGAAACCAGCTTTTCGTAGCCTGCAAACGTTGTCAATTAACGTCCGCGCTGCAATGCCGTACTTCTTTGCAGTAGCTCGTGAAAATTGAAAATCGGGTTTGCCTTTAGCCTCTAGCAACATACACTGGTAGCACCAGCGGTCAGATGGTGTTAAAGCTAGGAACGCGGGGTGTTGCATCAATCGCGCTCCAAGTTGAATGAAAATCGGTTCCATGCAATTTTCCGAACCACTACACCAGGGGGGAAGCTTGTATTCAACCCGTGCCTTCCGCCCGCTCATAAGTAGCTGTCAAGGTCCATCTGCCCCAGCGGGATGCCCAACTTCCGGGCAACAGGGGCAATAGCGGCGAGGCCATGCTTGCACCGGGCGGCCTGAACATGGTAGAAAGCCGCCATTTCCTGCTGTGCGGTCTCCGGGTCATCGCTCGGCAGAAAGTAACCGCCGTAGCCGCCCGGTGCGTACAAGATGATTTCGCCAGCATCTCGGGCCTTCATAATCTGGCTGCGCAGACCGCGCGGGGTAGTCTCCAGCCTAGCGGCCAGCACATCGGCACGGATTGCATTCTCGCGGCCATGTTCTAAAAAATCGGTAATCTTCATTGTAACACCTCCGAAAATGTGATATACTCGAAGGCGGGAATTTGCAATGCAGCGCGCTCAGCGCTATTTTTTCCCGCCCTGCCCTTGTCGGTGCGTCACCACCGGCAGGGGCTTTTTCTGTTTTCATAACTCCACCCGGTGAATACCGGGTT
The DNA here is from genome assembly GCA_900540595.1 of uncultured Oscillospiraceae bacterium. GTDB lineage: Bacteria > Bacillota > Clostridia > Oscillospirales > Ruminococcaceae > Gemmiger. The sequence goes on from UQGL01000003.1 coordinate 13,675, forward strand.
GCTGTGGTGGCTCGCCGCCGTCCATCCAAGCCGCAAGGCTGGTAAGATTCACGAGCGTTTTGCGGCCACATTGGACACTGCGCACCTGCCCACTCTTGCAAAGTTGCCGCACACGGTAGACCGGAACGCCGGATTCAGCGGCGGCCTGCGGGATGGTTGCCATCCGGGGAAAATCAAAATTCATCATTGCTTTTCGCCTCACTTTCTGCTGCCCGTTCCTTCGCTATGCGCTCGGCGCGGCGTTTCCAATACCGTGCATTGTACTCGCGGACTTTATCCGGGTGGGCTTTTTTCCACTCACGCAGATAAGTACGGCGGGCTTCTTCCGGTGTGATGCTAGTTGTAGCCATGTTCAATCTCCTTAAGCATTATTTGCTGACGTGCTATTGCGCTGTCAGTAAATACATTGTATAATAAGGGTATGGGAAAGTCAATATCATACTTACCCTCTTAGAAAATGTCAGTAATTACTATGTTTTAAGGAGAAAATATGAAAGATGTAAATAAATACGCAGAATTTGCGGAGCGTTTTCTTTCCGAGATGGGCAAGAAAGGATGCACCGCTACTGAAATTGCGTCCTTACTGGGAATCACAAAGCAATCTGTATCCAACTACACCAGTGGAAAATCAATTCCCCCCATTGATAAGCTCCATAAACTAGCAGATTATTTTGATGTCACATTAGACTGGCTTTTGTGCAGACCCGGTGCAAAACGTGCAGCTGACACAGATGTTGCATATATTTGCCAATATACCGGATTGAGCGAAACTGCCGTCGCTAACATTCACAACAATCGAACCTCTCCAATTTCCAAGTACGCAACAAAATTTCTGGAATCTATTAGCTCAGTTATCGTGTTTACTGAGCTTGGCCTTGCAGAAAAATCTATTAATGCTGCTCTCAGTAGAGCCGAAGCAGGCGAAACGAGCAACATCAAGCCGTTTACGCCAGAATTTTACACGGACACGGACGGCACAATAAAACTTATTGGTGTAAATGCGGTCACCCCTTCAGCGGGCTACAATGAATATAAAATGTCATGCTACGAAGCACAAAAATATTTTAGTTCATTTGTTGATGGCCTTTTTCTAGACAAAGAGGAAAAATATCAAAAACTTTGTGGAAATCCATTATTAAGCACCATGAAAAGGGCATCCCTAGAATTTTATACAGAGGAGGACGAGAACGATGGCGAACATCACAAAGCGCAAAAATAAAGACGGCTCCGCATCCTACCGCGTCAAGGTATCGGCCGGGGTGGGCGCTGATGGGCGGTATATCTACCGCTCGGCTACATTCACACCGCCGCCAAAACTAAGTGCACGGAAAGAAGCAAAAGCCGTACAGGAGTTTGCCGATGACTTTGAGCGGCGCGTTCAAGAGGGATTGTTTGTTGCCAATGATTTAACGGTTGACGGCCTTGCTGAACGCTGGATGAAAATTCACTGTGAAAAGCAGTTAAAGCCACACACTGTATCCGACTATCAAAAGATGCTGCCACGTGTCTCTGCTGCCATCGGGCATATTAAGTTGGCAAACCTTCGGCCCGGCCATATTCAGGAATTTTATAACCAGCTGGCGCAGCCCGGAATCCGTGAAGATGGAAAATATAAGGCACGGTCTGCATTTATTACGGCTTTCCCAAAAGGCACACGGCTGGCCCTGCTACAAGCCGCTAATGTATCACAGCGTACACTTACGGAAGCAATGTGCGGGCGTAACGTCTCTAAGCGTTCAGCCGAAAAGATAGCCGCTGCCGCCGGATGGGCTTTTACAAAGGCCTTTACCTGTACCAGCGCAGATACTTTGAGTGCCAGGAGCCAGCGGCATTACCACTTAATGCTGTCATCCATGTTCAGCACCGCCGTTCGTTGGCAGCTGATGGACAGCAACCCATGCGAACGCGTCACGCCGCCAAAGCTGGACGAAACCGATGTTGAATTTTTGGATGAAGGTCAGATTGCCTCTTTGCTGGAAGCCTTACCAGACGCGCCAACGCAGCTTTCTGTGATCGTGCAGCTTGCTTTGTTCACAGGAGCCCGCAGGGGCGAAATCTGCGGCTTGCGTTGGGCAGACATCGACCTTGACGCGGGTGTCATTGCTATCAATCGAAATTTATCGTTCATTGCGCATAAAGGCCCCGTGTTTGATTTGCCGAAAACAAAAAAAAGCCGCCGCTGCATAAAGCTAAGCGACGACTGTGTAGCGTTATTGAAAGATTATAAGCAATGGCAGATACGGGAGCGTCTGAAAGTCGGTACATACTGGTTGCGGGAAATCACCATAGAGGGCTGCAAGCGCGTCAAGAATGATTTGCTGTTTACCAAACCCGACGGCAAGCCGTTTGACCCCAACAAGGTTTCTTCGTGGTTCCCGGTGTTTTTGCGGGAGCATGATCTGCCACCCTGCCGCTTCCATAGTCTGCGCCACTCCAATGCAGCGCTGTTGATTGCGGCCCATGTTCCTGCAACGACGGTTGCGGGCCGTCTGGGCCATGCACAGGTATCGACAACGGAAAACATTTATGCAGCTATGATTCGTTCGTCTGATGCAGCGGCAGCGGATGCGCTGGGCAGTGTCTTTGAAAGAATCAAACAGCGTCAAGAAATCGGCTGAAAACGCAGTTTCAAAAAGATTTATGCCCAAATTATGACCATTCGCGTCAAAACCAGCTTGAATATAGGCAAAAAGAAAGCCCCGACGCATCGTGTTTTCAACGATGTATCGGGGCTTTTCACTTGGAGCTGGTGGCCGGACTTGAACCGGCGACCTGCTGATTACGAATCAGCTGCTCTACCAACTGAGCCACACCAGCACGCAAGACAACAATAATATTATACAGAATTTTCAAGATAAGTCAATACCCTGCTGCAAAAATTATTGCTGTCCTGCCCCCAAATATAAAAGTGCTTACTCGGCATCCTCGCAGAAGGCCTTGAAGGTCCGGTATGCCATGTAGACATCTGCCTTAGAGACGATCTCAAACGGGGAATGCATCGACAGGACCGGCACGCCGACATCAATGGTGTCGATGTCCTGATTGGCAACATACTTGGCCACCGTGCCGCCGCCGCCCAGATCCAGCTTGCCCATCTCGCCAATCTGCCAGACAACACCGTTGTTGTCCATCAGGCGGGTCAGGTAGCTGACCAGCTCGGCAGAGGCATCACTGGTGCCGGACTTGCCGCGGGAGCCGGTGTACTTATAGATTGCCACGCCGCTGCCCGCGTAGGTGCCGTTGTCAGGCTCAAATGCATCGGCAAAGGTCGGATCATAGGCGGCCGTCACATCGGCGGACAGGCACTTGGCAGCCTTGCAGGCGGTGATGTAGTCCGCGCCCTGTGCAGCGCAGAGCTGCTGCAGGAAGTGGAAGGTGTACATGCTGTTCAGGCCGGTGACACCATCGGAGCCGGTCTCCTCCTTATCGGTCAGGACGCAGACGGAGGTGTAGGCGGGGTTTTGGATGCCGATCTCAGCCATCAGGGCCGGGTAAGCATCCACACGGTCATCGTGGCCGTAGGCGCCGATCATGGCGCGGTCCAGACCGATGTCGCGGGCCTTGTAGGCGGGCACGATCTCGATCTCGGCGCGGGTGAAGTCCCGCTCGGTGATGCCGTAAGTCTCGTTGAGCATACCCAGCACATTCAGCTTAACGCGCTGCTCGGCGTCCTTGTCCTCGATCGGCAGGGACGCGATGATGACATTCAGATCCTCTGCGGCGATGCCCTCAGCCAGTGTCTTGGCATTCTGCTTAGCACCTAGATGCGGCAGCAGGTCGGAAATGCAGAAAACCGGATCCTCGTCCTTCTCACCGATGCAGACCTCCACGCGGGTGCCGTCGGCGCGGTAGATAACGCCGTGCAGGGCCAGCGGAATGGTAGGCCACTGGTACTTGCGCACACCGCCGTAATAGTGGGTGCGCAGGTAGCCGATGCCGGACTTTTCAAACACGGGCACGGGGCGCAGGTCCAGACGCGGGGAGTCAATGTGCGCAATGTTCAGATGGAAGCCCTGCTCCAGACTCTTGGTGCCGATGGTCGCAGCCAGCACGCACTTTTCACGGTTGATGGTGTAGACCTTGGTGCCGGGGGCATAGTTCGTGCCGGGCACAAATTTCTGGTAGCCGGCAGCCAGCAGCAGCTTTTCACTGTAAGCGGTGGCCTCGCGCTCGGTCTTGGCATTGTTCAGGAAGGTCTTGTATCCCTCGCAGAAGTCCTGCGCAGCGGCGATGGCATCGGGGGCGGCATCCGCTACGGTCTCGTTTTTATAGAGCAGTTTTTTGAGTTCCTCAGTGGTTTTCATCTTGAATTTCCTTTCTTACTTATGGCAATACCGCATAATTCTAAGTGCCGATACGGCGAGCGAGGTGCGGCAGCTGCTAAGCCAAAAGCGCAGATAATACTTTGTGTATTATCGAGCATTTTGGCAACGCAGATGCCGTGCCGCAGCTGCCGGAGCGGTGCTTAAGCCGTCAGGCGGGAATTGTGCGGTGTTGCCTGATATATCTCCGAGTAGCGTTGATAGCTCTCGGTGATTTTCTTTACATATTGCCGCATCTGCGGGTATGGATACCGGTCCAGCGTGATGCCGTCTGACGAATACTGCGCCTCGGCCAGCAAGGTGTCCACAGCGCCCACACCGTTATGATAGGCTGCTGCCGCTGTAGCCAGATGATTGTCATACCGCTTCAGGCAATAGCTGACAAAATAAGTACCGAACCGGATGTTCGTTTCCGGGTCGTAGAGGTCATCAAAGGTCAGGGCCTCTGTCGGGGCGATCTTGGTCTTGATCCAGTCAAAGGTAACCTCGGTGATCTGCATCAGCCCTCTGGCCCCGGCATCGGAATCGACCGCCGGGTCAAAGTTGCTCTCGGTGCGGATGAAGGCGTACAGGATCATCGGATCTATGCCGTATTTCCCGGCGTAATACTCAACATACGCCTCATAGCGCTGCGGGTATTCCCAGCGGTCTATCTTCTCCCGAAAGGCGGAAAACAGGACCGTACCCGCCAAGGCCAGCGCCAGCAGGACAGCCGTCACCGGCACCCATGCAGACCGTTTTTGTTTTTTGCTCTGTCTAGGCATGTTCCTCCTTCTCCAATCCATGCAAGATAGATTGCAGTTTCCGGCGCAGCTGCTCCGGTGTGCCGTCATTGACAAGCTCCGCTGTGGCTGCTGCGCGCAGCCGTTCGAGCGGCATCTGCGCATCCAGACGGCGCCGGGCCATTTCCGGTGCGATGCCGTCCCGCGCGCAGATGCGCGCCACACTGGTGTCATAGGGTGCGGTGACGAGAATCAAAGCATCGCAGCGCTGTTCAAACGGCGTGCCGACAATGACTGCACCGTCCACAAAGGCAATCTTCGCCCCTGCCCGCTCGGCGTCCGCCAGCGCAGCATCAGTACGGCGCAGGATCTCCGGCTGGGTGATGGCAGTCAATGCGGCCGTCCCCTCCGGCGTGGCAAACGCACGATCCGCCAGCAGGCGGCGGCGAACTTCGCCGTTTTCATCGGCTATATCCGTCCCGAACGCTACTTGCAGCTGCGGGATACAGGCCGAACCGGGCAGCAGCACCTCCCGCGCGACCAGATCTGCATCAATACAAGGATACCCCTGCTCCCGCAAGAAATTTGTCGCACTGGATTTGCCGCAGCCGGACCGCCCCGTGATGCCTACCACCCTCATAGCGTGACCACCCGGAAAGCCGCCGCGCGGATCAGGCGGTTGTAGACGGCCATCGAAACGCCGTCCTGCTCGGGGCAGCGGGCGTAGACGACCTGTGCGCCGTGTTTATCCAAATCGCGCAGCGCCGTGAACAGGTGGTGTGCCTGCGTCACACCGTCATGGTTCTTCCCGTACTCGATGAACGGCACCGGCAGCTGTGCGCCCTCCCCGTCAAAGCAGAGTGCCCATACGCCGGGGGCAGCGTGCTGCTCCACATAGACTCTGTAGCGTGCGAAGTCACCGCGCAGGATCGTCACCTGCGCCTTGGGGGCATAGTGCTTGTACTTCATGCCCGGAGAGCGCGCGACCTCGCCCTCCTTGAGCTTTTCAAGGATGGCCGGGCTGACGAGGACTTCCTCGCCGAGGACGGCCTCCATCTGCTCCTTGGTGACATAGCCGGGGCGCAGCAGCATCGGATGCTCCCCTGTCACGGCCACAACGGTGGACTCCACGCCGACAGTGCATTCGCCGCCGTCCAGTATCAGCGGCAGGCGGCCGTCCATATCGGCCAGCGTGTCGGGGGCGTTCGTGGGGCTGGGCTTGCCGGAAAGGTTGGCCGACGGGGCTGCAAAGGCCACGCCGCTCTCCCGTATGACCTGCTGCACGACCGGGTGGGACGGCATACGCACGCCCACGGTGTCCAGCCCTGCGCAGGTAACTGCACTGACCTCCTCACCGCGGGGCATGACCATCGTCAGCGGGCCGGGCCAGAACGCCGCCGCCAGCTTTTTGGCGCGCTCCGGCACCTCGGACACGATGCCTTGCAGCATCTCCATGCCGCAGATATGCACGATCAGGGGGTTATCCTGCGGGCGGCCCTTTGCTTCAAATATTTTTTTCACCGCTGCGCCGTTGCGGGCATCGGCGGCAATGCCGTAGACTGTCTCGGTGGGCAGCGCCACCAGCTCGCCCTGCTGCAGGAGCTTGGCGGCCAGTGCCACGCTTTCCGGCGTGATGGGAAAAACCTGTGTTTTCATATTACTTTCCTTCTTCTGTGCTGCTCTGTTTCAGCTTTTCTTCCCGGTCGGCCAGAATCAGCGGCTCGACCACGCGGTCCAGATCGCCGTCCAGCACGCCCTGCAGGTTGCGCAGCGTCAAGCCGATGCGGTGGTCAGTCACCCGGTCCTGTGGGAAGTTGTAGGTGCGGATCTTTTCACTGCGGTCACCGCTGCCCACCTGACTTTGGCGCTGGGCGTTGTAGGCCTCATCGTAGGCGTCCTGCTTTTGCTGCAGCAGACGGCTGCGCAGCACCTTGAGCGCCTGCTCCTTATTTTCCCGCTGGCTGCGCTGGTCCTGACATTCCACGACCATACCGGTAGGCAGATGGGTCACCCGGATGGCGGATGAGGTCTTGTTGATGTGCTGTCCGCCCGCACCGGAGGAGCGGAAGGTGTCGATGCGCAGATCCTTCGGGTCAATTTCCAGCTCGACTTCTTCAGCCTCCGGCATGACAGCCACCGTCACGGTCGAGGTGTGGATACGCCCCTGCGTCTCGGTCTCCGGCACGCGCTGCACGCGGTGAACGCCGCTCTCAAATTTCAGGCGGCTGTATACGCCGGGGCCTTCCACTGAGAATACGATCTCCTTCACGCCGCCGAGCTCTGTCTCGTTGGCGCTGATAGTGCCACACTGCCAGCCGCGTCTGGCAGCGTACATCGTGTACATACGCCACAGGCTGTGGGCAAACAGGGCGGCCTCCTCGCCGCCTGCACCGGCACGGATCTCCAGAATAACGCTTTTTTCGTCATCTGCGTCCTTGGGGATCAGCAACAGGCGCAGATTCTCCTCGCTCTGCGCCAGATTCCGGCCAATTTCGCAGAGCTCCTGCTGTACCATAGCAGCAAACGCCGGGTCCGACTCCGCAGCAAGCATTTCCTTCGCGTCCTGCTCCTGCTGCTGCAGGTCGGTATAGCGGCGGTATTCTTCGATCAAGGGGGTAAGTTCTTTGTAGTCACGCATCATCTGCGCATACGCCTCGGCGTCGGCTGCCGCATCAGGCGTGGACATCTTGTGGGCCAGCTCCTCATAGCGGCGCTCGACCTCGTAAAGCTCGGTAAAGTTCTGCATAGGTTCTCCTTTGCACAAGGTCATTTTGTAGGGGCGGATTCCATATCCGCCCGAAAAAGTCACCAATACATTGTGCAAAGCCCGCTACTGCTCCCCCGCGCGCAGAACTTTTTTGATGTTGCGCTCGATCTTGACACGCGGCAGCATGATCTCATGCCCGCAGCCCTGACATTTGATTTTAAAATCCATGCCTACGCGCAGCACATCGAAACGGTTCGCACCGCAGGGGTGCGGCTTCTTGGTCTGGATCACATCCCCGACCTGTATGTCCATACGGCACACCGCCTTTCTTTTCAGAATATCATGTCTATTATAGTACAGCCGGTATTGTTTTGCAAACATCCCGCATAAAAGTTTACTAAGCCACCACAAAATACACAAGAAATGAGGAACCGAAAATGTTGGAATATCGAGCCGAAGGTCTTTGCCGCAATGCGAACCATCTGAGCCGGGAGGAGCTGAGCCGCTGCATCGCCGGCGGCGAGGTGCTGCAAAGCACCGCCCTTGCCTACGATACCGACCGCCGCCTGCGGTTTGAGCTGGGCGGCATGCGGGGCATCATGCCCTTTGCCGACTGTGTAGACGCCGCGCCCGGCGAGACGGTCAAGGATATTGCCGTGCTGACCCGGGTGGGCCGCCCGACCTGCTTTGTCATTCTTGGCACCGAGTCTGACGAGAATGGAGAGGAATATTACTTACTCTCCCGCGCGGAGGCACAGCGCCGCTGCCGTGCGCAGTACCTTGACACGCTGGAGGCGGGCAGCGTCATTCCCTGCACCGTGACCCACATCGAAAACTTCGGAGCGTTCTGCGACATTGGCTGCGGCATTGCAGCGCTCCTGCCCATCGACTGCCTGTCGGTCAGCCGCATTGCCTCGCCTGCAGACCGGGTGCAGGTCGGCCAGCAGCTGCTCTGCGCGATTAAAAACCGCGATGCGCAGGGGCGCATCGTCCTGACCCTGCGGGAGCTTTTGGGCACCTGGAGCGAGAACGCCGCCTGCTTTGCCGCCGGGGAAACGGTTGTCGGCATTGTGCGCAGCGTTGAGGATTACGGCGTTTTTATCGAGATAGCGCCGAACCTTGCGGGTCTGGCTGAGGCAGATTCCATCCTGCGCCCCGGGCAGGCCGTGAGCGTGTACATCAAGAACATTTTGCCGGATAAGATGAAAATCAAGCTTGTGGTCGTGAACAAAAACCTGAACCAGCCCCTGCGGTTTGAGCCGCACTATTTTGTGACGCGCGGGCGGCTTAAGCGGTGGACCTACTCGACCCCGCAGAGCCGCAAGCAGATCGAAACGGTCTTTTAGCTGTCCGATTTTTGTCACTTTGGCTTTTTCGCATCTTGCCACAGCCCGGCCGGGCGTGTATAATATTGGTAAACGAAAATTTCTTGAGGAAGTGATCCCGATGGCAGAAGCATTTACCGCCGGTGTGCGCCCCGGCGGCCTTACAGACGACACGCAGATCCGTATGTTGCTCTGCTACCTTGTCAAAGTGGCAGGCCCGGTAAAGCACGAAACCCTGCAGGGCGCGCTTTTGCAGGAGCAGCTTGTCAACTATTTTGAGTTTGCCGATGCGCTTGCCGAGGTGGAAAAGCAGAAGCTTGTCACCGTGGACAGCGAGGGCCGGTATACCATCACCCGCAAGGGCGCAACCGTGGCCGACACACTGGCCTACGACCTGCCCCGCACCGTGCGGGAGAGCGCCATCCGCGCCGTTATGCAGATCCGCAGCTGGAACCACCGCGCCGCCTCCAACCGCGCCGTTGTGCAGGAAACGGACGGCAAGTTCAGCGTTGTCTGCTCCATCGGCGATATGGGCAGCGATGTGTTCCGCATGGAGCTGGCCATGCCCGACAAGCTGACCGCAGAGATGATCAAAAACAACTTTATCGCCCACGGCAGCGACATCTACCCCAAGCTGATGGATATGCTGACCCAGCCCGGCAGTGAGGATGACAGACCGCCGGCAGCGCTGCAATAACACCTTCCCCCGCGGGGGGAAGGTGGCGCGAAGCGCCGGATGAGGGGCGGCGTTATCACTATTACCCATAAATGGGTCGTAACGGCAAGTCCACCCCTCATCAGTCACCTGCGGTGACAGCTTCCCCCTCTGGGGAAGCCTTTCTCCCCTGCACCCATACGGGTGCGGGGGATTTTTTTGTGCCATCCCCCTTGACAACTGTGTATAGTGTGTATATACTGTAAACATCGAATATGTACAGTTCGAGATAAAGGAGCTTCCTACCATGCAGATTTATCTTTCCAATTCCGGGCAGGAGCCGATCTACGCGCAGATCACGCGGCAGATCAAGCAGCAGATCCTGTCCGGTGCGCTGCACCCCGGGGACGCGCTGCCCAGCATCCGCCTGCTGGCGAAGGAGCTGCGCATCAGCGTCATCACGACAAAGCGTGCGTATGAGGATCTTGAGCGCGACGGCTTTATCCTGACCCAGCCGGGCCGGGGCAGCTTTGTCGCAGAGCAGAATCCCGCTCTGCTGCGTGAAGAACACTTAAAAAAAGTCGAGGACTGCCTGCAGGGCGCGGTGGACGCCGCGCGGTTGGGCGGTATCGGCTACGATGAGGTTGCAGAGACTCTGCGCCTTTTGTGGGAGGGCTGACCTATGGCAGCAAACACCGCCGCACTGCGCGGCATCACCAAGCGATATAAAAGCTTCACCCTCGGGCCAATCGACCTGTCCGTACCTGCAGGCAGCATCGTGGGCCTGATCGGCGAGAACGGCGCAGGCAAAACAACACTGTTAAAAATACTGTGCGGTGTCAACCGGGCGGATGACGGCACGATGGAACTGCTGGGCGGCTCCCCCGCTGACCCCGCCGCCCGCGCCGGAATCGGCGTCGTGTTTGAGGATGCGTTTTTCTATGAGGGCTTTACCGCCGCACAGGTCGGGCGCAGCCTTGCGGGCGTGTTCGGGGCGCGGTGGCGCGATGAAGCCTTTGCCGCGTATCTGCGGCGCTTCGGGCTGGACGCCGGCAAAAAACTCAAGGAATACAGCCGCGGCATGCGGTTAAAACTGAGTCTGGCTGCAGCGCTGGCCCATGACCCCGAGCTTCTGGTGCTGGACGAGGCCACGGCGGGGCTTGACCCTGTGGTGCGCGGTGACCTGCTGGACCTGTTTTTGGAGTTCATCCAGGACGAGCGGCACAGCATTGTCATGAGCAGCCACATCACCGCCGATTTGGAACAGGTGGCAGATTCTATCACCTACCTGCACAATGGGCAGCTGCTGTTTCACGAGAACAAGGACGAGCTGTTGCAAAGCTACGGCGTGCTGCACTGCGGCGAGGATGTACTGACTTCCCTGCCCGCCGGGCTGGTGGTGTTCACCAGGCGCGGGGCCTATGGGTGTGAAAGTTTGGTCAGGGAACGGCGCACCGTGCAGGAGCTTTTGCCGGAGGCCGTCTGCGACGCGGCAAGGCTCGATGATATTATGCGGTTTTACAGCGGGAGGGATGCACAATGAAGGGGCTTTTATATAAAGAATGGGCCATTCTGACAAGTTCCTACAAACAGTCTGTATTTTTTATCGCGTTCCTCTACGGCGGCATCAGCATTCTGACCGGGCAGACCGGGATGGCCTATGCATTGCTCGTTGTATTTTCTATTCTGATCACCTCCACGATTTCGTTTGACGAGAACTCCCATTGGGACATCTACGCCCGCACGCTGCCCGTAACACCCGCGCAGCTTGTGGGCAGCAAATACCTGTTTGGGCTGTGCGGGCTGGCGCTGGGCACAGTGTGTACGGTGCTGATCGTGGCACTGAACAATGTGCTGCCGCCTCTGCTGTTCCGGCACACCGCGTATAAAGTACCGCCCCTCGAGTGTCTGGCAGCCCTGCTGGCCTGCGGCAGCATGGCGCTGCTGTTGGTCGCGCTTTTGCTGCCGCTGTCCTATCGGTTCAACAGTGTTAAGGCCCGCAGCTGGTTGTTTCTGATCATCGGTGTGCTCGGCGGTTGTATTGGGCTGGTCGCTTCCGTCTCGCCCGATTTGATGCAGCTGTTCAATGCCTCCGACGAAGTGCTGCTGACGGGGCTGGTTGCAGCGTTTGTGGGGCTGCTGGCGGTGTATTTTGTGAGCTATAAGGTATGCGTAGGGATTTATAAGCGGAAGGAATACTGAGTTCCTGCCGCAATGTGCCCGGGCGGATATAGAATCCGCCCCTACGTGTGTGGGCGGCTCCCCTGCGGGCGAGCAATGCTCGCCCCTACAAGGGAGACTTTATAACAAAAAATCCTGTGTCCTTTTGCGGACACAGGATTTTTTAGTATGCACTTATTCGCAGCCCAGATACGCCTTGCGGACCTCGATGTTGTTGGCAAGCTCGGTGGCTTCGCCCTCCATCTTGATGGTGCCGGTTTCCAGAACATAGGCGCGGTTGGCGATCTCCAGCGCCATCTTGGCGTTCTGCTCGACCAGCAGCACGGTCACACCGTTGCGGTTGACCTGACGGATGATCTTGAATATCTCCTTGACCAGCAGCGGAGACAGACCCATGGACGGCTCATCCAGCAACAGCATCTTCGGCTTGCACATCAGGGCGCGGCCCATGGCCAGCATCTGCTGCTCACCGCCGGAAAGCGTACCGGCGGGCTGGTTGCGGCGCTCCTTCAGGCGCGGCAGCAGGTCAAACACCATGTCGAAATCGTTCTGGATGGCCTCCTTGCCGTCACGGCGGGTGTAGGCACCCATCTGCAGGTTCTGCTGCACGGTCAGGCCGCTGAATACACGGCGGCCCTCCGGCACCTGTGCCAAGCCCAGGCGGATGATCTTGTGCGCCTCCATCTTGCTGATGGTCTGGCCGCAATAGTCGATCTCACCGCTCTGCAGCTTCAGCAGGCCGCTGATTGCGTGCATCGTGGTTGTCTTGCCGGCGCCGTTGGCACCGATCAGGGTGACGATCTCGCCCTCATTGACATGGAAGGACACATCCTTGATGGCGTGGATCGAGCCGTAGTAAACATTGATATTTTTGACAGAAAGCATCTCGCCCATCGTCAGTCACCTCCCAGATATGCCGCAATGACCTTCGGGTTGTTGCGGATGGCCTTGCCGTCACCGCGGGCGATCACACGGCCGTAATCCAGCACAGTAATCTCCTCGCAGATGCCCATGACAAAGTTCATATCATGCTCGATAAGCAGGATGGCCACACCGAACTGGTCGCGCACGCTGTGGATGGTGTGCATCAGTTCTTCCGTCTCGTTGGGGTTCATGCCGGCGGCAGGCTCGTCCAGCAGCAGCAGCTTCGGGTTTGTGGCCAGCGCGCGGGCAATCTCCAGCTTGCGCTGCTTGCCGTAGGGCAGCTGGCTGGCCTTGTAATGTGCCTCCCTGTCAAGGTCAAAGATTTTGAGCAGCTTCATTGCCTCGCGGTTCATCTCATGCTCTTTTTCCTTGTAGGCGGGCAGGCGCAGGATGCCGGTCCACATACCGTATTTGATCTGGTTGTGCAAACCGACCTTGACATTGTCCAGCACCGTCATCTCATTGAACAGACGGATATTCTGGAAGGTGCGGGCAATGCCGGACTTGCTGATAAGCTCGGGGTTCTGGCCGGTGATGTCCTTGCCGTCCAGAATGATATTGCCCTCAGTGGGCTTGTAAACGCCGGTCAGCATATTAAAGACCGTGGTTTTGCCCGCACCGTTGGGGCCGATCAGGCCGTACAGATGGCCCTTTTCAATCGAGAGATCAAGCTGCGCAACGGCCTGCAGGCCGCCGAACGCAATACCCAGGTTACTGACTTCCAGCAATGCCATTTACGCCACCCCCTTTTTCTCTTTTGCTGCTTTTGTGTCCGTGCCTTCTTTGCGGAAGCGCGCCGTCAGCCGCTTGCGCAGAGCGATCATTTCAGGACTCTGGTTGAAGATCATGACCACGATCAGCACGATCGCATAGATCAGCATCCGGTAATCGTTCATGCTGCGCAGCAGCTCCGGCAGAACCGTCAGCACTGTGGCCGCAATGACCGAGCCGCGCAGACTGCCGATGCCGCCCAGAACGACAAACACCAGAATCAGGATGGAGGTGTTGTAATCGAACTTTTTTGCGACCAGCGAGGAATAGTTCAGCGCGTACAATACGCCCGCCACGCCCGCAAAGACAGCGGAGGTCACAAAGGCCATGAGCTTGTACTTCGTGATGGGGATGCCGACCGAGCGGGCGGCGATCTCATTGTCACGGATGGCCGTAATGGCACGGCCCGCACGGGAGTTGACGAGATTGAGGATGACCAGCAGCGTGATGATGACCAGCACGATGCCGATGGTGAAGGTGGACGCCTTTTTGATGCCGGTAATGCCCATGGCGCCGTTGATAAGGACCTTGCCGTCCGCCTCAAGGTTCAGTGAGGCAGAATCCTTGAGCGAGAAGTGAAGCCCGCGGGAATCCAGACCAAGGTAGCAGGCGTTCATAACATTCTTGACGATCTCACCGAAGGCCAGCGTCACGATGGCCAGATAGTCGCCGGACAGACGCAGAACGGGGATGCCGACAAGGAAGCCGAACAGACCGGCCACCACGCCGCCGACCACGAAGGCCAGCAGCATTGCCAGCGGCTGCGGTGCGGTTTCGTGCAGCACCACATAGACCAGCGTGCCGGAGAAGGCACCCACGCTCATGAAGCCCGCATGGCCGAGGCTCAGCTCACCAAGGATGCCGACAGTCAGGTTCAGCGAGACCGCCAGAATGACATAGGCACAGATGGGCACCAACTGACCGGAGAAGGAGTTGGTCAGCAGCCCCACCCCGCCCAGAATCTGGATAAAGATATAAAAGCCGACCACGATGCTCAGCGTGACGAGATTGCTCTTGGTGGACTTCTTCATATTTTTCAACATAACTGCCACCTCAAACCTTCACATTGACTTTCTTGCCCAGCAGGCCGGTAGGCTTGACGATCAGCACCACGACCAGCACCAGAAAAACGATAGCATCGGACAGCTGCGTCGAAATATAGGCCTTGCTCAGGTTCTCGATGATACCCAGCAGGATGCCGCCCAGAAACGCGCCCGGGATCGAGCCGATGCCGCCGAAAACCGCTGCCACGAACGCCTTGATGCCGGGCATGGCACCGGTGGTGGGCTGCAGCGTCGGATAGGAGGAGCAGAGCAGCGCACCGGCCACAGCCGCCAGCGCAGAGCCGATGGCGAAGGTCAGCGAGATCGTTGCGTTGACATTGACGCCCATCAGCTGGGCCGCGCCGCGATCCTCGGACACGGCAAGCATGGCATGACCGGCGGGGGTGTTGTTGACGAACCAGATCAGGACCGCCATGATGACAACGCAGGCAATGATCGTCACGACCGTTTCAACCGAGATGGTCAGCTGCCCGTCAAAGAGGCTGATCGGCTTCAGACCGGCGACAACGGAGGTAAAGCTCTTGGGGTTGGAGGTCCAGGCCAGCTGCGCCACCTGCTGCAGCAGATAGCTGACGCCGATTGCTGTGATCAGGACAGCCAGAGACGGAGCCTCGCGCAGGGGGCGGTAGGCGATGCGCTCTACCGTGACGCCGAGCAGCGTGCAGACTACCATCGACAGGACGATGGCCAGCACCGGGTTCATGCCTGCAGAGCCGAAGGCAAAAAAGACAACATAGCTGCCGATCATGATGACATCGCCGTGGGCGAAGTTCAACATCTTGGCAATGCCGTAGACCATGGTATAGCCCAGTGCGATCAATGCGTAGACACTGCCCAGACTGATGCCGTTGATCAGATAGGATAAAAACTGCATTGCGTAATACACCTCACTCTATTTTTCTCCCCTGCCGATTGTTGTTTGCCGCAAGCGCACAGGAAAATATGAGTTCATAGTAGCACAAATCCTTCGCCAAAACAATGGCTTTTGTTGTTTTTCCTCAAAAAACAAATGTTTTTGCAGAAAACGCTCGATGCCGTAATAATAAAAGAGGGGAGCTGCCGAACCTTATGTCCGGCAGTCCCCCCTGGCAACGAAATAATCAGTTTACCTGTGCCGCAGCGGGTTACATAGCTGCGTAAGCGCCGTCCTTGATCACAACAGCCTTAGGAGCCTTGGAAACCGCACCGGAGGCATCCCAGGTCATGCCCTCGCCGGTCAGACCGTCAAAGGTCATGCTGGTGAACTGAGCCTTGAGAGCATCGCAGATGTCAGAGGCATCCATGTCGCCGTTGATGCCGCCGGCAACCGCAGCCTGATAGATGGCGTAGACGACATCGTAAGCATCGGCAGCGAACTGGTTCGGGGTGTCACCGTAGGCCTCCTTGTAAGCGGAGACAAAGGCCTGCGTCTTTTCATCCTGTGCGTCTGCAGCGAACGGGGTCAGGAGCATCAGACCCTCGGCCAGAGAGGTGTCAAAGCCCTCAATGGTCAGGATGCCGTCCATACCGTCGCAGCCGAAGAAGACAGGCGCATAGCCGCTCTTGTTGGCGGCAATCAGGATCTGAGAAGCCTCCTGATAGTAGATGGGCAGGAATACGAGATCAGCACCGGCCTGCTGGCACTTGGCAACCTGCGTGGACAGGTCAGACTTGTTGTCAGCGGTGAAGGCCTCTGCGGCAACGATCTCCAGCCCCTTGGCATCGGCCTCGGCCTTGAACTTCTCATAAATACCGGAAGAATAGGCATCGGAGGAGTCATAGATGATGCCGACCTTGGTGCCGAGCTTGTTCTCTGCGATATAATCTGCGGAGGCAACGCCCTGGTTGGGGTCGGTAAAGCAGATCTGGAACACATTGTCGCCGCTCTCGATGACAGCGGGCGCAGAAGCGGAAGGCGTCATCATAAACAGGTTGTCATTGGCGGTCTCGGCGGCAACGGCAATGGACGGGGTGGTGGTGACAGGGCCGGCCAGAACCTGCAGGCCCCAGTCCTTCAGGGTGTTGTAGGCGTTGACGCTCTTCTCGGCGTCATGCTCATCGTCCTCGAACTTCCACTCAAAGACATCGCTGCCGTTGGCGGCGTTGATCTCCTTGACGGCCAGCTCCTCGGCGTTCTTAACGGCCTGACCGTAGATGGCGGCGCCGCCGGTAACAGGGCCAATACCGCCGATCTTGATGGGGGTGCCGGTGTAAGCGCCGGAGCCCTCACCTGCTGCCTCGGTGGTAGCGGCGGTAGAAGCTGCCTCAGAGGCAGCCTCGGAAGAAGCAGTGTCAGTAGATGCGGTGGAGCCGCAGGCGGCCAGGCTCATGACCATAGAGGCTGCGAGCACAGAGCTAACGAGTTTTTTCATATGTACATTCCCTCCTGATATGCAAGCGGCAGTAATGGGTTCGCACAACCCCTGCCGTTTCATTGACTAAATTATAATCTTTTGTTCACAAAAATGCAATAATACAATTCAACAGTGTTCTGCTGTCAAATTCCCGCCTTTATGGGGGATTTTCACAAATTTGTATTACAAAATATTATCAACTTTACCTATTGACATTTTAGCGCAGCTTTTTTATGTAAAAGACTTGAAAAACACCGCAGAATTTGTCATAATAGAATGAAAATCGGATTTGTGAAAGGGGCATCAGCGCAGATGAAACTTCTGGAGGAGCGTATTATGGAGCAGGGACAGGTTCGTCCCGGCAATGTTCTCAAAGTCGACTGCTTTCTGAACCACCAGCTAGATGTTGAATTGCTGGATAAGATCGGTGAGGAGTTCTATCGCATTTTCAAAAACGATGGCATCAACAAGATTCTTACCATCGAGGCATCCGGCATTGCCATCGCCTGCATGACAGCCCGGCATTTCAATGTGCCGGTGGTCTTTGCCAAGAAGGCCAAGAGCAAGAACATCGACGGCGATGTTTACACTTCCACCGTACATTCTTATACCTACGGCCGTGATTACGATATCACCCTCGCCAAGAAGTTCCTCTCCCCTGCTGACAAGGTGCTGATTCTGGACGACTTCCTTGCCAACGGCAAGGCCATGAAGGGCTTGCTGGATGTCTGCGCCCAAGCGGGCGCCACCGTGGGCGGCATTGGCATCTGCATCGAGAAGGGCTTCCAGCCGGGTGGTGCCGAGCTGCGTGCCGCCGGCTACAAGTTGGCCAGCCTTGCGATCGTTGACAGCATGACCGATGATCAGCTGACCTTCCGCGAGCAGTAACTCGCTGCCTGTCCCTTTTTATTATGTATAAAAGATCCCCGAACCGCAATCACGGTCCGGGGATTTTTTATGCTTTACCCTTCACCAAATCAGGCAATATGGGCAGTGATGAAGCATTTTTCCGCTTTTTCATGGCACTCGCCAATCAAAAAACCGCCCGCGCAAACGCGCAGGCGGCCGGAATTATGCGGTTAGATTAGCCCTTGATGGCAGCAGCAACTTCAGCAGCGAAGTCCTCGTTGCGCTTCTCCAAGCCCTCGCCCTTGGTGAAGTGGGTGAAGGAAGCGATCTTGATGTCGCCGCCCAGAGCCTTCGCGGTGTCGGCAACGTACTTCTTGACGTCCATGCCGCCGTCCTTGATGAAGGCCTGATCGACCAGGCAGGCTTCCTTGTAGAACTTGCCCAGCTTGCCGATGGCCATCTTCTCTTTGATAGCGTCGGGCTTGTTGGCAGTCTTGGGATCGTTGGCCATCTGAGCCAGAACGATCTCCTTCTCCTTGGCCAGAACGTCCTCGGGCACGTCGGACTCGTTCAGGTAGCTGGGGTTAGCAGCAGCGACCTGCATGGCGATGTCCTTGCCGAAGGCAGCGAACTCGGGCTTGGCAGCGACGTCGTCAGAGGTCTCGAACTTGACGATGACGCCGTGGGTGCCGCCGCCATGGACATAGGCAGCGCAGTGGCCCTCATAGCGGGCAAAGCGGCGAACCTTGATGTTCTCCTTGATGACGAGGATCAGAGCCTTCAGGGCATCGTCAACCGTGCCGTCGCCCATCTTGCAGGCCATCAGGGCCTCAACATCGGCGGGGTTCTCGTCAGCAACGACCTTGGCCAGGTTCTTGGTGAAGTCAACAAACTTGTCGTTCTTGGCGACGAAGTCGGTCTCGGCGTTGACCTCAACGACAACAGCGCAGTTGTCGAAGGAAACGGCATAGACCATGCCCTCGGCGGCGATACGGCCAGCCTTCTTGTTGGCTGCAGCCAGGCCCTGCTCGCGCAGGATCTCGATAGCCTTCTCGAAGTCGCCGTCAGCCTGAGTCAGTGCCTTCTTGCACTCCATCATGCCGCAGTCGGTCTGCTTACGCAGCTCCATAACGTCTTTTGCAGAAATAGCCATAGTGCTCAATGTCCTTTCTGAATTGTAGGGAGTAAATCAATCCTCTTTGGTCTCGGCGGCGGGAGCGTCCTGAACGCCCTGCTTGCCCTCCAGCACAGCGCTGGCCATGGCACCGGAGATCAGCTTGACAGCGCGGATAGCGTCGTCGTTGCCGGGGATGACATAATCGATCTCATCGGGATCGCAGTTGGTATCAACGATAGCAACAATGGGGATGTTCAGCTTGCGGGCCTCGGAGACAGCGATGCGCTCCTTGTGGGGGTCAACGATGAACATGGCCTTCGGCAGGGCCTTCATGTTCTTGACGCCGCCCAGGTACTTGTCCAGCTTGGCCATCTCGAGCTCGAGCTTGACAACTTCCTTCTTGGGCAGCAGGTCGAACGTGCCGTCCTCCTGCATGGTCTTGAGCTGCTCCATGCGGTCGATGCGCTTACGGATGGTGCGGAAGTTGGTCATCATGCCGCCCAGCCAACGAGCGTTGACATAGTGCATGCCGCAGCGGGTAGCCTCGTCACGGATGGACTCCTGAGCCTGCTTCTTGGTGCCGACGAACAGGATCTCGCCGCCCTGTGCAGCGGTGTCGCGGACGAAGTTGTAAGCCTCATCGAGCTTCTTCACGGTCTTCTGCAGGTCAATGATGTAGATACCATTGCGCTCGGTGAAGATGTACTTAGCCATCTTGGGGTTCCAGCGGCGGGTCTGGTGGCCGAAGTGGACACCGGCCTCGAGAAGCTGTTTCATAGATACGACTGCCATTGTTTGTTTCCTCCAAAAAATTTAGTTTTTACCCTCCGCACTGCGGGGTTTCTGTTTTCTAACCTTTTGGCGTCTTACCGCAAAAAAGGCACAAAAAAACAGCGCAATGCGTGTGTATTGCTTTAGTATAGTACCACACCCCGACACAAAATGCAAGAGGTTTTTGAAAATTTCTCCTGCAGGCGCGGTTTTCACCCATGCAAGAGGATATGTGCAACAAAAAAGACCCGGCAGAAATCTCTGTCGGGTCTTTGTGGTGGAGAATACCGGGATCGAACCGGTGACCTCTTGCATGCCATGCAAGCGCTCTCCCAGCTGAGCTAATCCCCCATGCTGGCCGCCGTCAGCGCCGTTTGCTCCTGACGACGGTTGTTATTATAGCAAAGCTGTCGTGGATTGTCAACAGGTTTTTGCAAAAAACTTTTGACTTTTTTAATCGTTGTTTCTGCGGCCCAGCATACGCAGGATATACAGGAAGATGTTGATGAAGTCCAGATAGAGATTCAGGGCGCCGATGATGGAGGCCTTGTGCAGCATTGCCGCATCGCCGCCGAAATAAGAGTAGTAGTATTTGAGCATCTGGGTGTCATAGGCAGTCAGGCCCATGAAGATCAGCAGCCCCACCGCGCAGAGCACCAGATCCATGACGCCGAAGCTCATACCGAAGGCTGCGAACAGGCCGCCCACCAGAGAGCAGACGATCAGCGCGATCAGACCGCCCATCAGCTTGGGTCCCCAGCCGGTCAGGTCACGGTTGGTGACATTGCCGTACACGGCCATAACGCCGAAATATACCGCGCCGACCAAAAACGCAAGGATCAGGCTGCCATAGTCATACACCAGAAAAATTGCGCTCAGGTTCAGGCCGTTCAGCACCGCATAGCCGAAGAAGATTCCCGTGGCCGTCGAGGGCTGCAGCTTCTGCACCCGGGCAGACAGCGTAAACACCAGCACCAGCTCGGCAATGGAGGTCAGAATAAACAGACCGGAGTTGATGAGCGGATAAATCAGCCCTGTCATCACCGCGCCGATGCCGACCGCAAAGGTGACCAGCAGACCCGCAAACATCCAGCCGAAGCTCTTGGACATAAACTCGGAAAGAGTCCCAAACGGGCTTTCCGCATAAGAAATAGTAGAATAATTGCGATTCATAGTTGCAATCTCCTTTCTTTATGATGTATTATACAGGTATTTTGATAGCAAATCATCACAGAATTGTGAAATCCATAATACAAAAGGTGCATTATGTCCAGAAACGAGCCGTTTGGCATTTACATTCATATTCCCTACTGCCGGTCAAAATGCCGATACTGTGATTTTTATTCAGCACCGGGGGCGCGCGGCGTGCCGCAGGCGTATGCAGATGCCCTGCTGCGGGAGCTTGCCAAAAACACCCGCCGGCCCGACACCCTGTACTTTGGCGGCGGCACCCCTGCGCTGCTTTCCCCGGGGCAGGTCAGCACCCTGATACAGGCTGCTGACCCCCTGCCCGGTGCCGAGATCACGCTGGAGGCCAACCCCGATGTGGTGACGCCCGAAACACTGGTTGGGTTTCGGCAGGCCGGGGTGAACCGCATCAGTTTCGGCGTGCAGAGCGCCGATGACGCACAGCTGCAGCGGCTGGGCCGCACCCACACGGCTGCCGGGGCCGCCCGGGCGCTGGCATGGGCGCAGGAGGCCGGTTTCCCCGATATTTGCGGGGACATCATGCTGGCGCTGCCGCAGTATACAAACGCCGAATTTGACCGCACACTGGCCTTGCTGCAGAACGGCGGCTGCACCCACATTTCCGCCTACCTATTAAAAGTAGAGCCGGGCACGGCATTTTACCGCAACCCGCCCGCCGGCCTGCCCGATGCCGATGCCGCCGCAGATTTTTACCTGTACGCCGTGCGGCAGCTGGAGGCCGCAGGCTATCATCAGTACGAGATCAGCAACTTTGCCCGCCCCGGGCACGAAGGGCGGCACAACCTGCTGTACTGGAACTGCGAGCCGTACCGCGGCATCGGCCCGGCAGCCCACAGCTGCGTGGATAATGTGCGGCGGTTCTGGCCCGGGGATGTGCAGGGGTTTATTGACGGCACGATCCATGAGGAAATCGAGGGTGACTGCACTGCCGAGGATTACCTTTTGATGCAGCTGCGGCTGACCCGCGGTCTGGATTTAGAAGAATATGCGCGGCGCGGCGGGCATTTCACCGCCGCGCAGCAGGCATTTATGCGCCAGTGCGTCACCCACGGCTACGCCGTGTGGGAGGGCAGCAGCTTCCGGCTGACCCCCGCCGGGATGGTCGTGCAGAACGCGATTCTGACAGAGTTGATATAAAAAACGCCCACGCGATATTTTTTCGCGTGGTCGTGCTTTTTATACTTCCTTTACCGGCCAGCCGAGCAGCTCGGCAGCAGCACGGTCATGGGTGACGAGAATCGTGGGGCGCGCCCCTGCCAACCGCTTTGTGGCGTTGACGGCATCGGCTACAAGCTCGGCGTCCATGCCGGTGAAGGGCTCGTCCAGCAGCAGCGTTTGTGCATCACGGCAGAGCAGCGCCCGCAGCAGCGCAGTGCGCCGTTTTTGCCCGCCGGAGAGCCGCGTCGCAGGCAGTGCCAGCTCCGCATCGGTAAAGCCGAGTGTGCGCAGCTCCCGCTCTGCCTCCTGCTGCGTCAGCCCATGGCCGGTCAGCACTAGATTGGCAGCAGCGGTCAGCTGCGGGCAGAGGCGGTCCTCCTGAAAGACGACAGCGGGCCTCTCAACGCCCGTGACAGTGCCGGAATCCGGTGCTTCCAGCCCCATCAGGATGCGCAGCAGCGTTGTTTTCCCGCAGCCGGAGCGTCCCATCAGCACTGCCGGGCCATCGACCGTCCATGTAAAATCCTGCAGAACAGGCGTATCGCCAAAGCGTTTGCAGAGGTTCCGTATCACAATGCTCATGCCTGTACCTCCCCGCAGAGGCGCATTTTTGCCGTGCGCAGCAGCCGGGCTGCCGCCGCAGACAGTGCCGCCGACAGCAGCACGATCACCAGCGTCCATGCGAACACGTCCGGCGTGGACAGCGTAATCTTGGCGCGGTAGAGCGCATCGCCGACCGAATGATCCGGCAGGCCGATGACCTCGGCAGAGACGCCGCTCTTCCAGCACATGCCCATTGCAGCGATGCAGCTTTCACAGAAGGACGGGAAAACGCCCGGCAGCCAGATATACCGCAGCCGCGCAGACAGCGGCAGGCGGTAGACCTGTGCCATCTCCAGCAGCTTCGTGTCTGTGTCGGCGATGCCGGCCAGCACCCCCGCATAGACCACCGGCAGCACATGGGTAAAGCTGACGATGACGGAAAGATTCGCACTGCGCACCCACAGCAGTGCCAGAATGACAAAGCTGGCCACCGGCATGGCGCGTATAAGCTGCATGGCAGGGTCAATGAATACCCGCACCCAATGCCAGCGTGCCCCTGCTGCACCGAGCAGCAAGCCGCCCGCTGCTGCCAGCAGAAAGCCCGCCAATATGCGCAGCGCACTGAACACGATGCGCTGCCAGAACGCGGCGGTAGGCGCCAGTGCTGCCAGCGCCCCCAGTGTCTGCAAGGGCGTGGCCAGAAAGAGCCCGCCATGCCCCAGACCCGCAGCGGCAAGCTGCCAAATTGCAACCCATGCGAGGATGGCGGCGGCTTTTTGCCATAACGGCGTCTGTAGGGGCGGATGCTTGCATCCGCCCGCACAGGGGGCATGCAAATGGAATTTAGTCGACATAGTAGAAGTCATCCGCCGGCAGGGTGCCTCCCACGCTGGCGGGGTCGGCGGCATACAGAACATTGAAGTAGGTCGCAAGGTCGTTCTTCATCTCGTCACCCGTTTCAAAGACGATGTTGCACTGCGGCAGCGCCTTCTGGGCCAGTGCAGCCTTGGCGACAACACCATACTGCTCGCAGAGGGCTGCCGTACCCTCGACATCGTTGTTGGCGGCCTCAACGCTGGCCTTATAGCCGTCCATGAAAGCGGCAAACGCTTCGGGGTCATTCTCGACAGCATCCTTACGGACGACCAGAACACCGGTAACGAGTTTGGAACCGGCAACCTTCTGCCATTCCTCGTTCATATCCAACGCAACGCGCAGACCCTCGACCTGAGACAGCGCACTGGTGACAAAGGGCTGGGGCAGCATGGCGATGGTCGCCTCACCCGCCTGCACCTTGCTCAGGGCCTCGGTGGCCTCACTGGTGTATTCCAGCGTGACATCCTTGTCGGGGTCGATGCCGTTCTCGCTCAGGACATAGCGCAGGACATACTCAGGGGTGGCACCCTTGCCGGTCGTGACAATGGTCTGCCCCTTGAGATCCCCGACCGAGTTGACGGTATCGCCGTTCTCGACAATGTAGAGCACGCCCAGCGTGTTGATGCAGGCAACCTCCACCGCGCCGTTCGTCTTGTTGTACAGCGTGGCGGCAAGGTTGGCAGGCACAGCGGCGGCATCCAGCTCCCCCTTGACCAGCAGCGGAACGATCTCATCGGCTGCACCGTACATCGTGAAATCATAGCTGGATGCGACTTCATCGCTCATCAGGTTGACAAGTCCCATCGTTGTGGGGCCTTTCAGGCCCGCGATGCGCAGGGCGGCTTCGGTCGCGGCGGCATCGGCGGTTTCCTCGGTTTCCGGTGCGGCCTCCACGGCAGATTCCACAGCGGATTCGGCAGCAGACTCGCTCACGGCCCCTTCCGCACCGCAGCCTGCCAGAGCGGCACACATAGCAAACGCCGTCACAGCGGCGAAAACGCGTTTCAGTTTCATAAAAATCTTATCCTCCTTGTTGCTTTTTCGGCCTTACTATACTATAATACAGATGAATTGTCTGTTGCACCGGCAACAGGAAACCCTTTTGTAACCCACGCAAGGAGCCGTATGGACTACACACCCTACTATGAGATCATGCGCAGCACCAGCCTTTTGCGCGGCCTGTCCGATGCGGAACTGGACACGCTGATGGCCTGCTTTGCCCCGCGGGTGCGCCGCTACGCCAAGGGCGAGCTGCTGCTGATGGCCGGGTACGAAACCCACGAGCTCGGCCTTGTGCTGGAGGGTGCCATCACGGCCAGCAAGCCGCTGGCTGACGGCGGCACGGTGGTTATCGCCCACATGGGGCCGGGCGGCGTGTTTGCCGATGTACTGGCCGGCGGGCGCAGCCGCAGCCCCGTCAATGTCTCTGCCGCCGAGCATTGCCTGATCCTATACCTGCCATGTGAAGCGCTGCTGCGCCCTTGCGCAGCCCTGCACAGTGCGCATTTAAAGCTGCTGCAGAACTGGCTTGAAACCATCAGCGACAAATATTTTGCGCTGGACCGCCGGTTGGAGCTGATCTGCTGCAGGAGCCTGCGCGGGCGCATCTGCATGTGGCTGCTGGAGCAGCGCGAGCGCTGCGGGGCCGACACCTTTACCACCGCCATGAGCCGCACCGAGCTGGCCGCCTTTTTGAACTGCGACCGCAGCGCGCTCTCCCGCGAATTGAGCCGTATGCAGGAGGAGGGGCTGATCGAGCTGTTCCGCGGCAGCTTTAAGCTGCCTGACCCGGAGCGGCTGCGCGCGGCCTGCCCGTGACCCTGCCGCCTGCCACTATCATATTCTGAGGTTTTATGCTATGAATGACCGCACCTGTCCCATCCTGTATATCGTCATCCCCTGCTACAACGAGCAGGAGGTTCTGCCCATCACCGCGCCGATGTTCCTGCAAAAGCTCACCGATCTGACCGCTGCAGGCAAAATCAGCCCTGACAGCCGGGTCCTGTTTATAAATGACGGCTCCAAGGACCGCACATGGGAGATCATCAATGAGTTGGCCGCGCGCGATGCGCACTATGTCGGCATCTGCCAGAGCCGCAACCGCGGCCACCAGAACGCCGTGCTGGCCGGGCTGATGGAGGCCAAGAGCCGCTGCGACATCACCATCTCCATCGACTGTGACGGTCAGGACGACATCAACGCCATGGACGACATGGTGGACGCCTACCGTGACGGCTGTGATGTTGTGTACGGTGTGCGCAGCAAACGCGACACCGACACCTTTTTCAAGCGCTTTACCGCCGAGAGTTTCTACAAAATCTTGAATGCCATGGGTGCGGAGGTCGTATTCAACCATGCGGACTATCGCCTGCTGAGCAGCCGCGTGCTGGAGGAGTTTGCCAAGTTCCGGGAGGTCAACCTGTTTTTGCGCGGCATGGTGCCGCTGGTCGGCTTTAAATCCACCTGCGTGACCTATGAGCGCCACGAGCGCATTGCAGGCGAAAGCCACTATCCGCTCTCCAAAATGCTGGCATTGGCCTTTGACGGCATCACCAGCCTGTCCACAAAGCCAATCCGCTTCATTACAGGCTTCGGCGTTTTTGTGGCATTGGTCAGCTTTATCGGCGTGCTGTGGGCTGTCATCGAGGCCGCGCTGGGGCTTACCGTCTCCGGCTGGGCGTCTATGACCAGCATCATCTGCTTTGTATCGGGCGTACAGCTTATCTGTCTGGGTGTCATCGGGGAGTATATCGGCAAGATCTATCTGGAAACAAAGCATCGCCCGCGCTACATCATCAGCGAAGCAACGCCGAATTTCGGTGAGATCAAGGAGGACGCACAATGAGCCGTCAGGTATGGAAGGGGTCTACCCTGCTGAACCCGGAGCCGCCGGTGCTGGTCAGCTGCGGCAGCCCCGAAAAGCCGAATTTGATCACCGTGGGCTGGACAGGCACAATCTGCACCCAGCCGCCGATGCTGTCCATCAGTGTGCGGCCCGAGCGGTACAGCCACCATTTAATTAAGGAGAGCGGCGAGTTCGTTGTGAACCTGCCCACCGAGAGCCTTGTCCGTGCCATCGACTGGTGCGGCGTCAAGAGCGGCCGCGATGTGGATAAGTTCGCCGCCATGCACCTGACCGCCGCCCCCGCCGCCAAGGTCGGCACCGTGCTTGTCGAGGAAAGCCCCGTAAACCTTGAGTGCAAGGTCACACAGGTCATTCCGCTGGGCAGCCACGACCTGTTTTTGGCCGAATGTGTGGCCGTGGATGTCGATGAGCGGCTGCTTGATGAGAGCGGCAAGCTCTGCCTGAACAAGGCGAAGCTCATTGTGTACAGCCACGGCGATTATCTGACGCTGGGGCGCAAACTGGGCAGCTTTGGGTACAGTGTCAGGAAGAAGAAAAAGGCGATCAAAAAATAATAGGGGCAAATTCCATATCCGCCTCTCGGCTAGAAGGCCGCCGCGCTGTAAAGGCAAGGTTGCGGGCCGCAGATGTGCGGCCCCTACAACTCTGCTAAAGCACAAACAAAAGCACCGTTCACAGTTTTTTCTCCGTGAACGGTGCTTCTTTTTTACAGTATCCCCTTACTCTTGAGAATGCCGACCAGCACTACGATGACCAGTGCAGCAACACAGACGCCGATAAAGATGTCGATGTATTTCAGCGGAACCTTGCGGAAATTCTCATAGAAATTCTCAAAGGCATTCAGCTGGCTGCGGTCGGGGCGGTCGGGTTTCTTTTCGGTCTCGGGAGTAGTCTTTTCTTCGCCCATAGGTTACTTCTTGGCCAGATACTTGCGCAGGTCAAGGGCAACGGCGATGACGATGACAAGGCCCTGTGCAATGTAGGTGTAGGCGGGGTCGACGCCGAGGAACTGCAGGCAGATCTTCAGGACTTCAAAGACCAGAACACCGACCAGAACGCCGGAGACCTTGCCGACGCCGCCGTTGGTGGAAACGCCGCCGATGGTGCAGGCTGCGATAGCTTCCAGCTCATAGCCGTTGCCGGTGTTGGTGGAAGCGCCGCCGGCCTTTGCGCCGACGAGGAAGCCGCCGAGAGCATACATGCAGGAGGCCAGGATGTAGATGCGGATCAGGGACGCGGTGACGTTGACACCGGCAACCTGAGCGGCGTTCTCGTTGCCGCCGATGGCGTACATGTACTTGCCGTGACGGGTCTTATTGTACAGGAACCAGAAGTAGAGGCCGACAATCAGCGCAAAGATGGCCAGGAACGGGATGGGGCCCAGCGTGCCGCTGGCAACGGTCAGGTAGCTCTGCTTGTAACCGCCCATGGGCTGGTTGTTGGTGATGACGGAGCACAGGCCATAAACGATGGTCTGCATGCCCAGCGTAGCGATGAAAGGAGGAACCTTCAGGAATGCGATAATGCAGCCGTTGATGGCACCGAAGCAGGCCATGATCGCCATGACGATCAGCAGGGCCACGGGCCACGGAATATCGGGCAGCCAAGGCAGCATGCGGGCAGAGTAGTCAACGCTCTGCAGCAGCATGGCGGAGAAGCAGGCGGCCAGGCCGACCTGACGGCCGGCGGACAGGTCAGTGCCCTTGGTAATCAGGCATCCCGAAACGCCGCAGGCGATGATGAAACGCGGGGCGACGTTCAGCAGCAGGTTTTTGCCGTTTTTCTCGGTAAAGAAGTTCTGGGTCGTGCAGCCGACGAAGAGGGCCAGCAAAATGATCAGAATAATGATCGCGTTATTGGACAGGAATTTTTTAAAGTCGAATTTTTTCTCCATTTTCGGATCTCCTCCTTATTCAAACTGGGTAGCCAGCGTCATGATGTTCTCCTGATTCGCCTTATCACCGTCGATAAAGCCGGTGCAGCGGCCATCGCACATGACCATGATGCGGTCAGACATGCCGATCAGCTCGCTCATTTCGGAGGAGATCATGATGATGCTCTTGCCCTGTTTGGCCATCTCGGCGATGATGCAGTAAATTTCATACTTTGCACCGACGTCGATACCGCGGGTCGGCTCGTCCATGATGAAAACATCGGGGTCGTTGGCCAGCCAGCGGGCAATCAGCACCTTCTGCTGGTTGCCGCCGGACAGCGATTGAATCTGCGTTTTGGAGGACGGCGTCTTGATGGACAGCTTGGCGACATTATCCTGCACGAGCTTTTCGATTTTGTTGTCGTCCAGCATGATGCCGCCGATCAGATACTTGTTCAGCGATGCAATGGAGACGTTATCCGCAATGGAAAGCACACCCAGAATACCGGTGGCGCGGCGGTCCTCGGTCAGCATGGCGATGCCGTTTTTGATGGCGTCCTGCGGCTGGTTGATGGTCAGTTCCTTGCCCTTATAGGTGATGGTGCCCGACGTGTGGCAGCGCAGACCGAACAGACCCTCCATCAGCTCGGTGCGCTGGGCACCAACCAGACCCGCAACGCCGAGGATCTCGCCCTTGCGGACATTGAAGTTGACGTGACGGAAGCTCTTGGGGTTGATGGACGTGAAGTCCTTGACCTCAAACACGACCTCACCGGGCGTATTCGAGCGCGGCGGGTAGAGGTTCGACAGCTCACGTCCGACCATCTTGGTGATGATCATATCGGTGGTCAGTTCCTTGGCCTCCCAGGTGCCGATGTACTGGCCGTCGCGCATGATCGTGACTTCGTCGCTGATGCGAAGAATTTCGTCCATCTTGTGGCTGATGTAGACGATGGAGACGCCCTTGGCGCGCAGCTCGTCCACGATGGTGAACAACGCCTCGACCTCGGCCGCCGTCAGCGAGGAGGTCGGCTCGTCGAGGATCAGTACCTTGCAGTCTGCCGAGACGGCCTTGGCGATCTCAACCAGCTGCATCTGAGAAACGCTCAAGGTTCCGAGCTTTGCGTGCGGATCATAATTCAGGTGGACTTCCTTTAAGACCTTGGCCGCATCCGCGTACATCTTGTCGTGGTCGATGACGGTGACGGGTCCGTATTTCTTGGTTGGGTAGCGCCCGACGTAGATATTCTCGCCGATGGAACGCTCCGGGATGGGCTGCAGCTCCTGATGCACCATCGCAATGCCGCGGTTCAGTGCATCCAGAGGTCCCTTGATCTGGACCTCCTGTCCCTCATAAATGACCTTGCCTTCGTCCATGTGGTAGATACCAAACATGCACTTCATCAAGGTAGACTTGCCCGCGCCGTTCTCTCCCATCAGCGCATGGACGGTGCCGGGTTTCAATTTCAGCTGTGCGTGATTCAGTGCCTTGACGCCGGGGAACGTCTTGACGACATCACACATCTCCAAGCGGTACTCTGACAATTCGCTGGCCCCCTTTAATCTTTTGTAACCTTTTCACGAAAAAAGGGTGCGTGCGCCTGCGCACACGCACCCCGATTGTTCTGGTCTAAGCTGTGGCTTTTGTCAAATTACTGGAAGTCCTTGACGTTGTCAGGGGTAACCTTGACGTAGTCAACGTAGACGCTCTGGCTGCCAGCCTCGAAGGTCTTGCCGCCCAGCAGCTCTTCCATGGAAGCAACAGCCTGCGTAGCCTGACCCTTAGCGTCGTTCAGGACGGTACCGGTCATGTTGCCATTGGCAACTTCGTTCTTGGCAGCGTCCAGAGCGTCAACACCGACGAGGTAGATGTCCTTGTTGACGGTACGGCCGGCAGCCTGAATAGCCTGCAGAGCGCCGATAGCCATATCATCGTTGTTGCAGAAGACAACCTCGATCTGATCGCCGAACTTGGCGAGGTCGTTCTGGCAGATTTCCTGGCCCTTGTTACGGTCCCAGTCACCGCGCTGCAGGTCAAGCTGCTCAACCTCAACGCCGGCATCGGTCAGAGCCTTGACGGAGTACTCGGTACGCAGCTGAGCGTCGATGTTCTCGGGGTCGCCCTGAATCATGATGTAGGAAACCTTGCCGTCGCCGTTGATGTCGCCCTTGTTCTCAGTGTCGAGGATCAGCTCGCCCTGGAAGGTGCCGGACTGAGCAGCGTCGCAGCCAACATAGACCAGCTTGTCGTAAGCGGACATCTGATCGGCGGTGGGCTCACGGTTGATCAGGACGGTGGGAACATCGGCATCCTTAACGGTGGAGATGATCTGGTCAGCGGCGGAAGTCATAACGGGGTTGATGATCAGTGCGTCAACGCCCTGCGTGATGAAGGTGTTGATCTGCTCGTTCTGCTTGGCCTGGTCGTTGTTGCCGTCAACGATGGTGACCTCGTAGCCCTTGCCCTCGAGGATCTCCTGCAGAGCATTACGGTAGGTGGTCATGAAGGCATCATCGAACTTGTAGATGCAGACGCCGACCTTACCGCCCTGAGTGGCCTCGGTAACGCTCTCAGCTGCGCTCTCGGCAGCAGAGGTAGCGGCGGACTCAGTAGAGGCAGCCTCGCTGGAAGCGGGGGCGGAAGCGGAGCCGCCGCAAGCGGCGAGGGATACGGCCATGCAGCCAGCAACGGCCAGAGCAGCAAACTTTTTCATGATAAGTTTCTCCTTCTTTTTGCAGTGGATTTTTTCGGGCCGCGGTAGAGGTGCGGGCCCTGTTGACAGTTATTATAATACTCGGGTGCAGGGCAAAAAACAAGGTGAAATTTCACCGACAAAAGGGGGAAATTTTCACCGTTTAGGGCACTTTCCCCAATCCGAACCTGCCTTTTTTGTGCAGAAGGCCCACAAAAAATGTCAAAACGGTTCATGTTGTTTTTATTTTGTAAGATTTTTGCAAACAAAAACCTCCCTCTGGGAGGGAGGTCAGGTTGTCAAAGAATCACATTCTCGGCCTGTTAAATGTGTAGGGGCGACCATTGGTCGCCCGCCAACTTGGCACAGTAACGCGCTTTCCGGGGAGTTTTTCACAGACAAACGGGCACGGGCGAGCAATGCTCGCCCCTACAAGAGTTGTTTGACGCCCTTCCCTCCCTCTGGGAGGGAGATGTGCCGTAGGGGCGGATTCCCTATCCGCCCGCAAAGAGGCCAAGCCTCTACAAATCTCACCCGAACGGGAACAGCGCCTTTTGCTTATCTATGGCAAACATATTATCCCGGGTAATGACCCGGACGGCAGTAATGTTGGATTTTTCCACACTGTCGCCCTGCCCGGCCAGCAGCCTGTAGGCGCTCTCCACGCCGAAATAGCCCATGCTGTAGGTGTTCTGCACGATCAGGGCGTCCACTGCGCCGCTTTGCAGCGCATCGATCGTCTGCACATTGGAGTCAAACGCCACCAGCCAGAGGTCATCGACCCGCTCCATCTCCTGCACAGCCTGCACGGCCCCCACGGCGGTGGCCTCGTTGAAGGCCACCAGCACATTGATCTCGGGGTGCTGCTGCAGCATCCGCAGGGCATCACTGTGCGCGCTGGCTGCATTCGGATGGGTCTGCATCGAGGTAACGACCTCAGCGCGGCCGCTGTCCGCAAAGGTGTCGCGGGCACCCTGCTCGCGGTCGCGGCCGTTGGCGCCGTTGACCTCATAGTTGATCAGCCCCACACAGAGCTTTCCCTCCGTGCCCTCCAGCGCGCTGCGGGCCGCCAGCCGCCCGGCGCCGTAGTTGTCGGACCCGATGTAGGCCGCTACCTGATCGGAATGGACGGCCGAATCGATCCCTACGATCGTCACGCCCGCTGCGGCGGCTGCATCAATGGCCTCGGCGTTGGCCTCGTAGTCGATGGCAGAAAATACGATGGCCTGCGCCCCGTCCTCGACTGCCTTTTCGATCAGCTGATTCTGGGCGTCATAATTTTCCTCATTGTCGGGGGCAAGGACGGTGAGTTGCATATTGTACTCGGTCGCAGCGGCCTCAGCCCCGGACAGCACCGCCTTCCAGAATTCCGACTCGCGGGATTTGGCAACGACCGTCACCCTGTACCGCGCGGTGGTGGCCGCCGCAGACTGCACATTGCAGCCTGCCAGCAGCAGCACCGCCAGAACGGCGGGCAGCAGCATTTTAATGCGTTTTATCATACTCGCCCTCCCTGTCCTCCGGCACGCGCGGGGTGCGGATAGTAACAGTCGTGCCCGCATAGGGGGCGCTTTCGATGGACAGCCCGTAGCCGGGGCCAAAGTAGATGCGCAGCCGGTCATTGACATTCTTGATGCCGATGCCGGTGCGGTCGCTCGGCTCCTTCTGCAAAAGCGCCGCGACCTGCTCCGGCTCCATGCCGATGCCGTCATCGCTGACGATCAGCAGAATATCGTCCCCATCCGGCCTGACCGTGATCTCGATATGGCCATCGTCCACCATCAGATCCAGCCCATGGACGATGGCGTTTTCAATGATGGGCTGCAGGGTGATCTTGTTGCACAGGCAGTGTACGCAGTCCTCATCCACCGTAAAATGATAGGTAAACTGGTTTTTGTAGCGGTATTTCTGGATCTGCAGGTAGGCCTCGGCGTGCTGCAGCTCCTTTTCGATCGGGATCAGCTCATGGCCGCGGCTGATGCTGATGCGGAAAAGCCTTGCCAGCGCATGGACCATCTGCACAGCGTCTGCATTTTTGCCGCGCTCGCACATCCATGCGATGGAATCCAGCGTATTGTAGAGGAAATGCGGGTTGATCTGTGCCTGCAGCGCCTTCAGCTCGGTCTTGCGCAGGACGATCTCCTCCTCGCGCACGGTGTTCATCAGCCGCTGGATACGCCCGACCATGTGGCCGAAGGAATCCGAAAGGTTCTGCACCTCCCGCGTGCCGCGCACCGACTGGAACGCAAAGTGGTCGGCATCCTGCTCAAACTGCTCCATGGCGTTCTCCAGCTGCTGGAGCGGGCGGGACAGCAGGCGGGACAGCACCCAGCCCACCGCCAGCGCCGCCGCAAAGATCAGCGCTGCCGTTGCCACGGCGATGCGCACCATCTGCCAGAAGCTTTCGTTGACGGTCTCATCAATGTAGCTGACGCCGACAACGCGCCATGGGCTGTTCGGCACGCGCTGGACACTGTAGATGACGGTATCCTCCACATAGGTGCCGTCACCAAGGCAGGCCAGACGGCCGGCCTCCTCCTTTTTCAAGCCCGCATAGAGAAGCTGCTGCTGCGGGTGGTAGACCATATTGCCGCGCTCATCCATCAGGTAGCAGTAGCCGTGCTGGCCGATGCCGACATTGCTGATGGTGGCGGCCAGCTCGGTAAAGCTCAGGTCCAGCGACAGCCAGCGCTTTTCGGCGGTGCCGGGCACTGTGCGGACAACGGAAACGACCCATGGATAATACCCCGCAAAGATCGACTCAACATGGGGCGTGCTGATATAGCCCTGACTCAGACGGCGGGCGGTCGTCAGATCAAACGAAAGATTGCGCAGGATCTCCTCCTTCGGGGTGCGGCCGTCCTGCGCCCAGCAGTTCAGCAGCGCGCCGTCCGCATCGTAGGCGGTGATGGCGGCCACCTCGGGCCGGGCCGTCAGGAACGCGCCCAGAAACGCATCCCGGGGCTCCTCTGCATCGTCCAGATGCCCCATAACGATGGTGACTGCGCTCTCCATCGTGTCTACATAATTGCCGACGGCCCCCACGACCTGACTGACGGCCTGGGCGCTGTTGGTGCGGGCAGCCTCGACAATCGCATTGCGGTAGCTGCGCAGAAAGAGCGTTGTGCAGAGCGTCAGCACCATGACAGCCACGGCGGAGATCAGCGCTGCCGCCAGATGGGCGGTGCGCGGCGGGCGCATCATGTGCGGGCCTCCCCTGCAGCGCGGGCGCGGCGCAATGCCACCGGCGATGTACCGCTGTACTTTTTAAAGCAATAGCTGAAATAGTGCTGGTCGGTGTAGCCGCAGCAGCGGGCGATCTCCTGAATCTGCATGTCGGTGGTCAGCAGCAGTGCCTGCGCCTTCTCCATACGGCGGCGCACCAGAATGTTGATGAAGGTCTCCCCCTCCGACTTTTTGATGCAGGCGCTCAGGTGGTTGGGGCTGACATCCAGCATGGCGGAGAGGGATGCAAGCGAAAGGTCTTCATCCATATAATGCTGGTCGATGATCTCCAGTGCACGGTCGCAAAGGCTGCCGGTCTTGCGGGCGTCCGCCGTAAAGCTGACGCCGCCCTCCCCCTCGGCGGCGGTGTGCAGTGCCTCCACAGCCTGACGGTAGGCATCGTTCAGCTCACTGAAGTGTGCAAACTCCCGGCTGACACCCACATTGGCCGTGCGGCCCAGCGCGCGGTCTGCCAGCTGGCAGATCTCATCCGCCAGAATGTGCAGATACTCCTCAAAGTCGGAGGGGTTGCCCAGCAGCACCGCCACCGCGCGGCCGCAGCAGTAAAAGACAAAATGGCGCAGGTACTTGTTTGCGCTCTGCTCCACCAGCTGGGTAAAGCCCGCCTCGTAATCAGCCGCCCCCTCCAGCGAGGCCGCCAGCACCACCAGCGTGCTGCGGTCATCGGTGCCGCGCAGCAGGCCGCAGGCTGCGGCGGAGGTGCGCAGCCGTTCCTCCAGATCAGCAGGGGCACTGTCGTACTGTGCAAGCACCAGCGGGATGAGAAATGCCGCCCGGTCCGCGTGCGATGCATCAGCCCGGCGCAGCCCGGCATAGCGGGCATCGATCTTCTCATGGATGGACTTCAGCTCGGCGGCCAGACCGTCCATCGTCAGCGGCTTGAGCATGTAGCTGATGATGTTGTACTGAATGGCCTGTTTGGCGTACTCAAAGTCATCATAGCCGCTCAAAAAGGCAATGTGCATGGCAGGGCGTATCTCGCGCACCTGCCGGGCCAGCTCAATGCCCGAGATGAAGGGCATCCGAATGTCGGTCAGCAGCAGATCCGGCTCAAGCCGCTCGACAAGTTCAAGGGCGTCCAGCCCGTTGCTGGCACTGCCCACCAGATGGAAGCCCAGCGCCTCCCAAGGGATCATGGTGCAGACGGCCTCGCGCAGTTCGTCCTCATCATCGGCCACAATGACGGTGTAGATGTTTTTATCAGCCATACTCTTTTCCCTTTACAGCCAGAATTGAACCAGACGGCTCACATTTTCATACAATGCGGGGTTCTGCCCCATCAGCTGGGGCTCCGCCGCAAAATAGACACAGAAGTTATAGCAGATACCCGCCAGCACCGCCAGCGGAAAGACCGTGCGCAGCGCCTTTGTCAGCACCGGCAGCCCGCGCCCCTGCAGGGTACGCTCCGCCAGCAGCCACGCCAGCGCCGCCGACAGCAGCAGCGGGCCGAGCCAGTCACTCTGGTAACGGTAGAGCATCCCGGCCATCTGGCAGTCCAGCACCGCCAGTACCACCGTGCAGATAGCCGTCAGGCGGAATACGGCGCGCAGATCACGGCAGCGGCCGAGCCGGCGGCGGGCCAGCGGCAGGCCGCCAAGGCCCCACAGCAGCGGCAGGCAGGCAAACGCGCCGCCGTAGTACAGCTCGGTGATGGTCAGCCCCATGTAGTTCGTCTGCATTTTTGTGGCGCTCAGATACGGAAAAACCGTCTGCACACCGGGGATGCCAAGCAGGAAGGTCACGACCGCCGGGGCGATGCGCCCCACCGCAAAGCCGCGGCGGGTCATATCATTGCTGGTCAGGTTGTAATTTGCGCCGAAGTCAAATACCGAGCCGAACCGCGCGGCGTTGTACCACATCAGCCCCGCCGCCACCAGCACGACCGGCAGCAGGAAGGCGGCGCACTCCCCTGCGCCCTGCCGGGTGCAAAGGCGCTTCTCCGTGATATAGCGCGGCCACAGGATGGGCAGCGCTAATACGGCAAACAGCACCATCTGGGGGCGGCAGCCTGCCACCAGTGCCATGCAAAGGCTGCCCAGCGTCAAATGAAACAGCACCCGGCCGCGCTTTTGCAGCGGCGTGTTCGCCGCCAGCAGCCACTGCCACAGCGCCCACAGCACAAAGACAGCCCCGCAGAGGATGGCATATTCATACACCGACGGACGGTGCAGTAAGTACCAGAGCTGCGCCCCCGAAGCCGCGCCCACGGCGGCCAGCAGACAGGCCGCAGCACTGGCATCCGGGAACCAGCGGCGCACCGCCTGCCGGACAAAGCCGAACACCGCCGCAATGTACAGCCATGCCAGCAGGATCATCGGCAGGCTGGGCGGCAGGTCCTGTATGCCGGTCAGTGCCTCAAAGGGCAGCTGGAACAGAAGGCAGGGCACGATCCCAAAGTAGACATAATACCGGCCATTGTAGTAGGCCACATCCCACAGTGCATCGGGGGCAGCCTCCTGACGGGCGGCGGTGTCGTAGGGGTTTTGCAGCTCCGCCATAGCGGCGGGCGGGTCCTTCTCGAGGTCAAGACGGCCGTTCAGCAGGCTGTGCGCCAGCGCACCGTACTGGGCCGATGCGTTGGAGGCCCAGTCGTTGATGTGCATGGTAAAGTCGATGCGGCTTGTCCCCGACCAGTCCGGCGTATTGTAAAAGCCCGTTGCGACGCCTGCGTTGAAGCGATCCCCGAACGGTGCCAAAAACGCTGCCGCGCAGAGCGCAAGCCCCGCTGCCAGCATAACCGGGCGGTATTTTTTCTCATGCGCACAATAGGAATCGCGCCAGAGAACGCTGGCCGGGCGCAGCGCAAAGCCTGCCAGTGCCAGCGCAAAGACCGCCGCGAACCGCAGAAGCGAGAAATCCAGCGGGCGGCGCACATTGGCACAGACCGTGGTCAGCTGCGCGTTCAGCGGGTAGCTGCGGTACTCCCCCTTATAGCCGGTGACGGTCAGCGTCAGGATATCGGCCCTGCCGGAAAGATCCAGACTGCGGACCAGACTGCGTCCCGATGCAGGTGCAGCCTCCCAGCCCCAGCTTTGGCGGGATGCCGAGCTGGCCTCATCCGTAGCAGCCACATAAAGCTGGAGCAGGACATTTTTCTGCTCGGGGGTATCACCGTCCGCCAGCGAGACCAGCCCGTCCAGCTGCAGGTTATAGACCTCAAAGCCGAGATCCGCAAATTCCAGCACGGTGCTGTCCCCTTGCAGCGTCAGCGGCGCAGCGGGGTTCGGGTCATTTGTCAGGTACGGCCGCAGGTCCACCGGCGTATAGCGGCTGGTTGCCAGCCAGCTTAGGTTGCCGATGAATATCTCTGCCCCCAGGCTGGCCGCCAGCAGCAGGACGACCGCAGCCGGGGTGCGCAGCCTTTGCGGCAGCGCGCCGCGCAGGCGGAACCCGCAGACAATGCCGCAGGAAAGCCCCTGCATGGCCAGAATGGCTGCCAGACGGAATCCGTCAAAGTCAACGGTCAGGCCCGGGCGGGACCAGATGCAGACCGCCCACAGCCAGACAAGCGCCGTGACGCCCGCCCCGGCGTAACCATCGGCGCAGGCGGGTTTGCGGTGTTGGACGCGGGCGGGCAGAAGGGTGAAGCCCGCCGCAAAGGCGATAGAAAGAAGTATGGTCAGAATCAGCATAAGGATAAATCCATTTTAAATTGTTGTAGGGGCTGCACAGGTGCAGCCCGCGGCCTTGCCGAGAAATATCATTTCCCGTATAGTTGAGGGTCGGGCAGGCCCGGCCCCTACCGGGTAGTGCGTCACACTCATTATACCCCATTCCGCAGCGCGTTGTACAGCATTTCCGCTTTGGCGTGGCTGATGCCCTTGACCTCCTCCAGATCGGAGATGCTGGCAGCCTTGACCGCCGCAACGGTCTTGAAGTGTGCCAGCAGGGCGGCGCTGGTCTTTTCCCCCACGCCGGGAATGGCCGTCAGCGTGGCAGCGTAGGAGCGCTTTTTCATCGCGCGCTTGCGGTAATCGTTGGCGTAGCGGTGTGTTTCGTCCTGAATATTCGTCACAAAGGTAAAGATATTGCGATTGCGATTGATTGCGATCTCGCCGCCCTCATCGTCCACAATGGCGCGGGTGCGGTGGTGATCGTCCTTGACCATACCGAAGGTGGGGACATTCTCCAGCGCCGTGCCGCGCAGGGCCTGCCTGACCGCGCTGACCTGCCCCCTGCCGCCGTCGATGAGCAGCAGGTCCGGCAGGGTGGCAAACTGGTTCTGCGGGCCGTCAGGCTTTTCCCCGCGGCGGGCCGCCTCGTATTCCGCCGCACGGCGGGAGAGCGTCTCTGCCAGCGAGGCATAGTCGTCCGTGCCCGCGACGGTCTTCATCTTAAAGCGGCGGTAGCCCGAACGGTGCGGCTTTCCGTCCTGAAACACGACCATGCCGCAGACGCTGGAGCCATCGCCCCAGTTAGAGATATCGTAGCTTTCGATAACGCGGGGCGGCTCCTTCAGGCCAAGCAGCTGGGCGGCCTCCTCCAGCAGCTTTTCCTCGCGGGTGTAACGGCCGCTCTCACGGCCAAGGCGCTCCACGGCATTGGTGTAGGCCATTGTGACCAGCTTTGCCACATCACCGCGCTGCGGCACATAAAGCTCGACCTTTGTGCCGCGGGCCTGGTTCAGTGCCTCATTCAGCGCCTCCGCATCGGGCGGCAGGGCGTCCACAGCGATGGTTCTGGGGATGTTCTCACCGTCCAGATAATACTGCGGCAGGAACTCCTCCCGCACGGCGTTGATGTCGGTGGTATCGTGGAAAACGAATTCCCGCTTGTCGGTCAGGCGGCCGTCCCGGTAGCGCAGCACAGCGGCGCAGACCGCATGGGTCGTACCGGCCAGCGCAATGACATCCATCTCGGTATCATTGTCCATAACGACCTTCTGGCCTGCGGCCACACGGTCAATGGCCATGATCTGGTCGCGCAGCAGGGCGGCCGTTTCAAAGTCAAGGCGCTCGGAGGCGGCCTCCATCTTATCGCGCAGCTGCTTGACGATGTCCTTTTTGCCGTAGCGGATCATCCGCAGCGCGCCCTGCACTGCATCGTTGTAGGCCTCACAGCTGATCTTGCCGCTGCACACTGCCATGCACTTTCCGATGTGGGCATTCAGGCAGGGGCGGCCCTTGCCAAGCTCCTGCGGAAAGCTCTTGCTGCAGCGGGGCAGCAAAAAGCAATTCTGCGCTGTTTCCACCATCTCCCGCACGGCAAACGATGAGGTGAACGGGCCGATATAGTCGGCGTCATCGTCATCCTTCTGCAGTGCCGCTGAGATGCGCGGCCATGCACCGCGCGTGACCTTGACATAGCTGTAGCCCTTGTCGTCCTTGAGCAAAATATTGTACTTCGGTGTGTGGGCCTTGATCTGGCTGGCCTCCAGCACAAGCGCCTCAAACTCGCTCTGGCAGACAATAACATCAAAGGTGAACGCATGGGCGATCATCTGGCTGACCTTGGCATCGTGGGGCACCCCCTCACGGAAATACTGCGACACGCGCGTTTTAAGGCGCTTGGCCTTGCCGATATAGATGATCGTGTCTGTTTTGTCACGGATGATATACACGCCGGGCAGCAGCGGCAGCATGCAGGCTTTTTTGTAGAGTTCAGCTTTTGTCATGGACAGGCCTTTCTTACGGCAGCACCGCTGCGCCCGATGCGCTGTATGCGGTGCCGCCGTATACAAAAAAAGCGGCGGGTCACCCCACCGCTGATTGTTTAAGGAAGATTACTCGGCAAAGCCGGAGCTGACCAGCTTGACCAGACCGTCAACTGCAGCCTGCTCATCGGCACCGTCAGCAATAATGCGGATGGTGGTGCCGCCGACGATGCCCAGACTCAGGACACCGAGCAGAGACTTGGCGTTGACACGGCGCTCCTCCTTCTCGACCCAGATGGAGGACTTGTATTCGTTGGCCTTCTGGATGAAGAAGGTAGCCGGACGGGCGTGCAGACCAACCTGATTCTCAACGGTAACTTCTTTAACGTACATAGTTATTCTCTCCTACTTTTGAAAATAATATGCCCCTGTGTATCTACCGCGGGCGACTTCCAGGCGGTCTATTGCGTGTTAATACGCCGCCTTGATTGTCTCTATTTTATCCTATTCGGTCGATTTTGTACAGTGGAAAATTGCAAATTTGGCATGATTCTGTAATTCTGCCAAATCTTCGCGCGCGCGTTTGTGCAACTTTACTAGTTTATTTTCAACATCGTTGTGGATTGACGACAAAAACAACGGTCAGCCCTGATAGCGCATCTGCCATTCTTCGCAGTATTTTTCCGTAAACGCGTCGTTTTCCGGGTCGTACACATTCAGCACGCTGCCGGTCAGCCGCCAGCCCATCCGCTTGTACAGCGCAATCGCGCGGGTGTTGGTGTTCAGCACCCCCAAGGTCGGGTGCGGATGCTCCGGCAGCTTTTTGCGGGCAAAATCCAGCATCTTAGCGCCGTATCCCCTGCCGCGGGCCGCTTCGGTCACAAACAGGCGGCCGACCTCCCCCGTTTTGTGGCAGACACCCACCATACCGTCAGCCCTGTCTTTGGTATAGTGCAGATAGAACGCCCAGCCGTTCTTTTTATCCTCCTGCAGCATAGGCAGATGGGCCTGCGGGGTGAGCATTTCCAGATATTGCTCCGCACAGACTGCCTCGCAGACAGCGCGGCGTCCCTCGGCCATCAGCGCGGCGCAAAGGCTGAGCTGTTCGTCATTTTTCACAAGGCGCATATTTTCGCCGCGCTTCCACTTCGGCAGCTCGGTCAGCGGGTGGCTCTCGCACCAGGCGTCATACAGGTCGGGGCGGCGCTCACGGGTCCGTTCACGGCTTTGGGCACCGCGCCATTCATCAATTTTTTTGTGGTCGCCGGTCAGCAGCACCGGCGGCACAGCGCGGCCCTCCCAGACCTCCGGGCGGGTAAACTGGGGATATTCCAGCAGTCCGTCCCAATAGCTCTCGTCCTGATAGCCTTTTTCCTCAGCCAGCACGCCGGGCTGCAGGCGCAGCACACTGTCGGCCACGACAAGGCTGGCCAACTCACCGCCGGTCAGCACATAATCACCGATCGAGATTTCCTCATCGCCGAAAGCGTCAATGACCCGCTGGTCAATGCCCTCATAATGGCCGCAGACGAGGGTAACGGCGTCATAGGAGGCCAACTCCCGGGCCTTTTCCTCATTGTAGGGGCGGCCCGCAGCCGTCAGGAACACCACATGGGGCTTTTGCCGCCCCTGCCCGGCGCACTGGGCCTGCACGGCCCGCAGGCAGTCGGCGATGGGCTGGGCGTACAGCACCATGCCGCAGCCGCCGCCGTAGGGGTAGTCATCGGTCTGCTTCTGCTTGTTTTTTGTATAGTCGCGGATCTGGTGACAGTGCGCCTCGAACAGGTTCTTCGCGCGGGCGCGGCCCAGAATACTGGCCGAGAGGAAGCTGTCACACAACTCGGGAAAAAGCGTTACGATATCAATGCGCATCGGCTCAGCCCTCATCGCCGTTCACAGCATCGGTGAACATCCCCTCGATGGGGGTGATCAGGATGCGGCGGTTTTCAATGTCGATGGTCTTGACAAACTCCGGCACAGCGGGCAGCATGTGCTCCTCCCCCGCCGCATCGGTCACGGTGTAGATGTCCTGCGCAGCCGGATGCTCCACATTCGTCAGGCGGCCGTAGACGCGGCCGGTATCGGCATCTGCTACCTCACAGTCCAGCAGATCGTCAATGAAGTAGCGGCCCTTGGGCAGCCGGGCATCGGCCTTGGCCAGATAGTACACCCGGCCCACCTGCGCGCGGGCGGCGTCCATATCGGTAATGCCGTCCAGCCGCAGCAGGATCACATTGCCCTGTGCGCGCACACCCAGCACGCGGGTCTCGCCCGCGCCCTCGGCCGTGCTGAACAGCCGCTTGAATTTTGTCAGAAACGCCGCGCCGTCACAGAGCGGCAGGGCCTTCATTTCGCCGCGCACACCGTGGGTAGACACGATCTTGCAGGCGGGAAGGTAGTTTCGCATATATTCCTCCTGATACAGAAAAAGCACTTTACCCTGCGGCAAAGTGCTTTGTAACGGGTCTTAGTCGATCTCAACGATGACCTTTTCGCCCTGACGGACAGCCGCGGCACGCATGACAACGCGGATCGCCTTGGCGATGCGGCCCTGCTTGCCGATGACGCGGCCCATATCGGCCTCAGCCACCTTGAGGTGGTACACAACAGTGCCGTCCTCACGCATGGGATCAACAGTCACCTGCACGGCCTCCTTGTCCTCGACAAGGCCGCGGGCAACGGCTAATAAGAGTTCCTGCATGTGGCGTTCCCTCCCTAAAAAGCGAACAGATTACAGAACAGCGGCCTTCTTCAGGATCTCGCGGACAGTGTCGGTGGGCTGAGCACCGTTGGACAGCCACTGCTTGGCCTTCTCAGCGTCGATCTTGACGACAGAGGGCTCCTTGGTCGGATCGTAGTAGCCGATCTCCTCGATGAAACGGCCATCACGGGCAAAGCGGCTGTCAGCAACAACAACGCGGTAGAAAGGAGCCTTCTTGGCGCCCATGCGGCGCAGACGAATCTTAACCATAGTAATATTCCTCCAAAAATTGTTTACGGCCCTTGGTTGGGCATCTTTAATATATTGTACATCCCGTGGGCCGTAAAGCCGAGCGGGTCATACCTTTGTGAAAATCAGCGGCCAAAGCCTTTAAAGCCGCCTCTGCCGCCCATGCTCCCGAGGCCGCGCATAAAGGCCTTGGGATTGCGCTTGACCTTTTTCATCATCTTCTGCATTGCTTCAAACTGGCGCAGCAGCTTGTTGACATCCTCGACCGAGGTGCCGGAGCCGGCCGCGATGCGGCGCTTGCGCTTGGGGTTGATGATGTCGGGCTTGGCGCGTTCTGCAGGGGTCATGGAGTAGATGATAGCCTCGATGCGGGGCAGTGCCTTATCATCGAGGGAATCGGCATCGATCTGACTGCCGCCGGGCATCATTGCCAGCAGCGAGGCAGCGCCGCCCATCTTCTTGATCTGCTGGAACTGGGCCAGCAGGTCGTTCATGTCGAACTTGTTCTCCATCAGGCGCTTGGCGGCGGCCTCGGCTTCCTTGTCGTTCTGGACGCTCTGGGCTTTCTCAATCAGGGAAAGCACATCGCCCATGCCGAGGATGCGGTTGGCCATCCGCGCCGGGTAGAACGGCTCAAGATCCTCGAGCTTCTCGCCCGTGCCTTGGAAATAGATCGGCATACCGGTGACGGCCAGCACCGAGAGCGCCGCACCGCCGCGGGTATCGCCATCGGTCTTGGTCAGAATGACGCCGCTGATGCCGACCTTCTCATTGAAGGTCTTGGCCACATTGACGGCCTCCTGACCGGCCATGGCATCCACGACCAGCAGGGTCTCATCGACCTCGACTGCCTGTTTGATCCGCACCAGCTCATCCATAAGCTGGTCATCGATCTGCAGGCGGCCTGCGGTATCGAGGATCACAATGTCATTGCCGTGATCCTTCGCGTAGGCCATCGCCTTCTGGGCGATAAGCTCGGGCTTTTCGGTGCCCAGCGTAAAGACGGGAACACCGGCCTGCTCGCCGACCACCTTCAACTGCTCAATGGCGGCGGGGCGGTAGATGTCGCAGGCAACCAGCAGCGGGCGGCGGCCCTGACTGCGGTAGAATTTGCCGAGCTTGGCAGCATGGGTAGTCTTGCCGTTGCCCTGCAGGCCGCACATCATCAGCACGGTCTGGCCCTTGTTTTTCAGGCGCAGGTATTTCGGCTCATTGCCGCCCATAAGGCTGGTCAATTCCTCGTTGACGATCTTGACGACC
The DNA here is from genome assembly GCA_900540595.1 of uncultured Oscillospiraceae bacterium. Lineage (GTDB taxonomy): Bacteria > Bacillota > Clostridia > Oscillospirales > Ruminococcaceae > Gemmiger. The sequence continues at coordinate 57,683 of UQGL01000003.1, forward strand.
TGCTGGGCGGGGGTCAGGCTCTCCATGACCTCCTGCCCCATCGCGCGCTCCGAAACCTGAGCGCAGAAGTCCTTGGCAACCTTGTAGTTGACATCGGCCTCCAGCAGCGCCATACGCACCTCGCGCATAGCGGCCTTAATGTCGGCCTCGTTCAGCTTGCCCTTGCCGCGCAGCTTTTTGAAAACGCCATTCAAGCGCTCTGTTAAAGACTCAAAGGCCATCGGCATCCTCCTGCGTGTCCAAGCGTTGTAAGATCGTGAGCAGCTCCGCGGTATCGTTTGTGATGCGCGGATTCGGGGTAAAGGACCCCGAGTTGCAGCAGCGGATCTCGGTGATGAGGGTCTGCATCCGATCCAGATCGGCCTGCATCCTTGCGTGGCGGCGGGCGTTGCCGAGCTTTGCTTCCAGCTCGTCCAGCGCGGCCTCGCCATGCTTGATGGCGTCCCGCACCCCCTGCCGTGTGATGCCGAGATTTTCGGCAATTTCAGCTAAGGACAAATCCTCGTCATAGTATTCCGTCAGGATGACGCGCTGTTTTTCCGTCAGAACCGGACCGTAGAAGTCCAGCAGGACGGAGTAGGCAAGGTTTTTCTGCGGCTTACCGGCCATGCCCGCGCCCCCTTTGCTGCTTGTGAAGGCTGTGTAAAGTAATTTTCTTTACATCAGCCTATGAATTATAACAGAACAGGCGCCGGAAGTCAAGCCCATGGAGCGATTTTTTGAAGAAATACGGCAGATTTTTTAGCAGCGCCATGAGGGTATACGGGGAAAGCCCCTCCGACTTCGCTGCGCTCGTCACCTCCCCGCATAGCGAGGAGGCTTTCTCGCGGGCTTTGCCCGCGCAAAAGGCGCCCCACGAAGTGGGGAGCTGGCCGAGCCTGCGAGGCCTGAGGGGCCTCCCCCCCTTCGCCGCAATATTTTTCTCTCCATCCATAGCAAACCGCCCCGAACTATGCTATAATAAAAATGTTGTCGTTTTTTGAAAGTGAGGTGTCTGTCTGTGCCCATCCTGCACAGCTATTATCAGGAGGTCTACCGTTCGCCGGTCGTGCGACTGGACGGCTACTCCGGCCGCCATGGTTTGGAGGCAGGCATCCTCGCCTATCTGGATTTCGGCGGTGCGACCGGTACCTCCAAGGACGGTCTGGCCGAGACGATGCTGGCCTTTGCGACCGAGCGCGGCACGCTGCAGCCCGGCATGCCGGTGGTGGAGGTAAGCTCCGGCAGCTTCGGCGCGGCGCTGGCCGTCAGCTGTGCAACCACAGGACACCCCTGCATCCTTGTCGTGCCGAGCAACCTGCCCATTGCACGGCGCAAGCATTTACAGGACTTGGGCGCGCGCATCATTGCCTGCAGCAGCGGCGGCCGCCGCGCCATGGAGCGCATCGCCGAGGACACCGCCAAGCGATACGGCGGATATTACACCCACTATTTTTCCAACGATGATAACCCCGAGTATCACCGCCGGGTGACCGGCCCGCAGATCTTAAAGCACGCGGGCGATGCGATCGATGCCGTGGTCATCGGCGTGGGCAGCGGCGGGACCATCACCGGTGTGGCCGAATACATAAAGGCATGGAACAGCATGGTGCGCATCGTGGCCGTGGAGCCTGCCGAGTGCGCCGCCATCTCGGGCGGGTTCATCGGCCAGCACAGCATTGCGGGCATCGGCCCCGGCTTTGTGCCGGAGAATTACAACCCCTATGTGGTGGACACCGTGCTGACCGTCACCTCGGCCGATGCCGAGCGTGCCGCGCGGGAGGTACTGTTCTTTGACGGCGTACCCGCCTGCACCAGCGCCGGTGCTACCTTGGCCGCCGCCGTGCAGCTGATGGGCATGGGCAAGGCCAAGCGCCCCCTGTGCGTCTTTGCCGGGCGGCGCACCTACGAATAAATTGTAAAATCTGCACACGCGCCCCGCACCGGGCTTTTCCGGTGCGGGGCGCGTGTGGTATAATTAAAGAAAAAAAGGCGGTGTTCTGTCATGAAGCTTCTGCTCTGCGTTCTGTTTGCCCTGCTGCTGGCCGGGTGTGCCGCAGGGGCTGCATCCGGGGATGCAATCTCCGCATCTGCGCCAGCTGCCACCGTGGAAACCGCCGAAGCAGCGCCGACTCCAGTCCCCGCAGCCGCTGCGCCGCAGGGGCTGGAGCCGACCGGCGCGGCAGTGCTGGACTATGACGACATTCGGCTGATCGACTATGAGCGCGCCATGCAGACCTACCCCGAGACCGACTATTACACGATGTGCAAGGACGGCCTGTGGGGCCTGATGCGCAGCGATGGTACAGAAGTGCTTCCCTGCCGCGCGCCGGAGCCGCTGTTTGAATGTGATATTGACGAACACCACTGGCACGGGTATCTGGACGGGCTTGCGTGGGAGGAGAGCGACCCGCTGGAAAGGGAGTACAACGCCCGGTTAAAGGCAAGCGGCGACGGTACCCTTTGTGATGCCCATGACGGCGGCGGGTATCTGGGCTTTGTCGATTTACAGGATAACGCTCTGCATATCTACTACGGCTCCCTTGGCCCGGGTGAGCTGAGGACACCGACCGATGCGGACATGCTGCTCTTCAGCGGCAGCGCCAACGGCTTTGTGCCTGTCCGGGACGGTGCGCTGGAGGCCGAGGGGGACGGCTGGTTCAACTACATTGGCGGCGAGCAGTATGTTTATCGAAACAGAGACACCACAGCTGCGAACGAATTTATTTACAGTGCGGCAGATTTCTTTTTTGACGCGCCGCTGGCCCCCGCACAGCGGGACGGCAAATGGGTGTATCTGGATACAGCGGGCAACGAAGTGACTGCCCTCTGCTACGACGGCGTGTACAGGCCCAACCGCTACACCGATGAACCGCGGGTCTTTGCCCGGGCCGCACCGCTTTTGAATGGCTATACGGTTGTCAGCCGTGACTGGAAATTCGGTCTGCTCGACAGCACCGGGGCGGAGCTTGTCCCCTGTGTGTATGACGGCCTTGTGTGGGACGGCAGCACGGCGTGGATCAGGCAGGCTGACGGCTGGCACGAATACAGCATTCCCGGTGTGACAAAGCCTGACCCATGGCGGCTTTTGCTGGACAGTCTGGGCGCAGATATTATCGTCCCCGACACCCCGCCCGCGCGGACGGACGCAATCTTTTTTACGACCCGCACCAACGGCGAGCGGCTGAACCTGCGCGCCGGACCGGGCACAGGGTATGACATCATCGGCAAAATTCCCGATTATCTGCGGCTGCGCGTCTACGGTACGATGTCCAGCGCCCCCGGCTGGGCGCTGGTGCAGTACGACCAGCAATACGGCTGGGTCAGCACAGAATATTTACAGAGATAAGCGAACAGCCCCAGACAAGCGGTGTCTGGGGCTGGTTTTATTTCTTTTGGCGGGGCGTGCGCTTGGCGGTGCGGCGGGTTGCAGGCTTCTTGGCCGGCTTCGGAACCGGCTTTACCCGCACAAACTGGATGGGGTTGCCGTTGGCAAGAATGCGCTCCTCAACCTCGAGTTCCGCCAGCGAGGTCAGGAACTTGTTCAGGCTCTTAGAGCCGAAGTTTCGCACATCGAAATCCGGGTAGCGCTTGATGAGCTGATCCCCCACGCGGGAGGTGCGCACCCAGCCGGTGCCGTCATCCATCTCATCGATCAGACCATGAATGATGCGGCCGATGGAATCCCGGTTGATGGCGGTGTCGTCCCCCGCAGCGGCGCGGGCGCTCGTCTCGGCAGCAGAGGCGGCCGGGGCATTTCCCTCCGCCTCATTGAGATCACCGTGGTCGAGGATCAGATCGAGGTATTTGAACTGGTCGCAGGCCTTGACAAAGGGGCCGAGTGCCTTGCTCTCCCCCATGCCGATGACAAGCTTGCCGGCCTCCCGCAGGCGGGCCGCCAGCCGGGTGAAATCGCTGTCTGAGGAAACAATGCAGAAGCCATCCAGATTGCCGCTGTAGAGCAGGTCCATCGCGTCAATGATCATGGCGGAATCTGTAGCGTTCTTGCCGGTCGTGTAGCTATATTGCTGGATGGGGATGATGGAATTGTTCAGCAGCGCATCCTTCCAGCTTTTCAGCCGCGCATCGGACCAGTCACCATAGATGCGCTTGCAGGCTGCAACGCCAAAGTTTGCAGCCTCGTCCAAAATCACCTTGACATACTTGGGCGAGATATTGTCCGCATCAATCAGGATCGCCAGTTTCAGGTCTTCCATGGCTTACTTCCTCTCCCGCTTGGGCTGCTCAAAATACATATAGAGCTGGCACGGAATCATGCCGTTGTAGATCTTGCGGCGGCGGGCAGCCTTTTTGCCGAAGTGCTGCTCAAAGTCCGCATCGGCCGTGATGGCGTACAGCCCCTGCGCAGGGTGCGCCTGCCAGACCTGACCCAGCGTGCGCGCCAGACTTGCCGCCTCGGAGGCATCGCCCAGACGCTCGCCGTAGGGCGGGTTGGTCAGCACGACCGCATTGTCGAGCGCACGGAAATCCCGGACATCCGCAACCTCAAAGCGGCAGCGGTCCCCCACACCGGCCAGCTTGGCGTTGGCGTTGGCCAGCGCCACAGCGGCGGGGTCGATGTCATAGCCGATGCCCTCAAAGGCGGCATCCTTGCGGACCTCTGCAAGAGCCCTCTGGCGCTGCTCTGCCCAGAGGTCAGCCGGCACAAAGTCGAAATGCTCGGCGGCAAAGCGGCGGCGCAGACCGGGGGCCAGATTCAGCGCCTTCTGCGCAGCCTCGATGACCAGCGTGCCGGAGCCGCAGAACGGATCCTGCACGAGAGAGTCACGGCGCACCCGGCCCAGATCGGCGATGGCGGCGGCCAGCGTCTCCTTGATGGGTGCCAGCGTGGCGTTTTTGCGGTAGCCGCGCTTGTGCAGACCGTCACCGGAGGTGTCGAGATAGATTTCCACCGTGTCCTTGCGCAGCGCAAAGCGGATCTTGTACAGCGCACCGTCCTCCGGCAGGGTGCCGACCTTATGGCCGTTCATCAGCCGCTTGACGATGGCTTTTTTTACGATGCTCTGGCAGGCAGGGACGCTGGACAGCTGGCTGGACAGGCTCGAGCCCTTGACCGGGAAGGCCGCGTTGGCGGGGAGCAGCTCCTCCCACGCGATAGCGTAGCAGCCGTCAAACAGTTCATCAAAGGTAGTGGCCTTGTAGGTGGCCAGCAGCAGCAGTACGCGCTCGGCGGTGCGCAGGTTCAGGTTGGCGGCGGCGATCATATCCGCCCCGCCCTGAAATGCCACACGGCCGTCCGTCACCTGAATATTCTGTGCGCCCAGACGCTTGACCTCAAAGTTCAGCGTGGATTCGGTACCGAAGAAGCAGGGCGCGACCATCGTGTAAAGTGTAGACATAGGTGTCCTTTCTTGTTGATATGCCGTGAATTGTGTAGGGGCGAGCAATGGCTATCCCCTACATTTTTTGTATTGTAAAATTGCAAAAAGACCCCAGCCCGGCGGCTGACAGCCGTCAGGATAGGGCCGTTCATTGTATGGCTTTCGCGGCCGGTATCAGCCGCGGCGGCGGGAATATCCGCCGCGATGGTTCTCCGTCACGCGCTTGAGATCCGCGATCTTTTCCTCGCTGCGGGTCTTGTAGCGGGCCATCATGTCCTCAAAGCTCATATCGCCCTGAGGTGCAGCAGGCTTGGGCTGCCAGACGCGGGGCTTTTCCTCACGCTTGGGGCGCGGGGCCGGGCGGCGGTCATTGCCGCCAGCCGTACGCTCGCCGTGCTGCTGGCGCGGGCCGCGCTCCGGCGCGGGCTGGGTGCGCTTGATGGACAATGCGATCTTGCCGTCCGGTGCAATCGAGATCACCTTGACGGAAACCGTCTGCCCATCACTGAGCACCGTGGAAAGATCCTGCACAAACTCGTAGGAAACCTCGGAGATGTGGACAAGACCGGTCTTGCCCTCCGGCAGAGAAACGAACGCGCCGAACGGCTTGATACCAGTGACCTTGCCCTCGACAATATCCCCAACTTGTAATGCCAAACTATGATACCCCTTTAAATGTAATTTTTATGCCAGGGGGCTGCCGCAAAGCGTCCCCGCTGAAAACGATTTATTTGCCGCTGATGTCCACAAAGACGCGCTCGTTGGGCTTGGCGTAGCCCTGCTCCCTAGCGTAGCGCTCGATAATAGCGCTTTCGCCCTGATCCAGCGTGCCGGACAGCTCGGCGTTTTCGGTAAGCTGTGTGCTCAGCTGGTTCTGCACAGACTGCAGCTCCTGCTGCTTGGATGCAATGGACACCTGATACTGCACGAGATTGACGAACAGCGAGCCGCAGACGATCAGAAACACCGGAACGGTGATCCACCACGGCAGGAATCCACGCTGGGACTGTCCCCTGTTTTTGCTCATAGTGGGATGCCCCCTTTCCCAAAAATGCACGCACAACCACTTGTAGCTAATTATATAATATGGTCGAAGGTTTTTGCAACTGTTTTTCAGCGGATTTTTGCTTTTTTTCGGACTTTTTTGCCTTTTTGCGCTCTCTGCGGCGGCTGCGGGCGGCGGCCAGGCGCTTTTTGAGGGGCCGGACGGCGGTTTTTTCCACCGCATGCAGCGGTGCCAGCAGGCAGGCGGCGGCTGCCGCCGCACAGCGGTGTACGGCGGGCTGCACGGTCCAGTGCCAGCAAGCAGCCCCCAGCAGCAGCGCGGCGCTCATATACCAGCGGGCCAGACCGCCCGCACTGGCCCCGGCAGCGAAGCTGCAGACCAGCACCGCTGCTGCGGCAAAGGCCGCTATATCCCGGAAAAAGCAGCGCAGCGCGCCCTCCCCCAGTGCAAGGCGCACGGCATCCCGCACGCCCGCCAGCAGACAGCCCAGCCCAAGGCACCACAGCACATCCCCCAGCACCGCCCACGGGGCGGGTGACGGGGCCATCTAACGGAAGAGCCGCGCCAGCAGACCGCCGCCGGACTGCTGATTTTCCGCATACTGCAGGTATTCGATCCTGCCGGAGATCTGCACCTGCCCGCTCTGGGTGGACAGCTCCCCGATCTGCAGCTCCTGCCCGCCGACGGTCAGATTGCCGAGCGGCGTTTCCAGCACAGCGGCGCTTTCATCACAGCTGATAACACGGCTGACACCGGTCACGGCCAGATGGCGGCGGTCCCGCAGGGCAAGGCCGTGGCTTTGCTGCTGCGGCTGGCCGGCGCGCGGCTCCAGTTTTGTTTCCGGCATGGCGGTCCCTCCCCTGCTTGGTTACAGTGATACTGTATGCGGCAGGCACCGCGTTTAGAACCCCGCGCCGGGCGGTGGGGCATTATTCCTCGATGATCTCAAACATTTCCCGTGCGACATCCTTGCCCTTCTGCTCCACATCGGACAGGACGCGGATCTTGACAGGGCGGTTGCCGAAGGTGACCTCAATGATGTCGCCGAGCTTTACGGTATAGCTGGCCTTGGCAGGCTTGCCGTTGACCAGCACACGGCCCGCGTCCGCAACCTCGTTAGCAAGGGTGCGGCGCTTGATGACACGGCTGACCTTCAGGTATTTATCCAGACGCATAGATGTTTTCCTTTCGATACAAAACCGCCCCGCCGCAGAAGCGCGGCGGGGCGGAGCGGACCATTACTTACTGAACGGAGTCCTTCAGGGCCTTGCCGGCCTTGAAAGCGGGCAGCTTGGAGGCCTCAATGGTGATCTCCTCACCGGTCTGGGGGTTGCGGCCCTTGCGTGCAGGGCGCTCACGGACCTCGAAGGTGCCGAAGCCGACCAGTGCGACCTTGTCGCCCTCCTTCAGGGCGTTGGTGATGGCGTTCAGGGCGCTGTTGATAGCAGCCTCGGCGTCCTTCTTGGTCAGGTTAGCTTCATTCGCAACAGCGGCGATCAGTTCAACTTTCGTCATGGTATTATACCTCCAAAGTGTTATATCAGCAAAAAGCAGCTGCGGAAAACTCCGTCCCGCTCGGCTCACTTCTTAGCTTTCTGGGTTGTCGGCGTGCGCCGCGGTAAACGCAGCGTTGCATTTCTGCAGGGCCTGCTCCGGGTCGATGCCTGCACTGCGTGCAAGCGCCGCAGCGGCAAACAGCAGCTGGCCCATCGCCTGCTCCGCCCGGGCCTTGTCCGGTGTGGTCTCAACTGCCGCAGCCGCAGCAGCGACCGTATCGGCTGCCGACTCTGTCTGCACGCCGTAGCGGGCAGCGCGCTTTTGCAGCTTGGCGGCGCGCATCAGGGCAGGCAGCGCCTTGGGGACGCTTTCGAGATCATCTGCGAGGGTCAGACGGCCCTTTTCCTTATTCTTGAGCGAATCCCAATCTTTTATGCTCTCGTCCCCGCCAAAAATATGCGGGTGACGCTCTATGAGCTTGCGGCAGACACCATCGCACACCTCGTCAAAGGTAAAGTGACCGGCCTCCCGCTCGATCTGCGCGTGAAAGACCACCTGCATCATCACATCGCCCAGCTCCTCACAGAGAAGCTCGGGGTCATTCAGGTCGATGGCATCCACTGCCTCGTAGGCTTCCTCAAGGAAGTTCATCCGGATCGAGGTGTGGGTCTGCACCTTATCCCATGGGCAGCCGCAGTCCGGATCCCGCAGGATCGCAATGATCGCTACCAGGTCGTCTGCCGTATACTGCTGTTTTTCGGGGTATGCGTTCATAGACCTTCTCCGCGCTCACAGAAATGCAATACGCTACATTTTACACAAATCGGCGGATTTGTCAAGCGTTGGCCGTCCGCCCGGCTGCTTTTTTTCGCTGTAGTGTTATTTTTACAGCTGTGCGCCGCAGTGGTTGCAGAACAGCGCGTCGCCATCGACCTCGGCCTTGCAGACGGGGCAGATCTTGGTCTCGCCGCGCAGCTGGATGGGCTCTTCCTCGATTTCCTCCTCCTGCTCCTGCTCGGGGGCATCCTCGGTGGCGTCGGCGGCCTCCTGTGCCTCGACCTCTGCGCGCTCGTCCTCGGTCATGCCGGCCTTGATCTCCTCAATGGCCTTCTCGACCTCTGCCACGGCGTCGATATACTTTTCGACCAGTGCGGGGTTCTCCTCACCGGCCTTGTGCAGGCTGTAGACCAGAGCGCCCAGCTGGCGCTGTGCCTTGGACAGTCGTGCCTGCTGGTTCAGAAGATCCAGCTTGTTTTTGCCCTTGTCTGCCAGATCCTGCGCCGTCTTCTTAGCGGAATCCATCAACTGCAGGCCCTGCTCCTTCAGCATCTCAATATCCAGTTCAAACATAGTCAAACACCTCTTTCTTCTTGCCTGAACACGGCATCTGTGCCGTGCGATTTAGGTCTATTATAGCCTATTGCGGCGCGGTTTGCAACGCGCAAATGTATATTTTCCGTGAATTGTGCGGCATTATTTACCAATAAACTCCCGCAGCAGGCTGTTTTGGGGCACAAGCTCGGTGCCCAGCGCCGGAAATGCGTCAAACCTTGCGCGCAGGGCCTCCAGCTGGCGGGCCTGCACGGGGGTCAGCTCCGGGTCGGCAGGCATCGCGTCCAGCACGGTGCGCCACAGGCAGACCTCATAGGTGTGGGTCGTATCCAGCAGCAGGTTGGCGCGCGGCTTGTAGGGCTTGATGAACCGTTCCTCGCCCGCGCAGACATGGCCCCACAGCCCCAGCGTGAAGGCAGCCCCGTGCCCGCGGAACAGGTAATCCCGCACAATGCGCCGCGCCAGCCGGATGTCCCGGGTGGCCAGACAGCAGGCATCGCTGCTGTCGGCGTATTCCTCCCGCAGGCCCGCATACAGGCAGAGGGCGGCCCCGGCGGGCAGCTCCTCGGTCAGGGCCGGGTTCAGGGCGTGCAGACCCTCGATGATGACCACACCGCCGCGGGCATCAATGCGGCGGGTGCCGCTGGGCTGCTGAAGTGTAAAGTCAAACACCGGTGCCTCACAGATGCCGGTTTTGTACAGCTCCTTCAGGCAAAAATGCAGCCGCTCCAGATCCAGTGCCTCCAGACTCTCATAATCATCGCTGCCATCGGGATTTTTGGGGTATTTCCCCTCCCCGATATAAAAATCATCCAGACTGACGACCTGACTGCTGTGGCCGCGCGCGGCGATGGCCCCGGCGATCTTATGGGCCGAGGTCGTCTTGCCCGCAGCGGACGGGCCGGTCAGCATGACGATGCGCTGGCCTGCCGCCAGCACCTCATCGGCGATGCTCTCGATCTGGTCGTGATAATGCTGCTCGCTCAGGGCCGCCAGCTCCTGCGGGCTGCGCGCGGCCAGCGCCACAAGGTCACGGCTGATGAAGCGTTTGCGATGTGTAATGTGCATAGAAATCCTCCACGGCCTTTTTGCGGTCAAGCAGTTCCGCAAAGCGGTCGATGTACTCGGTGGGATATTTGAAGTTGAAAATGCGCTCGATCTTGCCGCGGCGCTGCCCCGGAATGACAAGCTTGGTGGAGCCGCCCGCACCGGCCGAAAGAATGGTGTGGACCTCCTCCATAATATAGATATTATACAGACACTCAAAACCCGGCTTGGCCCAGCCGATATTTTCCAGATTCTGCAGCGTGCCCTTCTGGCGGTACATATAGTAGGGTCGATAGCCGGCCTCGGCCAGCATACTACAGCTGTCGAGCATGGCGGCAACATCGGCATAGTCAGCAGTGCGATGCTCGACCACGATGTTGGACGCCCGCTTGAGGGTCAGCGTGTGGACCGTGATGTTCTCCGGCGCAAGCGCGATGGCCTGACGCAGGCTGGCTGCAAAGCCTTCGACCGTGTCCCCCGGCAGGCCCGCGATCAGGTCCATATTGATGTTGGTGTGCCCTGCAGCGCGCGCGGCCGCAAAGCAGTCGATAATATCCTGTGCCGTGTGGCGGCGGCCGATGTTCTGCAAGACCGTGTCCGAAAAGGTCTGTGGGTTGATGGAAATACGCGTCGCGCCGTATTTTTTGATGATGCGCAGCTTTTCAGCATCGGTGCAGTCGGGGCGGCCGGCCTCAACGGTGTATTCGTCCAGTTTCGCTAAATCAAAGGTCTTGGCGATGTGGGACATCAGCTGTTCCAGCTGCGGCGCGTTCAGGCTGGTGGGCGTGCCGCCGCCGATATAGAAGGTGCGGATATGCAGCCCGGCGCGGTCGGCGGTCCGGCGGATGGCGGTCAGCTCCTCACAAAGCTTATCGACATAGGGCTGCACAAGCGCGCGGGTGGCTTTATCCCCCACCGTGCGGGAGACAAAGCTGCAGTAGCTGCACCGGGTCGGGCAGAACGGGATGCCCGCATAGACGCTGCAGTCCATCGGGTCGGCGGCGTCCAGAACCGGCTTTTGCAGGTCGGCAATGCCGAGCGCGAGGGCAAACTTTTCCGGCGCGCAGCCAAAGTGGTCAAGGAAGCGCGCGCGTATCTCGTCCTCACCCGCACCGGCTGCGCGCATGTCGTGAATGATGCGCACCGGCCGCACACCGGTCATCATGCCCCATGGCGGCTTGATGCCGGTTGCCCGGCAGAGCATACCGTACAGCAGCCGGCACAGGGCGTACTCCGCATCCTCGCCCTGCGGGCGCAGGGCGGTTTGCCACTGCAGCTTACCGTTGAGGCGCAGCAGGGCCAGATCGGTGCATTGGTGGCTCTGCGCCAGCACAAAATCACCCTCCTGCGGGAGATTTTCCGACTTCTCCGCACCGGGGAAAAACAGCCGTGCGGTATGCTCAGCTTCATAGCCCGCTGCGGGGCCGCGTAAAATGATCTGCATCAAAACCATGCCTCATTCATATAGGGGTTGGAGCGGCGCTCCTGCCCAAGGGTGGTAAAATCCTCATGCCCGGGCAGGACTTTTGTTGCATCGGGCAGCGGCAGTTCTGCCAGCAGGGACAGGCTTTTTGCCATCTCCTGCATGCTGCCGCCGGGGAAATCCGTGCGCCCGCAGGAGCCGGCAAACAGCGTATCTCCGCTGAACAGCAGCCCGTAGCAGGACAGGCAGACGCCGCCCGGCGTGTGGCCGGGGGTGTGGTAGATCTTGAAGGTCAGCTCATCGATCGTAAGCTCGTCACCAGCCGGCCATGTGTCCGTGATGACATCGGGCGTCAGGGGCAGCAGCTGGCTGCCCTGCGCATCGGCAGGGTCCATATAGACCTTGCAGCCGGTTGCTTTTTTGAGGGCTGCCACCGCCCCCACATGGTCGTAGTGACCGTGGGTCAGCAGGATATGGCTCAGCGTTGCGCCCGCCTCCTCCAGCGCCTTCAGATAGACGCCCGGCTCGGCCGCGGCATCGATCAGGATGCCGTGCTTGGCGTTCGTGATAATTAAAAAGGTATTCGTGTACAGCGGCGGAACGCCGTGGATATGCTGGATGTTCATTGCGTCCTCCCTTGAATTTTGCTTACTTTTTCCACTCGTCGGTATCGATCACGATGGTCACCGGGCCATCGTTCACAAGGTCGATCTGCATGTCCGCGCCGAATTCGCCGTGCTTGACCTCCTGCAGGCCCTGCCGATTCATCTCATCAAGGAACTTTTCATAGCACGGCACCGCCAGCTCCCCCTTGGCGGCATGGCTGAAGCTTGGGCGCTTGCCTCTGGCCGTATCACCGTACAGGGTGAAGTTCGACACCACCAGCGCCGAATAGCCCAGCTCGACCGCGCTGCGGTTCAGCCTGCCATCCTCGTCCTCAAAAATGCGCAGGTGCGCGCATTTGTCAGCCAGCTTCGGCACAATATCGATCTCATCGGTTTCACGCACGCCCAGCAGGATGACCAGACCCGGGCCGATGGCGCGCGGCTCACCGCCGTTGACCGTAACGCTTGCGCGGGTTACGCGCTGTATGATTGCTCGCATAGGGTGCTCCTTCCATGTAAGGCTTCCCCCTTGGGTGAAGCTGGCGCCGTAGGCGACTGATGAGGGGCACCTTCCCCCTCAGGGAAAGGCTTTCAAACTCAGTTCCTCGTCACGCTGACGACATCCTTGATCTTTTTCAGGCGGGCCACAACGCTGTTGAGATGCTCGGTGTTGGTGATGCCCACCGTCACACTCATCCGGGCGCGCCCCTGCTCGGCGGCGCGCGCCGTCAGCGAGTAGATAGGCACGCGCATATCGCCCAGCGCCAGCGCCACATCCGACACAAGGTTCGGGCGGTCCATACAGACGATATCGAGCGTTGCCTTATAGCTTTCGCGGGCCTCGTCATCCCAGTAGGCGCGGACCCAGCGGTCGATATTCTCGGGGTGGCGCATGCTCTCGCGGGCGTTGGCACAGTCCCGCTTATGGATGGAAACACCAAACCCGCGGGTGACAAATCCGACGATCTCATCGCCGGGCAGCGGTGAGCAGCACTTGGCGAACTTGATGGGGCAGTTGTCGATGCCCTCCACCACGACGCCCTCGGAGGAGTGCATCCGCTTGAGCTCGACCGTAACCGGCCGCGGCTCGGTGGCCTGCAGTCTGGTGTACTCCTCCTTCAGCTTGGGCAGCATGCGGGAGAGCTGCAGCCCGCCGTAGCCGATGGCGGCGTACATCTCCTCCACACTGTTGCAGCGGTTGCGGCGGGCCAGCGCCTCCATAAAGACGGGGCGCTGCTCATCGCTCAGCGTCATGAGGTTGCGGCGCATCTCGCGCTCAAGCGCATCGCGCCCCTCTTGGATATTTTCCTCCCGCCGCTCCTTTTTAAACCAGTTGCGGATCTTATTTTTGGCCTCGCTCGTCTTGACGATGTTGAGCCAGTCACGGCTGGGGCCGCGGTTTTCAGGGCCGGTGATGATCTCGATGATCTCACCGGTCTGGACCTTGTGGTCGATCGGCACGATGCGGTTGTTGACCTTTGCGCCGATCATGCGGTTGCCGACAGCCGAATGGATGGCGTAGGCAAAGTCGATGGTCGTGGCACCGGCCGGCAGGTTAATGACATCGCCGCGCGGGGTAAAGGCAAATACCTCCTCCGGCAGCAGGTCGCTCTTGATGTCACTGAGCAGGTCGGTGGCATCCGCACTCGAGCGCTGGCTTTCCAAAAGCTGGCGCACCCACGCCAGCCGCTCATCCAGCTTATCGCCGCTGCCGGTGATGCCGGCCTTGTACTTCCAGTGGGCGGCGATGCCGTACTCCGCCATGCGGTCCATATCCCATGTGCGGATCTGCACCTCAAACGGGATGGCCTCGCGGCCGATGACTGTCGTGTGCAGGGACTGGTAGCCGTTGGGCTTCGGGGTCGAGATGTAATCCTTAAAGCGGTTCGGCAGCGGATGGTACATATCGTGGATCAGACCCAGCGCCGTGTAACACTCGGGGACATTGTCCAGAATGATGCGGACGGCGTAGATGTCGTAGATCTCCTCAAAGTCCTTGTTCTGCATATACATCTTGCGGTAGATGCCGTAGATGCTCTTGACGCGGTGGCGGATGGTGGCCTTCTGGATGCCGTTTTCCGCCAGATGCTTGGCGATGGTATGGCAGACCTGATGCAGAAACTCATCGCCGTGCTTGTTCAGCAGGTCACGGATCGTCTCATAGCCGACCGGGTCCAGATAGTGCAGGCTGCGGTCCTCCAGCTCCTCCTTGATGTTGGAGATGCCTAGGCGGTGGGCGATGGGCGCATAGACCTCCATCGTTTCAAGGGCCTTGTCGCGGCGCTTCTGCTCTGGCCAGGCGTCACCGGTGCGCATATTGTGCAGCCGGTCGCAAAGCTTGATGATCATGACGCGGACATCCTGACTCATCGCCAGCAGCATCTTGCGCAGGTTCTCGGCCTGACGGTCCTCGACATTGGAGAACTTGATCTGGGTCAGCTTGGTAACGCCGTCAACAAGCAGCGCGACCTCGGGGCCGAACTTCTGCCGGATCTCCGTTACCGATACGGGGGTATCCTCCGCCACATCGTGCATCAGGGCTGCAGCAATGCTCTCGCTGTCCATACCCAGCTCCACAAGGATCTGCGCCACGGAAAGCGGATGACAGATATACGGCTCGCCGCTGCGGCGGCGCTGCTCACCATGCGCCTTGGCGGCCAGCTCGTAGGCGCGGTCGATCATCTCAAAGTCATACGGACGGCCGCTGTCGATCATACTTGCCTTCAGGTCGTCATAGGTGATGGGCATTTTTACTTCCTGCACGGTTGTGTTTTCCATGGTCCATTCCCTCTCCGTTTTTATAAAATCGCACAGCTCTTTGTAGGGGTCGATGCTCGGCATCGACCCGGGAACATCGCCGTTGTCGCCACGCTCCGCGGGCGGATGCAAGCACCCGCCCCTACAATCCCGGATAAAACCGCGTTTTATCCTTGTTTTGCCATGGTCGCCAAACGCTGCAAAACCGGTGCAGACGCCAGATCCTGCTTAGCAGTCACAGCCACAGGCAGCCAGCGGCCGTCCTGCTCCTCGATCAGGCCCAGCTCCTGCAGTGCGGTCAGGCTGGCCAGCATACGGCCGGTATTCTGCACGCCCTGCGCCGCAAAGACCGGCTGCAGGTCCGCTGCAGCCACCTGCCCCGTGCGGATGCGGCGGTAGAGCGCCACGGTGTCGGCACGGTCCGGCAGCAGCACAGCGGCGCGGTCTGCAGGCAGGGTGCCGCCGGTGCGGAACGCTTCAAACCATGCGGCCTGCTCGCTGGGGGTATTGCCCAGCCCGGCAGGGCGGATGGCCTTGAGATGCGCCGACACCATCGGCCCGCTGCGCCCGTTGAAGATCGACACCTCGAGGGCAGCCTCGACCTCGCTGCCCACCGGGTAGGCAAATGCCTGCGGTGCAACGCCGAAGGTCGATGCGAACAGGGTATCGCTGCCCTGCCGCAACCGCAGGCGGGTGTGCCGCCCCTCGCTGCCCATCGGCCAGATGCCGTCCACAAGGGCGTGCTGCACCAGCAGCACCGGTGTGGGGTTTTCGCGGCCGAAGGGGGCCAGACGGCCCAGCTCCTGCACATTGTCAAGACTCAGTTCCCCCAGCGTAACGGCGGCATCAAGCTGCAGGCTGACGGCCTCGGGCTGCGCGGCGTGGTCAGCAGCCCAGGCATTGATGGCCTGACGGAAGGCGGGCAGGTTGTCCTCCTCAATTTCGACACCGGCTGCTGCCGCATGGCCGCCGAAACGGGTCAGATACTGTGCGCACCCTGCCAGCGCGCTGTGCAGATCAAACGGGTCAGGGGCACGGCCGCTGCCGCGTCCCTCGCCCTCATGCATCGAAATAACGATGACCGGGCGGCCGAACCGCTCCATAAGGCGCGCGGCCACGATGCCGATGACACCGGGGTGCCAGTCCTCACCGCTGACGACAAGCACCCGGTCCCGGGTGCGGGCCGGGTCTTTTTCCAGCGTCTCCAACGCGGCAGCAAATACCTGCTGCTCGGTTTGCTGACGCTCGGTGTTGATCTCTGCCAGACGGTCCGCAATGCCGGTTGCCTGCTCCTCGTCCCCGCAGAGCAGCAGCTTGAGCGCCACGGCAGCATTATCCATGCGGCCCGCCGCGTTCAGGCGCGGGGCCAGACTGTAGCTTACCGTATCCGCCGTGACCGGCTTTCCGGCACAGCCGGCGCTCTCCAGCAGGGCATGCAGACCGGGGCGCATCGTATCCTGCAGAAGGTCCAGCCCCTCCCGGACGATGGTGCGGTTTTCCCCCACCAGCGGCATGACATCGGCCACTGTACCGAGGGCTGCAAGCTCGCCGTACATCTCCAAAAGCTCGGCAGGGTCGCAGCCCTCCAGCGCGGCGCAGAGCTTAAAGGCAACGCCCGCACCGCACAGATCCTTAAACGGGCTTTCATCATCGGCCCGCTTGGGGTCCACCACGGCAACGGCATCGGGCAGCGTATCGCCCGGCAGATGGTGGTCGGTGATGATAAGGTCCAGCCCCAGCTCTCTGGCGCAGGCAGCCTCCTCCACGGCAGAGATGCCGTTGTCCACCGTCACGACCAGCTTGAAGCCCTTCTGTGCCAGCGATTCAAGCGCAGCACGGGTCAGGCCGTAGCCGGAACCGCGCGTGGGCAGCTTGCAGCGCACATGCGCCCCCTGACTGGTGAGACATTCGTACAAAATAGCCGTTGCCGAAATACCGTCCACATCATAGTCACCGTAGATGACCATGAGCTCCTCATTTTCAACGGCCTGTTCGATGCGGGCGACCGCTTTGTCCATATCCTTGAGCAGGAACGGATCACTGAGCGGCTCGCCCTGCCCCAGCATTGCCTGCGCAGCGGCGGGCTCGGTACAGCCGCGGGCGGCCAGCACCCGGCGCAGCAGTACACCGCACCCGGCACCCGCCAGCGAGGTTTCGGCGGCGGGATCGCCCTTTTTCAGTTGCCACGCAGGGTAATTCATACAGTTTAGCTCCTTGTGTTAAAATCAGATTCAAAATCATGGGTCAGGCCGTCCTGCCGCAGCATCGTTTCCAGCGTGTCGATCTCGGTCGAAACATCCATGCTCACATCCTGCAGCAGCGTATCATACAGCTTTGCATACGCCTGATTCAGCGTGTGCAAAATGCCGGTGATGTCGCGGCGTATCTCAGCGGCATTGGCGGTGTCCGTATCGCCAAGCCCCTGCGCTGTATCGAGCAGCTTGCGGGTCGTGGGCAGGTAATATTCGCGGAAGCGGCGCACCCGGCCAAGCTGCTCGGGATGGTTATGCACAAAGCCAAGAATGGACGCGCAGATCTTGCGCATCTGCATCAATTCTTCATCGGCATCGCTGCTCAGTCTGCCGCAGCAAGCCTTTAAATAGTTCAGAAAATCCACGCCCTCGCGCTGGAACTGCTCAGCCTCGGTCAGCGGCGCAGCAGATGCCGGCTGCGGTGCGGCAGCGGGCTGCGGCGCGGATGGCAGGAGCGAATCATCCAGATAGAGGGTGCTGTAATCATCGGAAATGGCAGCGTTGGGAAGATCCCCGTTCGCCACAGCCTTTACAACGGTTTCATAGGCCTTTTCCTGCTTGATCTGTGCCTTGCGGGCCAGCGCGGGCAGGTCACAAGTCCAGTCATTGGCAGCGCGCAGCAGCTTGCGCAGGCGGCTGAAATAGGCCAGCTTTTTCATGCCCACAACGGCCATAAAAAGGAAGCCGAGCGTTGCGGGGGTAAATACGGCCGTCAGAATCGGCAGGGCTATAAAATCCTGTTGGGAAAGCCCCAGCGGCCCTGCGCCGACTGCCGTCAGGATGCCCAGCACGAACGCCGCGATGCCAAAGCAGCCTGCAAAGGTCCAGCCAACCGCCGTCAGCGCAACGCCGACAGACTGGCCGCCGTTTTTCCACTTGCGCTCCAGGCGGCGCTTCCACGCGGAGAAGCTGTCCGGTTGTTTCACGCCCATGGCATCGCCCGCCTGCTCCAGCGCATCGGCAATGCTGCCCAACACGGAGGAGCCGATCCTGCTGCCCATCTCGACCGCATTGTCGATCACATCGCCAAGGTCGTAGTTATATTCGTAATTGTGTTTGTTGTCTGGCATGGTTTGTCCCATCTGTTTGTTTTTATCGTCTGCTGCCGTGCGGCGGTCAGAGGACTGACCGCCCTACATCTGCGCCCCACGGTAGGGCCCGGCCAGCCCCCTGGCCGCCGTCTCGGGTCATTCTGCAGGTGCCCAATTCTTCATCAGCTCGGCGGCACAGCGCACACCGTCCACGGCGGCGGTCATGATGCCGCCTGCATAACCAGCACCCTCACCGCAGGGGTAAAGGCCGCTCAGACCGGTACACTGCAGGTCCTCTTTGCCGCGTTCAAGGCGCACCGGGCTGCTGGTGCGGGTCTCAAGACCCGTCAGCACGGCATCGGGGGCGCGGTAGGCTGCCAGTTTACGGCCAAAGGCCGTCAGACCCTCGCGCAGGGCACCGCCCAACTCCGTGGGGAGCAGGCTGCCGAGATCGCAGGGCGTCACACCCCGGGGGTAGGTCGGCTCCACACGGTCCAGCGCCAATGCGCTGCCCCCTGCCAAAAAGCTGCCGACCGTCTGCGCCGGGGCGCGGTATTCCCCGCCGCCCGCGCGGTAAGCGGCCTGCTCAAGCTGACGCTGGAACGCCACCGCCTTAACCGGGTCGTTGTCAAAGTCACTGCCGTCCACGCTGACGACCACCGCCGCATTCGCGTTTTTGCCGTCGCGGGCGTGCAGGCTCATGCCGTTGGTGACAACGCCGCCCTCCTCACTGGCGGCGGCGCAGACCGTGCCGCCCGGGCACATGCAGAAGGTATAGACGCAGCGCCCGCCGCTGACATGCTGGCTGAGCTGGTACTCGCCCTTCGGCAGTGCCGGGTGCCCTGCCGCACCGTGGTACAGGCTTTTGTCGATCTCCGTCTGCAGATGCTCGGCGCGGAAGCCGACCGAGAAGGGCTTGCACGCAAGCGGCAGGCCCAGCTCATGCAGCATGGCAAAGGTATCCCGGGCGCTGTGCCCCACGGCAAGGATAAGCTGCTCACAGGCAACGCTGCCCGCCGTGGTGTCAATGCCGGTCAAGGCACCGTTTCGGATCTGCAGGCCGGTCAGCGCCGTGTTGAACCGCACCTCCCCACCCAGAGACTCTATCTCCCCACGAATGCTGCGGATCACATCCCGTAGAAGGTCGGTGCCGACATGCGGCTTCTGCCGCCAGGCAATATCTGCCGGCGCGCCGTGGTCGAGGAACGCCCCCGTCACAAAGGCACACAGCGGGTCGCCGACACGGGTGGTCAGCTTGCCGTCCGAGAAGGTCCCCGCGCCGCCCTCGCCAAACTGGATGTTGGCATTCGGATCCAGCTCACCGGTCTTTTCAAAATGGCTGACCGCGCGGATGCGCTCATCAAGGGCGGGGCCGCGCTCCAGCACCAGCGGGCGGTAGCCGCTGCGGGCCAGCAGCAGCGCGGCAAAGAGGCCCGCCGGGCCAAGGCCCACGACCACCGGGCGGTGTGCCAGCGGCATTTTGCCCCGGGGAAAGGTAAAGGCAGGCGGCTGTGTGAAACAGACGCAGGGCGAGGCCCCGGCCAGCGCCGATTCCTCACCCTCGTCCTTGAGTGTGACTGCGATGGTGTAGACAAGCACCGGCGCACCGTGCCGGGCGTCCACGCTGAGCTTTGCCACACCGCAGTGCGCCGCCTTGCGGGCGGGCACGCGGAGAATGGCCAAAGCCTTGGCCGCCGCCTCGGCGTCCGGGTCGGGGCAGGTCAGCGGCAGGCGGATATTGCGGACTAGAAGCATAGATGTATTTTCCCTTGCTGTGGTGGTTGCAGGGGCGAGCATTGCTCGCCTCTGCCCGTTTTGGTCTGTAAAGAGCTTTCTTGGAAAGCGCGTTGCTGCGCCAAGTTGGCGGGCGACCAATGGTCGCCCCTACAGAGCAACATTTATTTCGATGTGACCTCGCACTGGACGGTATAGCTGCCGGTGGCAAAGATGCGGGTCGCGGACGGGATCTGGATGCTGACGGCAATCGTCTGCTGGCCCACTGTCAGGTTCAGGCTCTGGCAGTCGATCTGCGCCACAATGCTGTCGGCGTTCAGCTTTTCGATCTCATCCGCCGGGCCGTAGAGCGTAACGCCGCTGACAAGGCTGGAGAGTATCTGCAGCTCATAGTTGCTGGGCACATTGATGGCGCGGATGTTCGATACATTCAGCTTGGTGGAGCCCATCTCGGAGGTGTCAAAGTCCAGCGTCACATTGGTCACACCGTCCAGCGAAACGATGCCGGCCGGCAGCTCGATCAGACGCTGGTAGTCGCGGCCCGGCTCAAACTCGCGGGCAAGGTCAAAATCGGTGACGGTCAGGGATTCCAGCGTGCTGATGGTGCGGGCCGGGCCTGCCACGCGCAGCGTCTGCTGGGTGAGCGAATAATGCAGGCTTTCCACATCAAAGCCGTTCGGCGTGCCGATGAAATCCACCTTGAGCGGCAGCTCCCGCACCTGATAAACGGTCAGTGTCACATTGGCGGAGTCGCTCTCCATCGAGATATACTGCGGCGTAAAGACATTGCCGACCTCATCCCGCAGCTGCAGGGTTGCGGGCACGGTCGTGGTATCGGCCAGCTCGCCGTCGATCTGCACAGGGGCCACGATGCTGGACACCTGATCCAGTTCGCTCGTGGGGCCGCGCAGCGTGATCTCAGCGGGCACAGCAGTGGTCTTATTGAGCATATAGCCGTTGGAGATCGGCACGGCGGAGGCGTCCACCGTGACCGGGAAGGTCTTTTCGCTCACCTCATCAAAGACAACATCAATCGTATCGGGGCTTTCGACCGTACACTCGATGTCCCCGGGGAAGTCGGTCGTGTTGGTCACGCGGGCCTGCAGGCGCAGCGTCACCTTGCCCGGGCCGCTGACACCGGCATAGCTGGGATAGACCATGATGTCGGAGTTCTGAATGTTGCCGATGATCGTGCCATTGCCCTCGACCTTGACGGTAACGCCCTCGAGGTCAGGCTTTTCCACGATGTCCAGCCCCTGAGAGGTGTAGGCGGAGGCACCGCTGGTGTAGTTGATGGGTACCTTGGTCACTGTCTTGGAGCCTTGGGGGTCGATGTAGACCGTCACAATGGTCCAGGTCGCAAAGCCCATGATGAGCGCCAGCACCATCATAAAGACTGGGTTGTTCCAGAAGGTGCGCGGTCCCTTGGGCACTGCCCCCATCGGCCCCGGGGCGGCGGGCTTATTCGGGCTTGCCATGGTTCAGTGCACCTCCCTTGCGCAGCAGCCTTTGCAGCGGCGAGGCCTTTTCGGCCTCGGCTTCCTCAGGGGGAACGATCTCCTCCTGCAGCAGATTGAACAGGTTCTGACGGTCCAGGCGGCGGATCAGAACGCCGTTTTTGGCCATCGAGATAATGCCGGTCTCCTCACTGACAATGACAACGATGGCGTCGGAGTTCTCACTCATGCCAAGACCGGCGCGGTGGCGGGTACCCATATCCTTGCCCATCTCGAGGTTGTTGGACAGCGGCAGCACGCAGCCGGCCGCAACGATCACACCGTCCCGAATCACGACTGCACCGTCATGCAGGGGCGTCCCCTCATAGAAGATCGTTCCCAGCATTTCGGGGATCACATCGGCGTGCATCGGCGTGCCGGTGCGGATGATCTCGTCCAGATTGTTGTTGCGCTCAAGCACCATCAGGGCGCCCGTGCGAGTGTCCGAAAGCTGCTCTGCCGCATCGCAGATCGCAACAACCGCGCTCTGCCATGCACCGCGCAGCGAGGGGTCGCTGCGCCGATTGCCGAGCATCAGGTTGGCCCACATCGTGCTTTGGCCCATCCGCTCCAGCGTGCGGCGCAGCTCCGGCTGGAAGATGACCACCGCAGCCATAAAGCCGATGGTGATGACATTGTTCAGCGCCCATGTGACGGTCTTTAGGTTCAGCATAACCGCCAGACCGTAGAACACCAGAATCAGAAGGATGCCTTTGACAAGCTGGCCCGCGCGGGATTTGCGGGCGAACTGCAAAAGCTGGTAAAACACAAACGATATGATCAGGATGTCCAGCGTGTCGGACAGCGGGTCAAAGGTGCGCAAACTGCTTAAAATAGCGTTGAGCGTCTGGTTGGGCAGCATGGTTGCCGCGTCCCCCTTTCCGGGTCAGGATGATGGTTTCACTCGATCAGTGCAACGGCGTGGGCGGCAATGCCAAGACCCTCGCCGGTAAAGCCGAGATGCTCCTCGGTCGTGGCCTTGACGCTGACGGCGTCCACCGGCAGACCGAAGGCATCGGCAATCTTCTCGCGCATTGCGAGGATGTGGGGGGCCAGCTTCGGGCGCTGGCAAAGAATCGTTGCATCAATGTTGCCGACCCTGTAACCGTGGGCGGCGATGATCTTTGCCACCTCGCGGGTCAGCTGCAGCGAGTCCGCACCCTTGTAGGCGGGGTCGTTGTCGGGGAAATGCTGACCGATGTCCCCCAGCGCCGCCGCACCCAGCACGGCATCCATGACCGCGTGCAGCAGCACATCGGCATCGGAATGACCCAGCAGGCCCTTTTCAAACGGGATCTCAACGCCGCCCAGAATGAGCTTGCGGTCCTCTACTAAGCGGTGAACATCATATCCGTGGCCAATGCGCATGGTTTTCTCCTTTTGTAGATCCTCTTTGGTGGTGATCTTGTAGTTGGCGTAATCGCCCTCGGTCAGGGTGACGGGCAGGCCCGCCAGCTCAAACAGGCTGCAATCATCGGTGACAAGGCTTGCCTTTTCGCCGGTAACTGCCGACAGCGCCTGCAGATACAGGCTGCGGCGGAAGCACTGCGGCGTCTGCACGGCATAGAGCGATGCGCGGTCGGGCGTTGCAGCTACACGGCCTGCCCCGTCCGCGATCTTGATGGTATCCTTGACAGGCACGGCGGGTGCCGCCGCGCCGTCAGCTGCCGCAGCCGTCAGCACGGCCGTGATGACCGCCTCGCTGACGAAGGGGCGGGCAGCGTCATGGATGGCAACCAACTCCCCCTCTGCTGCAGCAAGGCCGCTGCGCACACTGTCGGCGCGGGTCGCACCGCCCTGCACGACCGTGCAGGGCTTTGTGCAGCGGGCCGCAATGGCCTCACACTCCGTCCGGTTGCCGCCGCAGACCAGCACAAGCCCGGTGACTGCCGGATGCGCCGCCAGAGCATCACAGCTTGTCTGCAAAACGGAACGGCCGTCCGGCAGACGAAAGCTGAGCTTGTCAAATCCCATCCGGCGGGACGCCCCCGCAGCCACCACAATGGCAGTCACGGCAGGCAGATTCATTTCTTTCATGGGCACACTGCCCCCTTTACCTATGTATAATAAATATTATACAGGGTTATACCAAAAAAATCCACTAAAATCCAGATGATTTTTTGTGTAGAACGAAAAAATCCCGCCGGGTGGGAAAACTGCGATTTTTGTTGCCAACCGCGCAACGAAACGGTATAATAAAGCCAAGACAAACAAGGAGGGCACGCCATGACTGCCAACGCTGCCGATTTTGCCGGGTCCGGATGCGGACGCCGCTATGAAAAAGAACTTGAGACCCACTTCCGCGATTGCCTGCTGTTCTATCTGGACGGGCGCATTCGCTTTGAGCGGTACTGCTACGGCGAGGCTGCCTGCCTCGTGTTCAGCGTGTGGGCCCACGGCTTTGACGCCGATGGAAAAATTTTGTGGGACCGCGAGCCGGAGTTTGAAAGCCAGCAAAAAGCGATCCCCCGCGTGCTGACCGACATCCGCGCCGAGGACGGCGCCTTGCAGTTTGACGGTGCATTTAAGCATTACGTCCAGACCGAGGAATTTGCCGAGGACAAGGCGAATGGGTATGGCAAGTGGAAGGTATTCTGGCTGAAGAGAAAGAGGAAATAAAAAATTCCTGCAACGCAGAAAACGTTGCAGGATTTTTTTGTTGTTTGTGAGGAAGGGATTTTCAATTTAGAATTTCTCTACCCCTTCACTGGTAACGCGGGCGTAGATCAGCGGCGGGACGGTGGGCTTTTCGTCACGGATGACAAGGCCGCCGCGATACATTTCCTCGGCTGCGGCAAACAGGCTTTCGTCATCGGCGTAGAGGGTGCAGATGCTCTCCCCTGCGCTGACATGATCGCCCAGCTTTTTGTGCATCGTGATGCCTGCGGCAAAGTCGATGCTGTCCTCCTTCTTGATGCGGCCCGCACCCAGCAGGACGCTGGCATTGCCGATGCGCTCGACATCGTTTTTGTAAATGTATCCATCGGCGGGGGCGGTCAGCTCATAGCTGAATTTTGCCTTGCGGAATTTGTCGGCATCCCGCAGCACGCTGATGTCACCGCCCTGCGCGGCAAACATCTGGCAGCACTTTTCAAAAGCGGAGCCGTCGGCGATGACGCTCTCGGCCAGCCTGCGGCAGGTCGGCATATCGCCCTTGCCCGCCAGCACCAGCATGTTGCTTGCCAATTGCAGGCAGACCTCGGTCAGATCGGCGGGGCCTTTGCCCTGCAGGACGGCCATGCTCTCGGCTACTTCAAGCGAGTTGCCGATGTTTCTGCCCAGCGGCTTGTCCATATCGGTGATCAGCGCGGCGACCTTGCGGCCGTGCGCCGTGCCGATTGCGACCATCTGGCGCGCCAACTCAAGGGCGCTGTCCAGATCCTTCATGAAGGCGCCGTCCCCCATCGTCACATCGAGCAAAATGGCGTCTGAACCGGCCGCGAGCTTTTTGGACATGATGGAGGATGCGATCAGCGGAATACAGCCGACCGTGGCGGTCACATCGCGCAGGGCGTAGATCTTTTTGTCAGCCGCAGCGATCTTGCCGCTCTGTCCGATAACCGAAATACCGATCTCATTGACCTGCTTGAAAAACTCCTCCTGTGTCAGGCTGGTGCGGGTGCCGGGCACTGCTTCCATCTTGTCGATGGTGCCGCCGGTGTGGCCCAGCCCGCGCCCGCTCATCTTGGCGATCTTGACGCCGCAGGCCGCCACGATGGGCGCAATGACGAGCGTGGTCTTGTCCCCCACGCCGCCGGTGGAGTGCTTGTCCGCCTTGATGCCCGCGATGGCGGACAGATCGACCATATCGCCGGAGCGGGCCATGACATCGGTCAGTACGGCAGTCTCCTCATCGGTCATGCCGCGCAGATAGATGGCCATGAGCAGCGCCGACATCTGGTAGTCGGGCACATCCCCGGCCACATAGCCGTTGACCGCAAAGGAAAGCTCCTCACGGTTCAGCGTGCCGCCATCGCGTTTTTTGGCGATAATATCATACATTCGCATAAGCTTGTCTCCTTCAAAAAAGCACAGGCCGCCCGGCTGCAGGCGTCGGGCGGCCTGTGTATCGTTTGTATCAGCGGCTGCCCTTATCGTAGGGGATACCCTCGGCCTTGGGGGCCTGAGAGTTTTTGGAGGTAAAGATCAGCACGATCATC
Organism: uncultured Oscillospiraceae bacterium; assembly: GCA_900540595.1. Lineage (GTDB taxonomy): Bacteria > Bacillota > Clostridia > Oscillospirales > Ruminococcaceae > Gemmiger. The sequence continues at coordinate 83,344 of UQGL01000003.1, forward strand.
GTGACGATATACGGCAGCATCTGGTAGAAGTTGGAGATTTCCTTGACACCCTCAAACTTCGGCAGGAAGGACAGCGACGACGAGTAGGCCGCAATGACCTTGAACAGTGCGAAGAAGAGCGACGAGGCCAGAATCGGGAATGGTTTCCAGTTGCCGAAGATCATGACAGCCAGCGCCAGGAAGCCGTAGCCGCCGACATCGGAGTTGAAGCCGGAGCCGGCCGCCACCGTGTAGGCCAGACCGCCGACGCCGCCAAGGAAGCCGGAGATCAGCACGCCGGCATAGCGCATCTTGTAGACATTGATGCCCACAGAATCCGCCGCCTGAGGATGCTCGCCGCAGGCGCGCAGACGCAGGCCGAAGCGGGTCTTGTACATCACAATGTAGGCTGCGATGAACAGAACGATGGCCACCGGGGTCGTTAGATAGAAATACTTGAAGATGAGGTTGTTCCAGAAGCTGGGGCCGTCCACCGGGGCAAGGCCGAAGGTATCGCGGGTAATGCGCACCCAGCTGGGGATCGAGATAGTGGTCAGGCCCTGACCCTGAATCGCCCAAGTCATAACAACGGCGAAGGCGGGCGCAAACTGGTTCAGGGCCGTGCCGCCGATGGTCTGGTCGGCCTTCAGGTTGATGGCCGCGAAGCCCAGCAACAGTGAGAAGATCATGCCCGTGACGCCCGCCACAAGGATGGCGATGAGCATGGAAATCTGCGGGTGCGCGGAACCGAAGCCGCTCTGGTCAAGCCCTTGCAGCGTAAAGCAGGCGAACAGCGCACCAATGATCATCATGCCTTCCAGCGCGATGTTGATGACGCCGGAATGCTCGCTGAACATACCGCCCAGCGCGACGAGCAGCAGCGGCACCGCAAACAGGATCGTCAGACTGATAATGTTGGCAGCGATCATCATTTGGCAGCGCCCCCTTTCTCTTTGCGGCCGGAGACTGCCTTGGCGATCACGCCGCGCATCAGCAGCGCAAAGGCCGCCAGATAGATGATGACAGCGATCACGATGTCGATGGTCTCCGAGGAGTAGGCGGGCTGCATGGCCGCGCCGCCGACCTGAATATAGCTGATGAAAAGCGCCGAGAAGATCGTGCCGATGGGGTTGGAGCTGGCCAGCAGCGCCACGGGAATGCCGTTGAAGCCCATGCCCAGAATGGATTTTTCCAGCACATACTGGCCCGTACCGGCCAGATAGTAGATGCCGCCGCCGATGCCGGACAGCGCACCCGAAATGACCATAGAAAGCACGATGTTGCGCTTGGAGTTGATGCCCGCATACTGGGCGGCATCCCGGCTGAGGCCGCAGGCCTTCAGCTCATAGCCAAAGGTGGTCTTTTGCAGCACGACCCAGACGAGAACAGCAAAAACAATCGTAATGATGATAGAAATGTTGATCCAGCTCGAATTGCCGAACAGTGCGGCAAACGGCCCCTTGGGCAGGATAGCCCCGGGGTTTGCAGCGGACAGCGCCGCCGTGCGGTCCGAGTTGGACGCGCCCCAGGCAGAAGCCAGCATAGTGGGGGTGTTGGCCAGCAGCAGGTTCACAAGGTACATGCCGATCCAGTTGAACATGATGGCGGTGATGACCTCGTTGACATTGAAGTACGCCTTGAACAGGCCCGGGAAGACGCCCCAGATCGCACCGCCGACAGCGCCCGCCAGCAGGCAGACGAACCACGGCATCTGGAATTGAATGGCACACAGCAGTGCGAAGAATGCGCCCATCGTATACTGACCGGACGCGCCGATGTTGAACAGGCCGGTCTTGAAGGCAAAGCCGACCGACAGGCCGCACATCATCAGCGGCGCTGCCTGATACAGCACCTTGCCCAGCTTGTCCATGCTGGAAAAGCCGGTCGTCATCATGGCTTTCATGCCGCCAAGCGAAGCGCCGGGGTTCAGCAACACCAGCAACACAAAGCCCAGCACCAGACCGATGATGATGGACAAAAGGCTTGCCAGCACGCCTACTACAGCGGGGTGCTGCAAAAGCGGCCGTTTATTCTGTTTACTCATGCTTTCGCCTCCCCTTGCTTCTTCGCGCCGGCCATATACAGACCCAACTCCTCGACGGTGGTCTTGCGCGGGTCAAATTCGCCGACGATCTCGCCCTCATAAATCACAAGGATGCGGTCGGACAGGTTCATGACCTCGTCCAGCTCCAGACTGACGAGCAGGACCGCACGGCCCCTGTCGCGCTCGGCCACGATCTGCTTGTGGATATACTCGATCGCGCCGACGTCAAGGCCGCGGGTGGGCTGCACGGCAACGAGCAGCTGCGGGTCCTTATCGACCTCGCGGGCGATGATGGCCTTCTGCTGGTTGCCGCCCGACATACTGCGGGCGATGGTGGCAGGGCCCTGACCACTGCGCACATCGTACTGCTTGATGAGCCGCTCGGCATAGTCGAGGACGGCCCCCTTCTTAATAAAGCCGTGGTTCTGGAACTCCGGCTGCCAGTAGCGCTGCAGGACCATATTGTCAGCCAGCGTATAGTCCAGCACCAGACCGTGCTTATGGCGATCCTCGGGAATATGGCTCATGCCGGCCTTGGAGCGCTCACGGATGGGTGCATTCGTGATGTCCCTGCCCTCCAGCCTGATCGTGCCGCCGGTCGGCTTTTCCAGTCCCGTGATGCCGTAGATCAGCTCGCTCTGGCCGTTGCCGTCAATACCGGCGATGCAGACAATCTCGCCCGCGCGGACATTGAAGCTGACGCCGCGCACGGCGTTATTCTTGTGTACCTTGCTGGGCACTACGAGGTTCTCCACCTCAAGAATCGGCTTGCCCGGCTCGCTGGGCTTTTTCTCAACGGCGAACTGCACATCGCGGCCGACCATCATCTTGGACAACTCTTCCTTGGTGGTGTCCTTGATGTCTACCGTACCGATATACTTGCCCTTGCGCAGGACGCTGCAGCGGTCGGACACAGCCATGATCTCGTTAAGCTTATGGGTGATGAAGAGGATGCTCTTGCCCTCTGCCTTGAAGCCGCGCATGATCTCCATCAGCTCATCGATCTCCTGCGGGGTCAAAACAGCCGTAGGCTCATCGAAAATCAGAATTTCATTGTCGCGGTAAAGCATTTTCAGGATCTCGACACGCTGCTGCATGCCGACCGAAATATCGCTGACAAGCGCATCGGGATCGACCTTCAGGCCGTATTTTTCACTCAGCGCCATGACCTTTTTGCGGGCCTCGTCCTTCTGCAGGAAGCCGTGCTTTGTGTCCTCCACGCCGAGGATGATGTTATCCAGCACGGTGAAGCATTCCACCAGCTTAAAGTGCTGATGCACCATGCCGATGCCCAGCGCGTTGGCGTCATTCGGGTTGTTGATCTTGACCTCCTGCCCGTTTTTCTTGATAACACCCTTTTCCGGCTGGTACAGGCCGAACAGCACACTCATCAAGGTGGATTTTCCGGCGCCGTTTTCGCCCAACAGGGCATGGATCTCGCCCTTGCGCAGCTGCAGGGTGATATCATCATTTGCTTTGATGCCGGGGAACTCCTTGGTGATGTGCAGCATTTCGATGACATAATTTTCTGTCAACCGTTGCACGCCCCTTTCGATGTGTACAGGCTTGTACACAATTTAGTACTCTATATTATACAGAAAATTTCATTTTTGTACAAGAGATTTTGCACAAAAAGTTGTCACATTATGGTCATTCCATCCGCTTTGCCTGTCAAATCGCGGACAGCCCTGCCCTTATACGCAAAAACCGCCCCGTGCGGTAAGGCACGGGGCGGTCAAAAGTCATACTTTTAAGCTATCAGCTCTGATAGTCAACAGTTACATTGGTGACGGCGGGGTGTACATCGACGTCAAAGCTGTCGTCAATGACCAGAGAGCCGTCCACGATGGCAGCATACATAGCGTCGTACTGCTCCTGCGTGAACTTGGTGAACTTGCTGGTAGACATCGGCAGGCCAACGCAGTTCTCGGCAGCGCCCAGAACGGCCTGCTTGCCGGCGTAGGCATCGGTAAACTTCCAGCCGTTGTTCAGGGCATCGGTCAGGGCCTCGTTGACAGATTCGGCCAGGCCCTTCATGGCAGAGGTGACAACGGTGTCGAACCGGCCGGACTGGTCAACGTCAACGCCGATCATCTTGCCGCCGTTGGCCTGAGCAGCAGCGTCGCAGCTCTCGCAGACAGGGCCGCCGCAGGCAAAGACGACCTCGGTACCCTCGGAGTACCAGCCATCCATCTTGTTCTTGACCTCATCGGTAGCAGCGAAGCCGCCGGAGTACCAGTACTTGATGTTGACATCCGTAGCACCGATCTCCTTGGCAGCAGCATCAGCGCCCTGCACGAAGCCGTAGCCGTAACGGATAACAGCGGGAACGGCCATGCCGCCCAGGAAGCCCAGCTCCTTGTAGCCGTCGTAAACAGCGGCGTAGCCAGCCAGATAACCGGCCTGCTCTTCCTTATAGGTGATCAGCGCGGTGTTGGAGGTAGGCGCCTTGTCGCCCAGATCAGCGGTGGAAACATCCAGCGCGAGGAACTGAACATCGGGGTACTTGGCCTGAGCCTCAGCGATAGAGGAACCGAACAGGTAGCCGGCAACGACGACGGCCTTAGCGCCATCGTTGACAGCGTTGTCCATCTGCTCCAGACGAGCAGCGTCGGAGTCCTCGGTGGGGCGGTAGTAGTTGGCGTTCAGGCTGTTGGCACTGCAGAAGTCCTGCACGCCCTGCCAGGTGTACTGGTTAAAGGACTGGTCATCAATGTTGCCTACATCGGTAACGAAAGCAACATCGGTCTTGCTGCCGGAAGTGGAAGCAGCGGCCTCAGAGGTAGCCTCCGTCGTGGTGCTGGCCGTGGAGCTTGCGGGGGTAGAACCGCCGCAGGCAGCCAGAGAGAGCGCCATGCTGGCAGCCATTACAAAAGCGAGAAACTTTTTCATGGTTTTAATCTCCTTAGGTTGATTTTCAGTTGTCCGGCAGGGCGGTTCCCTGCCGTAATAAGTTCAGTATACCGCATTTGAGGCGGTTATTCAATGACAAAATGCTAAACAAAACATTACAAAAGCATAACAAAGCCGCTGTGCGGGCTGTGTCAGCGCAGGCGGGTCAGTGTGACATTGGGGGTGTCGGGCAGCGTATCAAGGTCAGAGTAGGTGTCCACCCGCAGCGCGCTGGTGCGCAGCTTTTCATACAGCTTGCGGTAACTTTCCTGACTGAAGTTGTCCAGCCGCCACTGGCTGCCGGCCTGCAGCGCCACCTCGCCGTTGGTAAAGCCTGTCTTCTCGGTCTGGCCGGCGCTCTGGGCATCCCAGGTGCCCTGCGCAAAGAAGGTGTACAGCTCGCGCTGCACCGCCGCATTGTAGCATTTAACGGCGCTGGCAAGGATACGGTCGCCCTGATCGGTGCGGTCGCAGTCTGTCGTGATTGCCTTGGCACCGGTCTGGTTGACAGCGTTGGCAACGCCTGTATAGAGGTCACCGCCGCTGACCATGATCAGCGTTGTTCCGTTATTATACCAGTCGATCATCCGCTGGGTGATGGCATCATTGACCGTATCCGTGTCGGTGAACCATGTCTGCAGGCTCACGCGCTCACCCTGCTGCTCGGCAGCGGCCTCTGCGCCCTGCAAAAAGCCGGTGGCGTAGCGCACAATGCCGGGGACCTCCCGCGTACCGACAAAGCCCAGCGCGGTATACCCTTCGGTCACAGCGGCATAGCCCGCAAGATAGCCCGCCTGCTCCTCCTGAAAGAGAACACAGTGGACCAGATTGGCCGTTTTGTAGGCGCTGTAGTCGTCATTATGGGGCTCATCGTCAAACAGCAGGTAATGCACATCCGGGTAGTTTTCCTGAATGCGGTAGAGCGCCTGACCCATGACCTCGCCGCGGCAGACCACAAGCTTTGCACCGCTCTCGGCCGCAGCGCGCAGGGCCGCCTCGGCATCATCGGCGGTGCTGCCCGCCGCCGTCTGGCTTACGGCCGTGTAATGGTAGGTATTGGCAAAGGTCTGTACGCCCTGCCACAGCATGGCATCCTCGCCGCTGTCCGTGCCGCCGGGGCCGGTCACCAGCGCGATGGTCTGCCCGCCCGGCAGCACCTGTGTCGGGTCCTCCGGCTCATAGACAAAGGTGGCGTCATCGGTCGGGGCGGTCACGACATGCACCACCTGTGCTTCGGCGATGGCTTCTCTGCCCTTGCAGGCAGTCAGGCCTGCCAGCAGGGTCAGCGTCAGGAACAATGCTAAGAACTTCTTCATGGGTACGGGAAAATCTCCTTGGTATTCGTTTCTTTGCAGGGGCATGGTTTCCCTGCCTTTGGGGTCATTCCAGATTGGCCGGGCCAAAGCCGTAGGGCAGCAGCTCTCCGAGGGTCGTCACGATGTAATCCTCCTCGCTTTTGGCCATGATTACAGTCAGCCCGGGGCCGCCGAACTCATAGAGTGCCTGACGGCAGACGCCGCAGGGGCCGGTGACAAGGGTGTTCTTCTCCCCCGCCTTGCTGCCCACAATGGCGATAGCGTCAAACTCGCGCACACCCTCGCTGACGGCCTTGAACAGCGCCGTGCGCTCGGCGCAGTTCGTAGCGGTATAGCCTGCGTTCTCGATGTTGCAGCCCTTGAACACGCGGCCGTCCTTGGCCCGCAGTGCCGCCCCCACATGGAAGCGGGAATACGGCGCATAGGCAAACCCCTGCCCTTCAAACGCAGCGCGGATCAGGGTCCGGATCTCAGCTTTTTCCATGCTTACTTCTCCAAAAAGGCATCCACGCCGAGCGCGACCTGCATCATGGCAGTAAAGCTGGTCTGGCGCTGCTCGGCGGTCGTGATTTCCGGCGAGACAAAGCTGTCCGAGATGGTCAGCAGACAGGCTGCCCGCTTGCCCAGCACCTTTGCATTGTGGAAAAGGGCGAAGCTCTCCATCTCAACAGCCAGACAGCCCTTTTCATCGCGCAGGCGCTCCCAGTAGGTCGGCTTGGCGTCGCTGGGCTGGCGGTAGAACACATCGGAGGAATGGATATTGCCCTCGATCAGGGGGACACCTGCCGCGGCAGCGCTGCGGCGCAGGGCGTTGTTCAGCGCGGCGCTGGGGGTCTGGATGTCGTCTGTATCGCCGCTCTGGGTCACAGCATAGTTGCTCTCGGAATACGCGCCGGTGGCCAGCACGACATCAAACAGCTTGGCCTTGTCGGTATACGAGCCGGCAGAGCCGATGCGGATGATGTTCTCCACACCGTACTGACTGTACAGCTCATAGGAATAGATACCGATGGACGGCATGCCCATGCCGCTGCCCATAACGCTGATGGGGCGGCCCTGATAGCTGCCGGTGTAGCCGAGCATACCGCGTACATCGGTGACGAGGCGGACATCCTCCAGAAAGGTCTCCGCGATGAACTTTGCGCGCAGCGGATCGCCGGGCATCAGAACGGTCTTGGCGAAATCGCCCTTTTCCGCGCGGTTATGAGGGGTAGACATAAAAGCACACTCCTTTATTTTGTGATATTGGTAGATATAGTATACCACACTTTCCCGGTTTGTGGTAAACTTATAGAAAAGTTTTTTGTGAAAGAGGTTTTTGCCATGCAGCTGCCGCACCACTGTACCCTTTGCCCCCGGGCCTGCGGGGCCGACCGCGCCGCAGGGCAGCGGGGCTTCTGCGGGGCCGACGATACCCTGCGGGTGGCACGCGCCGCCCTGCACCACTGGGAGGAGCCCTGCCTGAGCGGCGACCCCGATGCCGCCACCGGGAGCGGCACGGTGTTTTTCAGCGGCTGCACCCTGCGGTGCTGCTACTGCCAGAACTACCCCATCAGTCAGGGTGAGGTGGGCAAGGCGATCACCGCCGAGCGGCTGGCCGATATTTTTATGCAGCTGCAAAACGGCGGAGCCAAAAATCTGAATCTGGTCACGGCGTCCCACTATCTGCCCTGGGTGACAGAGGCACTGGATGCTGCCAGAGCGGCGGGCTTTGCCCTGCCTGTTGTCTACAACACCGGCGGCTATGAAACCGTTGAGGCTGTCCGCGCACTGGCCGGGTATGTGGACATCTGGCTTACCGACTATAAGTATTGCGACAGCACGCTGGCGGCGCAGCTTTCCTGCGCGCAGGATTACCCCGCCGTGGCAGATGCCGCCCTGCGCGAGATGCTTGTGCAGACCGGCGCGCCGATCTATGATGCAGACGGCTACCTGCAGCGGGGCGTCATCGTGCGGCATCTGGCCCTGCCCGGCCATGTAGCGGACAGCCGCGCGGTACTGCAGCGGCTGGCAGCACTGCGGGCAGAGACCGGTGTGGAATTTATCCCGAGCCTGATGAGCCAGTTCACACCTTTTTATAAGGCGGCCGAGCACGGCTTAGGGCGGCGCATCACGACCTATGAGTACCGGCAAGTCATTGATGAGGCCGTCCGGCTGGGGCTGACCGATGGCTACATGCAGGAAAAGAGCAGCGCCCGGGAGGAGTACACCCCGCCGTTTGATCTGGAAGGGGTATAGGGCTCATCATGATCGTATCCGTTTGCTATCTGCTCCTGTTTCTCTTTGTCGGTCTGCTGCTGGCGCGCCGGGCCGTGCCGGACGCAGACAGCGCCGTCCTCCTTCCGCTGGGGTGCGGGCTTGGGGTATCCCTGCTGGCGGTGCTGCCCGCCCTGTTTGCCCTGCCGTTCGGCTTTACCCTGCCGGCCGCCGGGCTGGCGGGTGCCGCTGCAGCGGTGCTGGGCGGGGTGCTGCTGCGGTGCGGCACACGGCTGCATGGGACCGCGAAGGACCCCGACTGCGGGGCAAGCTGGGCCTGTCTGCTGCCGGTGGCCGCCGTGACGCTGTTTCTGCTGCATACCCATGTGCTGCACATGGTAAATGGCACCCTCCACACCGGGCAGAGCTGCTACGGCGATATGCCGATGCATCTGGGGTTTATCCGCTATATTGCGCAGAGCGGTGAATTTCCGCCGCGCTATCCCCTGTTGGGCGGCGCACACCGGTTTGGCTACCCGTTCCTCTGCGAAACGGTCTCCAGCGTCTTTCTTCTGCTGGGGGCGGATCTGCGCACCGCCTACCTGCTGCCGATGCTGCCCGCCTTTCTCTCGGTGTACGGCATGCTCTGGCAGCTGGCCCGCCGCGTGACGGGCAGCGCTGCCAAAGCAAGCCTTGCGTTCTATCTGTTTTTTATGGGCAGTGGGTTCGGGTTTGTGTATTTTCTCGGCTCCGCCGCGGATTTTGCGGGCATCTTCACCGGTTTTTACACAACGCCGACCAATTTTGTTGAGAAGAACATCGTCTGGGTCAACCCCATCGCAGATCTGCTGATCCCGCAGCGCGCCACCCTCTTTGGCTGGTGCGTGCTGCTGCCCGCCCTGTATCTGCTGTGGCGGTTCTGCTATGAGGGCGAACGCCGCCTCTGGCTTTGGCTGGCTTTGCTGGTGCTGCCTCTGCCGCTTTTGCACACGCACAGCGCACTGGCGCTGGTACTGCTCTGTCTGGTGAGCGGGCTTTACACATTGACACAGGGCGCACGCAAAGAGACGCTGCTGCCTTGGCTGGGGCTGGCCGCCGTCTGCGGCGCGGCATGGCTTTTCCAGATGCTGCCGACCGTGCTGGCGCAAAGTCTGGACGGTCAGCAGATGCTGCGGCTGCACTTCAACTGGATCAACGGCCAGAATGACGGCACCCTGAAGGACAGCTATCTCTGGTTCTACATCAAAAACATCGGCCTTGTGTATCTTCTGTTGATTCCGGCGTTTGTACATGCCAAACCAAAGCAGCGGTGGCTGTACGGCGGCGGGCTGGCGATTTTAGCGCTGGCGGAGCTCGTTGTATTCCAGCCCAACAATTATGACAACAACAAGCTGCTGTATGTCTGGCATATGCTGGGATGTGTTCTGGCAGCCCAGCTGCTGGCCGACCTGTTTGCAAAGGTGCGCGCCCTGCCCTGGCGGGCGCTGGGGCTGGCGCTCTGCTGCTTTGCGGCGATGTTCGGCAGCGTGCTGACCCTTGGGCGGGAGGCATTGAGCGACTATCAGCAGTGGAGCGCCGATGACATTGCACTGGCAGCGTATATTGACGAGAACACCGAGAGCGATGCGCTGTTTTTGACCAGCGACAGCCACCTGACGCCGGTGTTTGCACTGGCGGGGCGGCAGATCCTGTGCGGGTCGGGCAGCTATGTCTACTACCACGGCATGGACTACACCGATGAATACAACGCCATGCGCACCCTGTATGAAACGCCCGACACTGTCACCCTGCAGATCTGGGGCGTACAGTACGCCGTGTTCGATTCCTCCGTCTACAGCCGCTTTGCCGATGCCAACGAGGAATGGTATGCGCAGCGGTACCCCCTGTGGTACGAAAACAGCGGCTGCCGGGTGTATAAGATTCACTAAGCCCCTTCTATTTTATAGCCCATTTTTTCCGGCATATCGGCGCACTTTTTCACATAGGATTTGACAGAAAATTCTATGCGAGGAGGTCAGGCTATGAAGGGCGACCCTGAGGAGCGCGCTGCTGCGGTGGGGCGGTATATTGTGCAGAGCGGCGCGACCGTGCGGGCGGCGGCAGCCGTGTTCGGCGTAAGCAAATCCACGATCTGGAAGGACCAGCACCGCCTGCGCCGCCAGAATCCCGGCCTTTGGGCCGAGGTACAGGCTGTTGTGCAGAAAAACAAGGCCGAGCGTCATCTGCGCGGCGGCGAGGCCACCCGCCGCAAATATTTGCGGCGATCATCTTGCACAGGCCCGCACAGCACAGTATAATAAAGAAAAGAACAATCAAAAGGACGGTGCATCTATGAAGCGGCAGGACTACATCAGCTGGGACGAGTATTTTATGGGCATTGCCCTGCTTTCCGCCATGCGGTCAAAGGACAACAACAGTCAGGTCGGGGCCTGCATCGTCAGCCCGGAGAACAAGATCCTGTCGCTGGGCTACAACGGCATGCCCATCGGCTGCAATGACGATGATATGCCCTGGGAGCGCGAGGGCGATGACCTTGAGACAAAATACATGTATGTCTGCCACTCGGAGCTGAACGCCATTCTGAACAGCCCCAATCACGACCTGCGCGGCTCGCGGATGTATGTGACGCTCTTTCCCTGCAATGAGTGCGCCAAGGCGATCATCCAGAGCGGCATCAAGGAACTGATCTACCTTTCGGACAAATATCACGACACCCACGCCTGTGTGGCCAGCCGCCGCATGTTCAAGATGACCGGCGTTGTGTGCCGGGCCTACCGGCCCACCGGGCGCGAGATCAAACTGGATGTATAAGGAGCATCAGCTTATGAATACCATCATCATCGGCATTGCCGGCGGCACCGGCAGCGGCAAGACCACCCTGACCGAAAAGCTGCGGGAGCATTTCGGCAGCAATGAGGTCAGCGTCATCAACCACGACAGCTACTATAAGCGCCATGACGAGCTTCCCTATGAGGAGCGCTGCAAGCTGAACTATGACCATCCCGACAGCTTTGACACGGCGCTGATGATCGCCCATCTGCAGGAGCTGCGCGCCGGGCATCCGGTGCAGGTGCCGGTGTATGATTACACCATCCACAACCGCAGCAACCAGACCGTGCTGGTGCAGCCCGCACCTGTCATCATCGTTGAGGGCATTTTGATCTTCGACTCCCCCGAGCTGTGCGAGCTGATGGACATGAAGGTCTTTGTGGACACCGATGCCGATGTGCGCATCCTGCGCCGCATCGTCCGCGATGTCAAGGAGCGCGGCCGCACGCTGGACAGCGTGGTAAGCCAATACCTGACCACCGTCAAGCCGATGCATGAGCAGTTTGTCGAGCCGAGCAAGCGCAAGGCTGACCTGATCGTGCCTGAGGGCGGGCGCAACCTCGTTGCGCTGGAGCTGCTCATCAAGTGGGTAGACAATCACCTGCACAACGCAGAATAGAAAACAAATCCGGCAGGCGCTTTTTGAGGCGTCTGCCGGATTATTCGTTGCAGCAGGTTTATTGTCTGGGTATCTTTTACGCCTGTGCCTCGCTCGGATGCGCCACAGGCGGCATCTTGGTAAACAACGCCTTCAGCACAAGCGGCGTGGCAACGCTGGACACCACGATCAGCAGGATGACCGCCGTGAAATAGACGGGATCGACGACGCCGACCTCCAGCCCCTTCTGGGCCACGATCAGGGCGACCTCGCCGCGGGTCATCATGCCGACACCGACCTTGAGGGAATCGCCCCAGTTGAAGCGGCAGACTCTGGCCGCCAGACCGCAGCCGATGATCTTGGTCAGCAGGGCCACCAGAACAAAGCAGATGCAGAACAGGAAAATTTCCGGCGTCAGGCCGCTGATGTCGGTTTTCAGACCGATGCTGGCGAAAAACACGGGGGCAAAGATGACATAGTTGCTGATGTCAACGCGGCGCTCGACATACGGTGCGTCCTGCATCGTGCAAAGAACGATGCCCGCAATGTACGCGCCGGTAATATCGGCAATGCCGAAGTACTGCTCCGCAATGTAGGCCATGGCAAAGCAGAACGCAATGCTGACGATGGTGATGCGCTGGGTATGGGGGTTGCGGGCGTCGAGCCACTTCATCGCAAAATGGATGACAACGCCGATGCCGACAGCAACCAGGAAGAAGAGTGCCGTCTGGATCAGCACGCCGCCGATGCCGGTACCCTCGCCCGAGCTGGCACCCAGCACGCAGGTCAGCACAATGATGCCGATGACATCATCAATGACCGCCGCGCTGACAATGGTCGTGCCGAGGAAACTTTTCAGGTGGCCCAGCTCCTGCAGCGTGGCCACCGTGATAGATACGCTGGTGGCCGTCATGATCGTGCCGATGAACAGCGCGCGGTAAAACTCCGGGCTGCCCACGGCCGAAAAGCCATAGAATGCGCTGTAGAGCAGCGTGCCGCCCACCAGCGGCACAAAAACGCCGATGCAGGCGATGAGGGTCGCAATGGGGCCTGCGCGCAGCAGCTCCTTCAAATTTGTGCCAAGGCCGGTCGTAAACATCAGCAGCACAACGCCGATCTCCGCAAAGGTCGAGATTGCATCACTGGTCTGCACCAGATTCAAAAGGCAGGGTCCGATAAGCAGGCCGGCAAGGATCTCACCCACGACCTGTGGGGCCTTGCATTTACGGGCGACCAGCGCAAAAAACTTTGCGCTCAGGATAATGATCGCCAAATCGCGAAAAATGGAATACATGAACTATCCTCTCTCCTTACAGCATGGTAATTCTCTCCGGCATGACCGCATAATGCCCGCTGCCGATACGCCGAGCGCGATGACGCCCTTATAGTTTTAGCACTATACGCCGCCGTTTGCAAGAGGATAAAACGCGCAAAATATGCAGTTTGAGCGCACAATTTGCATACAATTTGCCCATGCCGCCCACAGCCGCGAAAAACTTTTAAAAAACCGCAAAATAATGCTTGACATTTCCCGCGCACATTGTTATAATAGCTCATGCAGTCAGGCGCTGCACAAAAAGAATATGGAAAGATGGCTGAGCTGGTCTAAGGCGCACGACTGGAAATCGTGTAGGGCCCCTAAAGCCCTCAAGGGTTCGAATCCCTTTCTTTCCGCCATGTTAAAGGCTACATCCTATTTTGGATGTAGCCTTTTTCTTGTCTTTGCGGACGCTGCAGTCACACAAAACCGGATACCGTGTGCGGGGTTATTCAGCCCTGCGCACGGTATCTGGTTTTGCTTTTTCTCCGCAGTTTCTCACCATAAGGGAATTTTTGTTGACATTCTCGGTCTATTGTAGTAGACTGTAAACAAAGATAGGTCTATTACAGTAAACCAAAGGAGTTACCCCATGCTGAACCATGAACCGCTCCGCCTTGCCGATGGCGAATACCGCTTTGCCTGCCTTGTGTGGGACAATGAGCCGCTGCCCAGCGGGCAGCTTGTTACGCTGGCCGCCGCCGCGCTGGGCTGGAAAAAAAGCACCACCTACACCGTTTTGAAGAAGCTCTGCGAGCGCGGTGTGCTGCAAAATTCAGACGGTCAGGTGACAAGCCTGATCCGGCGGGAGGATGTCCAACAGGCCGAGAGTGCCGCCGTGGTGGACAAGACCTTCGGCGGCAGCCTGCCGCGCTTTGTAGCCGCCTTCCTCAACTCAAAGCCGATCAGCGAGGCCGAGGCTGCCGAGATTCGCGCTCTGCTGGACGCCGCCCAACAAAAGGAGGGGTAGTTATGCGCAGTATCGTACTTTCCTTTTTGCTGCTCAGCGCACGCGGCGCGGTGGCCGCAGCGGCAGTCTGGTGCGTTTGCCGGGTGCTGCGCCGCGCCCACGCCCCCAGCCGTCTGCTGTGCTGGCTGTGGCTGGCCGTAGGGGTACGGTTCGTGCTGCCGTGGGGCATTCCGCTGCAGCTGCCCCGCCCGCAAAGCGCCCCGCTGGCTGCAGCCGCCGACACCGTGCAGGAGCTGGGTGCGCTGCCGCTTCCGGATTTGGCACCGGCAGCACCCACCGCTGCGGCCGCGCTGCCGTGGTACACCCGGCTGACCCCCTGGCATATACTTGCGGCAGTCTGGCTGGCCGGTGCGCTGGTGCTGGCGCTGCGCGGCATCGCGGGCTATTGGCGGCTACGCCGCAGCGTTGCGCTGGCCTGCAAGGCACCGGACGGCTGCTACGGCGGAGCCTGTGTGGCTGCACCGTTCACGCTGGGCATCCTGCGCCCGCGCATCTATCTGCCGGACAGTCTGCAGGGCGCGGCCCGACAGGCCGTGCTGCTGCATGAGCAGACCCACATCCGCCGCGGCGACCCGCTGACCAAGCCGCTGTTTTATGCTGCAGTCTGTCTGCACTGGTTCAACCCGCTGGCATGGCTGGCGTTCCGCGGTTTTGAGCGCGACATGGAGGCCGCCTGTGATGAGGCCGCCGTGCAGGGCCGCCCCCTGCCCGAGCGCAACGCCTACTGCGAAACGCTGCTGCAGTTTGCTGTACAGGGGCAGCGGGTGCCGGGCAGCCTGACCTTCGGGCAGGGCAGCGTAAAGGGGCGCATCGTGCATCTGCTGCACTACCGCCGTCTGGGCGCGGGGGCACTGGCGGTCTGCATAGCCGTGGTCGGCCTCTGCTTTGCTGCCTGCATGGTCCGTCCGGAGCTGTCCGCACAGCCCGAGACCACAACAGCCGCACCGGAAAGCCCGGCCACTGCCGAGACCGCCCAGCCAGCCGAAGCGCCCGCACCGGTGGTACAGACCTCTGCCCTGCCGACATTGAGCGATGCCGCGAACAGCCCGCGATTCCTCTGCCCGGTCGATTACAAGTACATCTCCCGTTTCCGTTCAGACGAGGACGGCCACCGCGGCGATGACCTCTGTGCGGATGAGGGCACCGAGATTTACGCCGCCGCGGACGGTGTTGTGCTGGCCGCGCAGGAGCATTACAGCTGGGGCAATTTTGTGGAGATCGACCACGGTACCGACGCCGACGGTCTGCGCTGGGTCACGCTGTACGCCCACATGAAGTCCTGCGCCGTGCAGGTCGGGCAGACCGTCACTGCCGGGCAGGTCATCGGGTATCTGGGGCACACCGGCAACACAACCGGCAACGCCTGCCATTTTGAGATGCAGGTCAATGGCGTCCTTACGGAGCCGCGCTATTTTACCGCCTACACAGGCAGTGATGCCGCCGAGCTGACGCAGGAAAAGGCAGACGAAATTCTGGCCGAGGCCGTGCGCCGCGCTGCTTCCGACCAGACGACTGCCGTTGATGGAGCTGCCGCCCTTTCCGGCGTGGATCTCTTTACCCTGCCGGTCGCGCCCCCGCCGCAGGTCAGCGGCTATGCCCCCGAAAACGGCCACTCCGGCATTGACTTTGCCGCCGAGGAGGGTGCGGAGGTTTACGCCGTTGCCGGTGGTATCGTGACCGCCGCCGACTACGATGTTGAAAAGGGCAACTATGTCGTCCTTGACCACGGCGGCGGGCTGGAAACGGAGTATCAGCACATGAAGTCGCTGCTCGTCTCTGCCGGGCAGTCCGTGGTCCAAGGCCAGGTCTTGGGATATGTGGGCAGCACCGGCAATTCCACCGGGCCGCACCTGCACTTTGAGGCACGGCAGGACGGCGCGCCTGCAGACCTGACCGGGACTGCCCTATTAGCGGAGTAACAAGATGAAATACAGGCACTTCCCCGCCGCTGTATTGGCGGCGGGGCTGCTTTTTTATACCCTTTTTTCGGGCTTTGCCGCACAGGCAGCAGACAAAAAGGGCGAATTGACGCAAAAACAGACCGAGACCCGGCAGGAGTATGAGGCCGCGCAGTCCGCACTGGCCGCGCTGCAGGCGCAGCAGGCCCAGACCGAGAGCGAGATCCAGTCGCTGAACGGACAGGCCGCCGAGCTGGCGGGGCAGATTGAGGCGGTAACCGCTGCCGTGCAGCAGGCACAGACAGAGCTTGACGCGCGTTTGTCTGATGCGGAAGCCGCACGGGCTGCCCGGGACGCCAAGCAGGCAGAGTACGAGGCACGCCTTTCCGTCTGCAAGGAGCAGCTGCGCGCAATGCAGCGGCTGGACGGCGGCGGGGCGCTCTGGCTGCTGACACAGGCCAAAAGCCTGTACCAGCTGCTGACCTTTGACACCGTGCTGCGCCAGATGAGCGCCAAAAACAGTGCCGTTCTGGCCGAGCTTGACGCTGAGGCCGCTGCGCTGGAGCAGGCCCGCGCCGAGGCCGAGGACGCTGCCCGCCGCGCTGAGACCGCAAGAGCCGAGCTGGAGGGCCAGCAGACTGCCCTGCACACCGCGCAGAGCCAGCTGGAAGCCGCCCTGCTGGACGCCAACAGCACCCTGACCGCCCAGCAGGCCGCCGCACAGGCCCAGACCACCGTGACCGATGCCGCGAAAAAGGCCTACGAGGAGGCTACTGCCGCGCTTGATGCCTATGTGCGGGCGCAAAGCCGCCGCTACACGACGGCAGAGCTGCGGCTGACCAGTCTTGATTTCCGCTGCCCGCTGGACAGCTACGGGCGCATCACAACACAGTTCGGCGAGGCGGACCCATGGGGCATCCCCCACAGAGGCACCGACTTTGCCGCGCCGGGCGGCACACCGATCTACGCCATTGCGGACGGCATCGTCAGCGCCGCGCGGGCGATGAACAGCTACGGCAACTGCGTACAGGTCAGCCACGGCACAGCGGATGACGGCTGCCGCTACGACAGCCTGTATGCTCACATGAGCAGCATCGCCGTGGCGGAGGGCACCGCCGTGCGGCGCGGCGATCTGCTGGGCTATGTCGGCAACACCGGCAATGTCTACGGCACCGGCGGCGGGTATCACCTGCATCTTGAGCTGCGGGTGAACGGCAGCCGCACAGACCCGCTGGGCTATGTGCCGAGCCGATAGGGATGGATTTTATCGGCGGCCTGCGGAAACACCCATCTCCCCTGCGGACGATTTGAAAACGAGGTTTCCTATTTTGACCTTCGGTGATTTTTTGTATTTTGTCGGCTTTCAGGTCGAATATACCGCCGTGCGCCTCGCGCGCAGGATGTGGGCGGCAGCACAGTGGGCTGCGTGGGCCGCGCTTACGCTGCTGGCCGTGCTGCTGCGGCCTGTGGTGCGGGCGGCGGCAAATTTCAAGGCGGCGCTCTGCGCCCCGCGGCAGCTGGCAGATTATCTGCTGCCTGTGCTGGCCTGCGCAGCGCTGGCCGTCTACCTGCACACAGCGCTTTCCCAGCCCTTTGTGCTGCGGGTCGAGGTAAACGGCCAAAGTGTCGGCTATGTGGCCGGTGAAGCAGCCTTTGAGGCAGCGCGCGCTGATGTGCAGGCCCGCATCAATGGGGTGGCCGACTGGCAGATACAGCCGGAGTACACCCTTGTCCGGGGCGGCGCAGATACCCCTACTCTGACCGAGCGGGAAATCGCCGATGCCATCCTGCGCGCCTCCGGCGGGGAGATCACCGAGGGGACCGCCGTCTACATAGACGGCGCGCTGCAGTTCATCACCACCGAGGGCGACCATCTGCGGCAGTTCCTCTATGCGCTGCGCCGCCCCTGGCAGCGCGAGGGTGTGCAGACAGCCTTTGTGCATGGGCTGCGCATGGTGGACGGCATCTACCCTGCTGCAGCGGTCACACCTTACCCTGATCTGATAGAGGCACTGCAGCGCGGGGACGGCCTGTTGCAGGTCAAGGTCGTGCGGTATGAGACTGTGACAAAGGCGCTGCCCTTTGAGACACAGACCGTTGAGGATCCCGCGCTGGACTTTGGCAAGACCGAGACCGTACAGGACGGGCAGGACGGCGCCGAGCAGGTCACAAGCGAGATCACCGAGATAGACGGAACGGTCGCGGCTGTGCAGGCCGTGGATGTGCAGCTTTTACAGCCCGCCGTGCCGGAGATCATCCACCGGGGCACACGGCTGAAAAGCGGCATGATCGGCAAGCTCGGCACCGGCAGCTTTCTCTGGCCTGTGCCGGGGTATTCGGGCATCAGCCGATGGGCTAATCTACCCTATGGCCACCGCGGGGTGGACATCACCGCAGCCTACGGCACACCCATCTACGCCGCCGATGCCGGCACCGTCATTGCCGCAAAGTGGCATAACCACCCCACCATGAGCTGGGGCTACTATGTGGAGATCGACCACGGCAACGGCTACAAAACGCTCTACGCGCACATGTGCCGCTTTGTTGTACAGGCCGGGCAGACCGTGGAAAAGGGTCAGTTGATCGGCTATGTAGGCGCTACGGGTGCCGCCACCGGCAACCACTGCCATTTTGAAATGTATTACAACAACGCCCTGATCAGCGCACGGAATGTGTTCCCGGATATATAATTAAATTTATTTTGCAAACCGCTTTACTTTTTTGTTTTCCCGTGGTAGAATACTTCACATAGTAAAGCTGACTAAGCTCTCGTTCAGGTGCAATGACGCACACGGACGGGAGCTTTTTGCCTAAAATGAGGTACCGCTATGGATCACATCGACCGCAAAATCATCGACATTCTGCAAAATAATGCCCGTTCCCCGCTCAAGGAGATCGCCGACCATGTGTTTTTGTCCAGCCCTGCTGTGTCAGCCCGTATCGCCCGGCTCGAAAGCTCGGGGACTATCTCCGGCTATCAGGCGCAGGTCGATGCCCCCAAGCTGGGGTACATGGTCAAGGCCTTCATCAATCTGGATATGGACCCCCAGCGCAAGCCGGAGTTTTACCCGTATATCCAAAACTGCCCCCATGTGGTGGAGTGCAACTGCGTCACCGGCGATTACAGTATGCTGATCGAGGTGCTGTTCGGCACAACACAGGAGCTGGACCAGTTCATCAACCATCTGCAGCAGTTCGGCCGCACCCGCACCCAGATCGTCTTTTCTACCCCGGTAGAGCATCGCGGTGTGCCGGTGGCAGTGCCGGAGGAATGATTACAGGTATCCCCCGCAGCGCAGCAGGAAGATCCAGCCCGTCAGCGTCAGGGCGGAAAGCAGCGTTGTCAGGGCGATGCAGCTCGATGTCAGCACGCCCTCGTGGCCCATATTCTTGCTCATGACATAGGCGCTGGGGGTCGTAGGGCTGCCCAGCATGATGAGCAGCGCAACGAGTTCTTCATCCCGGAAGCCGAGCGCTACTGCACAAGGCAGAAACACCGCCGCCAGACCGACCGTCTTGATGAAGGCCGCCGCGACCGTAGGGCCAAGCTTTTGGATGGCCTTTGTGCCCTCAAACGATGCGCCGATCGACAAAAGCGACAGCGGCGTGGTGAGGGACGCAAGGCTGCTCATGGTCTTGGTGACCATCTGGGGCAGCGTGAAGGGCAGCAGCGCATAGACTGTGCCAAAAATGATACCCAGCAAAATCGGATTGGTGGCAACCCCGCGCAGCAGCTGCCCGGCATTCGGTGTGCTGCGCTGCAAGGGAGATTCCATCATTAAGATGAGCACGGCAAAAATGTTGAACAGCGGCACGCTGCCCAGGATCATCAGCGGGGCCATGCCCGCATTGCCGTAGATATTCTGGATGAACGCCACACCCAGCACGGCGGCGCTGCTGCGGTAGCCCGCCTGCACAAACTCCCCTACCAGAGCTTTGTCCTTCAGGAAGCGCTTAGCCCCCGCCCAGACGGCCAGAATGCCGACAAGCGTAGCCGCAAAGCAAAACAGCACAAATCTGGGCTGGAAATCATGCAGAATATCCACACTGCCCATGTCGAGAAACAGCATGACAGGCAGCGTGACCTTAAAGCAAAGCTTATCCGCTGCCTTGCAGAATGCAGGCGGCAAAAAGCCTGCCTGCCCCAGCAGATACCCCACCACCATGACAAAGAACACCGGCATGGTGGCATTCAGACTAAACAGCAGGTTTTGCATTGCGGCACCCCTCATTTCTTTATAAAAACAAAAAAGAAAAGTCCTACAGCGAAAAACTGTAGGACTTTTCTTGGTGCGGAAGATGGGACTTGAACCCACACGTCATAGACACACGCACCTCAAACGTGCCTGTCTGCCGATTCCAGCACTTCCGCTCAAATCGCATTGACTGCGAGAGATATAATACCACAATCCGCACCCAAAAGTCAAGCCTTCTGCGAAAGTTTTATTCACGAATTGCCAAAAACGCCCTGCGCCCCCGGAGGTTTCCTTCCGGGGGCGCAGGGCTGTTTATGAAGAGAAAAGAAAATGGCAAATCAGGCGCGGTAGCTTTCGGGCAGCTGGTCAAGGGTCTGCCACTTCTCCATGGCAGCCTCCAGCGTCATACCGTTTGCAACGGCATCGCGGCGGCAGGCGTTGACAGCCTGAATCTCCTTCATCTTCTCACCGGTCAGGGCGTAGCCCTTCATGGCGATGAGGGTGGCCGCCCAGGCGACCATCGGGATAACGCAGAACAGCACGATAACAACGACATTCATGCCCGGCGTGTAGGGGTCATACTGGGTAGGCAGGTTGTTCAGGCCGATGAAGGTCACAGCGATGCCGACGACCGTGGCAGCCAGACTGGACACCAGCTTATCGACAAGGCTGAACAGCGTACCCATGATGCCGGGGATATACTTGCCGGAGCGGTAAGTCTCGTAATCGGAGCAGTCGGCGACCATCGGGATAGGCATATCGGCAGTGGCGTAGTATGCACCGTAGCCGATGCCGAAGAAGAGGACAAACAAAACCGTGTACAGATTGATGGACAAGCCATTCTCCCCCAGCAGGCTGAGGTGGAATGCATCGCCGTGGCCCCACAGCAGCAGCAGGACCAGCACGCCGACATAGCAGGCCAGCGCCACGCCGACATACTTTGTCAGGCTTGCCTTCTGGCCCTTCTTCTGGCTGGTGCGCACAGAGAGCAGGAAGAACGGCACACTGAACAGATAGCCCAGCACCATCATGGGCAGATACAGCCCATCGTAAGCGCCCATCATGCAGCCGTACAGCATGCAGAGGACCGTTGTGTTGTTGGCGATGGAGAGCGCCAGCTTGGTGCCGGCACCCGCGATCATCAGCCGCTGCATGGGCTTGTTTTCCTTGATGATCTGGATATATTCGCTGACCTTGACCTTCTGGGGCTTTTCGCCGCCGATGCCGAAATACTTGGGCTGGTCCTTCTCCCAGATGCCGATGATGGCAAGGATGGTCAGCACAACGGACATAGCGATGCCGACCGGGGCCAGCGTGCGGAAGAACCCTGCGGAGGAGTAGCCGCCCTCATAGCTTTTGGCCAAAATCGGCGCCAGAAACTGCATGATGCCCATGCCCAGCAGGGAGCCGACCGTGTTAAAGATTGTGAAGAGCGGGCGCTGCTTCGGGTCGTTGGTCAGCACAGTCTGGCCGGAGCGGGTGCAGCTGGTCTGGAACGTATAGCCGATGACCCAGACGAAGTACAGCCCCACAAACGCGGCATAGCGCGCCCACATCATGGTATCAGGGATCATGGGGGTGATGCCGTACAAAATCAGGATGCTGACGGCCATGATGATGTTGCCGATGGCCATGAACGGACGGAACTTACCGAATTTGCCGTTTGTGCGGTCCATCAGCGCGCCGATGATCGGGTCGGTGATGGCGTCGCACAGACGCATGGCCGTGACCATGACCGAGGCAAACAGGGTGCCCAGCGCCAGCACATTGCTGCCGAAGGTGGCAATGTAGGAAAGCACCAGGACATAATAGACATTGGTGGCACCGTTGTTCAGCGGAAACAGTACCAGCTGGTAGAGTTTGGCGCGGTTGACATTCGACGCCTTTGCATTTTCGCTCATGGGCTGCTCCTTTATCGGTATTTGTTATGGCATTGCCGCCCCCGGCGGCCTTTTATACCCAGTTTGCGCTGGAGGATTTTGCCTTGCCCAGCTTGTAGGCGGGGTTCGGGGTCTCGACCTTGCGGAACATCGCATCGTCGATGCAATCCCCTGCCACGGCCTGAACCTTCGTCTCGCCGTCCAGCTTGACGCGGAACTTGAAGATATGCTCGCCTGCCTGCTCCTCCAGCTTTTCGCCGTTGACATAAAGGCTTACCTGCTTCTGGTTTGAGTAGACCTTGACCTCGATCTCGCTCTGGGTGCGGTCCGCAAAGCGTTTGGAGCAGATATGCACGAACGGCTCATCGCTCCACCACGCCTTGTAGATATAGAAGCTGTCCTTCTTCGTCTTGCGGTCAAAGGTGACAAGACCCTTGTGGTTCATGCCCGGCTCGCCGCCCTGATCGCGGGCGTCTGCAGCAAAGTCGTACATGTTCCATACATGGGTTGACCACAGCCAGCTGTGGCGTTCAAAGCAGCGCAGCATGTACTCATGGTAGATTGCCTGATATTCCTCGGTATGGTCACCGCGGCGGGGATGCTCACTGTGCAGGTTGGGCATGCCCTCGGCGCCGTATTCGCTGAAGCCCAACGCGCGGTTCGGGTAGCAGAGATGGAAAAAGTCCATCCAGAGGTCATTCAGGAAGAGGCCCGGCACATACCAGCCGAGGTACAGGTTCCAGCTGACCAGATCGGTGATGTGGGCCACCGGGTTGAAGGGGCCGCACATTGCATAGCAGGCCAGCGTGGTCAAGCGGGTCTTATCCATCTCATGGCAGAGGTCGTTCAGCACGCGGTGGTTGTCCAGCATGTCGCGCTTGTCTTTTGTGGAGATCGTGATCTCGTTGGAGACGCCCCAGCAAACGATGCAGGCGTGGTTGTAGTTCTGAACGATCAGCTCCTTCATCTGGGAGATCGTGTTCTCACGCCCGTTGGGCATATGCTCAGAGATATAGGGGATCTCTGCCCAGACGACCATGCCCGCCTCATCGCAGAGGTCGTAGAAATACTGGTCGTGCTGGTAGTGTGCCAGACGGATGGTGTTCGCGCCCAGCTCCTTGATGAGCTGCATATCCTCGTCATGCATTTCCCGGGTGATGGCATTGCCGAGGCCCTTGCGGTCCTGATGGCGGGAAACACCGTGCAGCGGGTAGGCGCGGCCGTTGAGGAAGAAGCCCTTCTGCGGGTCAACATGGAAGCTGCGCACGCCAAAGCGCTGCCGCACCTCGTCCTGTACGGCCCCGTTCAGCACCAGACGCACCGCGCAGGTGTAGAGATAGGGGTCGCGCACGCCGTCCCACAGATGGGGATGCGCAAGCGTGACTGCGGCGTCACTGCCCTTGCCTGTCAGCACCTCAGCCCCGGCGGCATCGAGGATCGAGAACTCGATCTCGCCCTCCCCCTCGATGCGGGTCTTGACGGTGATGTCTGCATTTGCACCGTTGACGGTCGGGGTGATCTGCACGCCGCAGCTGCCCAGATAGTCCAGCGCAATGTGATTTTTGCTGACGACCAGCAGGCTGACATCGCGGTAGATGCCGCCGTAGAAGGTGAAGTCCGCCTTCTGGGGATAGACGCGGTCATTCTTGCTGTTGTCCACCGACACGGTCAGCTCGTTCTCCTCCGCCAGCAGGCCGGTCACCTCTGCGCGGAAGGTCGAGTAGCCGCCGTCATGGCGCATGACCTCCTGACCGTTCAGCGTGACCCTTGCGCTGGCGTTGACGCCCTCAAACTGCAGCCAGACCTGCTGCGTTTCAGCGTCATAAGCGGGGGCCGCAAACTGCGTTGTATAGGTGCAGGTGCCGCGCCAATAATCATTGCCACCGTCCTGACCGTCGATGTTGTTCCAGGTATGGGGCAGATTCACCGCAGCGGTTTTGCCGTCCGGCCCGGTGAACTGCCAGTTTTTCATCAGCTTGGTCGTGCTTCGCATTGCGCCCTCCTGTGTTGTATTTTATACTATAAGCATTGTACAGGAGTGCAAATTTATTCGCAATAGGTTTGCGAAAAGCGGTACTGCCTGTGCGAAATTCGGTTTTTTCGCCACAAAAAAAGTCCCCACTGCTTTGTACAATCTGCACAAATCCGTGGGGCTTGTTTTGTCTATTCAGCTTTCGGGGGCGGCAGCACGATCTTGACTGCAAACAGCGCCCCGCGGGGTTCCGTTGCCATGCTGCCGTTGTATTTGTGCACGATGCGGCGCGCCACCTTTAGCTCATAGCTGTGGCGGCGGCCGTGATCCGGCTGCTCCGCCGGGTGCGGCCCGATGACATTGACGACCGCAAAGCCCTGCCGTCTGCAGACCAGCAGGTCGATCATACGGCGGTCGGTATCCCGCTGCTGGGCAGCGGTGTCAATGGCCTGATCCAGCAGGTTGGAGAAAAGTGCATACAGGTCTCCCGGCTCAATGGCCGCCAGACAGGTGCCATCGGCCACACAGTTCAGCCGGATGCGCTGGGCCTCGCACAGCAGGCTCTTTTCGGTCAGCACAACATCCAGCACCTCGTTGCCGGTGGCGGCGTTGGCGTCATACATCCGGGCGGCCTGCTCGGCCTCGTCCAGACTTTGCGAGACGGCTGCATCGGGCTGCAGGCGGCGCAGGTCTGCGATCTGCACCTTCAGCTCATGGCATTTACGGTTGATGATTTGCACATTCTGCCGCGCGATCTGGTACTGCTTGCGCTGGCGGTCGTACAGCAGGTTGAGGGCATCCATCTCCTTCTGCAGGGCGGCCTTTTTGAAAAGCTCCGTCTGCAGATAGAGCAGCGTCACGCAGTAAAATTGGGTCAGCAAGGACGGTGCCACCACCGCCGAGGGGCGCAGCCCGATACGCAGACTTGTCTGCAGGGCAAAGAACTGAAAGACGAACATGACCCCCAGCAGCCCGGCACTGCCAAGCTGGCGCGGGCCGATGTGGTAGGTCCCGTCCTCCGGCATTGTCCGGGCCACGGTAAAGCGGACCACGATGCAGCATACCACCGTAAAGCCAAGCTGGCCGAGCAGCATTGGCGTGCTGTACAGGGAAAGATGCTGCATGCCGAGTGCCTCGGCGGTCCAGATCAGGACCCGCCACAGCTCATACACCGACTCTGAGGTCAGCACGATCCAGACGCTGCAATAGGCGCTGGCGGCCCAGTCCAGCCGGGTACACAGATGTGTGGATACCGCAGCGCAGGTAAAATAAACGGCATAGATCACAAGAAGCAGCAAGGCGTCCAGACGGCCGCTGTTGCCAAAGACCATCAGCCGCGAAAGGGGGATCACCATAATAAGATCCAGCAGGGCGCGCAGCCGGAAGTGATCCCGCTTTTTCAGCGGCAGCCAGTAGGCCAGCTGGGCGCCGCAGATGCCTGCGGCGCAGACGGCCAGACTCAGGATGGAATCCACCTACAGCGCACCCCCGACATATGCCGCCACGGCGGCCAAAAACGCTGCGCGCTGGCGGCGGCTGATCTCCAGCCGTTCCTCCCCCACCTGCACAAAGTCGTCCTGCACACCGCGCACATGGCGCAGATTGACCAGATAGCACTGGTTGCACCGGGCAAAATGGTAGGCGGTCAGGTCCTTCTCCGCCTTGAGCAGACTGCCGCGCACCGACCATGTCCCGGTCGTGGTGTGGTAATGCAGCAGCCGGTCGCGCGTTTCCAAATACAGGATGTCATCGGTGGCCAGCAGCTGCACGCCGCCGCCCACCTGCAGGGTAATCTGCCCGCCGCGCCGGCGGCAGATACGCTGCAGCGCGCGGTCCAGCTTTGTGCTGAACTGGTAGTAGCTGACGGGCTTGAGCACAAAATCCAGCGCATCGACCTCATAGCCGCGTATGGCATACTGCGCCATATTCGTCACAAAAATCAGCACCACATCGGGGTCCAGCAGCCGGATACGCTCCGCCGTGGGCATGCCGCCCAGCGTGGGCATCTCAATATCGAGAAAAATAATATCAAACCCGGGGCGGTAAGGCTCCACGATCTGGGAGCCGTCCGCAAAGGGGGTCACTTCCAGCAGCTGGCCGCTCTCCTGCGCGTACTGCGCAATAAAGCCGCACAGCTCCTGCCGCACAGCAGCGTTGTCCTCGACAACGGCGATCTTTGCCACGGGCCGTCTCCCCCTTTCTTACATATATCTTTATTATGACAAATATCCATAAAAAAAGCAACACCCTTTATAACAAAAGGTGCCGCCCTGACCGGAAATTATTGGCGGCCGGCACTTTACCGGTCCGGCTCGCAGTCCAGAATGGAGGGGATATTTTCCCAGCGGACCGCCTCGCTCCGGTAGCGCTCCTGCAGCCATGCCACCGCTGCATCCAGCCCCGCCTGACTGCCGTCAAACTCAGCGGACTCGATTTTTTCCTCCGCCGTATGCTCGATGCTCCACGGGCCGGGCCAAATCTGGGCGGTCAGGTACTCCAGCTTTTTCTTACCGCTTTCATCGTTGGGGTCTGCTTTTTTGCCGGGCGTGATGACATACCGCATACCGCCCTCGGCCCCGGAATAGGGGTTGCCGTTATGGAACCAGTGATAGATCGGGAAAGCGTCAAGCATGGCGGGCACCTCACAACAAAAAATGTCCTGATGCAAGAGCATCAGGACATTTTGGAGCGGGATACGAGTCTCGAACTCGCCACCTACTGCTTGGGAAGCAGTCACTCTACCGGATGAGCTAATCCCGCATCAGTGACTGCTATTATAGCGCAAATCAGGTGGGTTGTCAAGGGGGGGCGGGCGGCATATATGCCGCCCCTACTGCGGTGGATTTTGTAGGGGGCGGCGTCCCCGACGCCCCGCGGATGGGTAATCCTTTTACATCATACTGAACAGATCGACCTGACTGGTTTCGGGCAGATTACCGAGAGCGCCGACTGCGCGCAGCTTGTCAAAAACCGACTGTGCAACGCCGCTGGCCTGCTGCAGCTCCTCGACCGAGATATACTCCTGCCCGTGCATCGTGGCCTGCTCAAGCGCCACGGCGGCGGCATCGCCCAGACCGCGGATGGCCGTAAACGGCAGACGGACCTTGCCGTCCTCGACCACATACTTGCTGGCATAGCTCTTGCCCAGCTCGATCGGCAAAAACTCGCAGCCGCGCTGCAGCATCTCGTTTTCCAGCTGCAGGCTGACTAAGGCGTCATCGTCCTTGGCGGTGCGCTCGTCCTTGGGGATCTTTTCGTTGTCCTTCAGGTGCTGCTTGGCCACGCGGACACCGCCGACGGCGGCCTCATAGTCGATGTCCGCGCCGCGCACCGTAAAGTAGACGGCATAAAACACCGCCGGGTGGTAGACCTTGAACCACATCAGGCGGATGGCCGCCATCAGGTAGGCAACGGCGTGGGCCTTGGGGAACATATACTTGATCTTGCGGCAGGATTCGATATACCAGTCGGGCACATCATGCTCACGCATGGCCTCCTCCCACCCGGGCTTGAAGCCGCCCTTGGCGACCTTGCCTTTACGCACGGCCTCCATAATGTCAAACGACATCTTCGGCTCCAGTCCCTTGCGCAGCAGGTAGAGCATGATACTGTCACGGCAGCCGATGACCTCTGCGATCGTGCAGGTGCCCGAGCGGATCAGCTCATCGGCATTGCCGGTCCAGACGTCGGTGCCGTGGGACAGGCCCGAGATCTGGATCAGCTCAGAAAAATTCTTCGGCTGGGCGTCCAAAAGCATCTGGCGGACAAAGTTTGTGCCCATTTCCGGGATGCCGAAGGTGCCGGTTTTGGAGCCGATCTGCTCCTCGGTCACGCCGAGCGCGGCCGGGCTGGTCAGCAGACTGTAGACCTTTTCATCATTCATCGGGACCGAGTCAATGGGGATGCCGGAGTATTCCTCAAAGAATTTGTAGAAGGTCGGCACATCATGGCCCAGCTCGTCCAGCTTGAGCAGCGTGTCGTGCAGGTATTTAAATTCAAAGTGGGTGGTCAGCAGACCGCCCTTGACATCGTCCGCCGGGTGCTGGATGGCACAGAAGTCGTAAATATCGAAGGTATCCGGCACAACGACCATGCCGCCGGGATGCTGGCCGGTCGTGCGCTTTACGCCGGTGCAGCCGATGACAAGGCGGTTTTCCTCGGCACGGTTGACGGTACGGCCGCGTTCCTCAAGGTACTTTTTGACATAGCCGTAGGCCGTTTTATCCTGCAGACCGGAAACAGTGCCCGCCTTGAACACATTCTCCTTGCCGAAAAGCTCCTCAGTGTAGCGATGCACGCAGGACTGATACATGCCTGAGAAGTTCAGGTCAATATCAGGCTCCTTGTCGCCGTAGAAGCCGAGGAAGGTCTCGAACGGGATGTCGTGTCCTTCCACGATCATCGGCTTGCCGCAGACCGGGCAGTTTTTGTCGGGCAGGTCAAAGCCGTCAAAGTGGATGCCGTCATTGATCCACTCGCTGTGCTTGCAGTTGGGGCACAGGTAGTGCGGCGGCATTGAGTTGACCTCCGAAATGCCGGAAAAGTGCGCAACAGCAGACGAGCCTACAGAGCCACGGCTGCCGACCTGATAGCCGCCCGCGTTGGAGTAGGCCACCAGACGCACGGCGATGACATACAAAACGGCGTAGCCGTGGCCGCAGATGGAATCCAGCTCCTTTTTCAGCCGCTTTTGCAGCACATCGGGCAGCGGCGCGCCATAGTCCCGCGCGGCATGCTTCCACGTGTCGTCGCGCAGCTCCTGCTCGGCGCCGGGGATGCTGGGCGGGTAGGTGCCCTTGGGGATGGCGCGCAGGTTGTTGTCGATGGTGGCTGCAATCTTGTTGGGGTTGGTCACAACGATCTCGTAGGCCTTTTCCTGCGGCAGGTAGCTGAAATCCTCCAGCATGTCGGGCGTAGTGCGGAAGTAGAGCGGTGCCTGATTGTCGGCGTCCTTAAAGCCGTTGCCGGCCTGCAGGACTGCGCGGTAGATCCAGTCCTCCGGCTCCTGAAAGTGGGAGTCACCCGTAGCCACGACCGGCTTGTGCAGGTCCTCGCCCAGCTGTATAACGGTACGGTTGAAGTTCTTGATCGCCTCGATCGAATCCACCTGCCCGTTGCGAACCATAAATTCATTGTTGCCGAGGGGCTGGACCTCAAGATAATCGTAATAATCGGCGATGCGCAGCAGCTGCTCATAAGGCTGGCCCGCCACGATCGCCCTGTAAAGCTCGCCCGCTTCACAGGCCGGGGAGAGCAGCAGTCCCTCCCGGTACTGGTTGAGCAGGCTGCGCGGCACGCGCGGCTTTTTGAAGAAATACTGGGTGTGCGCCGCGCTGACGATGCGGTAGAGGTTTTTTAAGCCGACCTGATTCTGCACCAGAATAATCAGGTGGTAGTATTTCTTTTTCAGCACCTCTTTGTTGCCGCCAAGGCCGGTGTTGATGGCATCGACTGCGTGGATGTCCTTTTCCTCGAGGTCGGTCAGCATGACTTCAAAGATGCGGGCCAGCGCCATGGCATCATCAACGGCGCGGTGGTGGTTGAAGGGCGGTATCTCAAGATGCTTGTTGATCGTATCCAGCTTGTAGTTGCGCAGGCCGGGGAAAAGTGCCTGCCCCATCGGCAGCGTGTCGATATAGGTGTTCTCGTCCCAGCTGACGCCCGCCTTCTCCCCTGCCTTGCGGATGAACAGCATATCAAAGCTGTGGGCATTGTGGGCTACAAGGATATTATCCCCGCAAAATTCTTTAAAAGCGCGGATGGCCTCCTCCGGCGTGGGGGCGTCGGCGACCATGGCATCGTTGATGCCGGTCAGGTCAACGACTTTCTGCGGGATCGGCTTGCCGGGGTTGACGAAGGTGCAGAACTTCTTTTCCTCGTTGATCTTACCGTTTTCCACATAGACGGCGCCGATCTCGGTCAGCCGCTCGGTGTTGGCGTCAAGACCGGTCGTCTCGGTGTCGAAAACGACAAACGAGCCGGACAGCGGCATCTGCGCTGCGCCGTAGACGGCGGGGATCATATCATCGACAAAATAGGCCTCGCAGCCGTAGATCAGCTTAAAGTTCGGGTCTGTTTCGTGGATGGCATCGGTAGCCAGCATCGCCTCGGGGTAGCCTTGGCAGACGCCGTGATCGGTGATGGCCACAGCGCGGTGGCCCATGCGGTGCGCCAGACGCACAATCTTGCCGGGGTCGTTGAAGCCGTCCATTGAGCTGGACTTGGTATGCAGGTGCAACTCGACCCGCTTTTGCCCCTCGGGCGCAGTGTCCTGCCGCTGCTCGCGCTCGACCTGCAGAACATCGTAGGGCAGGATGACAAAGTCATGCTCGTACTTGTCATACATATAGTTGCCACGCACGATCAGGGTGGTGCCGGGCTTGAGACCCTCCCACTTGGACATATCGGCGTCCTCGTCCCCCAATACCTTGAGGTTGACTGAACCGGAATAGTCGGTGATGGAGGTAAAATAGATCTTGCGGCGGCTGCCCTTGACCTCGGTGGCAAACACATCGCCCCAGACCGTCACCTTGCCGCCGTCCCCCAGATCGTTCAGATGGCGGATGTCGGCAGGCTTGAAGGTCTTGCCGTAGAACAGCTTGACCGGCTTATTGGTAAGGGCCAGCCCCTCGATCGTAAAGTCGGGCGGCGTTTCCTTGGCTTCAAACTTGACGGCAGGCGCTTTCTCCTGCAGGTACTGTTCAAGCTCCTCCTCGGTGCGGGTGTTGCCGGTATCGGCCAGCCGCACGATGGGCAGTGCACCGGTGCGCTCCTGAATAAGCTCTGCCAGCACGCGGGGCAGCTCCACGCTCTCCAAGATCTGGCGGCCCGCATTGACATGGATGGTGATGCCGTCCTCGCCAAAGGTGACAGGCTTGGCCTTATCGAGAAAGCCGTTGACCGGCATGCCCCGCTGCTTCAGCTCCTCCAGCATAAGGCGCACCGCCTCCGGGGTGATGCTCTGGTACGCAAAATAGCTGCGAACCTGCAGCTCATACCCGGCAAACACCTCGGAAAGGGATGCACAAAGACGCCCGCACAGCGCCTGATCCAGAGGTTCAGCACTGCGCAGGCAGATCACGACCTGTCTTTTTGTGCGGTAAAGCTCCACGCGGTCGACCAGCACACTGCCGAACGCCGCACAGAACTGCTGGTCCGCCGTAAACTGCGGCCAGACTTGGGTGACGAAAGGTTTCAATGGAATTTTACCTCACAAGTGGATAGCATGTTGTAGGGGGCGGCGTCCCCGACGCCCCGCGGGCGGATACAAGCATCCGCCCCTACGAGGGTTGGCTTCCCCCTCGGGGCTGCGCCCGCAGGCGCGTGTCGAAGCGCAACCGCCGGAGGCGGCTCTTAGCGCGGAGACTGAAGCTGTCCGCGAGGCGGATTGATGAGGGCGAAGTTTCCGGGTATTACCCGCAAACGGATTGCCGAGGACAGCTTGCCCCTCATCCGGCCCTGCGGGGCCACCTTCCCCCGCGGGGGGAAGGCTTTATTGGTTACATTTTATGAATTTCTTCCAGCAGCTGCCCTACAATGTCGCCCTTCAGCATACGGATCTTTTCGCCGCGGATGAAGAGCAGTGCCTCGTCCTTGCCGCCGGCAATGCCGATGTCGGCATCGGACGCCTCGCCCGGGCCGTTGACAACACAGCCCATGATGGCGATCTTGAGCGGCTTTTTGAAGCCTTCGTCCCGCAGACGGCGCTCGACCTCGTTGGCGATCTCGATCATCGGGTACTGGGTGCGCCCGCAGGTCGGGCAGCTGATGATCTCAGGGCCTGCCACGGCGTAGCCTGCCGCGCGCAGGATGTCATAGCCTGCATAGACCTCGTTCTCGGGCTCATCGGTCAGGCTGACACGCAGCGTAT
Organism: uncultured Oscillospiraceae bacterium; assembly: GCA_900540595.1. GTDB lineage: Bacteria > Bacillota > Clostridia > Oscillospirales > Ruminococcaceae > Gemmiger. Next base: position 115,302 of record UQGL01000003.1, read on the forward strand.
CGCCAAGACCCTCCATCAGCAGACCGCCGATGCCCATGCCGGACTTGATCAGGCCCATCCGGTTGCCGCCTGCCTCGGTTACACCGACATGCAGGGGGTAATCGGTTTGGCTGGCCAGCAGGCGGTAGGCCGCCATCATGCGGGGCACATTGCTGGATTTGATCGAGATGACGATGTTGTCAAAGTCGAACTTCTGCAGCAGGCGCACATGGTACATGGCGCTCTCTACCATCGCCTCGGGCACGGGGGCGCCGTACTTGGCCAGAATATGCTTTTCAAGGCTGCCGCCGTTGACGCCGATGCGGATGGGTACATTTTTGGCGTTGCAGGCATCGGCCACCGCCTTGACGCGGTCATCATCACCGATGTTGCCGGGATTGATGCGGATCTTATCGGCACCGGCATCGAGCGCGGCAAGCGCAGCGCGGTAATCAAAGTGGATGTCCGCCACGACGGGGATGTCCACCTTCTCTTTAATAGCAGCCACAACGGCGGCGTCCGCCGGGGTGGGCACCGTCACGCGGACGATCTGGCAGCCGGCGGCCGCAACGCGCTGCGCCTGTGCCACATTGCCCGCAATATCCTTGACGGGCACATTCAGCATCGTCTGTACGGCGATGGGGTTTGTGCCGCCGATCTTGAGATTGCCGATCTTGACTTCTTTTTTCAGTTGACGCTGCATCGTAGTTCTCCTTATAAGAATCGTGTAATGTCCTGCATCGTTACCAAAATCATGAGCCACAGCAGGGCAACCATGCCCGCCGTGTTGATAAAGCTCTGCGCGCGCAGGGGTACAGGATGGCCGGTCAGCCCCTCCCACGCAAGAAAGAGCAGCTTGCAGCCGTCCAGCGCGGGAATAGGCAGCAGGTTGAAGATGCCCACATTGATCGTCAGCAGAGCCATCAGGGAAAGCACATCCCGCCAGCCGTACCGCACGGCCTGACTGACTGCCGACACAGTGCCGATCGGACCGGAGAGATCCTCCATGCCCGCCCGGCCGGTAAACAGCTGCCAGAAGCCGCCCAGAATCGCACCGCTGTAATAGCGGAACAGTTCCCCCGCCATGGCCAGAGTGCTGTGCACCGATAAGGGCTGCGCTGCCACCCGAAAGTCTGTGGCGTATTGCACACGGCCGTTTTCATCCAGCGTTGGGCTGACCGTCACGGCAGGCAGGCTCACGACCTCGCCGCCGCGCAGCACCTTCATGCTATGTGTCTTTTCGGTGCCGTCGAACAGCTCGGACAGCGCGTAGACCGTGCGGCAGGGCTTACCGTCCACCTGCAGAAGGACATCCCCCTTCTGCAGGGCAGCGGCGCTCTTAGCGTTCTCGCCGAAATCCGCTACCGTTGTGCTGCCGAGCCGCCCCTGCGAGAGGACCAGCACCAGCAGCACCGCCATGCCGAGCAGAAAGTTCATCAGCGCACCGCAAAGCGTCACAAAAAAGCGCTGCCATGCCGTGGCCTGCTCAAACTGCTGCCCGCTGACCGTCAGCGGGAACAGCGCAGCTTTGCGCGGCGGGGCATACTCCTCTGCCGGCGGGTCTGCGTCCTCCTCCGGGGGTTGACTGAACAGGTTGTAGCCGCCCAGCGGGAAAAGGCGCAGTGAATAGGTCGTACCGTTTTTTTGAACCGACCACAGGCGCGGGCCAAAGCCGATGGAAAATTCCTCAACATGGATACCGCAATGCCGGGCCGCCATAAAGTGGCCCAGCTCATGCACCAGAACAACGCCGCCGAACACGAGCAGCGATGCCAGCCCGGTCAGCAATGCAGTCATAGGCACCTCGCAAGTAAAGTATTGGACATAGAGTCGTAGGGGCCGGGCATGCCCGGCCCGCGCGTGTATGGCAGGCAGGAGTCTGCCGGAAAGCTGAGGGCCGCACATGTGCGGCCCCTACCGGGCAGTTCCAATCAGATATGTGCCTCCACATAGGCTCGCGCCATGCGGTCGCACTCATGGACATCGGCAAGCGTGTAATCCCCGCCGAAGGAATCGCTGTCCACGATGCCCTCCACAAGGCGGCCGATGTCGAGGAAGCCGATCTCGTCCCGCAGGAAGTGCGCCACGGCGGCCTCATTCGCGCCGTTGGCGGCGCAGGGGGCCAGACCGCCCTTGCGGATCGCCTTCTTGCAGGCCTTGAGGCAGCGGAAGGTCTCGTCATCCGCCGTTGCAATGCTCAGCTTGGTCAGTGCCGTGAAATCCAGCTCCGGCACAGGGCTGGGCAGACGCTCCGGCCAGGTCAGCGCGTACTGAATGGGGATGCGCATATCCGGCACGCCAAGCTGCGCGATGATGGAATGATCGGCAAACTGCACCGCGGAATGGATAATGCTCTCCCGCTGGACAACGATCTGGATCTTGTCCTCCGGCAGACCGAAGAGCCACGCAGCCTCGATCAGCTCAAGGCCCTTGTTCATCAGGGTGGCAGAATCGATGGTAATTTTTGCACCCATGTTCCAGTTTGGGTGCTTGAGGGCGTCCGCCTTCGTCTTGGTGCGCAGCTCCTCGGTGCCCATGCCGAAGAACGGCCCGCCGGAGGCGGTCAGCAGGATCTTTTCCAGCGTTTTGGCGCTGTGCTGATCCTGCAGGCACTGGAAGATGGCGCTATGCTCACTGTCCACAGGCAGCAGGTGAACACCGTTTTTCTTGACGGCATCGGTCACCAGATGGCCGCCGGTGACAAGGCTCTCCTTGTTGGCCAGCGCCAGATCATGGCCGCTCTCGATAGCCGTCAGTGAGGCATCCAGACCGGCAATGCCGACAACGGCGTTCAGCACCGTGCCTGCGCCGTCCATGGCGGCCAGCTCACGCAGGCCGTCCGCCCCCTTCAGCAGCTTGGGCGCGCCCGTCTGCCCCGCCAGCGCGGCGGACAGCCTGTCGAACGCAGCCGGGTCGGTGACAGCCACATACTTCGGGTGAAATTCAGCGATCTGGGCCAGCAGCTTGTCTACGCTGGAGTTGGCTGACAAACCGAACACCTCATAGCCGTGCATGCGGCAGACATCAAGGCTTTGGGTGCCGATTGAACCGGTAGAGCCCAGCAGTGTGATAACTTTACTCATTGTACATTCCTCACAGCAGATAGAAGAAATAGCGTACCGCGATGGAAACGAACGGCGCAATGAACATAACGCTGTCAAAGCGGTCGAGAATACCACCGTGCCCCGGGAAAATCGTGCCATAGTCCTTGATGCCCGCCTGACGCTTGACAGCGGAGGCAAACAGGTCACCCAAGATGCCCAGCACCGATGCCACGGCACCCATGCCGAGCAGCACCATATAGTGCCGCGCCAGCACATGGATGCTCAGCACATTATAGGTCTTTGACAGCAGCGAGTAGACCAGCGTCAGCACGCAGCCGGCGGCCATGCTGCCCAGCACGCCGCCCACAGCGCCCTCCACCGTTTTGTGAGGGCTGACAATGGGGGCCAGCTTGCGCCTGCCGAAGGCACGGCCTGCAAAGTAAGCAGCGGTGTCCCCGCCCCATGCAAAGCAGAGGATCAGCAGGATGAAATAGATGGCATCATAGCGATACTGCGCAAAGGGCAGCATCCGCTTGAGATGGATGAGCGAGTAAAAGCAGAAGGTGATCACGCCCGAAAAGTAGACAAACCCCGTCAGCTTGCCGAAATCCAGCGTCTGGACATGCGCGATCTGGCAGACATTGTAGAACAGCACGGTCAGGAACGCCACCGGCAGCAGCAGCCCGCGCACCATCTGTGAGCTGCTGAGCATGACCAGCAGGGTCAGCGGCACAGCACCGGCATACAGATACCATTGCTTTTTGCCAAAGCCCATGGCGGAAAAGACCTCATGGATGGCCAGCAGGCAGATGGCACTGAGCACCAGGTCAAACAGGAAGGTGTCGAAAAACGCCAGTACAACGGCCAGAACGCCCAGGCCGACAACGGCAGTGATGATGCGGGTCTTCATAAACAGTGATTCCCTTTCGCGGAATAGATTTTCTTGCAATAACAGCCTATGCGGGCGTGTCAGATGACATGCCCGCACAGGCTATCGTTCATGGAGAGATCAGACCTCCATGATCTCCTTGTTCTTGTCGGCGCAGGTGTCGTCGATCATCTTGACATACTTGTCCGTCAGCTTCTGGGTTTCCTCCTCCAGCTTCTTCTGATCGTCCTCGGTGATCTCGCCGGCCTTCTTCATGGCCTTAAACTTATCCATTGCATCGCGGCGGATGTTGCGCACAGCGGTCTTGGCATCCTCGCCCTGCTTCTTGACATCCTTGGTCAGCTGCTTGCGGCGCTCCTCGGTCGGAGCCGGGAACACCAGACGGATGACCTGACCGTCATCAATGGGGTTGATGCCGATGTCGCTGGTCTGGATCGCCTTGGAGATGGGCTTGAGCATCGAGCGGTCCCACGGGGAGATGGTCAGGATGCGGGCCTCGGCCACAGCCACAGCAGCGATCTGCTGGATGGGCGTGGGGCTGCCGTAGTAGTCCACCGCCACCTTGTCGAGGATGGCGGGGTTGGCGCGGCCGGCGCGGATGGAAGCCAGCTCATGGACCAGATGGTTGACGCTGGCGTTCATTTTTTCTTCAAAGGGTTTGGTCGTGCTGCTCATAGTAAGATTCTCCTTATTCGTAAAATAGTATAGGGGAAAATTATGAATTTTTCAAAGCTTCAGCTTTTCTTTTTTAATTTACTCTTTCACAAGGGTGCCGACCATCTCGCCCTGCACAGCCTTGGCGATATTTTCGGGCTTACCCAGATCAAACACAAGGATGGGCAGGCCGTTATCACGGCAGAGGGTCGCGGCCGTGGAGTCCATGACGGCCAGACGCTCGTCCAGCACGCGGGTAAAGGTCAGCGTATCATAGCGCACGGCATCGGCATACTTGTGGGGGTCCTTATCGTAGACACCGTCCACCATCGTAGCCTTGAACATGGCATCGGCGCTGATCTCCAGTGCGCGCAGCGCGCTGGCCGTATCGGTGGAGAAGATGGGGTTGCCGGTGCCGCCGCCGAACACAACGATCTTGCCGCTCTCCAGCGCAGCGATGGCCTTGTCGCTGGTGAAGCACTCGGCCACCTGCGGCATAAAGGAGCTGGTCATGACAACGGCCTCCACGCCCTGCTGGCGCAGTGCATCCTTGACGGCCAGCGCGTTCATGACGGTAGCCAGCATGCCGATCTTGTCGGCGTCCATGCGGTCCATTTTGCCGCTGGAACGGCCGCGCCAGAAGTTGCCGCCGCCCACAACAATGCCGATCTGCGCACCCAGATCGTGCGCCGCCTTGATGCCGGCACAGATAGAGGCGATGGTTTCCTCATCAAAGCCCGTGCCCTTGGGGCCGGAAAGTGCCTCGCCGCTGACCTTCAGAAGAATACGTTTATACTGAATTGCCATAAAAACACCACCTGTAGTTATTTTGGCGGTCTACCCTGCCGTACAGGCATAGTAAACCATTCTTTTTGTATTACATTTTACAATAATTTACGCACAAAGTAAAGCGGTGCAGCAAAAAAAGCACCGCTTCCCTGCCGGGACAACGGTGCCATGTCATTTTACAGCAATTCCTGCGCCCGCAGCACAGCCAGCTCACGGCGCAGCGCCAGCCGCCGGGTCTGCCGCTCGGCCATGCGCTCCACGGGGGATTCCAGCATCAGGTCATCGAGCAGCGGCGCGGGCGGCAGGGTGAAGCGCAGCTCCGTGCCCGGCCCCGGCCCCACGGCCAGCGACCAGCCCATGGCCTTTGTGTAGGCCGCGATAAGCGGCAGCCCCAGCCCGCCCGCATAGAGCAGCCGGGCGCTCCAGCAGCCATCGGTCAGCAGCGCCTTTGCATCGGGCGGCAGACCGGGACCGTTGTCCCGGTAGCAGAACAGCCCGGGCTCACAGCGCAGCGTAATGCAGGCCCCCGCGTCTGCGGAGAGCGTGTTGGAGATCAAATTCGTCATCAGGCCGTTCAGAAGGGCCGCATCCCCCACCGTGGGCAGCACGCTCTGCCCGGCGGTCTGCAGCTCGATCGTGAACGGCAGGTCATACCGGGCGGCCTCCTCCCGCAGGATGTCGCAGATCTCATCCAGCTGGCTCAGCAGGTCGATGGGGCGCGGCACGCAGGTGCTGTGCAGCACGGCGGCTGTCGCCGCATCGGAGGCCTGATCCCCCAGACGGCGCGCGCTGAGCAGCTGCGTCTGCATATCCCGCACAAGCTGCGCCATTCCGGCGCGGTCTGCCGGGCTCAGGGGGTGTTCAAGCTGGTCAAGCAGGACCTCAAAAGCGTTTTCCATGCCGTCAAACACACGGCGGAACCGGCCGCGCAGTCCGCCGCGCAGGGCCAGCAGGTCTGCCTTGCTCTGCTTTTCCTCCATGGAAAACGCCTCCCTTTATCGTTCTGTCATACCGCGCAGCTGCTGAAGCATTCCTTTAAAAAGCTGTCCGTTGGAAAGCACACCGTCCTCCGGGCGGCCGCACCGCAGGCAGAGCGCCCGGTACGCATCGGTGCCGCGCCTTGCCATGCCGGCGGATAGCCGGTTCAGTGCTGAGGTCACCGTTCCGACCTCGATGTCCTCCTCCGTTGCGACATACTGCTGCAAAACGCCGATCGGCTGCGGCTTGTCCGCATACAGGGCGTAGAGCAGCATCCGCTCGGCGTAGCGGTAGCCGTTCAGGGTCGTGGGTGCGCCGAGGCTTTCCAGCACATCCTCACAGCAGCGGCGCAGCCGGTAGAGCCGGTTTTCTTCCTCATCGGTGCCCATGCGGTAGATCTCATCAAAGAGGTTTTTCATGCCGTAGGGGCGCAGCATGATCTCATACCGGGAGAACAGCCCCAGCGCACGGCGGGCGGCCGTCTCCTCCGGCACAGGCACAAGTACCAGCACAGCCGGCTGCGGCTTCAGATCCATTTTGCCGATCTCCTGCAGCACCTGCGTCACGGCAGGCTTTGTGAGCAGCGCATCCAGCACCAGCACCTGCGGGCGAAGGCCGCCGTGCAGCAGCTCCAGTACCTCCTGCCCGGTGGATGCGATTGCCGCCGCGCGGACCTCCTCGCTGTGGGTCCGGGCAAACAGCTGCATCGTATCCCGGTCAAGGCGGGAGCCGAACGCAAAAAGTGCCACAACGGCCGGTGTTTCCGGGAGTTTGGCCTGCCCGGCAGCCTTGTCCATCAATGCCACTGCCATCTCAGCCCACCGCCCATCCGCAGATATCCCGGAGGATCGCTGGCATCTGGTTAGGCTCCACCGCGTTTTCATACAGAAAGCGTGTCAGCATCCCGGCGCGCTCCTCCCCTGTGTCGCACAGCATCCGCTCCACCGGCGGTTCTTCATCACGCTGCACGCAGATGACAAAGGCGTCCGCTTCGCGCAGCAGTGAATAGGTCACGGTCCCAGCCGCCTGCAGGTCTGCCAGCGCAGAAAATTCCCGCCGATAGCTTGCGATCCGTTGCGTATCCATACAAAAATCTCCCTCCACATAATGTCGCTCCCGTTTGCTTAAAAATACTATAGTGCAACACCTGTGCAGGTTCAATCCAAACCGCATATACGATTTTATACGGTCAGGGCAAGATTTGTATTATTATAGCACTATTTATAGTGTAGCGCAATAAGCGTGCGGAAAACAGCCGTCCGCAATAAAAATCGTATGTTACACGACCTGTCCCTCTTTGGCCCCACAAAATTCTTGTTTTGCTCTTGACTTTTTGCGCAAAATGGATTACACTGGTTTAGTCGCAAAGACATGGGCCTGTAGCTCAGTTGGGAGAGCGTTCGGTTCGCATCCGAGAGGTCAAGGGTTCGAATCCCTCCAGGTCCACCAGAAATCCCGCCGTATTCCGGCGGGATTTTTTGTTTATACGGCGCTTTGTATTGACACCAGCAGTTTGGATAGTTATAATTAGAACTGTTCTTTTTATCACTTGCAAAGGAGGGCTTCCTGTGCTGCCTGTATTATCCTATATACAGCACTACAAAAAATACTATACCGCGCAGTTTGAGGCCGCCTCTGCGGCATACGGGCTCAACCAGTTGGAGATCGACATCCTGCTGTTTCTGCACAACAACCCTGAATGTCACACCGCCGGGGACATCTGCCGCTACCGCGGTCTGGCAAAATCCAATGTATCGGCGGCGGTGGAGCGGCTGCGCGCGCGCGGCGTGCTGACGGTCTCCCCTGCGCCGGACAACCGCCGCCAGCGGTTGCTGGGCTTTACTGCGGACGGTCAGCGCATCACCGCCGCGCTGGCGGAGATCCAGCACCGCACGGTCGAGCCGCTGTTTGCGGGCTTTACGGCACAGGAGCAGCAGACGCTGCAGGACTATCTGCGCCGCATGGATGCAAACCTCCTGCGGGAGCTGAACAAGGAGTAAGAATATGACCTATCTGGTAGCATTTATCGTCTGCTTTATCGCGGGCATCGGGGCCGGGCTGGGCACCGGCTTTGCCGGCATGAGCGCTGCGGCGGTCATCAGCCCCATGCTCATCACCTTTTTGGGCATGGACCCCTACATGGCTGTTGGCATTGCATTGGCCAGCGATGTGCTGGCCAGCGCAATCTCTGCCTATACCTACGGCAAAAACGGAAATCTGGACATCAAAAACGGCGCCGTCATGATGGCCTCGGTGCTATGCTTCACGCTGGTGGGCAGCTATGTGGCCAGCCTCGTGCCCGGCACCACGATGGGCGGCTTTTCCACTTTTATGACCCTTCTGCTGGGCGTCAAGTTCATTGTGCGGCCGGTCATGACCACCAAAAGCGCAATGAACGCCGTGAGCGCAGAGAAGCGGTTTGTGCAGTCCCTGCTCTGCGGTGCGGGTGTCGGGTTCATCTGCGGGTTTATCGGCGCAGGCGGCGGCATGATGATGCTGCTGCTCCTGACCTCGGTGCTGGGGTATGAGCTGAAAACCGCCGTGGGCACCAGCGTCTTTATCATGGCTTTTACGGCGTTCACCGGCTCGGCCAGCCATTTCGCCATCGGCGGTATGCCGGATGTATTCTGCCTGATCTGCTGTGTGCTGAGCACGCTGCTCTGGGCGCGCATCGCCGCCAAGTTTGCCAACAAGGCTGCGCCCGCCACCCTGAACCGTGCCACCGGCGTTGTACTGGTCGTACTGGGGGCGGCGATCCTGGCAGTGAATTATTTGTAAGAATGCCGCGCTCTATGCAGCGATGCAGGAGCGAGCATTTTTCAGTAAGCATAAATAAGCCCCCGGACAGCTTCGCACTGTCCGGGGGCTATCCTTATGCCTTCTTAGCCTCCCCTTCCGGGAAGACGACGAACAAGCCACCCTCGCGCACCCATTGGGCGGCGGCAGGGTGCCTGGCTGCAAAGGCATTCCACGCTTTCATACAGTCTCCCTTCAGCCGTTGCGCAGGCGGCGTTCCAGCTGCGCGTTCAGCAGCTGGTTCTTGACCGCCTCATAAATGACCCGCACAAGGCCGATGACCCAGAAACCCTTTGCCTCCAGCACGATGCCGTCCACCATGCCCATGCTGATGGCACCGCTTGTCATTTTGGCCAGCGCGCGCAGCGGCATGTTGTACTGGAACAGCACATTCAGATCGGGCTTGCCTTTTTTGAAGCTGGCGTTCAGCAGTGCTGTCAGCACGGCCCAGATCAGCCAGCCCAGCGGGCTGCGGCTGTGGTTCAGCTCGCCCAGCGTCATGTTGCGGTCGATTTTGACCTTATCCTGCGGGATGGGATGTCCGAGCAGGGCCTCCCACTCGGCATCGGGCACATTCTGCACACTGCCGCTCTTGTAGTGCGGCAGCGCCTTGCCGGCATAGGGGTCGGGGGCATTGGTGCCGCGGATGTCAACATTGGCCGTCAGGCGGATGTCCGCGCTGGAGGCACCGACACGAACCTCATACCGGCCGCCCTCGACCTCCCAGCAGTCAGTTCTGGTGTTCCAGTAGCGGAACGCCTTGTCATCGAGCGGGAGCGTAACCGTGCATCTCTCCCCTGCCGCAAGCGACACCCTTGCAAAGGCCTTTAGCTCCTGCGCGGGGCGGAAGATCTCCGCACCGGGCTTTGCGATATAGACCTGCACGATCTCCGCGCCGTCACGCGCACCGGTGTTGGTCACGGTCAGGCTCACACTGTCGGCGGTGACCTTCAGGTCGGAATAGGCATAGCTTGTATAGCTCAGGCCGTAGCCGAACGGGAACGCCACCGGCACCCCGGCGGTCTGGTAATAGCGGTAGCCGACATACAGCCCCTCACGGTACTGCACGGTGCGGCCTACCCCGGCAAAGTTATCCTTGGCGGGGGTCTCCTCATAGGCATTGGCCCATGTCTCGGCCAGCTTGCCGCCGGGGTTGACCTTGCCGGTCAGCACATCCACCATGGCACCGGCACCGGCCTGCCCGCCCAGCGCCCCGTAGACGAGCGCCCTGCAGTGGGCCAGCCACGGCGTTTCCAGCGATGCACCGGCGTTCAGGACTACCACCGTGTTGGGGTTGGCCTGCTCGACCGCCTGCAAAAGCTCGATCTGGTTATCGGCAAGCTTCATGTCCACGCGGTCAAGACCCTCGCTCTCCTTGATCTCATCCAAACCCAGACAGAGCAGCACCGTGTCGGCCTTTTGGGCCAGTGCCACGGCCTGCGCCTTTTTGTCGGCATCGGGGCGGCCCTGACGGTCAAAGCCTGCGGCGAAGCCCGCGCACTGCAGCCCGCTCTGCGCAAGGCAATCAAGTAGCGTATCGACCTTGATAGAGTTTACGGCGCTTGAGCCGGCACCCTGATAGCGCGGCGTCTCGGCAAAGTCGCCGATAACGGCAACCCTTGCACCGGCGGCCAGCGGCAGGATGCCGCCGTCATTTTTCAGCAGCACGGCGCTCTCGGCGGCGGCGCGGCGGGCCAGCGCATGGTGCGCATCGGCGTCAAAGCTGCGGCTGTGCTTTTGCACGGCAGCGCTTGTATCCAGCACCAGCGTCAGCAGCTCGTCCAGCCGGGCATCCACATCCGCCTCGGTGATCTTACCGCTTTGTACGGCAGCCAGCAGTTCCCGCACGGCGTCACCGCCGGAGGCGGGCATTTCCAGCGTGGAGCCGTTCTTTACGCCGAGCGCATGGTCGTTGGAGCCGCCCCAGTCGGTCACAACGGCACCGGAAAAGCCCCAGTCCCTGCGCAAAACATCCTGCAGAAGATGGGCGTTCTCGTTGGCATAGGTGCCGTTGACGAGGTTGTAGCTCGACATGATGGTCTTGGGCGCAGCCTCCTTGACCACGATCTCAAAGCCGGTCAGGTACAGCTCGCGCAGCGTGCGCTCGTCCAGAACGGAGTCGGACGCCATGCGCCGCAGCTCCTGACTGTTGACGGCAAAATGCTTGGGGCAGGCTGCAATGCCCTCGCTTTGGATGCCCCGCACATAGGCGGCGGCCATCTTGCCCGAGAGATACGGGTCCTCGGAAAAATACTCAAAGTTGCGTCCGCACAGGGGGCTGCGCTTGGTGTTAAGCCCGGGGCCGAGCAGCACGGCAACCTCCTGCGCGGCAGCCTCCTCACCCATGGCGCGGCCGATCTCCTCGCCCAGTGCGGGATCCCAGCTGCAGGCCACGGTGGCCGCAGTCGGGAAGCAGGTCGCCGGCACGCTGGGGTTCAGGCCCAGATGGTCCGCCGCCCCGGCCTGCTTGCGCACGCCGTTCGGCCCGTCCGACAGGGTGATGGACGGCACACCCGCCTTGGGGCAGCCGCGCGTGGTGAAGGTACCCGCGCCTGAAAGCAGCGCGCATTTTTGTTCCAGATTCAGTTTTGCGATGATTTCAGCGTTTTTCAAGGGGACGCACTCCTTTTTTAATAAGGCAATACCGCGCAATTTCAAGTCACGGTCATGCGCTTGCATTGTGCAGTATTGCGGGGTTATTCTTATGCGTTCTTGTTTTCGGCCTTGGCAGCTTTCGCGGCCTTGTACAGTTTGACATCACGGACAATGCCGCGGATCGCCAGTGCAAACAGTGCCACGGCAACAAGGTCGATCAGAGCAACAAGGTGGCGCCAGCCGAGCACAGCGGGCTTAAAGTCGTGGCGCAGCGCGGCGGTATCGCCGATGCTCTCGGCATAGTCGCGGTTGGTCACGCGGACATGCAGGTACATGTAAAGGGTCTCCTTGGCGGCACGGCGCAGCGCCTGCATATAGCTGTTGGAGCCGGTCTCGCAGGTAAGCTGGCCGCCCATCATGCCGGACATCCAAAGGCTGCCGCCTGCACGCAGGGCCTGATCGCCGTTCATGAAGCTGTGGTGGTCGGCGTAGTCGGTGATAACAGCGCCGTCAAAGCCCCATTCATCGCGCAGGATACCGGTCAGCAGCGCCTCGCTGCCGCCTGCCCAGACCGCGCCGATGCGGTTGTAGCTGCTCATCAAACCGACAGCATTGTACTCCTCGACCAGCATCTGGAAGGGGCGCAGATAGGTTTCGCGCAGGGTCTGCTCGGTCATCCATGTGTAGACGGAATCGCGGTAGATGCCGCTCTCGCCATCGTTGCAGATGAAATGCTTGACATAGGTGTAGACACCGGCATCGTTGGCGCCCTGCACGGTGTTGCCGCAGATGACGCCGGACAGCAGGCTGTCCTCGGAATAATACTCATAGTTACGACCGTTGAAGGGGCTGCGGTGCATGTTGGTGGCAGGGGCATACCAGCCGGTGTAGCCGTTCTGCAGTGCCTGCGTGCCGATGGTACGGCCCTCCTGCAAAGCAAGGTCGGCGTTCCAGGTCTGGGCCAGCGTGCTGGAGCTGGGAAAGCCGGTCCCGGCACCCATGCCGGTAAATCCGCCGATCTGTGCGGGGCCGTCGGCATCCTTGCTGCGCACCTTGCCGATGCTCTTGAGCTCAACCAGACCGCCGTAAGCGTTGACAAACAGGTTTTCCATCTCGTCCACAGTCAGCTGATCCAGCAGGGCATCCCACTGCGGGTCGTTGAAGTCAGCGCCCAGCTGGTAGCCCAGCTCGGTAGTCTTGCCGTTATCCTCGATCTTCAGACCGTTCTTGACACCGGTGGTGATGGCCTCATCGGCCTCGTTGATGTAGCCGTTCGCCATGTCGGCGGTGTAGAGGTTCAGCGCCTTGACATTGTCGGTCATAGCGCGGCTGGGGGTGCAGGCCTTCGGGAAGGTACCCGCAAAGTCGGCGCGGGTCAGGTAGGTGATGTTCTGGGCGGAATCGCTGCCGTCAAGGCTTACGCCGTCAATGGCATCGCTGCCGGTGAACTTGTTGCCGACCTCGCTGCCGGAGACACTGTCGGTCGGATACTGCACATTGGCGGGCAGCGTGCAGGTCAGCGCTGCCTTCTCGGCATCGTCCACGGTGTGGGCATCGTGGCGCACGGTAAAGATATAGTCACCGGCGTCCATCTCATAGCCGGCAAAGCCGTTGTGGTTGGCATCGTAGGCATCGTAACTTGCCATCTTTTCCACGGGGACGGTCAGGGTGACCTCCTCGCTCTCGCCGGGCTGCAGCTCCTTGGTCTTGGCAAAGGCGGCCAGCTCCACGCTGGATTTCTCGATCTCGCCGGTGATGTAGGGGGCGGTATAGTACAGCTGGACAACATCCTTGCCCGCACGGTCGCCGGTGTTGGTAACGGTCACTTTTACCGTTACATCGCCGTCCTTGGTCAGGGTACTGCCGTCAGCGGCGGCATCGGTGATGTCCCAGTCAAAACTGGTGTAGGACAGGCCGTAGCCGAACGGATACTGCACAACGCCGTCATAGCCGGTGCCGTACTCGTTGGAAACATTGCTCCAGCAGCCCTCGGCGTCAGCGGTCTCGTACCATTTGTAGCCGATGTAAATGCCCTCGGCGTAATCCACATAGGAGACCTGCTCATAGGCATAGGGGGCATCGAGGTTGCCGCAGGTGGTGCCGTCCGCCGGGTACAGACCCTCGGCATCGGTGTAAGCGCCCACGCCCTCAAGACCGGCGTTCGCGTAGCTGGCTGCGGTGGTCAGATCATAGGCCCAGGTGTCGGCAGTGCGGCCGCTCGGCTCCTTCTCACCCCACAAAACGGCAGGAATGACCGAGGCAGCCTCCGAGCCGGACAGCCCGGCAATCAGGCAGGCATCCACGCCGGGGATGGTTTCCAACTGCCCCAGCTCCATCACATTGGTGGAGTTGACCAGCACGACCACGTTTTTGTAGTTGGCACCAACGTAGGTCAGCAAATTTTCTTCCTCGGTGGTCAGCTCCAGCATCGTGCGGGTGTCGTCCACCACGATGTCGCCGCCCTTCTCGGTGCGCTTGTACTGCTGTTTGGTGGCGTCGTTGCTCTCGCCTGCCACACGGCCGATGACGACCACGGCGGTATCGGAGTAATTCTTGGCGTTATCCAGCATGGTCTGGGTGTAGTAGGCGGTGTTGTTGATGTCAGGCTCGTACAGGCGGCCGGACTGCTCGGGACGGCTGTTCAGTGTTTTGAGATATTCGCGGCCGGGCTGGAAGTCCTTGTACATATCGGTCAGCTCGGTGTTGTACTCAATGCCGTAGGCGGTCAGGGCGGCCAGCAGATCCGTGTTGACGGCGTTCACGCCGCCGGAACCGGAGCCGCCGCCCAGCCATGCGGTGGACGCCCAGCCGAACACATTGACTTTTTTGGTGTCGGCGCTCAGGGGCAGGATGTTATCGTTGTTCTGCACCAGCACGGTGCCCTCTGCCTCGACCTCTGCGGCGAGGGCCTCGGCCTTCAGCTTGGTGTCTGCGATTTCGGTTTTGGAATAATGGCCGCTGGGCGCGCCGATAAAGCTGTCGATGATGGTAGCCATCGTGGACAGGACATAGGTGCCGGCCAGCACTGCGACCAACAATATCGCAGACAGTGTCAGCCCGATCCCATGCAGCACGGGATGCGGCTTGCGGACTTTCGGTTGCTTCGCCATTTGCGTTTTTCCTTCTTGTGCACATTATACAGGCGTCTGCCTTTGTGTTGCCTCTATTGTAGCAGAACCGGGGCAAAACAGCGCACCTTTTGCATAACCTGCCGGTTTTGGTACATACTTTGCAAAAAAGGCAAAACGCGCAGGAAATTTCCTGCGCGTTTTGCCCAAGTTCGTGCTTGTTCAGTTGTGCAACCTGCCAGCAGCATGGTGACTGATCATTTCTGCGGCAGCAGCACCCGCAGGGTGAACCACTCGTTTTCCCAGTGCAGGGTCAGGGTGCCGCCGCGGGCCTCAGCGGCAGCGCGGACACTTTTCAGGTCGTAGCCGCCGTGGCTGCTGCGGCGTGGCAGACCGTCCGGGCCCAACTCCACGGGCTGGGTGCAGTAGTTTTCAAACCGCAGCATCACAAAGCCGTTTTGGGCGTAGATGGCCGTGCGGATCAGCCGTTTTTCTGGGTCCTGCTCGGTCAGCACACTCTCGGTGGCGTTGTCCAGCGCTGTGCCGACAATGGTGCATATCTCCCCCGTTGTCAAAAAATTCAGCAGCGTGCCGTCTGCGACACAGGTCATGTTGATGCCGTGCTGCTGGCAGTACAGGCTTTTGGCCGTCAGCAGCGTGTCCAGCACCGGGTTGCCGGTCTTGTTCTCGGCCTCATAGCGGCGGATGTCGCTCTCCATCTCCGCCAGAGCGGCATTCTGCTTGGCCTGATCCCGCTCGGCCCGGATGGCCGCGATCTGCATTTTCAATTCGTGGTAGCGCCGGTTGATCAGGCGTATATTCTCCTTGCTCTGGCGGTACTGCTCATATTGGCGGTGCAACACGGCGTCCATGGCGGAAAGCTCGCTGTGCAGCGCCGTTTCCCGCAGCTGCTCATGCTGGACGCTCAAAATCAGCACCCCGGCAAAATCCACCAGCGTGCGGATGTAGTAGACGCTCATCGTCGCCTGTTCGTCGGCGATAAAGCTCAGGTTGCTCACAGCAAAAACGGTCATCGCCATAACGGCCGCCATCAGCGTGGCCGCCGCCGTAACCTTCAGCCGCGCGGCGATCACGCGGCGGCGCTCCAGCCAGTACAGACCCCCGTACAGTGCGCCGTAGACGGCCGCCAGCAGCAGCAGCGCCGGTATCTCGCCGCCCCCGTACTGCGGCCAGAGCCAGCAGTGCAGCTGCCATTCCAGACTGGCTGCCAGCTCCGCCAGAACAAACGCCCGCGCGCAGCTGTAGCCGGCCTCCCGCAGGTTCATCTCCCGCGTGGCCCAGAGGTAGAGATACATCGCCGCGATAGCCGTCACCATGCAGGGCACCCACCACGCAAGCGGCACATGGCCGGTCAGGTGCAAAAACACTGCCAGCAGAATCGCCCAGATGGCGGTTATCGCCCAGTACACCGGCTTTGCGGTGCGGGGCGGCCGTGCCTGCGCATACAGCAGGACGGCCAGGATCTCCGCCAGCGCCGTGTACAACCGCGGTACATCCGGTAAAACGGACATTACCCCTCACCCCCGATGAAATCCGCCAGCGCCGCAAGGAAGCTCTTTCTCTTGGGGCGGCTGATCTGCAGCTCATACGGGCCGACCTGCACAACGCTCTGCTGCACACCAGACACCTGTGCCAGATTGACAAGATACCCGCTGTTGCAGCGCGCAAAGGGCTGCGCAGCCAGCTTTTCCTCCAGCGTTTTGAGCGCACCGGGGGCCGAGAAATCACCATCCTCGGTGTAAAAGTGGATCCGGTGGCCCTCACTCTCAATGTAGTAGATGCCTGCCGCATCCAGCCGGCGCATGCCGCCGTCCACCGGAACGGCCAGATAGTGGCGCACACGGCGGGCCAACTGGTTCACGACCTTTTGCAGCTGCTGCGAAAAGGCAAAATACGGCACGGGCTTCAGCACATAATCCAGCGCCCCCACCGCGTACCCCTTGATGGCATACTGCGCCATGTTGGTAATAAAAATCAGCAGTACATCGCTGTCCAGCGCGCGGATGCGGCGGGCGGTCTCCATGCCGTCCAGATGCGGCATCTCAACATCAAGAAAAATAATGTCGTAGACCGGACGGTATTCCTCAAGGATCTCAACGCCGCTTGCAAAGGCCGAAACCTCAAACGGTGTACCGTACTGCCGTGTATAACGCTGCACATAGCCTGTCAGCTGCTCCCGGACGGCGGCCTCGTCTTCCACGATCGCAATGCGGGTCATCCGCAGCACCTCCTTTTGGCTGGTATCGCACCCGGGCATCACTGCATAACGCCCGTGCCGGTGCGGTGCGCGGTGATGCCCGGATATTTTTTCCTGCTGTTAGTATAGCATACCGCACCCCCCTGCGCAAGAAGTGCCACTGCGGGCAGAAGTCACAAAGGGCGGCAGCAATTTTTGTCGTTATTACGCATTGACGGGACCGTCCCTGCAATTTTATACTGTTTTTATACGATATTATACTGTCTTGCGCAGGAGGGTCCGGCCATGAAAGCATCCCGCAGTTCCAAAAAGACATCCGGTTTTACTTTGGTGGAGCTAATTGTTGTATTGGTAATTTTAGCGACACTGGCGGCACTGCTGGTGCCCTCGCTGACCGGCTACATAGACAAGGCACGGCAGAATGCGGTCATTGCCAAGGCCCGCACCGTGCTGGTTGCCTCGCAGGCGGTCGTCACCGAGGCCTATGCGGATGGTAAGCTGGTTCTTGATACAAGCGGAGAGTTATATATGCCTCCCGATCCTAAGTCGGCCATTGCCCACACCATGGCCAAGGAGATTATGGCGCTGGCAGAGATAACGGAGGACGAGTGCGAATGGCGCATTTACATTGTATCACCTATTGAAGAAGAGTATGCCGCGTTGGCCACCATTCTGCAGCTTGACTACTGCGACAAAAGCTACCGCGTGACCTATCGGGCTGTCCAAACTGAGTATGAGCCCGCAGGCTGGGGACAACCGGTGCCCGGTGACAGTCTAGAAGAGCCAGATGGTTTGAATGGTGAGCCGTTCTTGACCTCGGATGCATACGATCCCGATCATTCTCATACAGACAATTAAATTGCCTACCGATTTTCTCTATTCTCCAGCCGCTCTTTACAGGAAAAAGTGGTATTTCCCCATACTGCTTTTCACAGCACGCCAAGTCGGAGTGTATATCACTTTGTCTGTTGCTCTTCGGGAACTTCTGTGGCCAAAATCAGCAGAGTCTTTCTGTGTACCGTTCTCTGCCACCATCCTTACCATTTCCTCTGTAGGGGCGGCATACATGCCGCCCTCCCACCTTTCCCTTGATCGCCAATGCAATCTTCCATCACCCTGTAGGGGCCGGGCATGCCCCGCAGGGGCAATCAGCGTGTCAAAAAATCACATTCTTGCCCTATTGAATGTGTAGGGGCGACCATTGGTCACCCGCCAACTTGACGCAGCAACGCATTTTCCGGGGAAGTTGTTTCACAGACAAACGGGCACGGGCGAGCAACGCCCGCCCCAACAAGAGTTTTTTTGACAGCCTGAAATACACGAGCTCTTCTCGCCCCCGATGGCGCACCAAGCTCCTGCTTTCCGGAAAACAGCAATAAAAAATACCCCGCAACTTCTTGCGAGGTATCTTTTTGGTGCACCATCGGGGACTCGAACCCAGGACCCACTGATTAAGAGATATGGTATCCTTGTTTCCTATCTTTTCCCAACTTTGCAAATCGTTGATTTTACGCGTTTTTTATGGGATAATTTAGGGCTTCGTTCCCTCTCGTGCCCTAATTTTCCCTATCTTTGCTCGTCAAACTTGAGCAGAACTTGAGCAAGATTCTTTGAGCATGTTTTCAAGGCTTGCTTGCACCCGCCCGATGGCTTCCATCTGGGTGCTGTCAAATACCTTGGCATAGATGTTCAGCGTTGTCGAAACATTCGCGTGGCGCAAAATCGTCTGCACCGTTTTGGGGTCTGCGTGTGTCCGAATCAGCAGCGTTGCGCACAGGTGCCGCAGCGAGTGTACCGTGACATGCGGCAGGCCGTTGCGCTCCGTCAGCTTATCCAGCCATTCATTGATGGTGCTCGGATTTAACGGCATCCCATCATCATTGATAAACAAGCACTCCCAATCGCCGCGCCATGCGTCACCGTACATTGCCTTGTGCTCGTTCCACCACTGGCGGTATTCTGCAAGCACTTCTGCCAGCATGGGCGACAGCGGCAAGTCTGCTTTGCTTTCCTTGGTTTTGAGCTTGCCGAGGATAAGCCCCTCGCCGCTCTTTTCTTTAAGCTGCTGCGATACATGTACAATGCCTTTATCTAAATCCACGTTGCCCCATGTCAAGCCGCACAGCTCACCTTTACGCAGTCCCAGATAAATCAGAATCAGCAGCGCCGTCTTAACGCGAATGTCCTTCTCACACATAACCGCACAAACAAAACGCGCGCTTTCTTCTTCGGAAAACACATAAATTTTCGAGTCGATTTTAGGCGCACGAACGGCGTCAATCGAATTATCGGTCAGCAGCTTATGCTTTTCGGCGTAGTGGCAGACCGCACGCAAAAAGCGGTGCACGCCGTTGATTGTCGTACTGGAATAAGGAGACTCCCGCACTTCCAGTTTGAACGCTTTATCTACGGGGCATTGCAGCGCCTTTGCCATTTTATCCGCACTTTCCAGCGCGACCCGGCAGCCCTTGCAGGCAATCTGCACCGTGTCGATACACAAGCCCGCCTTTTCCGCAAGCGCCTTGTAGGTCATGCCCTTTTCTTTGCGGATTTTATCAAGTTCCATTGCCGTCACGCAGTATGTCCGTTTGGCGTCCGGCTCCCGCATATCGGCATAAATGCGCTCGATTTGATAGGCCTTCAACGCCGAAATCGGCATATTGCCTATATCGTCCTCCACAACGCTCAGCATATACTCGTACCACTCTTTGGTTTTATATTCCATTTCCGTGTTGCGAATATACTCGCGCGCCACATCAGACAGTTTCGTTCTGGCATCAAGGGCAGCGCGCCCCTGCTTCACTTCGTTCTCAAAAATAACCGCCTGCCGTTTTGCTTCTTTTTCGGCTGCTTTTGCGGTCATTCCTGCGGGCGGTTGCCACGTTTTGGAGCGTGTACGCTGTTTGCCATCGGCGTTCTGGCTCAAGAACACACGGAATTGGTATACCGTTGTTCCGTTGCTTTGGGTACGTTTTGTAATGTTCATTTTTCTGTTCTCCTTATAAATGAGCGCCCGCTCCGGCAAGCAGAACGGGCGCACGGTAGTTACACGCTGACAGTCAGATAATCCATCAGATTTTGCCACGACACCAGAATCTTACGCCCGGTGTGGACAGCGGGGAGCTTGCCCTCGTCCACCCAGCGGCGCAGGGTCTTTTCCCCCACCGGGATACCTTCCTCACGGCAACGCGCGGCAGTGTTGCCGATGGTTGCGATGTCTGCGTACTTCTTGATATTGTTGTTTTTCATGGCAGATACCTCCGTATCTCTCAGTACAGATAGTGAGATACCACCACATCACAGCGGCTGTGCCCCATCTGTTGGGATACCGCCAGTAGGATTCCTTTATCGAAGGCTTGCCCTTTGCGCTCTGCTCTGCAATAGTACATAATCCCCGTTGCTGCGCCCCGCTCCGCAAAATAGCGGTACAGGTCTTGTGCGTACTGTGCCCGCAGATAATGCAGCGGCATATCCTTGGGCAGTGCCGTCAGCGGCAGTAGGTATTTGCTATTGCTGGGCTTCGCGCTGTACTTTGCGAAGATTTCCCGCACACGGTCTGCATAGTCGGGCAGTACAAGCGCGTCACGCTCTTTTCCGCCCTTCTCGCGCAGGTGCACACGCAGGTTTCCTTCCGCATCTGTCCGCAGGGCGTCCGCCGTCAAGCCTCGTAGACCGCCCCGCCGGGCACCACAGGCACGCGCCAACAGGCGGGCGTCCTCGTGGTGTTCGGCGTGGTAGCGGTCATTGCTTGCGCTTAGTGTCCTTCCCCGCGTTATGTCGGCGCGGTGGCGTATTGGCAGATTTTCGACCCCGAACAGGTCTTGATAGGGCTGCGCATACACGGCGCACAGTGCATAGACCCTTGTGCGTATCGTCCACGCTGACAGGTTCCGTGCTCTCATGTCCGCGTAATAGGCTGGCAAGTGTTCCTTGCATTCAGCAAGATTGCGGCAGCCATATTGCTCGGCAATCCTGCACAGCGCTGTCTTGGCTTGTCTTGCATAGGTCGTTAGCGATGTGGTAGCGTATAGCCCCGTGATGGTCTTGTACGCGGTATGGTTATCCTGCGCTACTTTGCGCGCTGCCTGTTTGTCTTTGTGCTTGCTCCGGCCGCGTTTGTCACGCAGTGCCAGTGCCTCGTGCACCTCATGGGTCAGGCGCTTTTCAACACGATGGGAAATCATACCGGATACTCCTTGTTTCTGCGGGGGCTAAGGCTACCCACCACTCTTGACCGTATCACCCCACGGCACGGGCCTGTAAGGTAAGGACAAGCCAAGGACGATTAAGCGCTCGTCCAAGGAAAGCGCGCCCGAATTTACCGGGCAAACCATGCTGTATCTGCTGCCTTATAAAGCAGACACTGCTATTTGCAAAGAGCCTGCGCAATGCGCCTGCTCGTTATAGGGTGTGCACCAGCATTTTGTACTCCTGGGCTGTCGGGCTGTAATATTTCTTTTTGGTCGCCGCGCACCGCGCCAGCGTACTGGCGGCGGCGCTGTGGGCAGACCCGATTGCAAGCTCCAATATTACGGGGTACGGTACCGCCGCAAGGCGGTGCCGTATATCTGTGATGATGCGTCTGTTGCCTTTGGGCGGGCATTCCTGCCGCAGGGCTGCAAACGCTGTCGGGTTGTCTGTACATATCACGGCAAGTTCAAAACCGCGCAGGTAGTAAAGCCCCTGCGCGGCCATTTTGACCGCTTGCAGTGATATTTCCTCTGTGCTTTTTACTGTCTTTGCATCAGCCTGTATCAATCGCCCCTGTCCGTCAATCGCAACATAGGCTATTGCGGCTGTATCTGTTATTGTCTCTTGATACTCACCAAGGTAGATTTGGCAGGTCATGCTTTTGCCACCGCCTGCCGCTTGTAATTTCTGCGTTGTGGTGCGGGCTTTGGTTGCGCCGCCTTCTCGTTTTCTTCTTGTTCCGCCGCCAAAACCACTGCTTTCACGGCGGCGGCCAGCGCTGCAATTTCTTGTTGAGTCAGTTCTATCTGCTCGATGTGCGAATAATCGCCGCAGGAGCAAATATGTCCTTCCTCATCCCGTTCACCTAACGTGCAGGTTATGGAGCACATAACTTTACCCTCGATGTTCGGCGTCACCAGCAAGGTGCGCACATAGCCGAGGCCATCGTCACGATACCCTTTCTCGGCACATTTTTCGGGACTGATAATGTCAACTGCCGTTGCGTTTTTCTTGGGCGCATTGTCTGCCATAGACAAGACAATGTTCGTTCGGATTGCACAGCACAGCTTTTTGACGTTCTCCCCCTCTGTATGCTCTATTCGCACCGTAACCGCACCTTTGCGGTAGGCAGGCAGTACATAAAGTCTGCTCTGTCCTTTGCTGACGGTGTAAATAGGTCTTACGCGGGTAGTCGTCTGTGATTTCTGATAAGTAGCGTTCATTTTGGTTTCTCCTTGCTTTTATTATTTTTTTATCTGTAAATAAAAAAGCGCAGACCAAATAGACGCACTTTGCAATGCGTTTACTCGGCCTGCGCTTGATTATCGCAGGGTACACTTTCCCCGCCGAAGCGGGCAAAGCACAGTTGTACTTTTAGTCAGTAGGTTGCGCCGGGCGCAAATGTGAATGGTGGTAGGTAAGGCTTTGGAAAGCCCTGTTGTTATCTATTACGGGTTCTATTGTATGCAGTTCGCACGCAGCGTCAACACATAAATATAATTTTTTTTATTTTTTTTGTGACGCTGGTGTCACCACAAATATCGTTGTGCAGTATCATGAATGGTCACTCCCCTTCCCTACTCCTCATTGTATTCGATTCGCACATTTTAGCAAAAGAAAAAGGAGACTCTGAGTAGAGTCTCCTTTTGTTGTCCGATGGAAAGTTCCGTATCGACCTCATTAAAGGTAATACTTAGCCTCCACCGTCTGGTGTAATGGCTTTAATCGCAGTTAAAATCGCAACCACCATCATGACTTCCGTTCGAATTGTCTTGCGTCCAGTCAGTTCCGGACCATGTACCGAAATCGCGATACTGGTTATCCAGGTCTTCCGTGCTTCCGGGAACTACCCCACCAGAGTTTCCGCTATCGCCACCGCTCGGCTGAGAAGGCTCAGCAGGAGCAGGTGCGGGGTCGGGAGCCGGTGCCGGTGCAGGTGCCGGTGCCGGTGCAGGAGCACTGGGCGTTACTGGCTGTGCGGGTGCCGTGTAGCTCGGAACAGTGGATGCGCCAGCAGAGGTGCTGCCGGAGTAGTTGTTCTTCGTGGTGGTGGCAGCCGCTTTCTTCTGCTGGACCGTGAGCTCATAGTTTGCGCTCACGCTGCTGTCATCCTCGCTGGTAGCGGTGATGGTAGCATTCCCAGTGGCTACTGCAGTAATCTTCCCGGTCTCATCAACCGTAGCTACGCTTTCGTCACTGGAGGACCAAGTGACTGCGGGGTTGGTAGCCACTTCCGGCGCTACGGTAGCCGTGATGGTCACCGTGTTGCCGACATTGAGGATGCCTTCCGTCTTGTCGAGGGTAATACCCTCCACTGCGTAGAACGCATTGACGTGGGTTGTTTTCACTGCGATTTCCGCGCCATCTTGCAGCAATGTAGAGGTTATATCGCACTCGCTGGGTGCGTGCGCCGTGACTTTGCCTGTCTCGTCAACCGTGGCAATCGCTTCATCATCGGAGACATAGCGAACCGATACATTGGTTGCATCGTCCGGGGTGTATACCGCATTCAGCACGCCGGAGTCCGTGTCGTTCAGCTTGATTTCCAGAACATCGGGCACGGTCAGTTCATTGGCGGTGACCTTGACCATCACGGTGCAGGCGGCACTCAATTCCGTGTCCTTGACGGTGGCGGTGATAGTCGCCTCACCCGCCGCCACTGCCGTGACGCTGCCCGTTTCGTCGACTGTCGCAACGCTTTCATCGGACGAGCTCCATTCAACCTCCGTCTTGCTGTCCGCTGCGGTTTCCGCCGTTGCGGAACTTTCGGCAGCTTCCGGCGTTTCGGCGGGGGTGTTGCCCGTGCCAAAATTCACGGGCAGCGTGATGCTTTCGCCTTTTTCTATTGTCGCCGCCTGCGGGATAGCAATGCTTGTGACCTTGCTGCCGCAGCCCACAAGCGACAACGCCAGCACCGCCGCCATGACCGCTAATATGATTTTATTCTTCATTTTATTATCTATTCCTCCTTTGCCTCCGCCAGATACCGGCAGAGGGATTCATATACTTTTGTCTGCGTCTCCGCGTCCCACCGCTCATAGGCGTCCTTAGGGTAGGTGACACCCGCCACGGTTTCGTACTTCCATTCTTCCGCAGGTGTTCCGCCCTGAACGCGGAGAAGCGTCGGCACGCTGATGCGCTGCTCCCCTACCGGGATTTCGTTGCCCTCCGGGTCTTTGACAACATACGCGTGTGTGCAGTCGCCCAGCCACGCAAGCAGTTCCACATATCCTTCCCCGGCTGGCGTCACCAGTACGGGCGCGGCGGTTTCGCTGTCGTAGGTGTAGACGTCCCTGTACTTGTTGAGTTCGCAATAATAGAGCCTTGTGTCCGTATCCTTTGCCGCCGCTGCCAGCTCCGGCATTAGATTGCGGCAATACGGGCACCTCGGATACGCAAGCACGAGTATCCCGTCTTGCAGGTCGCAGGCTTCCCGCGCCGTGACCGCCCGCACATTATTATAGACCGGGAGCGTGATTTCCTGCAATACATGCCCGCCGTCAACGGGCTTGCCGTTGCCACTCTCGTACTCGCGCTTGAGCGTTACTCCCGGCGAAGTTGCCCACAGAAGCACACCGCCCGTGATTAGTACCGCCGCCAGCCCCAACGCCGCCGTGCGGGTCTGTTCCTTCATAGCTGGCCTCCTTTCCCCGTTTTGCTTATTATAGCATTTTTCGCCGGAAAAGAAAAGACCATATATAGTCGTCCTTGCTGTTTCCCGCCTCGTATACTGGTTATAGACCATATATGGACGGGAGGCGGTTATCTTGAACACGCAAGAGTTGGTGGCACTGCGCATACAGCAGCTATGCGCCGAACATGGCTACAATCTGCACCAGCTTGCGCGCGCCTGCGGCGTGCCGCCGTCCACCATCAAAAATATCATTCACGGTGTGAGCCGCAATCCCGGCATTGTAACTATCAAGCTGCTGTGTGACGGCTTGGGCATTTCGCTCTATGATTTCTTTGATACGGACGCTTTTCGTCAAATGCAGCAAGAACTAAAGTAGGCGCTGAACCCTTTTGCGGTCACAGCGCCGTTTTTATTTTAGTAGTCTATATCGGCGAAAATATCAAACAGAAGCATGTCCGTTTCCATAGAGTCCGGCAGTATGTACGTCTTGCCGTATATCGCTTTGCTGTCCTTCCGCTTATGCTGGTAGGCATTTTCCGCCAAATCTTCAATTTTCTCTTGCATAGCGCTCGTGCACTGTACAGCTTTAAACTTGCGCGGACGAGCTACATTGCGGCTGGCGTAATAGAGGTGCTGCCCCTTTTTGCGGTATTCTTGCGCCTTGTCAAGGCTCTTGAGCAAGTAGCGCAGCAGCCGCTTCAAGTTCGTAATGACTTCCAACAGGTTGAAACCGTACAGTTTGCGGTATTCCGGGAATTCTGCTGCTTTCTTGCCATCCGCCAAGTTAAACTGCGCATAGAGCGGGCAGTCCGCCTCATTTCGCTTCCACTCATGGATAGCTTCCGGCGGCGCGCCCGCTATCAGCCCATGTACATGCAATGGTACTTGTTCATCAAATATCTTTTGCGGCGGCTCCGGGATTAACAGCCACTTCATATCTTTAGCTTTGTACTTTGTCTTTGTTTTCTGCAAGAATTTAACGCACAGCCTTGCGTAGTCGCCATCGCATTCAGTAAGTTCCGGGCAATTTGGGTCAAACGTAAAGGTGGCGAACCAGTCCCAATGATTGCATAACGCAATGTCCGTAATGGCTTGCTTGGCTCTCGCAATGCTTTGTGCAAAGCGCTCTTTCTCTACTGCTTCGTCTCCGGCGGCAGGCGTTGTTCTCTTTGCTCTCGGCTTTCTTGGTTTGTTATATTCCGGGGTCACGCTCACACGCACAGAACCCGGTATGACCTTCGCGCTGACTTTCATAGTTTTTCCTCCGTTGGGTCGCCGCCCGCCGCGCAAAAAGTGTTGCCCCTAATCAAGTCCCCCATGCCCCGGCTTGCGGGGCTGTTTGCGTACTTTCGGGGGACAATATTAGTCTGGCGGCCACAAGTCCGGCTCGAATGTGTAGCAGGGTGGTCGCACCGTTCCGTCCGGCAGCAGGACGAGCTCGTACACATATGTCACCATGCACAGCATGTCTTGTTCGCCCTCAACATACCATAACTTCATCTATCTCGCCTCCTTGTATCCCCCATTATCCGCAGTTCGCAAGTATCCGCAAGGCGCATTTTCAAAAAAATTGCAAAAAAAGAACACGGGTTATCCTCGTAGTGGTGGCATCACCAATACGGGGTAACCTGTGTTCTCTGGTTTGCTGCTTAAATTGTTGTGTTTTGGTTGCTCTTTTTCGCTTTCTCTCTTTTTTCCTAATTTGCCGTAACTTGCCCTATTCTGCCCTAATTCGGCACTTCCGTTGTTCTACTTGAGCAAAACTTGAGCACGCGCCAAAATCAGCATAAAAAGAAAACCGCCTAGGCTGCCATAAAAGGCTTACCTAAGCGGTTTTTCTGTGGTGCACCATCGGGGACTCGAACCCAGGACCCACTGATTAAGAGTCAGTTGCTCTCCTTAGTTGCGCGTACTCATGGTGCATTAAGCAGCATACACAATTGTTCGTCTATTGGTTTTTTGAATTCTACGATTCATCCAATCACTTGAAAATGGTCAGTATTTCGTCTTTTATTTCTTCTTCCGATAGCATTTCTTTCTTGTATCTTCGTATTTGCTCTCTACTCAGCACCTTTTCCAACTCAGCGTAATCCATTTCATAGGACATTGCTTTTCTAAAAACATCTTTTAGGCGCTGCGAGTAGACCATATTGTATTTTTTCCGCAGCACCATCGCTCTCAAGAGATTTAGTTCCATTTGAGGATTATCATCTAATACTACATCTAGCATTTTTGTTTTCATCGCATTTTCATATTCTCTATCGAGCCACACATTACGCTTACAGTCATAAACAATACCGTCCATATTTAGAAATACGGTTTTCGGTAAAGCTTCAACTTTATCTATTGCTACAACTTTTCCTTTTCTATATGCCCATGTGTTTTCAATTCGCCAAACGTCAACTTCTGTATCATCGATTAATATTTTTAATCCACCGAATCGGTTAATTTCAACATGATAGTTTTGCAAAAAGTTTTGCCATTTTTGTTCGCTTTGGACATCAATAGTTATATCAATATCCCTCAAATTTATTATGCATTCATGATCTTTATACTCCCTCAAAACGCCTCCAATCAAATATATATATCCGACTTGCTCTAACAAATCATAAAGTTCTCTTAACTGTGGCCTGCTTATAAAATAATCATGCAAAGCATCCATAATCATAGATCCAACACTTTCATTTCAAGGATGTTTCATCGCCGTAAGTTCCTGATAAACCTTAACCGCATACGAGTCTGTCATTCCCGAAACATAGTCTACTACCAAATGTAATCTGTCATATACTGATAGTTTGTTTATCAAATCTTCAGAGTACAAATTTCCCACATAGTTACTATCATTGATTTTACTTTCCGCAATATAAATAAAGTTACGTGAAATTTTTCTGAAAATTTTTCCCGCATAAGTTCTCGTGTCAGACAATTCATGACCGTCATGCTCCGTCAATGTTCTTACAAAAACATCTAGCAATGTTGAAACAACTTTATCCCCCGTCAGTTCCAAGTTAAGTACTTCATCTGAGGAAAAGCACTGCCTTGCAGTAATGTTCTTCAGGTCCTTGACAAACGCTCTTTCAACAGATAGCAGTTCTTCCACATCAGCTTTCGGGTCGTTAGACATAATTCTCTCGTATTGATTCATAAATTGATCTACAACTTTTTTAAAGAGAAAAGACTGAACCATATTTCTAAAATTTCTAACATACGCAATAACCTGTTCCTTATCATGCATTCGGCTATCAACGTTTTCATTTTTTCTTTTTACATTAATCAGTAATTTTTCAATCTCTTCACCATAGCTTCCTTTTTCGGCCTTTTGATAAAGAGTCTCAAATTCCTTTTCCCATTCAATATATCCCTTTTTTGTTCCATCCTCAATATCATCACAAATGTAAATGATATCATCAGCTGCTTCAAGCAGATACGTCGCAGGGTGTCTTACACCTGCTTCTAATCCAATTTTTCTTCTAACCGCTTCTGCCAGTTCCTGCTCAGATTCAAAATATCCAAATTTTATCTTTCCTTTAGGTCTGCTTTCGCTCGACCAAGGATACTTCATAATGGTTGCCAATGTGCCGTATGTGAAATTAGCTCCCTTATTATCATTTTGTACTTGCAGCTTTGTAACGATTCTAAGGTTTTGTACATTACCATCGAAATATATGAAATCATTTTTTTGTTGCTCTGATAACGAATTTTTCTCTTCCGAAAGCATCGCTTCTCCACTAAACCATTTTCCAAACCAGTCGCGGATTACCGTTTCGCCATAATGACCAAAAGGCGGATTTCCCAGGTCATGAATCAGTCCTGCCACTTGAAGAAGTGCAGACAATTTTTCCGTTTGCTCTCAATCTTGAAAAATTTCTTTTTCCTCTAGCCTACGCCCAACCGCTTTTCCAAGCGATCTTGCCAATGCGGAAACCTCCATTGAATGCGTAAGACGCGTTCTCGCAACATCATTTTGTTGTAATGGGAAAACTTGTGCTTTATCTTGAAGTCTACGAACCGATGAGCTTCCTACTATTCTATCATAATCAGCTTCAAATTCATTTCTTACTGGATTAATTGAGGAACCACTTTTAGATTCTCGTTCTCTCTTCGTGCATAATAATTTGTTCCATTCCAAAGTAGCCATATAGCAACCCTCCACAACCTATTTTGATAGTACTTTTCGCAAGAGAGTCAGTTCTACTTAAAGCAAGAAATCTCCTTTTAAAGTCAAAAAGGAGATTCTTACAATCATGCCGCTAATATTCCTTATCAGCTTTGAAGCATTGCTCTATATTTTGCTCGATTTTCTGTCGGAATATGCAACGCATCCATTGCCACATCAGCAGACACCTTAAAGCTGTTCATCACGTTACGAATCGCATTGAGAGTTGCCTTATCTTCACCAATGCCTATTCCTTTCGCAACGCCCTGCTCCATTGCTCTTTCCTTAACGCCTTGGCTCAAATTGCACATTCTGCGCACCTCACTTTCAAGCGTTTGTGTCATCGGAACATCAAATTCCGTTTCTAATATTTCTTTCTTCGTTTCAGGGCTCTTTTCTTCTGAAAGCAGTACTTCCAAGAATTTCAGCAGCCCGCCATAGTTTTTGTCATCCTCATCGCCCAAGCAAATCATCACGGCGCTCATAAGGTCGTAGTTCCTGATCTGCTCAACCGCCTCACCAATAATATGCTTTTCCTGTATGGAATACTGCGTAATGGTGTTTCTGCGGTTCTTCGGCGGGTTCATACATACCCAAATCGAGTACACTTTTTTGATTTTGCCGTACTCACCTTTGGTAAACTCCGTGCCATACTGCGCCGAAATCATGCGGCTGCAATAGTAAATTGCTCGTTTCAGCAACGGATACCCCGCATTATAGCGGTTCTGTGCCTCCACATTCAGAATCAGACCAATCAGGCCATCCTCGCTCGGTGCGGTGGCATAAAAACGGACATCATAGCGAATTGTACCTTCGGTCAGCGTCACATCTTCCGTGTTCGTGCCATGGATCGTGGCCGATACACTTCGGTTGGTTTCGTCGGCATCCACGCCGACAGCACCAATCTGCGGTTCACCCTCGATATACTTTTCCGCAATCTCCCGCACCGTACAGCCGCGATATTCCGGAACGCATTCCTTCATAATAACGGCCAGAATGCTTTTGTTGGCAAGCAGACGCTTAACGCCTTCATCGTAGCGGGCATCCGCGTCCACTTGGGATATGCTTTGCGCCAGATAATTTTCTTCCTGCTGCATGGGATAAGCGCCCCCTTTCCTTGCCTTTATTATACGCTGTTTCTTTACTTTTTGCAATAGCGCTGTCACTCCACCATTCTTACACAAATCATTGACCTTTTCTTTTAATGCATCTATAATTAATTTGTCAACGTCTTTCGCATATCTCAATTTTCACCAAACAGTATTTCTTTTAAGGAGGTCTCGTATGGCAAACTTTTCCAAATACAAAAAGCTACCATTTCACAAAAGCAAACCGTTCCTTCAAAAATCTATGAATCTTTGGATCGAAAAAGTGAAGCTGGGCCTCTTCGTCCCACTCAAGACCGCATTTTAACCGAATGGTATAGCAATCGACGCCAAGACAGAGACATCATAATCAAACTTCCCACTGGCTCAGGCAAAACTCTTATTGGTCTTCTTATTGGTCTTTCTTATCTTAATAGTAACAGTGGTCCTGTCGTTTATGTATGTCCCAATATTTATCTAATGCAACAAGCATGCGCTGACGCCGAAAAGTTCGGCATTCCCTTTTGCCATCTCGGAACCAATGAACGCGAAATTCCCCAAGAATTTTTAAACAGTCAAAAAATTCTCATCACCTATGTGCAAAAAATATTCAACGGTCTCTCTCTTTTTGGAATTGGTGGGCGTTCATTCCATGTTGGTTGCATAATTCTTGATGACTCTCATGCTTGTATGGATTCAATTTTATCCTCTTGCACAATCCGTATAGAGAAAAAGGACTCCCTATACAACGCTCTCCTCTCCCTGTTTGTAGATGATTTGAAACAACAAGGGGAAGGAACTTACCAAGATATTTTAAATGGGCACGATTCCGATTCGCACGCCATTCCCTACTGGGCCTGGCATGATAAAGGTGAGGCCGTGATACAGCTTCTTTCAACGCGCACTCAGGATTCTTCCATCAAATTTGCTTGGCCGCTTATTAGGGATCAAATTCCACTTTGTCGAGCCTATGTTTCCAGT
Source organism: uncultured Oscillospiraceae bacterium (assembly GCA_900540595.1). Classification (GTDB taxonomy): domain Bacteria; phylum Bacillota; class Clostridia; order Oscillospirales; family Ruminococcaceae; genus Gemmiger. The sequence goes on from UQGL01000003.1 coordinate 146,359, forward strand.
AATGCGATAGAGATTTCTCCAGAGTGCATTCCAATAAAGTCATTTGGAATTTTCCACACTGCATCTCATCGTGTGTTAATGTCAGCAACCACGCAAGAGGACACGCTATTTGTCAAAGGATTAGATCTATCTATTTCTGCTATAGAGAATCCCCTTATCGATTCAAATTACCGTTGGTCTGGCGAAAAGATGATTTTAATTCCCTCTATGATTTGCAAGAATACAAAGCAGAAAGAAATCGAAAATTTGCTTTTAACCTCATCACACGAAAAATATGGCTTAGCTGTCCTTGTACCAAGTTTTGAGAAAGCTAGCAAATATACATCTTACGGTGCCATACTTGCAAATAAGGGTACACCTAACATGTACTCGACTGTTATAGACTTTGTTAGGGCTTCTCCTGATATTGTTTCTAGTCATCGTCGTAATATTGTTTTTGCAAATCGGTATGATGGTATAGATCTTCCTGATGAATCATGCCGCATTCTAATTATCGATTCTCTTCCCTACGCAGATAACCTTGCCGACAATTACGAAGAATTATGCCGAAGCAATAGCGATATTGCAAAAATCAAAATTGCTCAGAAAATCGAACAAGGTCTTGGGTGAAGTGTTCGCGGTGAAAAGGATTATAGTGTAATCATTCTTTTAGGCGATGATCTTATAAAATTTATTCGTTCCAGCACAAATAAGAACTTTTTCTCCCCTCAAACCCAAAAACAACTAGATATCGGTTTTGAGATTGCCAATATGGACAGCGACAATTCTTCTGATGAGCTTTCAAGCCTAATGGAAACTATCAATCAATGCATTGATCGTGATTCTGACTGGAAAGATTACTATAATGAAAAAATGGATGAAATTTGTGAATCCAGTGAAAATCGTAGTAGCATTTATACTGTTCTTCTTGAAGAACGTCTTGCGTACGACTGCGCAGTGTCCGGCAACTACGAGGACGCATGTCTACACATTCAAAAAATTGTTGATATACCAACCATTGGGGAGGACAAATACTGGTATATGCAATTACTTGCCAAGTACCAGCACTTCTTCCACAAATCAACTTCTGCCGAACTACAGCACACTGCCTTTTCTAAAAACAACGAACTATTAAAACCCACTGAAGTATTACCTTACAAAAAATTGTCCACTACTTTTAGTGAAAAACGCGCCAATTCCATAATTAACTATGTTTCCAAATTTCCAAACTTCATAGATTTCCAATTATCTTTGCGCGACATTTTGTCGCAGCTATCTTTCAGTCAGCCCGCCAACAAATTTGAACATGCTGTTGAAGAAATTGGCAAGCTATTAGGGTTTCAATCTCAACGCCCGGACAAATCTTTTCGACAGGGGCCTGATAATTTGTGGTGTGATGACCATCAGAATTATATGCTTATCGAATGTAAAAGTAACGTTTCTTCTGATCGAACGGGCATTCACAAAAGCGAGGCTGGACAAATGGATCAACACTGTGGGTGGTTTGAAACCGAATACCCCGGTCATCAATATACCAGCTATTTAATCATTCCAACGACCCACCTTGATGACGACGCTTATTTAACTCATAATACAAAGATAATTTCTACATCTCAACTTAGCCTGCTAAAAAGCAATATTGAAGCATTCTCCCTAGAGTTCAAAGATTACGATATAGCTGGATTAACTCCAGAAACTGTATCTTCATGGTTAATTAACCACAAGCTGCATTCTAACTTCTTAGAACAATATTACTCTGTATCTCCTAATTAAACCCAGCCATTATTTCCAATCAAAACTGGCATTATCCGTACCATTCATAGTGAGCAGTCTCTTCTAAACCTTCTCCAATCAGGCTGTTGCCCATTCGAAAATCAAACAACTGTTAACTTTCACATTAAAGAAAATAGCAGTGGATGCCACTCAGCCTCCACTGCTATTTTCTTTGTGTTTCAAGTCCTTTCTCACAAATTGCTTCTACTGTATCATCTAAAAGCTGCTGATATTCCATGTTCAGTTTTATAGTGACTTGGTATTTTCTTCCGACCTCTACCCTATCAATCAGATGACTCAGTATCATCCGTTTCATTTCCAGTGGGGCAGTGTCAAATTCTTCTGCCCAACCTCTGAAATCGTCGTAGTAAGTACGCAGTTTCCGAATCTCAGCTGCTTCGTTTAACCTCGCATTCTGAAGTTCAGCATATTCAGCCTTGGCATCATCCAATTCCTGCTGGTATCGTCGGATTTGCTTGGCAATCATATTCTCGGTAAAATTGCTTGTACCATCAAGGCATTTCAGTATCTCTCCCTCAAAGCGTTCCAAGGCGTGCTGGACGGCTTTTATCTTTTTCTCTACTAATGCACGTTTGGTCTTTTGCCGATTCGACTCCTGCCGAATCCGATTTTCCGCCATCCTGAAATAGGGAGTATCTCTGATTTTCTCGAATACTTCCTCGACAATTTTCAGAACGATGGCATCCACCCTTTCGGCAAGGTACAGTGCTTGTCCATCACAGTCTCTGCCGCCTTTGTTGCGCTGACCTCGCTGAAAGCAGTTATACTTGGGCTGGACTTTTTCGCGGATGCTGCCATCCGCCAGTTTGTAGCGATCTGTATGCATAAAACCAGACATCTTCGCTCCGCAGTGGGCGCAGTAGACGATGCCCGCCAGTAGCGTTGGGTTCTGGCTGGTATGGGCGATTCGCCTGTCTTGCGCTGTCTTTGCGCTGCGTCGGCTGATAATGTCATTGGCTTTTTCGAATGTTTCTTGGTCAATGATCTGCAATTCCGGTATGTATTCCGAGCGGGCATTTTTCGTAATGATGTAACCTGTATATCCCTCGTGGCGGATAATGCGGAGTATGTTACTCGATTGGAATTTTGCTCCGGCACGGGTACGCAATCCTCGGTTATTTAACATTTCAGCCAGAGCATATCCGCTGGTGCCTTCTTGGATAACCTTATAAAAGAGTTCCCGAACCCATGTAGCTTCTTCCTCGTTGATGACCAGATCCATGACTGGCTTATCCCGCTTGTTCCGTCGGCCTTGGTCTACCAGTTGATAACCATAGCACACAAAACCACCTGTATAGTGACCGCTGGATACGATTTGGCGGATCCTATCGCGGGTTCGGATGGATGTTTTCTCCGACTCCCCTGCCGCCTGCCAAAAGCGGATGTAGTTCATCAACTTATCGCCATGTGTCTCGATTTTCT
>UQGL01000004.1 GCA_900540595.1 uncultured Oscillospiraceae bacterium
ACACCGGGCAGCTCCCGCAATATTACATTGAAAATTACCACGAGGGCATTGTCAGTAAACAGATGTTCCGAGAGGTACAAGCTGAGATTGCCCGCCGAAACAGCAAGTCAGCCGCCAACCAGCGCAAGCGCCGCCGTGGCCGCTACAACAGCAAATATGCCTTGTCCGAACGACTGTTCTGCGGTGACTGCGGCAGCCCTTACAAGCGGGTGACTTGGAACATCCACGGCAGAAAGCAAATCGTCTGGCGGTGCGTGAATCGCATCGAGTATGGCACGAAATTCTGCGGCAGCTCACCGTCCATCCCGGAAGAAGAACTGCACCGTGCAATTCTGAAAGCTGTGCAGGATTTGGCGGCGAACTTCACCGACGAGGTTGCCGCCCAGATCAATGGCATCCTGCATAGCATCCAAACCGGCGAAAGCATAAAGCCTAATTTGCAGGAGCAACTGGAGCAGACCCAACAGGAATTTGACCGCCTGCTGGAAATGTCCTTGGACTTTGATGAGGATACTCCGTTTCTGGATGATAGGCTGAAAAAGCTGAACAGCAAAATCAAGCGTCTGAAGAAAGCCATCGAGGAGACCGCCGCCCAGCAGGAAAAAGCCAGCCAGCCGGAACTACTGCTGTCAGCTAGAGACCTGCAAATCCAAGAATATGACGATGCGCTGACCGCGCGAATCATTGAGAAAATCACGGTGAGGTCTCGTAATGAAATTGAAATACGGTTCATTGGTGGATATGAGAAAGCAATGCCGCTAGAATAAGGAACCTTGAGTGAAACACATTATGAACTACCATTCGCAGAAAATTAAGAATCTGGAGTGAAACAAAACTTGATAAAAAGAACGCTTTATGGTAAGATGGAGACAAAAAGGTGTGTACACGTTTGAAGCGACATGGCGCCACATCACTGCCAAACCGGAAGAAATCCTGACGTTGTGTGAACAGTTGAAATGAGGTGATTTAATGAAAAATTTAGATCGTAATGTCACACTGCTATGTCCGCTTTGTGGTAATGATCAGTTTTTATCATTGGACGAAGAGTTTGAAGATCTACTTCACGCAGGTGACGATGCACGAGTACGTTGCTCTGATTGCGGTTCGGAATACACGAAACGAGAGTTGCTCGATAGCAATGCCGCAATAATCGATAATGCTGTAGATGAACTTGCGCAAGATGCAGTCAAAGAACTTGAAAAGGAATTAAAGAAAGCGATGAAAAAATGAAAGTTTTGATTAACACATTGAAGGAAATGGTGTCCTTCATAAAAGATTGGGGTGCGCTGATCATCGCAGGTATATCTCTGTTAGTTGCCATCATTTCGCTTTTTAAATCTTCAAAGGCACAACGTCTCCAGAACAAGGTTAATGAACTGGAACTCAAGATTAAGCAGGATGAATTGGACAAGATAACTAAAGAGAAGGAGGATGCGGAACTTGCGTGTGTCGAGGCAAGATTTATTACTGTAGGTAAAGGTAAGCACAGACTGAAAGTTTGGAATTCAGGAAATGCAACAGCCTATCATGTGTCTGCTCGATTTGATGGTGATGTTGGTATTATGATTATGGGCCAAGAAAAGCAGCCTTTTGAAGAATTAGAGGCAAGAAAAAGCTATGAATTGGTTCTCATCACACATAATGGTTCGGCATCAAAGTTTAGAATAGTCACCGAGTGGACAGATTCAAGTGGCAATCAACATACCAAAACACAAATGGGCGATTTTTCATAAATCTGATAGTGTTGGTTTTGTTTCGGATTACAAATCGTATTTGATAATTGAGAGGAGGGGCATCAATGAATCACAATGATCGAGAACACTTCTGGCAAACATTATGTTCTTTGCCCGGAAATGATATTGTGGCAGAACGAGAACATCTTTTCAAAGCAATTAAGTATCCGAAGCTGCTTTTCCGGTATCGACCTGTCAGCACAAAGAGCTTGGATGCCCTCAGAACGAATAAGCTCTATTTTTCTTCTGCGAATTATTATGATGACCCTTTCGATACCTTTCTTCACATCGACATTGAGGCAATCCGGAAAGAGTATTTAAGTGCATTCCAGACTCCGGAAAGTACAGAAGCTGTTGTGGATGGTGTTAAGTCATTGCTTGGGAATATTCTCTCTGAGGAGCAAGCAGCGCAGTTTACGGTTGAGAATGTGACAAACGCGCTTTCTCACGGGCTTACCGAAAGCTTTCTGAATGCAGCGCTTTCACTCCGGGATGAAGTTAAAAAGGATACGTGGTCAGTTTGTTTCTCCGAAAATGGGTTTAATGAGGTTCTGTGGCTGAAATATGCAGATCAGCACAGAGGTTTTGTGCAAATCTACGACCTTGAAAACAATGACAACTTCTTATGCGGTAAGCAGGAAAAATGCGCTAATTGCGGAATCAAGAACTACGGAACGCCGCTATATCCGATTTATTATTCGGACACGCCTTATGATGCAACCAAATTTGCGAAATTCGTTATGCTCCGTAAAATAGCAGAGACAACCGCAACTCAGATTCCTCCAGAGCTATATGCAGGTATGGGAAGTGCTTTATGGGAACAAGAAAGAACGACCCTAATCAAAAAAGAGTGCCATAAATACGATGAAGAATGGCGAATGATAACTGGCTGCATTATGAAGCCGCCGGTGATGATGGAATGGATCCCAAGCGGTATAATTCTTGGCCTGCGAATGGGCGTAACAGAGGAAAATCTTGCTGTAAGCATGGCAAAAGAAGCTGGAATCAAAAATATTTATAAATCCTACATAAATGCGCAAAACAAGCTGGATGCTTATCCTTTGAAATTGTAATCTTTCCAGCGGGTAAGTGAGTAGTTGAAATGAGGTGAAAGCAATGAGGAGAGAAGAATACGCTTGTCCTAATGGGTGTTCTCTTCCACCCAGAAAAAAGCAACTTAGGGAATATCGCAACGGTACATATGGGTTTGACTTTTATGATTTTACATTCTGTCCTTGTTGCGGCAGTTTAATGCCATATTCGCTAAAGAAGCTCAAAGGATTTTTTGAGGTATACAATATCCACGCAACGTTATCGGATGCGGTGCAACTCATATATAAATCCGAGTTTGAGTCGGCAGCACGTGAAGCCTTCGTGGCTGTGGAAAATTATCTCAAAAAGAAGTCAGGCCTGGATTCGCATGGATTCGATCTGGCGACAAGAGCACTTTCTTTTGAAATAGACAAGCAAACCGGCGAAATAAAGAGGGCTCCCCTTATTGCAATCAATGATCTGAAAAACGAATCGGAGCGCAATGAGCAGGACGGCATCAGGTATATGCTTATGGGTTTCTTTCAGGGACCTCGTAATCTGTACCAACACAATCATATTGGCTCCGGTGTAAGCAATTCTATTTCCGTAATCATCGAAGCATCCTTCTTCCTTCATCTGCTTGATGGGCACAGCATTACTCAAAACGGACGGTGGATTCCAGAAACAGTAGATTATCGGGAAATTTATCAAAAGGTACCTAAGCGAATTGATCGCTGGAGGCTGGTACGTCTATTGAAGAAGCGTGCTCGCAGATTGAAGAAAAATCCATGATGTACTAAAAAGATAAAATCAGCCGTTGTGTGAACGGCTGAAATGAGGTAATATTATGCCTACTATCCACGGCAGAAAACAAATTGTCTGGCGGTGCGAGAACCGCATCGAGTATGGCACGAAATTCTGCAGTAGTTCACCGTCCCTCCCGGAAGAAGAACTGCACCGTGCTATTTTGAAAGCGGTGCAGGATTTGGCAGCAAACTTCACCGATGAGGTCGCTGCCCAGATCAACGGCATCCTTCATGACATACAGACCGGCGAAAGTACAAAGCCCAATTTGCAGGAGCTGCTGGAACAGACCCGGCAGTAATTTGACCGTCTGCTGGAAATGTCTTTGGACTTCGATGAGGATGCCCCGTTTCTGGATGACAGGTTGAAAAAGCTGAATAATAAAATTAAGAGTCTGAAAAAAGCCATCGAGGACAGCACCGCCCGACAGGAAAAAGTCAGCCAGCCGGAGATGCTGCTGTCAGCCAAGGATCTGCAAATTCAAGAATATGACGATGCGCTGACCGCGAGAATCATTGAGAAAATTACGGTAAGGGCACGCAATGAAATTGAAATACGGTTCATCGGCGGCTACAAAAAGACCATGCGGCTGGCATAAAAATAAAGAGGGCATACCCAATCGGAGATAAGGCATCTTCGATTGGGTATGCCCTTTTTCACTTTTATCGGAAAGAGGTAGCTATGAAGCTGGGAGAGAAAATCAAGCTGGTGCGTAAGCACAGAGGACTAACGCAGCGGGAACTGGGAGAACGACTGCACTTGGATGGAAACGCAGCAAATCGCATTGCCCAATATGAATCAGGATTCCGAACGCCCAAAGAGAGCAGAACCAAAGACATAGCCAAAGCGTTGAATGTTCGCGAAGAAAATTCCTTTACAAGGGCAGAAACACCGGAGGACATTATTCGCTTGATGATTTGGTATGACTGGGAACATGGCTGCGGCGGGAACGTTCCGATTGACACGATTCTGCTTTTTGATAATTTTGAGGAAGTGGAAAAATTATTGAAAGAGTGGTATAGCCAAAAGGAAAAATTAAGGGCGAGGACAATTACAAGAGCAAAGTATCTGGAATGGATGCTGCAGTGACCCTTCAGCAAAAGAAAACAATAAAATTTCTCTGCATCGTTGATTTTCCACTTTCAAAACAGGGTATCTTTTTTGTCACACTCACACATAAGCCTGTGATAGTGATTCTATCGCAGGCTTTTTCATTGGTGAGGAATATACCTTCTTCAACGGGCAGTTTGTATGTAGATTGCCGGCGTTGCTGTTTGCCTTGCAAATTGCGGGGCGGCATGGTATACTAATTTCTGAGACACATTATGTACAAAAAAGCTACAGAGGGATTGGGGTTTAATGATCGAGACGATTGCGGCGGTCAATCAGGCTGTCAATAATTTTGTGTGGGGCGTCCCCGCCATGGTGTGCATCATCGGCGTAGGGCTGCTTCTCAGTGTGCGGACACGCTTTTTGCAGATCCGCAAATTTCCGTATGCCATCAAAACGACCATCGGGCGGATGTTCCGCAAAAAGGATGCCTCGGATGGCTCGATGACGCCGTTTCAGGCGGTATGCACGGCGCTGGCGGGCACGGTGGGCACCGGCAACATTGCGGGTGTAGCGGGCGCCATTGCCATCGGCGGTCCGGGAGCTGTGTTCTGGATGTGGTGTTCGGCGCTGCTGGGTATGTGTACCAAATTTGCAGAGGTCACGCTGGCGGTGCATTTTCGGGAGAAAAACGCGGCCGGGGAATGGGTCGGCGGCCCGATGTACTACATTAAAAACGGTCTGGGTAAGCACTGGCAGTTTTTGGCGGTGCTTTACTCGCTGTTTGGTGTTCTGACTGTCTTTGGCACCGGCAACGCCACGCAGGTCAACACCATTGTAGCAGCCATCGACACGGCGCTGCTGCAGTATAACCTTGTGGGCAGTGAGGTGCTCTCCACCCTGAATCTTGTGGTGGGCATCGCAGTGGCCATGCTGGTGGCGATGGTCCTGCTGGGCGGCATCAAGCGCATCGGCAGCGTCAGTGAGCGTCTGGTGCCTTTTATGGCGCTGTTTTACATTGTGCTGGCTGTGGGTGTAGTTGCGCTGAATCTGCCGCGCTTTCCGGCAGTGATGGAGTCGATTTTTGCCGGGGCGTTTAACCCGGCGGCTTTCACCGGCGGTACGGTCGGCAGTCTCTTTATCAGTATGCAGAAGGGCGTTTCCCGGGGCATCTTCTCCAACGAGGCGGGCCTTGGCACCGGTTCGATCGCCCACGCCTGTGCCGACACGAAAAAGCCGGTCAAGCAGGGCGTGTTTGGTATCTTCGAAGTGTTTGCCGATACCATCGTTATCTGTACGCTTACAGCGATGGTCATATTGTGCAGCGGCACGGCAGTCAGCTACTGCACGGCTGCCGGGGCTGAGCTGACGATCTCCGGCTTTACCACGACCTACGGCGGCTGGGCCTCCATCTTCACGGCGGTGGCACTGTGCTGCTTTGCCTTCTCCACCATCATCGGCTGGGGGCTGTATGGTTCCCGCTTTATTGCATTCCTCTGCCGCAGCGATAAGGTAGTGCGCCCCTTCTTCGTGGTGTACTCCTTCGTTTCCATCCTGGGTGCTACGATGGACCTGGGCCTGATGTGGAGCATTGCCGATACCTTCAACGGTCTGATGAGCATCCCGAATCTGGTTGCGCTGTTGCTGCTTTCCGGCACAGTGGCGCAGCTGACAAAGGAATATTTTGAAAAAGAAAAGGTGTAAGAAATGTTTGTAGGAACTTGGTGGTCCCTGATGCCGCCGATCATCGCCATTCTGCTGGCGCTGCTCACAAAGGAAGTCTATCTCTCGCTGTTCGCTGGCTGTGCGCTGGGTGCGCTGCTGGTGGCAGAGTTTCACCCCTGGGTCGCGTTTGACACATTGTTCAACACGATGATCGACAGCGTTGACTTCTCGATTCTGATGTTCATGATCCTGCTGGGCATGGTCGTTATGCTCATGCAGGAGTCCGGCGGCACCCGCGCTTATGGTGAGTGGGCGGCGAAAAAGCTCAAGAGCAAGCGCGCCACGCTCGTGGCGACCTCGCTGTTGGGTGCGCTGATTTTTGTAGACGACTACTTCAACTGCCTGACCGTCGGCTCCGTCATGCGCCCGGTTACCGACAAGTACAAGGTTTCCCGCGCCAAGTTGGCTTACCTCATCGACGCCACGGCGGCCCCGGTCTGCATCATTGCGCCAATCTCGTCCTGGGCGGCGGCGGTCAACTCCTATGTCCCGGCGGGCAGCTCGATGTCCGGCTTTGAGATGTTCGTCCGCACGATCCCGTTCAACCTGTACGCGATGCTGACGCTCTACATGGTGTTCTTTACCTCGCTGCTGGGCTTCGACTTCGGCCTGATGAAAAAGCACGAGCGCAACGCCGCCCACGGTGACCTGTTCACCTCGGGCGGGGAGGCATTCCAAAACCAGGAAATCAAGGACCCCACCGAGGGCGGTAAATTTGCCAAGGGCAAGGTCATTGACCTGATTGCACCGATGATCGTCATGATCTTTACGGCCATCGCCACGATGATCTGGACCGGCTATCTGAACGGCGGCACGAACCTTGTTGAGGACTTTGCCAACTGCTCCTCGTCGGAGTCGCTGGTCTTTGCGGGTCTTGTCACGGTGGGCTTCCTGCTGCTGTTCTACCTGCCGCGCCGCGTTATTGGCTTTAAGGACTTCATGAACTCCGTGCCCGAGGGCGGCAAGCTGATGATGCCGCCCATCCTGATTCTGGTGCTGGCCTGGACGCTGAAGGGCATGACCGACGCGCTGGGCATCGGCGACTTTGTGCGTCAGGCCGTCAGCCTGAATGAGGGTCTCATGCGCTTTGTGCCGCTGCTGATCTTCTGCATTGCGATTTTTATTGCGTTCTCCTCCGGCACCAGTTGGGGCACGTTTGCGATTTTGGTCCCCATCGTCGTCAATATGTTCTCCGAGACGGACCCCACCATGATGATCGTGGCGGTATCCGCGGTGCTGGCGGGTGCGGTCTGCGGCGACCATATTTCGCCGATCTCGGATACGACCATCATGTCCAGCTCCGGTGCACAGTCGAACCACATCAACCACGTGCAGACCCAGATGCAGTACGCCATGGTCGTCGTGGCGGCCTGTGTGCCCGGCTACCTGATCGCGGGCTTTACCGAAAACTGGCTCATCACGCTGGTGTCGTCGCTTGCCATTCTGACCGCAGCCCTGCTGTATCTGCGCAGGCGCAGTCTGGCCGAGGACGCCAGGGCATAAAGAAAAAGCAGTGCTTTCCAAGCGGAAGGCACTGCTTTTTTTGTAGGGGCAAATTCCGTATCCGCCCGGCCCAAGGCCTTTACTTCAGCGTACCGTCCAGAATCTGCTGGTAATACCACGGCTTCTCGGCGTGAAATACCCGCCCGGCCAGATGGGCAAAGCGCGGGTCGGCGATCTGAGCAGGGAACCGCAGCTCCCACGCGCAGAGGGCCTGATATTTGAACCGCAGCTCCCGGTTGGCGGCGTTGTTTCCATACTTGGAATCGCCCAGAATCGGGCAGCCGATGTGGGCCAGGTGGGCGCGGATCTGGTGGGTGCGGCCGGTCACAAGCTCAACCTCCAGCAGCGCCAGACGGCCGCTGACAGCCAGCGTTTCGTAGCCGGTGATGACCTCCTTCGCGCCGCCCGCCGTCGTGTCGGTGATGCGCACAATGCCGCGCTCGGCGTCCTTCAAAAGGTAATCCCGCAGCAGGGCAGCGGGAGGATTCGGGCGGCCGAAGGTCACGCAGAGATACCGCTTTTCAATGGCGCGGCTCTTGATGGCGGCTGTCAGAAAGGCTTCCGCAGCGCTGCTTTTGGCCAACAGGACCAGACCGCTGGTGCCGGTATCCAGCCGGTGGCACAGCACGGCATGGGTCGGCTTTCCCTCAGCGGCCAGCTTTGCCTGCACGCGGCGCACCAGCGTGTCGCTGTCGGGGCCGTCTACCGCAATGCCTGCGGGCTTATTGGCGATAATGATGTCATCGTCCTCATATACAAACACGGCGGCAGGGGTGGGGCGGTTCTCCAGCTGCTCATCCGTCAGGAAGAGCCTGATGCTGTCTCCGTTCTGCACCCGGGTGGAGAGGGGCTGCTTTTTGCCGTTCAGCTTGATCTTGTTCTCCCGCAGGGCCTTGTTCAGCCGCCCCATGCTGAGGGCGGGAAACTGATCCATCAGATATTTGTCCATCCGCACGGGCAGCAGGCATTTTACATGCAGTTCTTTCATTTTGTCGTCAACTCCTGATCCCACAAAATCGTGGCGTCATCAATATCCAAGGTGACCATCAGCCAGCCGGCATCGTGGTCATCCACATCCAGTATCGGGTATTCCTGCCCGTCTGCACACAAAGCTGCGGCACCCGTCAAGCGGGCGCGCGCAAAGGGGGAATCGGCAAAGCAGACAGTCTTTTTGGTGGCGTCCAACACGCCGCGGTTCCACAGCGCATCGGTGTAATCGGCCAGCCGCAGGGGATAGCTTTCATTATAGGGGGTGCAGAGGGCATCAAAGGTCTGCCCCTGCAGGCCGGGTGCAATGACATACCAGGCGGCACCGTCCGGCCCAGTTACCTGTCCGCACCAGGCAATGCTCCGCACAGGCTCCACGGCCTGCAAAAAAGCCCCCTCATCAGCAAACAGATAGAGCGTATCACCCTCCGGTGTGCCGGCGGCCAAGGCATCCAGCGTGGTCTGCCGCTGGGAGGCAAGGGCGCTTTCGTCATACCGGGCGGCGAAGGGGTCATTGGTGGTCATGCCGTTGTCGGCAGCCCACAGCGCCAGATGCAGGCAGTCGGCCTGCAGGCCCTGCACCGAGAGGATGTGCCGGTATTGTCCCGCAGCCTGCCAGAAGTCACTGACCATCTCCGTTGGGAAGGCTGCCGTTTTCTGCGCGCTTATCATTGCATCATGCCGTGCAGTCAGTGCGGGGCTGATGTCCCACAGCTGCACGGCAGCCAGCAGTGCGGTCCAGACGGCTGCACGGGGCAGGCGCGTCAGCCCTGCAAAGGCGGCCAGCGTCAGCAGGTCGTACACAGGCCAGAACAGCCGCCCGCCGGAGCGAAAAACAGAAAATAGCTTGATGAGGGACGGCGGCAGCGGCAGAACGGCCAGTGTCGCCCCGTTGGCGGTGATGACATTGCTGACAGCAAAGCCGGTCAGCACACAGCAGACAAGGCAGAGCGCCCAGTGCCGCCGCACAGCGGCCAATATGCGCCGCCGCGCCGCCGCGAGCGTGATCGGCAGGGCGGCCAACACACCGAGGCCCAGATAGGCGAAGGCATCATAGTTGCCATCGATCTGATTCTGTGCAGGCAGCAGGCGGCTGTAGAGAACGCCGTTTACCCCTACAGGGTTCCACAGTGCGTTCAGGTTCATGGCAAAATAGCCGTACAGCGCCTGCCCGCCGCTGGTGGCGGTGCCGTAGAAAAAGCCCAGCACCCAGCCCAGCAAGACAGTACAGGCCATATTGGCGCCGAGGAAAAGCGCCGGGCGCAGGTATTGCCGTTTTTGCACGGCGTATTCCAGCAGCAGCGCCAGCGTGACGGCGTAGGTCATGGGCAAAAAATAGGGGTGGATGCCCACGGCGATCACATTAAGGAAAAACAGCCCCGGTGCAGCGTACCGCCCCTGCCGCCGCAGCGAGAAATAGCAGTACAGCGCTGCCAAAACAAGCCACTGCGCGCCTAACGAGGTGTGGCGGAACGCGCGCTCGATCAGAATGGGGCTTGCCGCGAACAGCAGAGCACCGGACAGCGGAGCTGCCGTCCCTGCCGCAAACAGACTGCAGAGCAGCGCACCAAAGCCGCCCTGCAGCAAAAAGCAGAAAAATGTAAACCAGCCGAAATACTGAAAGGTGCCGCCGCAGAGTGCGGCCAGCGGGCGGCAGAGCACCGCCAGCAGGGGAATAGAGTCGGTGTAGGCCACACTCACGCCGCTGGGGGCGTTGACGGCGGGGCTTACGCCCAGCGGCCAGTGCAGGGTGCTGTCGCGGTAAAAAAGCCACCCGGCGTAATGCTGCTGAATATCCTTTTCAACATAGCCGCCGCGGCAGAAGGCATCGTTTGCCACATCCAGCGGCGCGATACCGTACACAAGCAAAAACACGGCGGCCCCCAGCAGGGCCCCCAGCACAAACAACTGCGTCTTGCGCGAGGATTGAATCTTTGACATGGCTTCGCCTTTCTGATGCAAAAAAGCCCAGACAGCCGTTGGACTGTCTGGACTTTGGTTCCATGCCGCTGACCGGGATCGAACCGGTACGGTATCGCTACCGAGGGATTTTAAGTCCCTTGCGTCTGCCAGTTCCGCCACAGCGGCATAATATGGTTATTGTAGCGCAAAAAGGCGGAAATGTCAATCTTCCCGCCGGGTGTTTTTGCACAAAAAGGCCAAGGGACTATCCCCGCTGCCCCGAAGGCGAGAAAATTTCTGTCTGTGCAGACAGTTTCCGCTCAAAAAGCACAAAAAATTCAAATTCTTCCGCTTGTGCTTTTGGCCGCGATTTGCTATACTGATATGGTATGTTTGGACAGGTGCGCCCATTTTACAGTATGCGGGCGTTTTGGATAAGGAGAATTTAGTTGGAAAAGCTGACCTATACCCATAATGATGCCGCTGCCAAAGCGCTGGCATCCTATTACGAGACCCCGCCGCTGGCCTATGTCCGCAGCTACGGCTGCCAGCAGAATGTCAATGACGGTGAAAAGATCAAGGGCGTTTTGCAGGATGTGGGCTACGGCCTGTGCGATACGGTCGAGCAGGCTGATCTGATCCTTTTTAATACCTGCGCCGTGCGTGAGCATGCCGAGCAGCGCGTATTCGGCAATGTGGGGGCGCTCAAAAAGCTCAAGGAAGAAAACCCGCGGCTGATGATCGGCATCTGCGGCTGCATGGCCCAGCAGGAGCATATTGTGGAAAAGCTGCGCCAGAGCTACCCGTATGTCGATCTGGTGTTCGGCGTGGACGGCATTGACCGTCTGCCCGCCATGCTGGCGGAGCGCATCCGCAAGGGCAAGCGCTATCTGGAAAAGCCCTCCGAACGCAACGCCGTGGTCGAGGAGATGCCCATCCGCCGCGATTCCGGTTTCCGCGCGTGGCTGCCCATCATGTACGGGTGCGATAACTTCTGCACCTACTGCATCGTGCCGTATGTCCGCGGGCGGGAGCGCAGCCGTGAGCCCGCCGCCATTCTGGCGGAGTTCAGGCAGCTGGTGGCGCAGGGCTACAAGGAGATCACCCTGCTGGGCCAGAATGTCAACAGCTACGGCAAGGGGCTGGAAAACCCCATCGACTTTGCCGATCTCTTGAACCTGCTGTGCGCGGTCCCCGGTGATTACCAGATCCGCTTTATGACAAGCCACCCGAAGGACGCCAGCCGCAAGCTGATCGACACGATCGCCGCGCAGGAGCATCTGTGCAAGCACATTCATCTGCCGGTGCAGTCCGGCTCTGACCGGTTGCTCAAGGAGATGAACCGCCATTATGATGTTGCGCAGTACATGGATCTTATCCACTACGCGAAGGAGAAGATCCCCGGCGTAACCTTCTCCAGCGACATTATTGTCGGCTTCCCCGGTGAGACCGAGGAAGATTTTGAGGCCACACTGGAGCTTATCCGCAAGGTGGGCTACATGCAGCTGTTCACCTTTATCTACTCCAAGCGCAACGGCACCCCGGCAGCCAAGCTGCCGGATCCCACGACCCACGCCGAGAAGGCTGCCCGCATGGACCGCCTGCTGAAAACGCAGGAGGAGTTCGCCTTTGCGGCCACCGCCGCCATGGCAGGGCAGACCGTCCGTGTGCTGGTGGAGGCCGCCGGCCGCAACGAGGGGACCGTCAATGGCCGCCTCGACAATAACCTTGTCGTGGAGTTCACAGCCCCCGAGGCGCTCATCGGCCAGTGGGCCATGGTGCGCATCACAGGCTCCCGCGCCGCCCTGCTGGTTGGCGAGCTTGCCGAGTAAACCGGTATCAAACCTACTATATATAATAAGGAGAATATCTACCATGGATTGCATTGATCTTTTTAAGAAAGCCGCCGCCGCCCTGCAGACCGACCCCCGCTATCTGGAGCTGGACGCTGCCCGCCGTGAGAATGACGCTGACGAGGAGCTGCAGCAGATGATCGGCGAATTCAACCTCGCCCGTCTGGACCTGAACAATGAGAGTGCCAAGCCCGAGACCGATGCCGCCCGTGTGGCCGAGCTGAATGAGCGCGTCAACAGCCTGTACAGCCAGATCATGGCCAGTGAGGGCATGGTCCGCTACAATACGGCCAAGAAAGAGTGCGAGGAGATGGTCGGCCATATTGACGCCATCATCAACACAGCAATGAACGGCGGCGACCCGATGAGCGTCAAGGCACCCACCGGCGGCTGCACCGGCAGCTGCGCCAGCTGCGGCGGCTGCCACTAAAAAGCTTGAGGCGCGGGGCAGAGAGGCCGTAGGGGCGCATTCTATATGCGCCCGCAGCACTGTACGCAGCCGCATACCTTCCGGGCGGATATGGAATCCGCCCCTGCAAGAACAACATACCAACTAGGATCAACAGGAGTGTGAAACATGGCCGAGCAAGCAGTGTCGCCCATGATGCAGCAGTATTTTGAAATCAAAAAACAGCATCCGAACGAGATTCTGTTTTACCGCGTTGGAGACTTCTATGAGATGTTCTATGATGACGCGCTGACAGCCTCGCGTGAATTGGAGCTGACACTGACCGGCAAAAACTGCGGCAAGGAGGAGCGCGCCCCCATGTGCGGCGTGCCGTTCCACTCCTATGAAACTTATATGGCGCGCCTGATCGCCAAGGGCTACAAGGTCGCCATCTGTGAGCAGATGGAGGATCCGGCGCTGGCGAAGGGGCTTGTCAAGCGGGACATCATCCGCGTTGTCACCCCCGGTACCGTCATCGAGAGCAGCATGCTCTCGGAGGATAAAAACAACTATCTGGCAAGCATTTACTGCCGCCGCACCCGTGGACGCTGGCGCGCGGGCGTCTGCTTTGCCGATATATCGACAGGTGAGGCCTACGCCACGGAGCTGAACGCCGAGAAGATCGGCGGCGCGATCATCACTGAGCTTTGCCGGTACATGCCCAGCGAGATCCTGATCTGCCCGCCGATGCTCGACTTCAAGGATGTGACGACCTACATCAAGCAGCACACCCACGCGCTGGTGGAGCTGCGCGAGGACGCCTGCTTCAAGGACGCTGTCATGGAGTCCACGATGGCGGACCAGTTCGGTACGGACTGGCGCGAGACGCTGGGCTATGAGCAAGACGCCCTCGTGCCTTACGCCGTGGCCGCCTTGCTCAACTACCTGCACGAGACCCAGAAGCACGGCGTTGAGCGCATTAAGACCGTGCAGAACTATGCCGATGCCCAGTATATGCGGCTGTCCCCTGTGACCCGCGCCAATCTGGAGTTGACCGAGACGATGCGCGGCCGCGAAAAGCGCGGCACGCTGCTCTGGGTGCTGGATAAGACCGAAACCTCGATGGGCAAGCGGCTGCTGCGCTCCTGGATCGAGCAGCCGCTGGTGGATGCCGAGGCCATCAATGCGCGGCTTTGCGCAGTGCAGGCACTCTACACCGCCAACATGGCCCGCGCCGATTTGAAAGAGGCACTCGGCCATGTGTTTGACATTGAGCGCCTGACCACCCGCATTTTGTACGGCTCTGCCACCCCGCGCGAGGTCAAGGCACTGGGGGACACCTGCGCCATGCTGCCGCAGGTCAAGGCGCAGGCGGCCGCCTGCGGCGCGCCGCTGCTTGTGCAGCTGGCTGATCAGATCGATCTGCTGGAGGATGTGCTGCAAAACATCCGCACAGCCCTTGTCGATGATCCCCCCGCGAATATGAAGGACGGCGGTGCCATCCGCGCGGGCTTCAACAGCGAGGTCGATGAGCTGCGCGACATCATGCACGGCGGCAAGGGGTACCTTTCCAATCTCGAGGCCCGCTACCGCGAGGAGACCGGCATCCCCAAGCTGAAGATCGGCTTCAACAAGGTGTTCGGCTATTATATCGAGGTCAGCCGCTCTTACACCGATTCTGTGCCGGACAGCTTTACCCGCAAGCAGACCCTGACAACGGGGGAGCGCTACATCACGCCGGAGCTCAAGGAGCTGGAGAATAAGATCCTGGGTGCGAACGAGCGGCTGCTGGTGCTGGAGCATCAGCTTTTTGCCGATCTGCTGTCGGCGATCTCGGCTGAGGTCATCCGCATCCAGCGCACGGCATCGGCTGTGGCGCAGCTGGATGTGCTGGCCGGTTTTGCTGAGGCTGCCCTGCAGAACAACTATGTCATGCCCACCGTTGATGAGAGCGGCGTCATGGAGATCAGGGAGGGCCGCCACCCCGTCATTGAGCAGATGCTCAAGGGCAGCCTGTTTGTGCCCAACGATACGCTGCTCGATGAGGAAGAAAACCGGATGCTGCTCATCACCGGCCCCAATATGGCCGGTAAGTCCACCTACATGCGCCAGAATGCCCTCATCGCGCTGATGGCGCAGATCGGCAGCTTTGTGCCTGCTGCCAGCGCCCGCATCGGTGTTGTCGATGCTATTTTTACCCGTGTGGGTGCATCGGATGATCTGGCTGCCGGGCAGTCGACCTTCATGGTCGAGATGACCGAGGTGGCTGAGATCCTGAAAAACGCCACGAAGGAGAGCCTTGTCATTCTTGATGAGATCGGACGCGGAACTTCGACCTTTGACGGCATGAGCATCGCCCGCAGTGTGGTAGAATTTATCTGCGAGAACATCGGCTGCAAGACGCTGTTCGCTACCCATTATCATGAGCTGACCAGCATGGAGCAGGACATTCCCGGCGTAAAGAACTATAACATTGCCGTCAAAAAGCGGGGCGAGGACATCACCTTCCTGCGGCGCATCGTGGCGGGGCCTGCTGATGACAGCTACGGCATCGAGGTTGCAAAGCTGGCCGGTCTGCCCGGCAGCGTGACCCGGCGCGCCCATGCAGTGCTGCGCCAGCTGGAGGCCAGTGCCCCCGGCCACAGCAGCACGATGCAGCTGGATTTTGAGACGGTGGAGGCCTACAATAACCCGAGCGTTCCCAGCGAGGTCGTCGATAAGCTCCACAAGGTGGACATCGAGACGCTGACCCCGCTGGAGGCACTGAACTTCCTGTATGAGTTGAAAAATACCCTTGACAAAGACTAAAGGCAGGTGAAAGCAATGGCGGAGATCCGCGTATTGGACAAGCATACGGCAGAGCTGATCGCAGCGGGCGAGGTCGTGGAACGGCCGGCCTCTGTGGCAAAGGAGCTGCTGGAAAATGCCATTGATGCGGGCGCGACCCAGATCACGCTGTCCGCTGTCCGCGGCGGCATCCAGCAGCTGCAAATCGTGGACAACGGCTCAGGCATTGAGGCAGAATATATCGACAAGGCGTTTATCCGCCATGCCACCAGCAAGATCGCCACGGCGGAGGATCTCGGGCACATCCACACACTGGGCTTCCGCGGCGAGGCACTGGCCTCGATCGCCAGCGTGGCCCGGGTCGAGGTGCTGACCAGAACCGAGGCCGATGAGTACGCCTGCTGCTACCGCATTGAGGGCGGCGAGCCGCTGGGCATCGAGCCGGGCGCGCGGCCGGTAGGCACGACCATCACGGTCAACGACCTGTTCTACAACACGCCTGCCCGGATGAAATTCCTCAAAAAGGACGCCAGCGAGGCGACCTTTGTGGCCGAAACCGTGCTACACACGGCGCTGTCCCACCCCGAGATCAGCTTCCGCTTCCTGCGGGATGGCAAGCAGCAGTATGTGACCCCCGGTGACGGGGATCTGCGCAGCGCTGTCTATGCTGTGCTGGGCCGTGAGTTTGCCCGCGACCTGCTGGCCGTGGACGGCGGGAGCGAATTGTACCATGTCACTGGTCTGGTCACGCCGCCGCGTGCCTGCCGCGCCAGCCGCGGGGCACAGCATTTCTTTGTGAATGGCCGCTATGTCAAGAATCGCACGATCATGGCCGCGTTGGAAAATGCCTACAAGGGCACAATGATGCAGGGTAAGTTCCCCGGTGCCGTCCTCATGCTGGAAATGCCGCCCGACATGGTGGATGTCAATGTTCACCCGGCCAAGACGGAGATCCGCTTTGCACGGGAGAGCGATGTCTTTGACGCAGTATACCGCGCCGTGCGCGCCGCGCTTGCGACCCCCGGCAGCGGGGAGTGCCGCTTTGCGATGGGCCACACGGCCCCCGAGCCTGAGGGAAAAAAGCCTGCGGAGGCTCCGCAGCCGTCGGCACGGCCAACCGCTGCCCCGCAGAAGAAAGGCGGCTTCACCACGCTTTCTGCAGCGGAGTATCGCGCAATGGCCGGCCTGACGGCCCCCGTGCCCGTCAGACCTCTGCCGGATGTTCTGGAGGCACAGTCTCCGCGACCGGCCTATGAGGCCGGCCCTGTGCCGAAGCCGCTGGCACCTGCCGTGCCGGTGACGCCTGTGACCGCCGATACATCCATCCCCGTGCCGCAGCCGATGCCCTACACCGCCTTGACTGATGACACGGTGCTGGATGTGCTGCCCGACATGCCGGACGAAACGCCTGCCGAAGCAGCAGCCATTCCAACGGTGGCCCCGGCACAGCCGTCCGAGCCTGACGATGCAGAAAACGCAGAAAACGAACCCCGCGCCCTGAGTGCCCTGCCGGATGCCGCTGTCCCTGAGCAGACAACACTGGTGCCGCCGCCCCAAAGCGAGCCGCTGCGTCTTGTCGGCGAGGTGTTTAAGACCTACATCATTACGGAACGCGGCGGCGAGCTTTGCCTGATCGACAAGCACGCCGCGCATGAGCGTATTTTGTTTGAGCAGCTTGCCAGGGACTACGGCAATGTGCCGTCCCAGATGCTGCTTGTGCCGGTGCAGGTCAACTTGACCGCTGCAGAAAAGCAGGCTGTGCTGCAGAATCTCGATCTGCTGACCGATGCGGGCATTGAGGCCGAGGACTTTGGCGGTTCGACCGTGGTTGTCCGTGCCGTGCCCGCCGATGTGGCGGTGGACGATGTCGAGGATATGCTTGTGGAGTTGGCCGCAAAGTTAGCGGACGGCGGCCGCGATGCCCTGCGGGAAAAAACCGAGTGGGTGCTGCATTCCATCGCCTGCCGTGCCGCCATCAAGGCGGGGGACCGCACCAACGCTGCCGAGATGCTGGCGCTGGCCCAGCACATCATGGACGGAACGGTCCCGCCGTTCTGCCCCCATGGGCGGCCCTGTGTGCTGAAAATCACCCGGAAGGAGCTGGAAAAGCAGTTTGGCCGACTTGTCTGAACCCCGCG
Source organism: uncultured Oscillospiraceae bacterium (assembly GCA_900540595.1). Lineage (GTDB taxonomy): Bacteria > Bacillota > Clostridia > Oscillospirales > Ruminococcaceae > Gemmiger. The sequence continues at coordinate 17,903 of UQGL01000004.1, forward strand.
TTATCGCTGTCGGCGGGCCGACAGCCAGCGGCAAGACCGCGCTGAGCGTGGCGCTGGCAAAGACCTTTGACGGCGAGATCATCAACGCCGATTCGATGCAGCTCTACAAAGGGCTGGACATAGGCACGGCAAAGCCGAGCCCGGAGGAGCAGCAGGGGATACCGCATCATCTGCTGGACTTCCTGCCGCCTGAAACAGCCTACAGTGTGGCGGATTTCACCGCTGCGGCGGATCCGCTGATCCGTGAGATATCGGGCCGCGGAAGGCTGCCCTTTGTGGTGGGCGGCACAGGGCTGTACATTACCAGCCTGCTGAACGGTATGAGCTTTGCCCCTGAAAAGACCGACCCCGCCATCCGTGCCCGGCTGCAGGCACAGGCCGATGCGGGAGACGGTGCGGCGCTGTATGCAAGGCTGCAGCAGATCGACCCCGACTACGCAGCGCTTGTCCACCCGAACAACCTGCCCCGGGTCATCCGGGCGCTTGAGCTGTATGAGTCCACCGGCCGCAGGATGAGCGCCGAGCGGGTGAATGCCCGCGCGGCCCGGCCGCCGTACCGCTCGCTTTGTCTCTGTCTGACCTGCCGCGACCGCGCTGTGCTGTATGACCGCATCGGCCGGCGGGTCGATGCGATGATCGAAAACGGTGTGCTGGACGAGGCCCGCCGGGTGTATGAACACCGCGAGGCCTACCGCACGGCGGCACAGGCCATCGGCTACAAGGAGTTTTTTCCGTATTTTGCGGGGGAGCAGAGCCTTGCGGACTGCACCGAAAAGCTCAAGCAGGCCACCCGCAATTATGCCAAACGGCAGCTGACCTGGTTCCGCCGCCAGAATGAGGCTGTCTGGCTGTATCTCGACGAAGAGGATGTCACCGCACGCGCCTGCGCGCTGGTGCGTGAATTTTTGCAACAGTAACCGAAAGGAGCGTGTACAGTGAGAGAACAGCAGGACCGCCCGGCGGCCAAGAAATTTTTTCAGGCTGTCGGCCTGCTGGCGCTGGCGCTTGTCTCGGTTTATATCATTGTGCAGTGCTTTGTCATCTTCCGCCAGTCCTACAAGACCGAGACAGCCATCCGATACACGATGGCCGAGAGCGTGCGCCTGAGTGGCGTTGTCGCGTTTGACTCGGTGGATGTGGCAGGCAGCGGCAATCTGGGGTATCTGGTGCAGGACGGTGAGCGCGTGACGAACGGCACCGTGGTCGCAGAGTGCTATACCAGCGATGAGCAGGGCGTTCAGCGCGAACGGCTTGACCGGTTGGCGCGCACCATCACGCTGCTGACCAAGTCCCAGAACTCGACCGGCAGCGAGCTTTCCGTGCTGACCAACCAGACAAGGCAGTCCTTGTACAACCTGCTGGATAAGCTGGACACAGCCCAGTACGGCGGTATCTCCGAGGCAGAGGATAACTTTCTGCTGGCTCAGAACCGGCTGCAGATCAGCACTGGGCAGACGGCGGGCTTTTCCCAGACCATCGCGGCCCTGCAGGAGGAGTATGACAGTCTGAAAAGCCAGCTTGACACCCTGCAGACGATCACGGCGGCAACGAACGGCTATTTCAGCAGTACGGCGGCCTCGCCATCGATCCGGGCCGACCGGCAGGCGCTGGATGACGCTGACCCCGCCGCACTGCAGACCATGCTGCAGGAGGGCTTCCCGGCTGCTGACGCCGACCGCGCCGGGCAGATCACAACAGGCTTCAGCTGGAAATTCTACGCCGTCTGCGACCTTGACACTGCCGCCCGCTTTGAAAATGTCGGTACGGTGAAGATCAGCGTGCCCGGCAAGCAGAACACCCCGCTTTCTGCCACAGTTGAGGAGGTGCAGACTGACAAGGACGGCGGCATTGCCAAAATCGTGCTGCAATGCCAGACCATCAACGCCGATATTCTGGGCTTCGGTCTGGAAACCGTGCAGATTGACCTCAAGACCTACGAGGGCATCCGCATCGACAAGCAGGCGCTCCACATCGTGGACGGCCAGCGCGGCGTCTATGTCAAGTACGGCAACCTGCAGCGCTTTCTGCGGATCACGACCCTGTATGAGAACGACAGCTATATCCTGATCCCCGATAACGGCAAGATCGGCACCGATAACGAGGTGCGGCTGTATGACGAGATCATCGTGCAGGGCACAAACCTGCAGGATGGCAAACTATTATAACGAAAATACGGGCTTTTGTATTGACAAGAGTACCAAAAAAGAAGATAATATTTAATGTATATCGCTGTAGCAGTGTACTGACCGTGAACAGTGCATAGTTTTTAAAGGAGTTTTACGACCATGTCCATGTTTGACAGTTTGAAAAGTAAACTCGGTATCGATTCCGAAGCAGAATCCTATGTGGACGATACCGAAGACGAAATCTTCCCCGGCGGGCAGGGCGGCGCTGCGGCGCAGGGCTACACCCAGCAGGAGGTCAAGCAGCACAGCAATAAGGTCGTGAATATCAATGCAACGACCCAGCTGCAGGTCGTTCTGGTCAAGCCGGAACGCTTTGAGGATGCCTCCGCCATTGCAGATCAGCTCAACGCCAAGCATACGGTGGTGCTGAATCTCGAGTCCACCGGCAAGGAGATCTCCCGCCGCCTGATCGACTTTTTGTCCGGCGTGGCCTACGCCAACAACGGCCAGATCAAGCGTGTGGCGACCAGCACCTTCATCATTACGCCGTACAATGTCGATATTATGGGTGACCTGATCGGCGAGTTGGAGAATAACGGTGTATTCTTCTGATACAGCCGACACAGCCCCGGCAGTCCGCGGCTTTGTGCCGCCCCAGAACGATGATGAGCGCCGTCTGATGCGCCGCGTTGAGGAGCTGTGCCGCGTCTGCGAAAGCCGTGGTATCCCGCGCTATACGGGCTTTCTCTCCGACCGGGAGCAGAGTCTGGCGCAGGCCGCCTGCAACAGGGCTGGGTGCAGCTGCATCCGCTTTTGGGGCGGGTTTGACGGCGCGGAGCGAAAGGTCCTCTGCATAGAGCCGCCCGAGGCCTGGCAGGAGGAGCCGCTCGCGTATCTGCAGTTTACCGCCTGCGGCGATAAGCTGCCGACACACCGCGATTATCTCGGCTCGATCCTTGGCCTGGGGCTGGAGCGCGCCTGTGTGGGAGACCTTTTGGCAGACACGGAAAAGCCTGATACCTTTTACGCTGTTGTTCTGGCAGATAAGCAGGAGTTTATTCGCACCGAGCTGACGAGCGCGGGACATTGCACCGTACACACCGAATGTGCCGACGCGCTGCCCGCCCATCTTTTGGAAAGCCGCGAGCGTGCCCTGCAGCAGGCCACTGTGCCGTCCCTGCGGGCCGATGCGGTGCTGGCCGTGATGCTGCATACCTCCCGTACCCGCGCGGCAGAATATATTGCTGCGGGCCGTGTGGAGATCAACCATCTGCCGCTGAAGGCCGCCCACGAGACCGCCTATGCCGAGGATATCTTCACGGTGCGGGGTGTGGGCCGCTTCAGGCTGGCGGCCGTCGGCGGCAAAAGCCGCAAGGACCGCCTGTTTATATCCTTTTATCAATACTGAGCGCATGATCTGCCCGCGGAACGCCGCGGGCCGGGAATAACGGGGCGTAAAGCCCCGCATACAGGAGGAAAGTCATGATCTCATCTGAGGATGTCCGCCGCGTAACGTTTGAAAAAGCGTTTCAGGGCTATCGCCGCGACGATGTGGACGATTATCTCAAGCAGGTGGCCCAGAGCATGGATGAGCTGGCCGCCCAGAACGATGATCTCCAGAAAAAGCTGGTTGTGCTGGCCCAGCGCATCGACCAGTACCGTGCCGAGGAGGATACGCTGCGCACCACGATGATCAATGCCCAGCGTCTGGGTGAAAATGTCATCCGTGAGGCCAAGCAGAAGGCGGCCGAGATCATACGCACCGCCAATATCAAGGCTGAGGACCGCGAGCAGCGCTCCCGCGATGATGTCGAGCTGGCCAAGCAGGAGATCGTCACGCTGAAAAGCGAGGCCGACAGCTTCAAGCGCTCGCTGATCGAGATGTACCGCAAGCATATCAACCTTATCAATAAGCTGCCTGATTACACCCCGCAGCCCGAGGATGCGCCGGCCCGCCCGGCCCAGCCTGCGGCCGAGCCTGTGCAGGCCCCGGTTCAGACGGCAGCCCCGGTTGAGCAGCCTGTCATGGCGGCGGAGCCTGCTTATACACCGCCCGCTCCCCAGCCTGCGGCCGAGCCTGCCCCGGCCCCGGTGCAGGAGACGGCATACTATGAGGAGCCTGCCTCGCAGCCTGCAGCCGAGCCGCTGCGCCCTGCGGCGGAAAAGGTGGATACAGTGGAGTTTGCCATCGCGCCCCACCCCGAGGAGCCGGAGGAACCGGCCCCGGTGCCCGAAATGGAAGCCCCGGCCATAGATGAGACGCGCTTTCAGGATGTCTCCGGCCTGTATGATGAGCCGGAGGCCAAGCCGGTGCGCCGTACCCGCAAGACGGGCACTGCGGCCAAACGCACCACCCGCAAAAAAGTAAGTGCCGAACCGCAGGAGGAGTTGAACTCCCCGGCGTTCGATAACTTTGAAGGCGTTGACTTTGACAGCTGACGCTGAAAGAATCCATAGAGGGCAGCCCCGCGCAATGTCGGCCCGGCGGGCGTTAAGCAGCGCTTCACCAGCGCTTGACAGCAGGCGGGATTGCCATCAATCCAAAAAATAGAGGAGAGTAGGAAACCTTGGCGCAGAACTACAACGACACCATCCATAAGATGCAGACCCCGTTTGAAATGCGGGCCGGTCTGCCGAAGAAAGAGCCCAAGATGCTCGAGGACTGGGAGAACAACCATGTCTATGAGCAGATGATCAAGAACAACGAGGGCAAGCCGCAGTACATCCTGCATGACGGCCCTCCGTATGCCAACGGCAACATCCACATGGGCACCGCGCTCAACAAGATCATCAAGGACATCATCATCCGCTATAAGAATATGACCGGCTTTGAGGCACCCTATGTGCCCGGCTACGATACCCACGGTCTGCCTATCGAGCTGAAGGCGCTGAGCTCTCTCGGCGATAAGAAGGCGGGTGTCTCCAAGCTTGAGCTGCGCAAGATCTGCAAGGAGTTCGCCACCGAGCATATTGATGTGATGAACTCTCAGTTCAAGCGTCTGGGCGTGCAGGGCGACTTTGAGAACCCCTACCTGACCCTGCGCCCCGAGTTTGAGGCCCGTCAGGTCGAGATCTTCGGCGAGATGGCCAAGAAGGGCTACATCTACAAGGGTATGAAGGCTGTCTACTGGTGCCCCGAGGATCGCACCGCGCTGGCCGAGGCTGAGATCGAGTATGCTGAGGACGAGTGCGATTCCATCTATGTCCGCTTTAAGCTGACCGATGACCCCAACGGCGTGTTGGCCAAGCACAACATCCCGCTGGACAAGGCATGGATCGTCATCTGGACCACGACCACATGGACATTGCCCGCCAATGTGGCTACCTGCCTGAACCCCAACCTTGAGTACGCCTTCGTCAAGATTGGCGATGCTTACCACATCATGGCCGCCGGTCTGGTCGAGTCCACGATGAAGGGCTGCCATATCGATGAGTATGAGGTCCTGCCGGAGACTGTCCTCGGCAGCGAGCTGGAGCTGATGCAGTATCAGCATCCGTTCCTTGACCGCAAGGGTCTTGTCATCCTCGGTGACCATGTCACACTGGAAGGCGGCACCGGCTGTGTCCATACCGCACCCGGCCATGGTGTCGAGGACTTTGAGGTCTGCGTCAACCATTACCCGCAGGTGCCTGTGGTTGTCCCTGTGGACGACGCCGGCCGTCTGACCGCCGAGGCAGGCGAGAAGTTCGCAGGCCTCAAGGTCTGGGATGCCAACAAGGTCATTCTGGAGCATATCAAGGAGAGCGGCCACCTGATGGGTGTACAGCACATCACCCACCAGTACCCGCATTGCTGGCGCTGCCATCATCCCATCATCTTCCGCGCGACCGAGCAGTGGTTCTGCTCCATCGACGCCTTCAAGGAGGATGTCTACAAGGCCATTGATAATGTGAAGTGGCAGCCCGCCTGGGGCCATGACCGCATGGCCGGCATGGTCCGCGACCGCAGCGACTGGTGCATCAGCCGCCAGCGCGTCTGGGGCGTTCCCATCCCGGTATTCTACTGCAAGAAGTGCGGCAAGTACCACATCACCGATGCCTCCATCAAGGCTGTCTCCGACCTGTTCCGCAAGGAGGGCAGCGATGCCTGGTACAAGTATGATGCCAATGACATCATGCCCAAGACCGAGGTCTGCGAGTGCGGCGCCGCCGACTGGGAGAAGGATCCCGACATCATGGATGTCTGGTTTGACTCCGGCTCCACCTGGAGCGCTGTCTGCCGTGAGCGTCCCGAGCTGCGCTGGCCCGTGGATATGTATATGGAGGGCGCCGACCAGTTCCGCGGCTGGTTCCAGTCCAGCCTGCTGACCTGTGTTGCCACTCAGGGCATTGCCCCCTACAAGGAGGTTCTGTGCCACGGCTGGGTCGTGGATGAGAAGGGCAAGCAGATGCACAAATCCGCCGGCAACGGCGTGGAGCCCAGTGAGATCATCCGTGACTACGGTGCCGACATCATCCGCCTGTGGGTCGCCTCCAGCGATTACACCGTTGATGTCCGCGCCGGCAAGGAGATCTTCCGCCAGCTGTCCGAGGCCTACCGCAAGATGCGCAATACTGCCCGCTTCATGCTGGGCAACATCAACGACTTTGATCCTGCCAAGGATATGGTTGCCGATGACCAGCTGTTTGAGATCGACCGCTGGGCGCTGGAGGCCTGCAATAAGCTGACCGCCAACCTGCGCGATGCCTATGACCACTATGATTTCAGCCGCGCCTACCACGCACTGTACAACTTCTGCGTCATTGATATGTCCAACTTCTACATGGATGTCATCAAGGACCGCCTGTACTGCGCGGATGACCATGCGCGCCGCTGCGCACAGACTGCACTGTACCGCATTCTGGTGGACTTCACGAAGCTGCTGGCACCCATCCTCTGCTTTACCAGTCAGGAGATCTGGAGCTATGTGCCGAAGCTGCCCGGTATGAAGGACTATGTGGTCTTTGAGCAGATGCCCGAGGCCAAGCCCGCTGCCGATGATGCCTTTACCGCCAAGTGGGATCGCATCATGGCGATCCGCGATGATGTGAAGAAGGTTCTGGAGCAGGCCCGTGCCGATAAGGTTATCGGCTCTGCACTGGAGGCCGGTCTGACGCTGTACTGCAGCAAGGAGGTCTACGACTTCCTGAATGCCATCCCGATGGATGAGCTGGCCGACCTGTTCATCGTCTCCCATGTCGAGCTGGTCGAGGGTGAAGGCGGTGTCAAGGGTCTGGTTGAGGGTCTCGGCGTCAGCGCCGCCCACGCCGCCGGCAACAAGTGCCTGCGCTGCTGGAAGTATGACACCTCCGTTGGTGAGGATGGTCTCTGCCCGCGCTGCGCTAAGGTTCTGAAGCTGTAAATTTACTCTGCCGTCAGCGGTGCTTATACGCGTAAGCACCGCTGATTTTTTCGGATAAGGTGTTGTATGATTTCTGGTTTGTTTTCTCTGCTGGGGGCGGCCGTTCTGGTCGTGATCGACCAGCTTATCAAGCACTGGGCCACGGCGGCGCTGCTGCCGGTGGGCAATATGGATGTGCTGCCCGGCATTGTCGAGCTGCGCTACTGCCTGAATGACGGTATGGCATTCTCGATGCTGGCCGGTAAGCAGACGCTGCTTATCGGCATGACCTCGGTCATGCTGGTGGTGGTGGCCGTCATGCTGTTTACCCGCAAAATGTCTGTGTGGGAGCGCATCTCTTGGACGCTGATTCTCGGCGGCGGTGTGGGCAACCTCATCGACCGGGTACTCAACGGCGTGGTGGTGGACTACATCAATGTGCTGTTCATGCACTTTGCTATCTTCAATTTTGCGGATATCTGCGTCTGTGTGGGTGTCGGCCTGCTGATGCTGGTCGTACTGCTGGACTCCTTCAAGAAAGAGGAGACCGCAAAGCAAAAGGCGGATGACGATGGAGCTGCTTGAGCTTGCTGCCGTCCCCGGCGACAGCGGCCGGCTGGATGCGTGGCTGGCCGCGCAGTGCCCGACACTCTCCCGCAGTGCGCTGCAGGGGCTGATCGAGCAGGGGCTTGTCACCCGGGACGGCGCGCCTGTCAACAAAAAAGAGAAGGTGGCCCCCGGGGCTGTCTACCGTGTGGCGCTGCCCGACCCGCAGCCCATCGAGGCGCAGCCCCAGAATATTCCGCTCGATATTGTGTACGAGGATGATGACCTGCTGGTGGTCAACAAGCCGAAGGGCATGGTGGTTCACCCGGCCCCCGGCAACCCGGACGGCACTCTCGTCAATGCACTGCTTTACCACTGTGCCGGGCAGCTGTCCGGCATCGGCGGCGCGATTCGCCCCGGCATCGTACACCGCATCGATAAGGATACCAGCGGTCTGCTGGTGGTGGCCAAAAACGATGCGGCGCATCAGGCGCTCAGCGCCCAGATGAGCGTACACAGCATCCACCGTGTTTACCATGCGGTGGTCTACGGCAACCTCAGGGAGGACGAAGGCTTTGTGGAGCGGTGGATCGGTCGTGATCCGCATGACCGCAAAAAGATGGCCGTGCTGGCAGAAAACGCTGCCGGGGCGCGGTATGCCTATACAGGCTGGCGTGTGCAGGAGCGGTACGGCAACTTTACCTACATAGCCTGCAAGCTAAAGACAGGGCGCACCCACCAGATCCGGGTACATATGGCATCCACAGGGCACCCGCTGGCGGGGGATGCTGTCTACGGCCCGAAAAACTGCATCAAATCGCTGAACGGTCAATGCCTGCACGCTAAGGAGCTGGGCTTTGTACACCCGAAAACAGGGGAGTGGATGCAGTTTGATTCCCCGCTGCCGCCCTATTTTACTGATTTTCTGACACGGTTAAGAAAGGAACATCGCGCATGAAACCACCCCTCGGCGATACCCTTGTGATCTGTGACATGGATAATACGCTGCTGACGGCCAAGGAGGGGATCCCTGCCTGCAACCGTGCTGTCATCCGGCTGTACACCAGTCTGGGCGGACTGTTTACGGTGGCTACCGGCCGCCCGCCGGAGTCGATCCGTGCAGCGCTGGGGGATATCCGCCTGTCCCTGCCGGCAATCTCCTGCAATGGGGCACTGCTGTATGATTTCTCCACCGAGTCAGTGCTGCATCGCGCAACCCTGAACCGTGAGCAGGCCACCACCGCCATTCTGGACATTCTGAACAAATTTCCCCGCATGGGGGTTGAGGTCATGGCCGGAAACGGCGAGATGTATGTCATCCATGCCAACGAAGTTACCCACGCCCATCAGGTGGACGAGCATCTGGGCAGCATCGCCTGCCCGGTCGAGTCGGTGCCCGATGGCTGGATCAAGGTCGTGTTTGCCTCCGACCCGGAGAGCATCCGCAAGCTGGGGCAGTACGCCAAGACGAAATACTACGGCCGGGATAACTATTTCCTTGCCACCAACAGCATCTATCTTGAGATCATGCCCAGCGGCGTAAGCAAGGCCAGCGGTCTGCACGACCTCTGCGCACTGATGAGCAAGTCCATGAAGAACACCGTCTTTATCGGTGACTACTATAACGATCTTGAGCTGATGCGGGAGGCTGGCTACGCGGTTGCGGTGGCCAATGCCCCGGCAGAGGTCAAGGCAGCCGCCGACCATGTAACGACCTGCACCTGCGCAGAGGGCGCGGTGGGTGAATATCTGTACAGCCTGATCGGCAAAACCGAGGGCTGACCAAAGAGGGTTTGACGATGAAAGTCAGCGAACTGATGGACCCTAAGGGCGTTCTGCTCCATGCAAAGATCGACAACTCTGCCGATGCATTGGGTATTCTGGTGGAGCTGCAGGAGGGCATCGGCGTTATTACCAACGGCAATGCCTATTATAATGCCGTCAGCTACCGGGAGACCTTCGGCGGTACAACGGCCATCGGCGGCGGCATCGCGCTGCCGCATGCCGGCAACGCCGGTGTGTCGGCACCGGGCATATCGGCCCTGCTTTTGCGCCACGGTGTGGATTGGGGCGCCCCGGACGGGGAACCGGTAGACCTTGTGTTTATGATCGCCGTTCCGCCGCGCTGCGAAAGCCTGCACCTACAGATATTGGCACGGCTGGTGAATTTGCTCAGCCGCAGTGATCTGATTGAGGCGCTGCACAACGCAAGCACCCCCCAGCGCTTTGTCGAGCTGATCGCCAAGGCGGAAAACGCCTGCTTTGCAGACTGAAATCTGATTTGCCCCAGCTTGTGTACAAGCTGGGGCGTTTTGTTTACATCCGCCCGCTGTACCTGCCGCAAACGGCGCGGGCGCATATGGAATGCGCCTCTACAAGATGTTCGTTAATTTGACTAAAAAATACTTTAAAGCAGGCAGAGTATTATACGAATTTACACTTGCTTTAAAGCCCTAAAGCGTGCTATACTTTAAAGCACTAAACCGGCTGCGCTTGAGGGACCTGCCTGATGGCAGGTGTACACCTGAAGAAAAAAAGGTGCGCAGCGGGTACTATTGGAGGAATTTACATGAAAAAAGCAGTTTCCCTTATGATGGCTGCCGCCATGACCATGGGTCTGGCCGCCTGCGGCGCTACCGCGTCCACCGACACCGCCGCATCCGCCGCTGATGCCGCTTCCACCACCGAAGCCGCCGAGAGCACCGCAGACAGCGCTGCTGCCGCCGACGGCAAGGTCTACAATGTCGGCATCTGCCAGCTGGTTCAGCACGAGGCACTGGATGCCGCAACGAAGGGCTTCAAGGATGCACTTGTGGAGGCTCTGGGCGAGGGCAATGTGAAGTTTGATGAGCAGAACGCCTCCGGTGATTCTGCCAACTGCGCCACCATTGTGAACGGCTTCGTTTCCTCCAATGTGGATCTGATTCTGGCCAATGCGACCGCCCCGCTGCAGGCGGCTGCACAGGCAACTGCCGATATTCCCGTTTTGGGCACCTCGGTCACGGACTATGCGACCGCGCTGGACATCAGCGACTGGACCGGCACGGTAGGCGGCAACATCTCCGGTACCTCCGATTTAGCCCCGCTGGATCAGCAGGCGGCCATGATTCAGGAGCTTTTCCCGGACGCCAAGACGGTCGGCCTGCTCTACTGCAGTGCCGAGCCGAACTCGGTTTACCAGTGCGATGTCATTGAGGGCTATCTGACGCAGGAGGGCTACACCGTTGCCCGCTACGCCTTCACCGACACGAACGATGTTACCTCGGTGGCACAGACGGCTGCCGACAACTCCGATGTCATCTACATCCCCACCGACAACACCGCTGCCTCCAACACCGAGGCAATCGCCAATGTGGTTCTGCCGGCCAAGGTTCCCGTTGTGGCTGGCGAGGAGGGCATCTGCAACGGCTGCGGCGTTGCCACGCTGTCCATCAGCTACTATGATCTGGGCCATGCCACCGGTGAGATGGCCGCCAAGATTCTGGCCAAGGGTGGCGACATTTCTACCATGCCTGTAGAGTACGCACCCAATGTTGCCAAGAAATACAACGCCGCCAACTGCGAGGCACTGGGCATCACCCCGCCGGACGGCTATGAGGCCATTGGCTGATAGAACAGCAGCCGTTTAACCACCATCATAACAGCGAGGAAGGGGAGGTAAACTTTCTTTCCCCGCTGTTTTGGTGCTTATAAAAATTCTGGAGGATGTTTTTATGGATTTCCTGACCTCCCTGTTGAACTCAATGCCCGGTGCTGCGGCACAGGGGCTGATCTGGGGCATTATGGCCATCGGCGTTTATCTTACCTACCGCATTCTGGATGTGGCGGACCTGACCGTTGACGGCTCTCTCGGCACCGGCGGCGCGGTCTGCGTTGTGCTGGTGCTGAACGGCGTGCCGGTGGGGGCTGCCCTTGTGGCCGCCACGCTGGCCGGTATGCTGGCGGGCCTTGTCACAGGCCTGTTCCACACGGCCTGCGGTATCCCTGCAATTCTGGCCGGTATCCTGACCCAGCTGGCGCTCTATTCGGTCAACCTGCGCATCATGGGTACAGGCACGGGCGGCGGCAAGGCCAACCTGCCCATCAGCGTGGACAAGTACGGTCTGCTGGTTTCGGCCCGGTATGTCCGTGCGCTGGCACTCAACAATCCGATTATCGTGCTGCTTATCTTCTGCGCGCTCCTCATCGGCGTGCTGTACTGGTTCTTCGGCACAGAGCTTGGCTGCGCCCTGCGCGCGACCGGTGCCAACCAGCACATGGCTCGTGCGCAGGGCATCAACACCAATGTGGCCATCGTTCTGGGCCTGATGATCTCCAACGGCCTTGTGGCGCTGGCGGGCGGTCTGCTGGCTCAGTATCAGGGCTTCTCTGACATCAACATGGGCCGCGGTGCCATCGTCATCGGTCTGGCGGCGGTCATCATCGGTGAGGTCGTGTTCGGCAAGATCTTCCGCAACTTTGCACTGAAGCTGACGGCCTCCGTCATCGGTGCCATCATCTACTACATCGTCATGAACTTTGTGCTGCGCATGGGCCTGTCCACCGACGACCTGAAGCTGTTGACGGCGCTTGTTGTGGCGGTGTTCCTGACCATCCCGTATTGGAAGGGCAAATACTTTACCAAGGTACCCGTGAAAAAGGGAGGCAAGGACAATGCTTGAGATCAAAAATGTTTATAAGACCTTCAATGCGGGCACCGTCAACGAGAAGGTGGCCCTCAAGGGGCTGGACCTGACGCTGGAGGACGGCGACTTTGTGACGGTCATCGGCGGCAACGGAGCAGGCAAGTCCACGATGCTGAACGCCGTAGCCGGTGTCTGGCCGGTGGATATGGGCAAGATCCTTATTGATGGGCAGGATGTGACACGCCTTTCGGAGCATCAGCGCGCCAAATACATCGGCCGTGTGTTTCAGGACCCGATGATGGGCACGGCGGCTACCATGCAGATCGATGAAAATCTCGCGCTGGCGGCCCGCCGCGGACTGCCCCGCACGCTGAAGGTCGGCATCACGAAGAAGGAGCATGACACCTACTATGAGCTGCTCAAGACGCTCGATCTGGGGCTGGAGGAGCGGATGACCAGCAAGGTGGGTCTGCTGTCCGGCGGCCAGCGTCAGGCGGTCACGCTGCTGATGGCAACGCTGAAAAAGCCCAAGCTGTTGCTGCTCGATGAGCACACGGCCGCACTGGACCCCAAGACGGCCGCCAAGGTGCTGACCCTCTCGGAGAAGATCGTTGAGGAAAACCACCTCACAACGCTGATGATCACCCATAACATGAAGGATGCCATCAAGTACGGCAACCGCCTGATCATGATGTATGAGGGTCACATCATCTACGATGTGCGCGGTGAGGAAAAGAAAAATCTGCAGGTCAGCGATCTGCTCAAGCGGTTTGAGCAGGTGAGCGACGGCGAGTTTGCAAACGACCGTATGCTGCTTTCTTAAGGCGGCGCTGTACGGCCCCCGCCGGGGCGGCGGTTGGAATTGCGCAATAGTGCCCTGCTGTTTTAGCCCGGGATGTATCCCGGGCTTTTTGTGTACAGGCACTGCCGCATAGGTGTGGCTGCTGCGGCAGGAAAAATAGTACGGTAATGGCTGTAATAAAATTGTAATCCGTGACAATTTTTTGAAAAGCATGTTCAAAACGCCGTAAATATGGTATAATCTTTAGCATGTATACTAGGTGGGATATGGCCTTTCGGTCTCCCGTTTTCAATAAGGCAGTACCGTATATTCCCTGCGCCGCTGCAGTGGGCGGTGCTGCCATACATAAGGAGGATACCATTTCCTATGAGCCGCGAACCGTATGAAGGAAAGAAGGGCTTCAGCCCTGCACAGCGCAAGGCCTGTGTTGTGCTGGCGTTCTGTGCGCTGGCAATCGTTTTGAGTATTCTGGCAGCGTGGGTGCTGCCTGCCAAGCTGGGGCTTTTCGCCGGTGGTGCAGGCGCCTATGATAAGGATGCCTATCCGCTGGACACATCGCTGGAGGCTGTGCTGCCGCAGGCCGCTGCAGACGATGCCTACATCACAGCCAGCGTCTTTGCCGGTGACCAGTACGCCGTCACCCTGCAGAAGGACAGCCGCATCACGCTGAATCAGTTCGTCGGGCAGGAGGGGCTCAAGACCTCCAAGGCACTTTCTACCTCCTGCGTCAACTTTGCATCGGATTCCAGCAATTATACGATCCCGCAGGCAATTCCCAAGATGAAGGCCCGCCGCGTTTTTGTGCAGCTTGGCGCCAACGATGTCGATGGCTCGGTCAGCGTGGATTCCTTTATTGCAGACTACAAACAGTTCCTGCAGAGCATCCGCTCTGCCTATTCTTACTGCGACATCATCGCGGTGGGTATCCCGCCCGTCACGGAGGACAGCACCAACGCTGCCGCGACCCAGACGATCATCGACCAGTTCAATCAGGCTATCGCCGTGGCCTGCAATGATCTGGGCTGCAAGTATCTGAACAGTGCCGAGGTGCTGAAAAACAGCCGCGGCTATGCCGAGAGCAGCTACTTTGAGGCCAACGGCTACAGTGCCTCCGGTGCGCGCGCCCTGCTGGAATACGCGAAGTCCCACGCTTACAATACGATGGACAGCCGCCCGGATACCAGCGACATTCCGCAGCGCGCCTCCCAGTCCAGCGGCTCCGGCAGTACGCCGCTGCCCACCGCAACGCCGACGAAGTTCACCGCCAGCTATGAGGTTGAGGGCAGCGGCAAGGGCACCCTGACCGGCAACGGCCAGACCGGTGTATCGAGTGTTGAAATTCAGGCGGAGAGCGGCACCAGCGTCAATGTTACGGCGGTGGCTGCGGACGGCTTCGTCTTTTATAAGTGGAGCGACGGCGTTACGACCGCCACCCGCTACGACAACATCACCAAGGATATCTCCGTCAAGGCTATGTTCAACGATGCCCGCGTGGAGCTGACGCTTGACAAGGGTGACACGGCCATGAAGAAGGGCGAGAGCCTGACCGTGAACGCAACGGTCAAGCTTGGCAGCAAGGCGTATGACGCCACGAATGTGCAGTGGTCCATCAACGATGAGATGGAGAAGAACGGCAGCAGCCTGACCTTTACCCCCGATGCCGCCGGTACCTATGTCATCAAGGCCGGTATTGAGATTAACGGCACCTTCTCGACCGCACAGCTGACGGTCACGGTAGCGCAGGATGATCCCACCACGATTTCCATTGCCTATAATACGAATCAAATTACAACGGGAGCCTCGGTGAATTTGACTGCCAATGTTCAGAATGGCAACGGTGATACGACCTGGAGCTGTGACGGCACTGATTGGAGCGCTACAGGCGGCGCGGCAACCTTCACTGCAGCATCGGCCGGGCAATACACGATCCGCGCCAGGAACAATGGCGTTGAGGCTACCGTCACCATCACAGTGAACAATCCTGCGCCCGTAACTACGCCGGAGCCTGCGCCTACCCCGGCTGCACCCCCGCAGTCTGAAACCACTACCGACTAATCCCCACAGAGGTAAGAATATGGCAATTTACACTTGTGTCCTGCTGGACATCGACAATACGCTTCTTGACTTTGATGCTGCAGAGCGTCAGGCTCTGACCGACATGCTGGCAGAGTATGAGCTGCCCCACGATGAGCACGCCTGCGCCGTTTACCATCAGGTAAACCGGGAGCTGTGGGACGCACTGGCCAAGGGGCAGATGAACAAGCAAAAGCTGTTTCAGGTGCGGTTCGGCCGCTTTATGCAGGCTATGCAGCTGCCGGATAACGGCAAGGGCAAGGCCATGAACGACCGCTATGAGGAACTGCTCTCTACCCACGCCGACCTGCTGCCCGGCGCGCTGACTGCGCTTGAGGAACTGAGCGAGGTGGCAACGCTTGCCATCGTCTCCAACGGCGCTGTTGCCGTGCAGGAGCCCCGCATTGCGGCCTCCGGCATCGACCGCTATATGGACGGCATCTATATCTCTGAAAAAATCGGCGCAGCCAAGCCCAGTGCCAAGCTGTTTGAGCATGCCCTGCGTGATCTGGGCATCACGAACCGCAGCCGCGTGCTGATGGTGGGGGACGACCTGCTTGCCGACATCAAGGGCGGCATCAACGCCGGGGTGGACACCTGCTGGTACAACCCCCAGAATGTCGAGAACAAGACCGACATCGCGCCGAAATTCACAGTTGGTTCCTATGAGGAGCTGTACCGCATTGTGATGGAGCCGGAAGAGCTGGAAAATCTGGGCGTGCGCAACCGCCGCCACAGCAACGAAGCCCTGCTGTAAGCAAGCACAGGGCATACTGCCGCTGCCCGTATATAAGGCGGCGGCATCATTTTGGAATTAAGGATGTACCGCTATGTTGTTGGAACTTCAAAATTTAGGCAAGAGCTTCGGCGAACACGAGGTACTGCATGATGTGACAGCCGGGGTGGAGCGCGGCGACCGCATCGGCATTATCGGCGCCAACGGCACCGGCAAGACAACGCTCCTGCGCATACTGTGCGGCGAGAGCCTGCCCGATGCGGGGGACGCGGCGTTCGGCACCGACGTGACCACCGGCTATCTGGAGCAGAATGCCAGACTGGATCCCGCGCTTGATGTCTATGCCACGATGAAGCTGGTGTTCACCCCGGCGCTGGATGCCATGCAGCAGATGGAAGGTCTGCAGAAGCAGCTGGCTGCCGATCCCCACAATGCAGAGCTGACCGATAAGATCGCGCACTGCACCGCTGTGGTGGATGCGATGGATGCCTACAATATGGATACCCAGATCAAAAAGGTGCTGAACGGCATGGGGTTCCCGGCCGACACATGGACAAAGGCGGCGGGGGTACTCTCCGGCGGCGAGCAGACCCGCCTGCGTCTGGCCCGTTTGCTGCTGGAGCGGCCCGATCTGCTGATTTTGGACGAGCCTACGAACCATCTCGATCTGGAAACAATGGAATGGCTGGAAAATTACCTGAAGGCCTACCGCGGCGCGGTGCTGGTCGTCAGCCATGACCGCTATTTTCTGGATGCCGTCTGCACCCGCATCTGGGAGCTGCGCGGCAAGAGCATCAAGACCTACCGCGGCAACTACTCAGCCTATCTGCCCCAGCGTGAGGCTGCCGATGAGCGCCAGCAAAAGCTGCACGATGCCGCCGTGGAGAAGGCAGCCAAGCTGCAGGATTATGTGGACCGCAATCTCGTGCGCGCCTCCACCACCAAAATGGCGCAGAGCCGCCGCAGGCAGCTTGAAAAGCTGGAGATCGTGGAGGCACCCACCGCAGAGGCGTGGGAGCTGAACTTCCGCTTTGAGTATGACATTGAGCCGTATGATGAGCTGGTCATCATGAAAAACCTGAGCGTTCACATCGGGGAGCGCACCCTCATTGATGCGCTGGACTATGTGGTCCACCGCGGTGATAAGCTTGTCATTGCCGGCCCCAACGGCGCTGGCAAGTCAACGCTTTTGCAGGTGCTGGACGGCAAGCGCCGCCCCTCCGGCGGCATGGTGCGGCTGGGCAGCGGCGCCAAGCCGGGCATCTTCACCCAGCAGCAGGCGCGCCGCGCAGGCCGCGTCATGGATGCCATCTGGAACCAGTACCCCCGCTTTACGGAGCTGGAGGTGCGCAGCCATCTGGCGCGGTTCGGCTACCGCGGCGAGGAGGTATTCAAGGACTGTGCCGCTCTCTCCGGCGGCGAGCTGGCCCGCCTGCGCTTTGCCGAACTGGCGCTTGAGCGGCCGAACCTGATGTTCCTCGATGAGCCTACGAACCATCTGGACATCTATATGCGAGAGAGCCTGACCCAGGCGCTGGCGGCCTACACGGGCACGCTGCTGCTGGTCACCCATGACCGCTACCTTATGCAGACGCTGGACTGCCCGATCATGTACCTTGAAAACGGCAGCGCGACATTTTATCAGAACTTTGCCGCACTGCAGAACCGCGAGGCCGGCAGAGGGGCCAAGGTACAGGAAACGCAGCAGAAGGTGGAGGACAGTGCCAAAAAGCAGGGCTACGGCAAGGAGCAGCGCAAGCGCCGCGCCGAGGTGCGCGCCCGCCTGAAAAAGGTCGAGACCGAGATCGAGGAGCTGGGAGCGCACATTGTAGAGCTGGAAAACGAGATCAACGACCCTGAGGTGCTGCGCGATCATCTGCTGCTGCGCGATAAATGCGATGAGTTAGACGATACAAGGTTCCATCAACAGGAGCTGTATGAGGAATGGGAAAAGCTGGCGGAGGAGCAGGAACGCTTCGAAAACGAGGGGGAATAGGCTTTTACCGTTCTGTAACTTGTATTCCGGCGAAAAAGCGCTATACTATAGGTTTAGCAAGAATAGTCGGAACAGTGTAGGAAAAGTATATAAGGCGGGTTGAACACATTGCAGACCACCATTATCGTAGCAACGCATAAACCGTACTGGGTGCCGGAGGATCCGATGTATCTTCCGGTACAGATGGGCCATGCCATCCACCCGGCCATCGGCTATATCGGCGATGATACCGGCGAAAATATCTCGGAGCGCAACGCAAATTTCTGTGAGCTGACGGGCCTGTACTGGGCAGCGCACAACATTGATTCCGACTATATCGGTATCGTGCATTACCGCCGCTATTTTGCCAGTCGGAAAAAGAGCCGCTTTGCGCCCAAGAAGGACCGCGTCATCAGCCATGAGGAGCTTTGCTCCATTCTGGCCACCACCAATGTAGTGCTGCCGCGAGAGCGCCATTACTTCATTGAAACAAACTATACCCAGTATATCCACGCCCACCACAAGCGGGATCTCACGGCGACCCGCGCCATCATTGCGCGCAAATGCCCGGAGTATCTGCCCGCCTATGATATGTATATGTCCAAGACCCACGGCCACCACTTCAACATGTTCGTCATGAAAAAGGAGCTGCTGCAGCATTACTGCACATGGCTGTTCGACATCCTGTTTGATCTTGAGCGGGAGCTGGACATGACCGGCTACACGGTGAATGACCGCCGTGTGTTCGGCTTTGTGAGCGAGCGCCTGCTGGACGCCTGGCTCATTACCAACAACATCAGCTTTGAGGAACTGGATATCGTCTATATGGAGCACCAGAACTGGCTGCACAAGGGTACGGCCTTCCTCAAGCGCAAATTTTTCCCGAAAAAAGATGATTGATGCAAGAGATGTCACGGCGGTGGTCGTGACCTACAACCGCCTGCCGCTGCTGCGCCGGTGTCTGGCCGCTTTGCAGGCCCAAACTGTGCAGGGGCTGCGGGTGCTGGTGGTGGACAATGCCTCCGCCGATGGCACGGCGGAGTATCTGAAAACGCTCGCCATGCCGGGTCTTGTCTGCCGTATCCTCACAGAAAATCTCGGCGGTGCAGGTGGCTTTGCCTACGGCATGCAGGCTGCGGCGGAGCTGGGCTGCAAGGCAGTCTGGCTTATGGACGATGACACCCTCCCCGAGCCTCAGGCGCTGGAAGCACTGCTGGCAGCTGATGCAGCCATGGACGGGGCATACGGCTGGTTGTCAAGCCGGGCTTTGGCCCCGGATGGCAGCGACCAGCCGATGAACCTGCAGCGCAAAACGATGTACCGCGACATAGACGGCTTTGACGGAAAAGAGATCCCGGCTGTGATGGCCAGCTTTGTGTCGCTGTTTTTGCGCATGGATACCGTGCGGCAGTTCGGTCTGCCCATCGCGGAGTTTTTTATCTGGTCAGATGACTGGGAATATACCCGCCGTATCTCGCGCTGCAAGCCCTGCCGTGTTATTCCGGCCAGCCGGGTCGTGCATGCCATGCAGAACCCGGGCATTGTGAACATTGCCCGCGATGTACCGGAGCGCTGGGCGCGCTACCGCTATTTTTACCGCAACGATGTCGTGCTGTACCGCCGCGAGGGGGCTGCAGGGTGGCTGTGGCTGCTGGCAAAGGACGCATGGCATACCGTGCAGGTGCTGCGCGACAGCCGGGGCCGCCGTGCCGAGCGCATCGGCATTATCTGGAAAGGCTTTGCTGCGGGGGTGGAATTCCGCCCACAGACACCCTATCTGCCATGAATCTGACTGAATCGATCTGCCGCAGGGCTGCCCGCGCCGATGCGGTGGCGTTTGATGTGTTTGATACTCTCATCAAGCGGGACACAGCAACCCCTACGGAGCTGTTCCGTATGCGGGGAGAGGCTTTCTATACAGCCCGCATCGAGGCCGAGCGCGAAGCGCGCGCAGCTAAGGGCGGGGAGGTGACGCTGGCGGAGATATACGCCCGGCCCTGCCTTGCGGGCTATGACCCGGCACAGGAGTGTGCCGCCGAGCTGGCCGCCTGCGTGCCGTACCGACCGGTGCTGGATGTAGTGCAGCAAATGCGCCGGCAGGGCAAAAAGCTCTACTATATTTCAGACATGTACCTGCCGCAGACACAGATCGATGCGATGCTGCGCCGCTGCGGCTACCCCGCCTTTGACGGCGGTCTTGTGTCCAGCACCTATGGTGTGCAGAAGCGAAGCGGAAAGCTGTTCCGGCAGTTTCTGCATGAGACAGAGCTGGACGCAAGACGGGTGCTGTTTATCGGGGACAGCTGGCGGGCGGATGTGGCCGGTGCGGCGCTGGCCGGTATTCCGGCCTGGCATCTGCCGACGCCGCCGCAGCCTGCGGATGCTGTGGCAGCCTTTGTGGAAAACCGCCTGCCCGCGCTGCAGCCGGGCGGGCAGGCACTGGGCTTTTCAGTGCTGGGGCCGCTTGCCGTGGCATTTTGCAAATGGCTGCATGACCGGCGGGCCGCACGCCCGGCCGCAGGGCTTTATTTCCTCGCGCGGGATATGTATCTGATGCGGGAGGTCTACGGCCTGCTTTACCCCGAGGAAAAGACAGAGTATCTGCAGGTTTCCCGCCGCAGTCTGGCCCCGGCGTTTCTGGTGGCGGGTGAGTATGCGTGCGTGCTGGCGGCGCTGCCGCGCCAACGGCTGACCGGCGCGCAGCTTGCCGCGTACTGCGGCACTGTCTGCCCGGAAGGTGAGGCGGAAGGCGTTTTCGACCTCAAGACGCCGGACACAAAAGCACTGTATGCGTTTTTGGCAAAGCTGCCGCGCCCCGAAGCGGCCGATGCAGTCACGGGTTACCTGCAGAGCAGGCCGCTGCGGACGGGGGATATCCTTGTGGACATCGGCAGCGGCGGCACGACCCAGCTGCTGCTGGAAAAGCTGCTTGGGACGGAGCTGCATGGGATGCAGCTTTCGGCGGATGACCGGCTGCGCAGCCGGTTCAGCGCGGCGCGCACCGAGGTGTTTCTCTTTGACGGTGCCCCGGCACCGCGCATCTACTGGGCGGGGCAGCCCCTTTTGGAACGCCTGCTTTCGCAGGATGTCGGGGCAACCCTCAGCTACACGAAAACGCCTGCGGGCTTTCGCGTGAATACCGCCGCCCAGCCGGCTGAGCCGTTAGTAGCAGAGCTGCAGCGCGGTGTGCTGTATTTTGCGCAAGAATGGCAGAAAAGCGTGCTGAACGGGCAGACAATAGAGCCGCAGCGCGCAATCACTCCGTTTTTGCGGCTGGTGGAAAGCCCTACTGCTTTACAGGTGAAGCTGCTCGGGGACTTGACCGTTGAGGACGGCGGTATCTACCCGCTGGCAGCACCCCGCAGCGTGGGGTATTACCTGACCCACCCTGCAGCCGCCGGGCGCGACCTTGGCACGGCGCGGTGGAAGATCGGCTTTTTAAAGCGGCTGGCTCCGTTGCCGCTGCCCTACGGGAAAATCTATCAGGAACTCAAAAAATAACTGCGAAGGGAGAGCGGTGTCATGGCAAAACTCAGTGTGATCGTCCCGGCGTACAACGCCGAGACGACGCTGCGCACCGCAGTCGAGTCGATCCTTTCGCAGCAGGTGCCGGGGCTGGAAATCATCATCGTCAACGATGGCTCCACGGATGCAACGGACAAAATATGCCATGCGCTGGCCAGCCAAAACCAGTGCATCCATGTCATAACCCAAAAAAACGCCGGGATCTGTGCGGCCCGCAACCGCGGGCTGGAGGCAGCGAGCGGAGAATTTCTGACCTTCTGCGATGATGATGACCTGCTCTGGCAGGGGGCGCTCAAGCTGCTGCTGCAGACGGCGGAGGATACCCGCGCGGACATCGTGCGCGGCGGCTATGAGCTGCTGCGCCAGCGCCCTGACGGTACAATGGTCCAGCAGCCGCATCCCGCCGGGCAGGCCTGCACAATCGAGCTTGGCAGCGGCGGCTACGGAGCCTTTTTGACAAACAGCGGCCCGCAGTTTGTCTGGAACGCCCTCTACCGCCGCACCGCGCTGCTGGGGCTGCGCTTCAATGAGCGATGCAGCTTCGGGCTGGAGGATTTCGTTTTCAATGCCGCCGCCTACCGGCGCATCAGCAAAGCGGTCTATATCCCGCAGGTGGTCTACCGCCATTTTGAGGGCACGCAAAGCACCTCCTGCGCGCGGTCGGCCCAAGCGCTGCTGGGGCGCATCCGGGCGCTGGAGCCATGGATGGAGGCGGAATTTCACGCCGCCCAGCGCTGGTGTGACGCCGATGAACTGCAGGTCGTCTGGAAGGATCGCCGCGCTCAGGCAGTCACATTTTTGATGCACCAGCTGCGGGATGCCCACGCCCCCGGCGCCATTCGCCGCCGCGCCTGGCAGACGCTGCGGCAGGTACTGGGCCCGTATCCCGGCGGGATGGTTGACATTTTACACGATGCAGGGCACAATAAGAAACAGACCGTGGCACTGCTTTTATACCAGATGCGGCTGCAGAGACTGTATGATCTGCTGCCGGTCAGAGAGGAACAGCTATGAAAACGATTCTTGTTACCGGCGCGGCGGGGTATATCGGCCGTCATGTTGTAAAGAATGCCCTTGACCGCGGCTATCGTGTCATTGCGGCGGATTTCAACTTCAAGGGCGTGGATGAGCGTGCAGAATTCTGTGATGAACCGCTGTTCAGCGGGGATCCTGATCTGTACAAGAAGCTGGGCAGCCCGGACATCTGCATCCATCTGGCGTGGCGCGACGGCTTCCGTCACAATTCTGCTGCCCATATGAAGGATCTGTCCAGCCATGTGACCTTTCTCAACACGCTGGTGGAGGGCGGTCTGCAGGGGTTGAGCGTTATGGGCACGATGCATGAGGTCGGCTACTGGGAGGGTGCCATCAACGAAAGCACCCCCTGCAAGCCGCAGAGCCAGTATGGCATTGCGAAAAACGCCCTGCGCCAGAGCCTGATGCTCAGCCTTGCGGATTCCCCCTGCAGGCTGCACTGGCTGCGCGCGTACTATATCACGGGGGATGAAGCCCACGGCAGCTCGATTTTTGCCAAGATCACGCAGGCAGAGCAGGACGGCAAGGCGACCTTCCCGTTCACGAGCGGCAGCAATCTTTACGACTTTATTGATGTGGATGAGCTTGCCAATATGATCGTGGCAGCCAGTGTGCAGGACCGGATCAACGGCATCATCAATGTATGCACCGGCAAGCCCATGAGCCTGGCAGACCGTGTGGAAAAATTCCTGCGGGACAAAAACTACAAGATCAAGCTCGACTACGGCGCATTCCCGGACCGCCCCTACGACAGCCCGGGCACCTGGGGTGACCCGGCAAAGATCAACCGGATTCTGGCTATGGATAAAAAGGAACAGCAATGAAACGATTAGGCATCTTTTTCTTCTACGAAAAAAACGGCGATGTGGATGATTTCATCACCTACTATCTCGCAGATCTGCATAAGAACCTGACCGAGCTGGTCGTTGTCTGCAACGGCAAGCTCAGCGCGCAGGGACGCGCCGCTTTTGAGCAGTTCACCGACACGATCATCGTGCGGGAAAACAAGGGGCTCGATGTATGGGCCTACAAGACGGCGCTTGACTTCTACGGCTGGGAGAAGCTGTCGGAATATGACGAGATCGTCATGACGAACTCGACCCTTATGGGCCCCGTGCGCCCGCTGCGGGAGATGTTCGAGGCCATGTGGGAAAATCAGGATCTGGATTTCTGGGGCCTTTCCGTACACCACGGCGCAAAGTCGAACCCCTTCAAGGGCAAGCATCTTTACAACTATCTGCCGGTGCATATCCAGTCCCATTTCATTGTCTATCGCAAGCGCTTTGTGCAGAACCCGGAGCTGCAGGCCTATTGGGATACGATGCCGATGATCGAAAGCTACACCGACTCGGTGCAGCGGTATGAGGCTGTGTTCACGAAGCAGTTCGGTGATAAGGGCTTTAAGTGGGATGTCTATGTCAAGACCGATGACCTGAAGGAGTTTACCGACTACCCGCTGCTGGTCTGCCCGACGTTGCTGCTGCGCGAAAAAAAATGCCCGCTTTTCAAGCGCCGCAGCTTTATGCATGAGCTGGAGGCCTACCTCAACGATACCGCAGGCGAGCCGGTGCAGGAGCTGTATGACTATCTGCGCGATGAGACGGACTACCCGCTGGAGCTGATCTGGAAGAATATGATCCGGACGATGCACCCCCACGATTTCACACGGAATCTGGCGCTGACCCGCATCATTGAACCGACCGTGCAGGATGCCGCTGCGGCGCAGAGCCTTTGCAAAAACCGCCGCATTGCGCTGGCCATGCATCTGTATTTTATTGATATGCTCGGCCAGAGCAGGGCCTTTGCCGCCAAATTCCCACCACAGACCGATGTCTTTATCACAACAAGCAGCGCCGATAAAAAGCCGCAGATCGAGGCGGCCTTTGCCGGTCTGCCGGTACACAGCGTTACCGTGACTGTGGTGGAGAATCAGGGCCGTGATGTGGCAGCCTTCCTCTGTGATCTGGCCCCGCAGCTGCGGGAATATGATTATGCCTGCTTTATGCATGATAAAAAAGCCGTCCAGACAAAGCCCGGCAGCGTGGGTGCAGGCTTCGGCTATGTCTGCAATGAGAATGTCTGCAAAAATTCGGCGCATGTGCTGAATGTTCTGTGCGAGTTTGAGAAGGACCCTTACCTCGGTATCCTTTGCCCGCCGTACCCGACCCACGGACTGTATTTTATGAATATGTGCTCCGGCGGCTGGGGCCCGAACTTTGAAAATACGAAGAAGCTGATGAAGGATCTGGGGCTGGATGTGCCTATCTCGGGTGAAAAATCGCCCATTGCGCCCTACGGCAGTGTGTTCTGGTTCCGCCCGCGGGCGCTCGCGCCGCTGTTTGACCACGGCTGGAAGCATACGGACTTCCCGCCGGAGCCGCTGCCGCAGGACGGTACGATCAGCCATGCCATCGAGCGCATCTACCCGTTTGTGGCCCAGAGCGCAGGCTACTACCCGGCCGTTGTCATGAGCAAAAGCTATGCCGTCACCCACAACGATACGATGCAGGCCTACGCATCCGCCATGATCCGCCCGCTGGCCCGCGTCTTTGACTGCACGACCTTCTATGGGGCGTCCAGCTCGGCGGTAGGGTTTGCCTACAAGCGCCACCATCTGTTCAGCCACTACGGCCCGTATTCTGACAGCAAGCGCCGCCATGCCCGGAACTGGCTGCGGGACAATCTGCCCGGCGGCTCCTACCGGGTCATCATCAATACAAAGCGCGCGATTTTCGGCCCGCATGAGGGCCCCTATGAGGACTGATCTGCCATGAAACGACTGGTCATCTACTTCCATTATGACCCGGCGGGCTGTATTGACACTGCCTGCCGCATTGCCGTGCAGGCAATGCAGAAATACGGCAAGGTCATTTTTGTCACAAACGGTGCGCTGGCCCCGGCGGATCGGGTGTGGGTGCGCCAGTCCGGCGCGGGATGCATAGAGCGGGAAAACACCGGCTTTGATGTGGGGGCTTACCGGGAGGCACTGCTCACCATCGGCCGGGAGGCACTGGCGGAATATGAGGAGATCATCCTCATGAACTACACGCTGGCAGGCCCGGTCTGTGAGCTGCAGCCGATGTTTGAGGCAATGCAGGCACGCCCGGCGCTGGACTTCTGGGGCCTGACCCGCCACTATGCAATGAAAAGCCCGCGCTTCGGCGGGAATGTGCCGGAGCATATCCAGTCCCATTTCCTCGCGCTGCGGCCCCGGCTTTTCATCGGCGATGATTTCTGGCGCTACTGGCAGGAAATGCCCCTGCCAAAGAGCTACGAGGAGTCCGTCATCCGCCATGAAACGCGGTTCACGCCTTATTTTGCCGCCAAGGGGTATACATGGGATACCTATGTGCAGACGGAGGATATGAGGGGCGTCTTTGTCAACCCGATCATGGCCTGCCCACGGGAGCTGCTGGAAAAGCGCGGCTGTCCGTTCTTCAAGCGGCGCAGTCTGTTCACGCCCTACGGGGATGAGCTGCGCCGCACAGACGGCATGGCGGCGCGGGAGCTGTGCGCCTATCTCCATGAGGAAACCAGTTTCCCGCTGGATCTTCTGCTCGTGTCGCTGCTTAAGACCCAGCCGCTGGCGGCGCTGTCCAAAAACCTGCACTGGCGCTATGTTGTTGGGATGCCCACCCAAACGCAGGCTGACCCGGCTGTGCTGGGGCTGCGGCTGATCCGCTATGCACTGCCAAAGACAGACCCGGTAACCGACTGGTATACCCGGCAGGCAGCCGCACAGGCGGATGCGCTGATGGAGCAGGCTGCCATCTGGTTTGAAAAGCAGCCGCTGCTCGGCATCCTCAGCCCCTCCGTGCCGCTGTATGCGGGCTGTGCTGCGGCGCAGCGCCGCCAATGGCTGGCTGAGAAAGAAAGCCTGCAAAGTCAGGCGCAGGTCCCTGTCGGCGAGGAGCCTCTGCCGGCACCCAACTGCGGCTGGATGCTGGTGCGGGAGTCTGCTTTCCCGCAGGGCATTCCGGACTGCAAAAACCAGCATGACGCCTGGCGGCTGGCCCTGATCGCACAAGCAAACGGCGCATACGCCGCCAGCTTTGAAACAGCGGCTCAGGCTGTGGCGCGTGCTGACATTCTCAATGCGTATGAAACAGCGGCTGCACAGCCGGCCGCTGTGGCAAAGCAGCTTGGGCGTCTGATCAAGCATCGGCTGCAAACAAAGTAAAAGGGGAGAACACCCATCAAAAAGCAACGCCTTTTTTATCTGGATCTGGTCCGTGCCGTGGCGCTGGGCTGCATCCTGACCGTGCATTTCAACGCCACGGTCACGGGGTATTTCACCCTGCCGCATAAGCTGTTTACCAGTACGCTGCCGCTGGGCATCTATCTGGGGGATTTCGGCTCCACGCTGTTCTTTATCGTGTCGGGCGCTTCGCTGGCGCTGACGGTCCCGGAAAATCAAAGCCCCGCGCAGTTCTACAAAAAGCGTGCCGGGGCGGTCTACCCGCTCTTTTGGCTGGCATGGTTCGTTGTGTTCAGCTGGAGGTTTGTGACTAGGCCGGGCAGCTTTGCCGGGGCAAAGACGATCACGCTGGTGCTGACCTTCCTTGGGCTGGATAACTTTGCCGTGGCAGCGGGCTGGGTCGGTATGGATTTTGCCTGCGTGGGAGAGTGGTTCCTCGGCAGCATCCTGTTTTTGTATCTGCTGTTCCCGCTGCTGCAGCGGGCGCTGCGCAGAAACATCTGGCTGACCTGGGGCGTCACCCTTGCGGTGTGTATTCCGATCCATCTGCTGGGTTGGGATGCGCGTCTGGTCGCGGTGCATATCCCGGAATTTCTTTTCGGCATGACCTTTCTGACCATGCCGAAGCGTGCGCAGTACATCCTGCCTGCGGCGCTGCTGGCAGGTGCCGCCGCCGCCCGCAGCCTTGACGGCAAGATCACCTGCGCACTCGCCGGTGCCGCTGTTTTTATCCTGCTGGCGCTGGCGGCCCCGCTGCTGGACCGCCCGTGGCCGCGTGTGCTGGGCGCGCGGCTGGCAAAAATCTCCTACGCGGTGTTTCTTGTGCATCATGTCCTGATTCAGGATATGGCCGCCCATTTTGATCTGGCGGCGCTGTCCCGCCGGGATACGGCATTTTTGTATGTGGTCTATCTGGCCGCTGCGTTTGCGGCGGCGGAGGCCCTGCTCTGGCTGCAGAAGACCCTGCGCAGAGCCTTTGCTGCCCTGCGTCCTGTTTGATACCGTGTCTGCCCGCTGTTTTGTGAAAAACAGCGGGTATTTTTTTGCTTGTGTTCGCACGCGGCCTCTGTACAAAAACGGGCAATTACGGTATAATAAAACATAATGCTAAAAGAAAAGAGGCGTTCCACTGTGTCTGAGTTCTCCGTTTCCCTGGCAAAGCTGGCTGAGGAAGCCAACCTGACGATCGCCTACACCCCCTGTGAACTGGAAAAAATCCAGGTCACGGCAACGGAGGTGTACCGCCCGGGCATCCTGCTGGCCGGTTACTATGAAAATTTCGACAGCAAGCGCATCCAGATCATCGGCCTGACCGAGATGTCTTATCTGGATGAATTGACCACTACCCTGCGCAACACCCATCTGGAAAAGCTCTTCTCCTTCCAGCCGCCCGCCGTGGTGCTGAGCCGCGGCATGCAGCCGCTGTCTGAGATGATGCAGTACGGCAAAAAGTACGGTGTGCCGATTCTGATGTCTACCGAGATGACCTCCGCCCTGATGGGCCAACTCATCACGACGCTGAACACCGAGCTGGCACCCCGCATCACACGTCACGGCGTGCTTGTGGAGGTCTACGGCGAGGGCATCCTGATCCTCGGTGATTCCGGCGTTGGCAAGAGTGAGACCGCCATTGAGTTGGTCAAGCGCGGCCACCGTCTGATTGCCGACGATGCTGTTGAACTGCGCAGGGTCTCCTACCGCAAGATCCTCGGCACGGCGCCCGCCAACATCCGCCACTTTATTGAGCTGCGCGGCATCGGCATCATCAATGTTGCCCGCGTGTTCGGCATCGGCTCGGTGCGCTCCAGTGTGGAGGTTGAGATGGTCGTCCAGCTTGAGCCGTGGGATCGCACGAAGAACTACGACCGCACGGGCCTTGAGACAGAGTATTATGACATTCTCGGCGTTAAGGTGCCCAGTATGCTGATCCCCGTTATGCCGGGCCGTAATCTGGCGGTTATTCTGGAAACGGCAGCCATCAACAACCGCCAGAAGGAGATGGGCTACAACGCTGCCAAGGAGCTGCTGACCCAGTTGGGCCTGCAGGACGATATTACAAAGTAAAAAGAGGTTTTTTCATTCCATGCAGATGATCGCAGACCTGCACACCCACACGCTGTGCGCCACCCACGCCTACAACACCTTTACGGAGATGGCCGCTGCCGCCAAGGCGCTGGGCTATTGCGCCCTTGCCGTGACAGATCACGCCCCCGCGATGCCCGATGCACCGCATGCCTGGCATTTCGGAAACTGGAGCGCCATGCCCCGCACCATAGACGGTGTGGCGATCCTCTACGGCGCCGAGGCCAATGTCATGGATACCAAGGGCGGGCTGGATCTTTCGCAGAGCCAGCTCAAAGCGCAGGACTGGGTCGTGGCGTCCATCCACAGTGCCTGTGTGCCGGGGCTTCTGACCCGCAGGGAGGCGAATCGTCTTTGGCTGGCTGTGGCCGAAAACCCTTATGTGGACTGCATCGGCCATTCCGAGCAGGAAAACTACCGCTATGACTACGACCTTGTCACCAGAGCGTTTGCTAAAAACCACAAGGTCGTGGAACTAAACGGCAACTCATTCAATGTCCGCAAGGACGGTATCCCCAATATGCGGGCGCTGCTGGCTGCATGCCTTGCCAACGGCTGCCGCATTGCTGTGGACAGCGATGCCCACAGCACATACCAGCTGCAGCACGGCCTGTGTGCCCTGTATGCCATGCTGGAGGAAATGCAATTCCCGCAGGAGCTGATCGTGAACGCAACGCGGGAAAATCTGGTACGCGAATTACAACTGCACGGCAAGCCCTGTGCAGAAGAAGTAGGAGGAATTTTGTTATGAGCAAGTATACGATTGGTATTGATCTGGGCGGCACTACGATGACCGCCGGTCTGGTCAACGAAAAGTTTGATGTCGTCGGCAAGGTGACCTGGACTACCCGTCTGCCCCGCCCGGCGCAGGATCTTGAGAAGGCTCTGGCGGAGCTGTGCCGCACTGTGGCGCGCGAAAACAAGGTGGACTTTGCGGACATCCGCTATGTCGGCATCGGCACCCCGGGCAGCGTGAACTTCACCACCGGCTTTGTCGGCTTCAATACGAACTTCGGGTACTATGACTGGAACCTTGGCCCGGATATGGAAAAGCTGCTGGGCTGCAAGGTCTATGTGGAAAACGACGCCAACGCCGCCGCGTTCGGCGAGTACATTGCAGGCGGCGCCAAGGGCTATCGTGATGCCGTCATCATCACGCTCGGCACCGGCATCGGCAGCGGTATTATCCTGAACGGCAAGATCCTGCGCGGCTTCAATTTTGCCGCCGGTGAGATGGGCCACAATGTCATCGTCAAGGACGGCATCCAGTGTACCTGCGGCCGCAAGGGCTGCTGGGAGCGCTATGCCTCCGCCAGCGCCCTGACCCGCGAGACCAAGAAGGCCATGCAGGAAAACAAGAACACCATCATGTGGCAGATGACGCAGGACATCGACCATGTCAATGCCAAGCTGGCCTTTGACGCCGCTGCCAAGGGAGACGAGACCGCGCAGAAGGTCGTGGACAGCTGGATCGAGTATGTGGGCGTTGGCATTGCCAATGTCATCAACACCTTTGAGCCGGAGGTCATCTGCATCGGCGGCGGCGTTTCCAATCAGGGCGAGGTCCTGCTGGCACCTGTCCGCGCATATGCTGAGAATGAGACCCGCAACATCACCACCGGCAAGTTCCCGGCTATCTGTGCCTGCACGCTGCGCAATGATGCCGGCGTGATCGGTGCGGCTGCTCTGGAAAATTCTATTTAACGCAAGCAATTCGGACGGAGGACATCCATGCAGGAAAAGACGATCACAGCACTGTGCGATGCACTGACAAGGCAACAGTTGCCCTTTGTGCAGGGGGAGCCGCTCGCGGCCCATACGACCTTTCGGATCGGCGGCCCGGCGGTGTTCTGGTGCGCGCCGCAAGATGCGGAGCAGCTGCGTGAAACGCTGCGCCTCTGCCGTGAAAACGGCGTGCGGGTCTACCTGCTGGGCAATGGCTCCAACACACTGTTTGATGATGCGGGCTTTGACGGCGCAGTAGTGGATATGCGCGGACT
Source organism: uncultured Oscillospiraceae bacterium (assembly GCA_900540595.1). Taxonomy (GTDB): domain Bacteria; phylum Bacillota; class Clostridia; order Oscillospirales; family Ruminococcaceae; genus Gemmiger. The sequence goes on from UQGL01000004.1 coordinate 48,947, forward strand.
TTCTCAGATGGAATCTTCCGATGCAGGCACCGATGTGGTGCGCATTACCGCCGGGGCCGGCCAGACCTTGGGCCGCCTGTGCAGCAAGGCGCAGACGCTCGGCCTGACCGGACTGGAGTTCGCCTGCGGCATCCCCGGCACGGTGGGCGGTGCCGTCTATATGAACGCCGGTGCCTACGGCGGGGAAATGAAGGATGTGCTGGAGAGTGTGACCTTTCTGGACGACACGCTTGAGCTGCGAGTGCTGCCGGCAAAGGATCTTGCCATGGGCTACCGCACCAGCGTGTTTGAACAGCACCCAGACTGGTGCATCCTGTCGGCAACAGTCGTGCTGCACCGCGGCAACGGTGCGGAGGTACTGGCCCGGATGCGGGAGCTTCTCGGCAAGCGCAGGGAAAAGCAGCCCCTTGAATGGCCCAGCGCCGGCAGCACCTTCAAGCGCCCGGCGGGTGCCTTTGCAGGCAAGCTGATCGAGGACTGCGGCCTTTGCGGCTTCACCGTGGGCGGTGCCCAGATCAGCGAAAAGCACTGCGGGTTTGTCATCAACCGCGGCGGTGCGACCTGCGCCGATGTGGTGGAGCTGACCGAGCAGGTCAGCCGTATCGTTAAGGAAAAGACCGGCTTCGTGCTGGAACGCGAGATCCGCGTGGTAAAATAAGAGAGCGGTGGGGAAGATGAATTTTCTGATCGTGACGGGACTTTCCGGCGCGGGCAAGTCTATGGCTGTCAACGCACTGGAGGACATCGGCTTTTTCTGCATTGACAACATCCCGGTGGCGCTGCTGCCGCGTATCGTGGACTTCGCCCTGCAGGGCGAGAACCAGCTCAGCCGTGTGGCGGTCGTCATGGATGTGCGCGGCGTGCGCAGCATTGAGCAGCTCAAGGAGGCTCTGGCAGATCTGGACGAGAAAAAGATCGACTATGATATCCTGTTCTTGGATGCAAATGACGCCGTGATCCAGCGCCGCTATAAAGAGACCCGCCGCCAGCACCCTATCACCATCAGCGAAAAGGTCCCCATCACCGAGGCAATCGCCCGGGAGCGCAAGCTGCTGCAGCCGCTGCGGGACAAGGCAAAGTATGTGATCGATACCTCGCTGCTCTCGGCAGCGCAGAACCGTGAGCGGATCTGCGGACTGTTTCTGGACAAGGGGGAAAGCCCGATGGCGCTGACTGTGGTGTCGTTCGGCTTCAAGTACGGTCTGCCGCAGGAGGCCGACCTTGTGCTTGATGTGCGATGCCTGCCCAATCCCTTCTATGTGCCGGAGCTCAAGCATAAGACCGGCCTTGATCAGGAGGTCGTTGACTATGTGATGGCATCGACCGACTCACAGGAGCTTCTGCGCCGCTATGAGCACATGCTGGAGTTTGCACTGCCGCTGTATGTCAAGGAGGGCAAAAGCCAGCTGATGATTGCGGTGGGCTGCACCGGCGGCAAGCACCGCTCGATTACCTTTGCACGCAAGATCGCTGCGTTTTGCGAAAAGCTTGGCTACGCCCCCAGTGTGCAGCACCGCGATGTAAAACGAAGTCTATAATAAGGAGTACACCGACTTGAGCTTTTCTCAAGAAGTGAAAAACGAAATACTGCGCCGTAAAATTGCAAAGCCCTGCTGTAACATGGCCGCCGCCTATGCGGTGGCCTGTTTTGGCAAATACTTTGATGACCGCGGTGTGGTCTTGCAGACCGAAAACGAGGGCGTGGCCGCCTTTGCGCAAAAGCTCTACCGCCGCTGCGGTGTGCAGAGCACTGTGCTGAGCAAGGAGCGCCCGACCGGCCCGGTATATGAGTTCAGCGTCAAGGAGCCTGCTGAGGTGGCAAAGATGCTGACGCTGTTCGGCCATACCGGCAAGGAGCCTACGTTGCGCATCCGACCGGAAAATTTTAAATGTCAGAGCTGTATGCAGGCGTTTATTGCCACGGCATTCCTCTGCTGCGGCACGATGACCGACCCGGAAAAAAGCTATAATCTGGAATTTCTCTCGACCCGGCATTATCTGTCCCAGCAGCTGGAGGCTATGCTGGCCGAGCATGATTTCCACCCCCACCGCGCACTGCGCAAGGGCGCCAATACCATCTACATCAGAGTGGCAGATCATATCGAGGATCTGCTCACCTTCATGGGGGCGGGCGGCGCGGCCATGCGCATTATGGACCAGCGCCTTTACAATGAGATGCGCAATAAGACGAACCGGCTGTCCAACTGTGAAACGGCGAACCTCGGTAAAAGTGTACAGGCCGCCGTGCAGGTGCAGCTGGCTATTGAAAAGCTGCAGGCTGCGGGGGCTATGAACACCCTGCCGGAAAATCTGCGCCTGACGGCCAAGCTGCGGATGCAGTACCCGGACCTGCCGCTGGCTAAGCTGGCACAGAAGTTTGACCCGCCCGTCAGCAAAGCCGGGCTTTCCCACCGGATGAAGAAGATCCAGGAGGCCGCTGCCCGCCTGAATGCCGCCGCGCCCAATGAAAAGGAAATGACCCATGTCTGAAAACACCCCGAGACAATTTACCCACCTGCATGTGCATACCGAGTACAGCCTGCTGGACGGTGCCTGCCGCATTGACCGGATGTTTGACCGGCTCAAGGAGATGGGGCAGACGGCCTGTGCCATCACTGACCACGGTGTTATGTATGGCTGCGTTGCGTTTTTTGACGCTGCCAAGGCGGCGGGCATCAAGCCGATCATCGGCTGTGAGGTCTATGTTGCGACCCGCACTCGCTTTGATAAGGTGAACCGCATTGACGGCAACAGCCACCTGATCCTGCTGTGCAAGAATGAGACCGGCTACAAAAATCTGATCAAGATGGTGTCCGCAGGCTTTACCGAGGGCTTTTACTCCAAGCCGCGCATTGATAAGGAGTTGCTTGCGCAGCATCATGAGGGACTTATCTGTCTGTCAGCCTGCCTTGCAGGCGAGATTCCCAGAGCGATTCTGGCAGGGGATTACGACCGTGCCAAGCAGACGGCGCTGTGGTATCGGGACCTTTTCGGCGAGGGCAACTACTACATTGAATTGCAGGATCACGGTCTGGAGGAGGATCGGGTCGTTCTGCCGCAGCTTATCCGCCTAGCGCGGGAAACCGGTATCCCGATGGCGGCAACCAACGATGCCCACTATATCACGAAGGAGGACGCCAAGATGCAGAGCATCCTGCTCTGCATCCAGACCGGCAAGACCATCAACGATGTGGATCGGATGGAATTTCAGACCGATGAGTTCTATCTGAAAAGCACCGATGAGATGTACGAGCTGTTCTCGATGGTGCCGGAGGCCTGCGAAAACACAAATAAAATCGCAGAGCAGTGCAACTTTGCGTTTACCTTCGGCGAGACAAAGCTGCCGTATTTCAAGGCCCCTGACGGCATGGAAAATCAGGCCTACTTTGAGAAGCTCTGTTGGGAAGGACTGGAGCGTCGTTACCCCGGGAAGGTGACCGACGCGCTGAAGGAACGCCTGACCTATGAGATCAATGTCGTCAAGACGATGGGGTACACGAACTATTACCTCATCGTCTACGACTTCATCAATTATGCCAAAAGCCACGACATTCCCGTAGGGCCGGGGCGCGGCTCCGGTGCGGGCAGTCTGGCTGCCTACTGCGTTGGCATTACCGACATTGACCCCATCCGCTATAACCTGATTTTTGAACGCTTCCTGAATCCGGAGCGCGTCTCGATGCCCGACTTCGATGTCGATTTCTGCTACGAGCGCCGTCAGGAGGTCATCGACTATGTAAACGAGAAATACGGCCGCGACCATGTAGCCCAGATCGTGACCTTTGGCACGATGGCCGCCCGCGCTGCGGTGCGCGATGTGGGCCGTGTTATGGGCATGGGCTATCAGGATGTAGATCGGGTGGCAAAGCTGATCCCAACGGATCTGAAAATGACGCTGAAAAAGGCGCTGGAGGTCAGCCCGGACCTGAAGGCGCTTTATGATGCTGACACGCAGGTCCATGACCTGATCGACACCTCGCTGAAGGTGGAGGGGATGCCGCGTCATGCGTCTACCCATGCGGCCGGTGTTGTCATTACCCGTGACCCTGCCACAGAATATGTGCCGCTTTCGACCAATGACGGTCTGCCTGTCACCCAGTTCAATATGGTGGAGATCGAGCGGCTGGGCCTTTTGAAGATGGACTTTCTGGGACTGCGTACCCTGACGGTCATCCATGATACCGAGACGGCTGTGCGCCGCAAGCACCCTGATTTCCGCGTGGCAGGCATCGACTACGATGACCCTGACACCTACGCGATGCTTGCCAGGGGTGAGACAGAGGGTATCTTCCAGCTCGAATCCACCGGCATGACGCAGGTGCTTGTCGGCATGCGCCCGAAAAACCTCGAGGACATTATCGCACTGATCTCGCTCTACCGTCCCGGCCCGATGGACTCCATCCCGACCTATCTGCGCAACCGCAAGGACCCCTCCAAGGTGTCCTACAAGACGCCCCAGATGGCCCATATTGTCGATGTCACAAACGGTGTTGTGATCTATCAGGAGCAGGTCATGCAGATCTGCCGCGAGCTGGCCGGCTTCAGCTTCGGGCAGGCTGATAATGTGCGCCGCGCCATGAGCAAGAAAAAGCTCAAGGTCATGGAGGCCGAGCGAGAGCATTTTGTGCATGGCTGCAAGGAGCCCGGAAAAGAATGTGCAGGCTGCGTTGCCAACGGTGTGCCGGAAAATGTAGCAAATCAGATCTATGATGATATGATCAGCTTTGCGTCCTACGCCTTCAACAAATCCCACGCTGCCTGCTATGCCTATGTAGCGTTCCAGACGGCATACCTGAAATGCCATTATCCCCATGAGTTTATGGCGGCTCTGCTGACCAGCGTGCTGGATAACACCTCCAAGGTCATTGAATACACCACCGAATGCCAGCGCCTTGGCATCAAGGTACAGCAGCCGGATATCAATATCTCCCGCGGCGGCTTTACGGCGGACGGCGATCTGATCCGCTTTGGCCTGAACGCAGTCAAGAGCGTGGGCCGCGGCCTGATCGATGCCGTTATCAAAGAACGCGCGCAGCGGCCCTACCGCAGCCTGTACGACTTCTGCAAGCGGCTGCATGGCTCGGAGCTGAACCGCCGCGCCTTGGAAAATCTTATCAAGGCGGGTGCCTTTGATGCACTGGAGCCGACCCGGCGCGGTATGCTGGAAAGCGTGGAGGGCATCCTGAAAAGTGTGGAGACAGATGCCCGCCAGAATCTGGATGGGCAGATGGATCTGTTCGGCCTGATGAGCGGCGGCAATGAAAAGCCTGCCGATGATTATAAGGTGCCGGAACTGCCGGAATACGCCGCCTCCGAATTGCTGAAGATGGAAAAAGAGGTGTCCGGTCTGTACCTGTCCGGCCACCCGCTGGACGCCTACCGCAGTCAGATCGCTCAGGTGTCCACCTGTACGATCGCCCAGCTGCTGGGGGAGGATGCAAAGCAGTTCGACAACCAGAATGTCACACTGGTCTGCACCATCGTAAGGAACAAGATCATGACCACGAAATCCAACACGCTGATGGCGTTTACGACCGTGGAGGATCTGACCGGCAGTATGGAACTGCTTGTATTCCCGCGCATTTTGGCAGAATGCCGCGCCGCCCTGCAGGAAAATGCAGTTGTGGTTGCGAGCGGCCGTGTTTCCGTCAAGGAGGACGAGGCGGCCCGCCTTATTGTGGAGGGCGTTCAGTCCATAGAGACTTATGACCCGGCACAGAGCTTCGGCCGCAACCGTGTGGAGCGCGTCAAGCGCGAGACGAGCGGGGGAGGGGCCGCCGGCTATTTCCTGACGGTGCCTGCGCGGGATTGCCCGCAGATGCATAAGGTGGAAAATCTGCTCTGCAACATTTTTGACGGGGGCACGGTAAAAGTTTATTTCCGCTTTCGGGATACGGGCAAGGCAATGCTGGCAAGGCACATGGCGGTGCGGGATGATCCGCTGCTGCGCGCAGAACTGGAGCGTATTTTGGGCAAGGACTGCGTAAAAATTCAAGATATTGAACAGTCTGCAAAATAAATCCATGTGTTTTGCGCGATTTATCCATAATTACCCGGGGCAAAGTGTGGTATAATGTGGGTAGTCACGAGTTTGTTAAAAAATTATTATAACGTGATGACCACGCCTGAATAAAACATGATGTTTCAGGCGGGTCCATAGTTCCCGAATAGGAGGGGCTCGCTTTATGGCTAAGGAAATCAAAACGATCGGTGTTCTCACCAGTGGCGGTGACGCACCCGGCATGAACGCTGCAGTGCGTGCGATTGTCCGTGCAGGCATCAGCAAGGGATACCGCATGATGGGTATCCAGCGTGGTTATAACGGCCTGATCAACGGCGAAGTGTATGAGATGAATGTGCGCAGCGTGTCCGAGATCATCCATCGCGGCGGCACGATCCTGTACACGGCGCGTTGCCTTGAATTCAAAACGAAGGAAGGTCAGGCGAAGGGCCTTGCCCGTTGCAAGGAGCTGGGCATTGACGCACTGGTCGTCATTGGCGGTGACGGCTCCTTCATGGGCGCCCGTGCGCTGGCAAATCAGGGGATTCCCTGCATCGGCTTGCCCGGCACCATTGACAATGATATTGCCTGCAGTGAGTATACCATCGGCTATGACACGGCTATGAATACCGCTGTCGAGGCCATTGATAAGCTGCGTGATACCACCCAGAGCCATGACCGCTGCAGTGTGGTCGAGGTCATGGGCCATCACGCGGGTTATATCGCCCTGAATGTCGGCATTGCGACCGGCGCTGTGGCGGTTCTGCTGCCGGAGATTCCGTTTGATTTTGAGCGCGACATTCTTGACCGCATGCGCCAGACGCAGGTCACCGGCAAAAAACACTTCATCATCATTGTCTCTGAGGGCGTTATTGATGCCAACGAGCTGGCAAACCAGATTCAGGCAGCTACCGGCGTTGACTCCCGCGCTACGGTTCTGGGCCATATTCAGCGCGGCGGCTCTCCGACGGTCCGCGACCGTGTGAATGCGTCCCTGATGGGCTATCACGCCATCGACCTGCTGGACAAGGGCATCTACAACCGTGTGGTTGCTGTTTCCGGTGACAAGATCGTTGACTATGATGTCAATGTCGCGCTGTCCATGCACAAGACCATCGACCGTGACATGATCGAGATCGCCAACACGATTTCCATCTGACGAATCTTTACAGAGCCGTACTCCGAATAGAGTACGGCTCTGTTTTTTGCAAGAACCGAAAAATGGGCAGGCAAAAAGCAAGGAAAAATATAAAGTTTTTTGCAAAAACCTGTTGACAATCCATGACAGCTTTGCTATAATAACAACCGTTGTCAGAAGCAAACGGCACTGACGGCGGCCAGCATGGGGGATTAGCTCAGCTGGGAGAGCGCTTGCATGGCATGCAAGAGGTCACCGGTTCGATCCCGGTATTCTCCACCACAACGACCCGACAGAGATTTCTGTCGGGTCGTTTTTGTTTATTTCGCGCGGCAGGCAAAAAAACCATCGCCCTTGTCGCAGGCGGCATAGAACACCTCGCTGCGCTGTCCGATGCCTTCTGCGTGAAGGCGGGCATCGAGCCATCGCTCATCGCGTCCGGCTGCCCGCAGATTGTCCTGCATAAGCTGTCCATCAATGATAAGGTCATACCAGGCACTGGCGGCAGCAGGATGAAGCTGCATATCCTCCGGTGTCAGGGGACGGACGCGGCTTTTGGGCAAAAAGCTGATCTGTCCGTTGGTTTCCAGAATCGCGGTCTCGATCTCGTTGGGGTCAAAGTATCCGGCCACACGGGCCTGGCCGAGAAATTCATTCAGGTCGATGGCGCAACGCTGCAGGTTGGCTTTTAAAATCGTGCCGCTGTCCATCAGAATCAGGCTGCGCCCGCTCCAAAAGCTGCGCATCCGGTTGCTTTTGCAGGCACTGTAGTGGACGAGCCATGTCACAACACCGTATACGATCAGCGCGGAGAAGGGGCGCAGCCATTGCTCGAGATTTGTAGCAAGCTCCGCACCGATGGACCCCACAGTGACGGCATTCAGATAGTCGAACGGACTCATCTGGGCAATCTGTCGCTTGCCGCCCGCGCGGGTAAAAATGAACATGGCGGCCAAAGAGAGCAGGCTCGTCAGCACGACCTGCCCGATCTCTGTAAAAATGTCAGACATAAAAACACACCCTCCTGCGGGTAGCTTTTGCGCAGTTGCGCTTTTTTATACGGAAAACCGTTGACAAGACGGGCAAAACGGCATATAATAAGCCTGTAAAAGGAAAAATAGCGATGAAAGGGCCAATGCCGCCTCTCCGCTTCTTAGAGAGAAAACCGCACGGTGCAAGGTTTTCAGCGTGAGTACGGCAGAGCCACCCCGGAGCTTTCGGCGTAGAGCTGAGCGTACCTGCGGCGTTAACGCAGACACAAAGCGGCGGTGCGCAGTGCGTATCGCAAACTGGGTGGTACCACGGAAGCATAACAGCCTTCGTCCCTGCAGTGGGGCGTGGGCTGTATTTTTTGTGGCGGCGCGATCGCAATTTTATGGATGGGAGAACAATACCTATGCAATGGACCGGATTGAACGAACTGCGTGAGAAGTACCTGCACTATTTTGAGACGAAGGATCATCTGCGCCTGGGCAGCTTCCCGCTGGTGCCGAAGGATGACCCCAGCCTGCTGCTGATCAACAGCGGCATGGCCCCTATGAAAAAGTGGTTCCTTGGTCAGGAGGAGCCGCCGCGCCATCGCGTGACTACCTGCCAGAAGTGCATCCGCACCCCGGATATTGAGCGTGTCGGCATCACGGCCCGCCATGGCTGCTTCTTTGAGATGCTGGGCAACTTCAGCTTCCAGGACTACTTCAAGAAGGAAGTTATTCCTTGGGCATGGGAGTTCCTGACCAAGGAGCTGGAGATTCCCGCTGACCGCCTGTATATTTCCGTGTATCAGGAGGATGACGAGGCTTACGACATCTGGACGAAGCAGGTCGGCATCCCCGAGGATCACATGGTCCGTCTGGGCAAGGAGGATAACTTCTGGGAGCATGGCTCCGGCCCCTGCGGCCCTTGCTCGGAGATTTACTTTGACCGCGGCCTGAAGTACGGCTGCGGCAAGCCCACCTGCGGTGTCGGCTGTGACTGCGACCGCTTCATGGAGATCTGGAACCTTGTGTTCAGCCAGTACGATGCTGACGGCAAGGGCAACTATGAGCTGCTGGCCAGACCCAACATTGATACCGGCATGGGTCTGGAGCGTCTGGCCGTTGTCATGCAGGATGTCAACAACCTGTTTGAGGTCGATACCGTTGCCGCTGTTCTGCACCATGTGGAGCGCATTGCAGGCAAGAAGTACGGCGAGGACGAGAAGGATGACATTTCCATCCGCGTCATCACCGACCACATCCGCGCCACGGTCTTTATGGCATCCGATGGCATCCTGCCCTCCAACGAGGGCCGCGGCTATGTTATGCGCCGTCTGCTGCGCCGCGCTGCGCGCCATGGCCGTATGCTGGGCATCGACCGCCCGTTCCTGACCGAGTTGGTAGACACGGTTATCGAATCCAGCGAGGCAGGCTACCCCGAGCTGCGCGAGCATGAGTCCTATATCAAGAAGGTCATCGGTACCGAGGAGCAGCGTTTCGGCCGTACCATTGATGCCGGTCTGAGCATTCTGAACGGCATGATGGGCCGCCTGAAGGAGGCGCATGAGAAGGTTCTGTCCGGCGTTGAGGCCTTCAAGCTGAATGACACTTTCGGCTTCCCCCTCGATCTGACCCGTGAGATTGCTGCGGAGGCCGGCCTTGCAGTCGATGAGGCAGCCTTCCATATTGAGATGACCAAGCAGCGTGAGCGCGCCCGCGCCGAGCGTCTGGCAAAGGATATTTCCGGCTGGAGCGCCGACCTGTTCGGCGAGCTGACGGCAGAGCCTACCCGCTTTGACGGCTACGAGACGCTGAGCGAGAAGGCCAAGGTGCTGGCACTGTCCGACGGTGAGGAGCTTGTGGACGCCATTGCCACCGATGAAGCCGGCGAGGTCAAGGAGGGCGTGCTTGTCGTACTGGACAAGACCCCGTTCTATGCCGAGATGGGCGGTCAGGTCGCAGACCACGGCTACCTTGTCAGCGGTGATGCCAAGCTGAAGGTCACGCAGGTCAAAAAGACCCCGAAGGGCTACTTTGTCCATACCTGCGAGCTGCTGGACGGCACCATCCATGTTGAGGATGAGGTCACTGCCTCTGTGGACGAGAAGCGCCGCGCCGCTATCTGCCGCAACCACACGGCTACCCACCTGCTGCAGAAGGCTTTGCGCGAGGTTCTGGGCGAGCATGTCCATCAGGCCGGCAGCTATCAGGATGACCGCCTGACCCACTTTGACTTTACCCATTTCAGCGCTGTGACCCCCGCCGAGCTGGCCGAGGTCGAGCGCCGCGTGAATGAGAAGATCTACGAGGCCCTGCCCGTCACTGTGAAGAACCTGCCCATTGAGGAAGCTAAGAAGATGGGCGCTATGGCACTGTTCGGTGAGAAGTACGGCAATGTCGTCCGTGTTGTCGATGCAGGCGGCTGGAGCACGGAGTTCTGCGGCGGCACCCATGTGACCAACACCGCACAGATCGGCTGCTTCAAGATCCTGAGCGAATCCAGCGTGGCCGCCGGTATCCGCCGTGTCGAGGCTACCACCGCCTTCGGTGTGCTCGACCTGCTGGATGACCGCACCGAGACGCTGGCCAAGACGGCGGTTGCCCTGAAGGCCAACAACCTCAAGGATGCTCCGGCCCGCGCTGAGGCTCTGGCCGCTGAGCTGAAGGAAACTGCCAAGCAGCTGGATATCCTCAAGGCACAGGTTGCTGCCTCCAAGATCGACGGTCTGTTTGAGGATGCCGCCGATGTGGACGGCGTGCGCATCGTTTCTGCCTATCTGACCGGTACCGGTGCCGATACCCTGCGCGATATGGTCGATAAGGTCCGCGACAAGGCCCCCAACGCCGTGACGGTTCTGATCGGCAGCGATGGTGCCAAGACGATGATGGCTGTCGGTGTTTCCAAGAATGCCATGGCCCGCGGCCTGAAGGCCGGCGCTCTCGTTAAGAAGATCGCTGCCATCGCAGGCGGTAACGGCGGCGGCAAGCCGGACTTTGCAATGGCCGGTATCCGCGATGCCTCCAAGATCGATGAGGCGCTGAACGCTGTGCCGGAGATCGTCAAGACCGAGATGAACCATTGATCTGGTTCTCATAAAATACAATGCAAAGGAGGGATTCCGGATGGAGGATTGTCTGTTTTGTAAGATTGCCGCAGGCAAGATCCCCTCAAACAAATTGTATGAGGATGACACCCTGCTGGCCTTCTACGACATCGACCCGCAGGCCCCTGTGCATTTCCTTGTCATCCCGAAGCGCCACATTGCGTCTGCTGCGGCGCTGACGGAGGATGATGCTGCCCTGCTGGGCCATATCTATGCCGTGATTGCGCAGCTTTGCCGCAAGCTGGGTGTGGATGAGAGTGGCTACCGCGTTGTCACCAATGTGGGTGAGGACGGCGGCCAGAGCGTGAAGCACCTGCACTTTCATGTGCTGGCCAAGCGCAGCCTCGCTTGGCCTCCGGGCTGATGGCGAAGGCTGCAGCGCATTTGTAAAAGTAAGGAGAGGTAAAACCACCATGGCAGATACCTATACATTGCATATCGCGGGCCTGACCCGTGAACTGCCCATCTGCAAGGTCAATGATCACCTGGACATTGCTGCTTTTATCATGTTCAGCGATGTGGAGCTGACCGAGGCCTGCGCCGCTGCTCTGCTAAAAAAGGCGCCGGAGTTTGATGTGATCCTGACCGCCGAGGCCAAGGGTATCCCTCTGGCCTATGAAATGGCACGCCAGAGCGGCAAATACTGGATCCCGGCGCGCAAAGGCCCGAAGCTGTATATGCGTGAGCCGGTCATCATCGAGGATCAGTCCATCACGACTGCCGGTAAGCAGACGCTGGTCATCGACAAGAAGGACATCGAGTATATGGATGGCAAGCGCATCCTGATCGTGGATGATGTCATCTCCACCGGCGGCTCTCTGCACGCGCTGGAGACGCTGGCGGCCAAGAGCACCGGCACCGTTGTGGGCTGCTGTGCCGCTTTGGCGGAGGGTGATGCCGCCAAGCGCACCGACATCTTCTTTCTGGAGCCGCTGCCGCTCTTCCTGCACTAAGCAATGAAACGAAAGCTCGGTTGGTTCGGTCTCGGTTTTGCCGGGGCTGAGCTTGCTGCGGCCAATCTGCCGCCGCTGGTCTGTGTGCCCGCGGCGGCATTTTTGGCATTGCTGGCATTTTGGAAAAGGCGCAGGGATGTAAGGATTCCTCTGCTGGGGGCGCTGTGCGGGCTGGCATGGTTTGCACTGTTTACGCTTATCTTTGTACAGCCCTGCCGGGCGCTGGCGGGGCAGACGGTCACCTGTACGGCTGTGGTGGAGACAGACGCAGAGGCTTCCTACAGTGATAGCCGTCTGCGCGGCACATTGCGGCTGACTGAGATCGACGGTAAGCCCGCCCGGCTGCGGGTGCAATGCCCGTCATTCCCCGGGGAAAGCGCGGGAGAGCGTTTTGAGGCAAGCTTTGCGCTGAGCAGTCTTCCGGATAACCGCTACCGCCTGAGCCGCAACAGCAGGGGGGTCTACCTGCAGGCGGAATATCTCGACAGCTACCGCGGCCTTGCGGCCAGCAAGGCGCCGCGATTTGCACTTTTTCGTCTGCGGCAGCGCTGGAGCGCCGTGCTGCGGCGCTGGCTGCCGAAGCAGCTGGACGGCATGGAGGCGGCGATGCTGCTGGCCGATAAAAGTCACCTTGAGGATGCCGTACAGCAGGCGTTCCGCGCCGCAGGGGTATCGCACCTGCTGGCGGTGTCCGGGCTGCATCTGGCACTGCTCTGCGGGCTGCTGGGCTTCGGCCGGCGGTGGCGGTTCTATAAGCCGCTTATCCTGCTGCGCGGTGCGGCGGCGCTGTTTTATCTGCTGCTGACCGGGGCACCGGTGTCGGTGCTGCGCGCGGGGCTGGTGCTGGCGGTAGCGCTGGCGGGGGAGTTTCTTCTGCAGCCTGTCGATCTGCTGACATCGACTGGCTTTGCCGCAGTCCTGATAGGATTGCAGAATGCCTACGCACCCTGTGATATAGGCTTTCAGCTGTCATTCTGTGCCGTGCTGGGCGTGCAGGCTGCGGCGGCTCTGACCGAGGCTGAGCGGCGTGCGGCGGCGCAAGGCAAGTCGGCCGCTTTGCGTTTGGTTTGCCGCCTTGCGGAGCCTGTACAGGTGGCAGCACTCGCCAGCCTTGCCACCCTGCCGGTGCTGGTAGCCCATGGCATGTCCACCAGTCTTGTGGGCATTGTCTGCAATGTGCTGGTCGTGTGGATGCTGCAGCCCGCCCTGCAGATGGGTATCCTGCTGTTGATTTTCAGTGCCGTGCCGTTTTTACTGCCGCTTGTCAACCTTACGGGGCTGACACTGAGCCTTTGGCTTAAGGCAATGCTCGGAATCGTTGAGCGCTGTGCGGCACTGCCGTTTGCGTCTGTCTATTTACCGCAGCGGTACACGCTGTTTGTGCTGGCGGTGCTGGGCGCGCTGGCTCTATACTACTGGCATGGAAAAGGGATGCGGGTGTATCCGATTGCTGCGCTGATCTGCACGGCCGCCGCCGTTGTCATGGGGATATGGATGCAGCGGGATGTGGTGGAGATAAATCTTGTCGGCGCGTCCAACAATCCCTGCGTGGTCTGTGTGCAGAACGGGCAGGCAGTGGTGCTTTTCCGCGGCGGCGAAAGCAACCTGAGCGCCGTTGAGCGGTATCTTGCCGGGCGCAGCAGACAAAAACCTGCCCTGCTGGTGGATCTGCGCGCCAGACCTACGGCACTGGACTTTACGGCGGCGGAGGTAGTGACGATGCAGGCTCAGCCGGGATTTGATACCCGCACGGTGCTTGACGGATTGACGCTTGACCTGTATCATAATAAAAGCGCGAGTCTGGCGGTGCTGGGCATCGGCGGCCGCCATATTGCGGCGGGGGCAGGCAGCATACAGTTGGCCGAACCGATCCGTGTGGATGTACTCTGTGCGCCGGGGACGCTGTCCGATGCCGTGCAGGCAGACACGATCCTGACTGCGGTACGCCACCCAAAATGGCTGGATGAAATCGAAAGCTGCGAGCTGCGCTATGGCGATGAGGCACCGGGCCTGACCCTGCGACCCGGCCGCAGCATGATCTGGGAGGAGGCACAGACGATTGCTATACAGTGAAAAAGAACTTGAAAAACGACTGCAGTCCGGCTGCGCACTGTATTATTTTTATGCATCGGATGAGGCCCTTGTCCACGCCGCTGCACAGAAGGCCTTAAAATATCTGAACCGCGATGACCCGGAGACGACCGTGCTGGACGGCCCGACCCCCTCGGTGGAGGAGATCGTGCTGGCAGCGGGTACGATCTCCTTCTTTGGCGGCAAGCGGCTGGTGCTTATGCCGCTGATACGCCCATCGACCTACTCCGACAAGGACCTGCAGGAGCTTTGCGATACTCTGGCGGACACAGAAAATGCGATCTTCGTCATGACGGGGGTCGTGGAGGAGGCGTACGGCAAGCTGCGCCCCGGCAAGCGGGAGCAAAAGCTCATCGGCTGCTGCGAAAAGCTGGGGTACTGCGTGCAGATCAACCGCCCCACAGGGGCGGCGCTGCAGGCGATGGCCCGCGATTGGGCAAAGCAGGCCGGTGCTGCCTTTGCACCGGGGGCGGAGGCTGCCCTGCTGGTGCGCTGCGGTGAGGATCAGTTCCTTTTGAAAAACGAGATCGAAAAGCTGGCGGCTCTGTCCGGCTATGGCACGATCACACAGCAGATGGTTGGCCAGCTGGGCACTGTGACGCTGGATGCGGATACCTTTGACATGGTAAAGCTGCTTACCGGCGGCCAAACCGATAAGGCGCAGCAAAAGCTCAAGACGCTGCTGGCGCTGCAGAATGACCCGATCATGATCACGGGCGCGCTGATCAGCAACTATCTGGATCTGTACCGCGTGCTGCTGGGCCGCCGCAGCCGCCGCAGTCTGGGGGATGTAGCCAAGGATTTCGGCTATAAGGGCAACTGGAACTACCGGCTCAATGCAACAGAAAAAACGGCGGCGCGGTTCAACCGTAACCAGCTGGAAAGCTGCCTGCGCATCCTGCAGCAGCTGGACACCGATCTGAAAAGCAGCAAGCTGGACGCCGACCTGCTGATGCAGAAGGCATTGTGTGAGCTGGCGCTGGCCGGGAGGAAAGCATGATAAAAGTAGAGCAGGCCCTGCTGGTGGAGGGAAAATACGATGCCGCCCGGCTGGCTAATATCGTGGACGGCACGATCCTGACAACGGACGGATTCCGTGTCTTCCGGGACGCTGCGCTGCAAAAGCTGCTCAAGCGCATAGCCGCTGCGCAGGGCCTCATCATTTTGACGGATTCCGATGCAGCAGGCTTTAAGATACGCCACTTTGTGACAGGTCTGGTAGGGGCAGAGCATGTCCTGCAGGCCTATGTGCCGGCGCTGCCGGGCAAGGAAGCACGCAAGGCAGAGCCCGGCAAAGAGGGCTTGCTGGGCGTTGAGGGCGTACCCGATGCATTGATCCTGCAGGGACTGACGACGGCGCTGGAGAGCGCTGTGCCCCGCGCAGACGCTGCAAAAAGCCGCGCCATCACCTACACAGACCTGTATGACTGGGGTATCTCCGGTACGGCCAACGGTGCGGAAAACCGCCGCGCGCTGCTGCATCGGCTGGGCCTTCCGCCGCGGCTGAGCAAAAAGGAGCTGCTGCAGGTGCTGAACACATTGTACACCTATGATGCCCTCTGCGCAGAAATCAAAAACCTATAAAAATATCCCGGAGTCAAAATGACTCCGGGATATTTTTTTGCTGCAGTCAGATCAAACCTCGAGCTTTTCCAGCTCGGCTATCCACAGGGTGTTGCAGGCATCGCTGGGCATACGCCAGTCGCCGCGGGGGGACAGCGTGACCGAGCCGACCTTGGGTCCATCGGGCAGACAGCTGCGCTTGAACTGCTGGGCAAAGAAGCGGCGGTAGAAGTTCTTTAACCAAGCCAGCAGGACCTCCGGCTCATATTTGCCGTCAAAGGCGGTGCGGGCCAGATGATAGATCTTTGCCGGGCTGAAGCCGAAGCGCAGCACATAGTAGAGATAGAAGTCGTGCAGCTCATACGGACCGACCAGCTTTTCCGTCTGCTGGGCAATGGTGCCGTCCTCGGCGGTGGGCAGCAGCTCGGGGCTGACTGGGGTGTCCAGAATGTCAAGCAGCACCCCGCGCAGCGTGTCACTGCCGCAGGTGTCTGCTACATACTGCACGATATGCCGCACAAGCGTCTTAGGCACGCCGGCATTGACGCCGTACATGCTCATGTGGTCGCCGTTGTAGGTGGCCCAGCCCAGTGCAAGCTCGCTCAGATCGCCGGTGCCGATGACAAAGCCACCATTCTTGTTGGCGTAATCCATCAGCTCCAGTGTGCGCACGCGGGCCTGACAGTTTTCAAATGTGACATCATATTTGTCGGCAGGCTGACCGATGTCTGCAAAGTGACTTTTGACAGTCTCCGTGATATTGATCTCGGCGAAGGTCACGCCCAGCGCCTCGCACAGAATCTCGGCGTTGGAGCGGGTGCGCTTTGTGGTGCCGAAGCAGGGCATCGTCAGTGCTATAATGTCCTTGGCATCGCGGCCCAGAACCTTGCAGGCGCGCACGGCCACCAGCAGGGCCAGACAACTGTCCAGCCCGCCAGAGATGCCGATCACCCCGCATTTGGCGTGGGTATGCTCCATCCGCTTGGCAAGGCCCTCTGCCTGAATGCGCAGGATCAGCTCACAGCGCTCGGCGCGGGTGGCAGCGTCCTGCGGCACGAAGGGCGTGCAGGAGACAGGGCGTGTCAGGGCAAGGCTGATCGGCGGCAGATCAAATTCTACCGTGGTATAGCCAGCCGTTTCCGGCATAAAGGTCGTGTTGCGCTGGCGCTCCTGCACCATGCGGCCAAGATCCAGCTCGGTCACGGCGGCCTCGCCTGCAAAGGGGGCGGTGTCGGCCAGCAGACTGCCGTTTTCGGCAATCAGATTGTGCCCGGCAAAGGTCATGTCGGTGGTGCTTTCCCCATGGCCGGCATCGGCGTAGAGATAGGCGCAGAGCAGCCGAGCACTCTGGCCACAGACGAGCGCCCGGCGGTAGGCGGACTTGCCGACGGTCTCGTCACTGGCGGAGAGATTTGCCACCACCGTGGCCCCAGCCAGCGCGTGGGCGCAGCTTGGCGGGATAGGTGCCCACAGGTCTTCGCAGACCTCGGCAGCCAGCACAAAGGCAGGCATCTGCTTGCAGGCAAACAGCAGGTTGGTGCCGATCAGCGTTTCCTGCCCGGCCAGCTCGATGCACTCCGGCTCGGCCATGCCAGAGATGAAGTGGCGCTTTTCATAGAACTCACCGTAGTTGGGAAGATGCAGCTTTGGTACAAGGCCCAGCAGCTCGCCGTTGCACACAACGGCGGCGCAGTTGTACAGTTTGCCGTTGCAGCGCACCGGCAGGCCGACCAGAACCACGATGTTGAGGCCCTGGCTGGCCTTTAAGATGGCAGCGAGGCCGTCCTCCGCCCCGCGCAGCAGGGTGTCCTGCAAGAATAGATCGCTGCAGGTGTAGCCTGTCAGGGCAAACTCCGGCAGGCAGAGCAGCTGAACGTTTTTCTCGGCATATTCGCGCATGACGCCGATGATCTGCTCGGCATTATACACACAATCGGCCACGCGCAGGGCGGGGCTGGCTGCGGCGGCGCGGATAAAACCGTTTTCAAAAGCGGGAAAGCTGTACTTCATAGCCAAACTTCCTTTATCATAGTATATAAAATTATCATAGCACAGTGCGCGCCGGGCCGCAAGTGCTGCTTTCGCAAGCAAAAAATATCATTCAAAAAGTAATATATACTTGACATAATGTAAGGCGTATGCTATAGTAAAGCTACTGCAGGAAGAAAGGACAAGCGACATGGCAAAAAACTTAAAGCTGAAAGCCGCCCGCGCCGTGCGCGATATGACGCAGGCGGATCTGGCGGCGGCGGTAGGCGTGTCCCGCCAGACCATCAACGCCATTGAAAAAGGGGAGTATAACCCTACGATCAACCTTTGCCGCAGCATCTGCAAGGTGCTGGGCAAGACATTGGACGAGCTGTTCTGGGAGGAATGAGCGATGAACATAAAAGAATTTTTTAAGCGCGACAATCTTGATGAAATGCAAAAGCAGACCCTTTTAAAAATTGAGTCCTGCGGCTTCTGGGCGCTGTGGGTGCTGCTGCTGGCGGCGCTTATCATCGAAAGTCTGCTGGGCTTTACCCCGCGGGAGATGGCGGCAGAATGGTTTATCTTTATGCTGGGGTGCGCCTATTCGGTCCTGAGTGATCTGCGTGCCGGTATCTGGGACCGCCGCTTCAAGCCGAATACGAAAACCAATGCCGCTGTGTCCGTTGCGGGCGGTGTTGCCGTGTTTGTGTGGGGGCTTATCAAATTTGCAGCGCTTGGCGCGGGCATTGCGGTGCTGCAGGCGGTCATCATGGGGGGCTGTACCTGGGTGCTGTGCTTTGCATTGCTGCAGCTCATCATGCAGGCTTACAAAAAGCGCCACGCAGAACTGGAAAACCCCAAGGAGGACGACGATGAAAACGAATAAACGCGAGCTGACCGTCTTTGCCGTTTGTGCCTATGCGGTGCCGTTTCTGATGATGCCGCTCTTATACATCTGCCTGCAGAACGGGCAGGATACAAGCATTTTTGCCAACGCCCAGATGTTCTACCCGGCAGCGGGTGTCATGCTGGCCTTCCTGCTGGCGCGGCGGCCGGATACGCCCAAGCGGTTTTACATATTGCACCTGCTGGTTACAGCTATTATGCTGATCATGAGTGTGCTTTCCGCCGCTGCGCCGCAGGGGGAGTGGTTATATATTGCCAACCTTGTTATTGTTATCGCATCGGTGCTGGGCTGGATTTTGCTGCTGACCGAGAAAAAAACAAAGCGCGAGGCCTGTGGCCTGCGCCTGCACGGCAAGCTGCTGACGGCTCTTGGCATCTGCGTCTATTTCCTTGCGGTCAAGACCGCTATGGTCTTTCTTTCGATGGCGATGCAGGGCGGTGATAGCTGGGCTGAATATCTGGCCTACTGGCGCACATCTGCACCGTGGGTTATGGCAGTGGTTCTTGTGCCGAACTTCTTTTTGAGCTTTCTGCCGTTTTTTGGCGAGGAATACGGCTGGCGCTATTACCTGACGCCAGCCCTGCAAAACCGCTTCGGCGCACAGCGCGGCGCACTGGCGGTAGGCGTACTGTGGGGGCTGTGGCATCTGCCGCTGAATCTTTTCTTCTACAGCCCCGACACCTCACTGCAGAGCATTGCCGCACAGCTTGTTGTCTGCGTGACGCTCGGTGTATTTTTCACCTTTGCGTATGAGAAGTGCGGCAAGAATATCTGGCTCCCCGTGGTGCTGCACTACCTCAACAACAGCATGGTCTTAGTCTGGACCGGTACGGCGGATATTTCAAATCAGATCATCAGCTGGACAGATGTGGCAATCAGCGCCATTATGTATGGGGTTGTATTCCTGCCGTTTCTGGCAGCAAAGTGCTACCGCAAGAATAAATAAAAAACAGGTGCAGCCCTTTAAATGGGGTTGCACCTGTTTTTTGATTGCCGTCAGACTGCAAACGCCTTGTGCAGGGCTTCGAGGGCGGCGTCCTCGTCCTGCTGGCGGATCAACAGCGAAATGTCGAGGTCGCTGGTCGTGATAAGCACGATCTCGATGCTTGCCCCGGCCAGAGCGGCCAGCGCACGGGCGCCGACACCGCAGCTGGTGACCATATCCTCGCCAAAGAGGTTGATCTTGCTGTAGCCGCCGGAGACCAGCGGGGGATTGGCCTTGGCCGCTGCAGGCAGTGCCCGCATAACAGCGGCAAAGTTGTCATAGCTGGTCGTGAAGCTGAAATCCACCGCAGAGCCGCGGGGCGCACTCTGGCAGATCATATCCACTACGATACCTGCCTTTGCAAAGACATCCAGATGCTCGGCCAGACTCTGGGCACTGTACTGGGCACCCGGGAAGGTGGTGAGCATAATATTCTGCTCACTGGTGATCTTGCTGACGCCGTACATAAACAGTCATCCTTTCTTTCAATCGAATGTAATAAACTGCTCGTCGATAGAATTGCGGAGCACGCTTTCAATGTATTCGCGGGAGAGGGTAAACTCGCCGTGGGCGGCACCCAGTTCATCGGTGTACATGCTGTAGGGGTAGACACGGATATTCTTATATCCGGCCTCATATTGGCTTATGACGCAGTGCAGCTTGGGGTCAAGCATGGCAACGGTGCTGCTGCCGTCGGGCTGGGTGGTTTTCTCAAAGGTTATGTCCAAAATCGCGCCGATGACATTATCAGGCGAGGACTGCGCATTGATGAAGTTGCCCAGACTGTATACGACAAGGGCAGTGTTGCCGTTGGCGCCCGTCAGCCATGCGGCGTTTTGGGTCACATGGGGGTGGGTGCCGATGATCAGGTCAACGCCCTGATCTGCAAGCCACTGGGCGGTATCCTTCTGAAAATCGTTGACCACATGGGTGCCCTCGGTGCCCCAGTGCGCGCTGACCACCAGCACATCACAGTTGGGGCGCATAGCGGCGATCTGCCGGGCAATGGTATCATGGTCATCGAGATAAACCACGCCGTAGGTAGCCCCGGAAGGAGTTGGCAGCCCATTGGTATGCTCCGTATAGGACAGGTAGCCGAAAGTGATGCCGTTGACGGTCTGATAAACATAATCGTCATAGGTGTCAAGATTATAAAAGCCCATCGAGACAACATCATCCGGCATGGCGGCCCAATGCTCACGCGAGGCATCAATGCCTGCAGCGCCCTTGTCATAGCTGTGGTTGTTGGACAGGCTGAAAACCCGGAAGCCAAGGCTGTACAGCGTATCGGTGATCTCACCGGGGGTGGAAAACATCGGGTAGCCGCTGGGGGCGAAAGCATCATTGACCAGCGTTTCCTGATTGAGCCAGTTTACATCGAACTGGGTGTAGAAGTCCCGCATGTTCTCATAGGCAAAGGAAAAGTCATAGTGGTCACCGCCGCGCTGCTTGGCCTGCAGGAAGATGCCGTCATGGATCAGGTCATCCCCCGTGGCGGAAAAGCGCACGGTCTCCACGACAGGCTGCGGCTCGGGGGTAGGCTCCGGTGTGGCAGCGGGCTCGACAGCCGCCACCGGCTGCGGTTCCGCAGCGGGCAGGGCCTGCTCCTGCTTGCCGACACCCAGCAGAGAGCCGGCCAGCACACCGCCCACGCCCAGCGCGATCACCAGGCAGGCGGCAATGTCGTTTCCTTTCATTCGCATAACAGCTTACCCCGCAGCAGATCGGTCATGGTATAGTAGCCCGGGGCAAGAGCCGCAATGTAGAGCGCAGCCTGCACGGCACCGTCAGCAAAGACACCGCGGCTTCCCGCGCTGTGGCTCAGCGTGACGACCTCGTCAGGGCCGCAGAAAAGGACATCGTGCTCGCCCACAATGCCGCCGCCGCGCACCGAGCTGATGCCCAGCTCCTGCGCGCCGCGCTTTTGGCGGACCTGGGTGCGGTCGTAGACATACTCATACCGGCCGTCAGCCTCGGCGTTGATGGCATCGGCAATCATCAGTGCGGTGCCGCTGGGAGCATCCAGCTTGTTATGGTGGTGCTTTTCGATGATCTCGATGTCAAACTCGCCGCCCAGAAGCTTTGTAGCCTGACGCGCCAGCTCGATCAGTACATTGACGCCCACCGACATGTTGGCGCTGCGGAAGATCGGCGTTTTGGCGCTGGCGGCCTCCAGCACGGCCTCGTCCGCCTTGGAAAGACCGGTGGAACAGATCACGCAGGGCAGACCGTTGGCTGCGCCATACTGTGCTGCAGCCACAGCCCCGGTGGGAGAGGAAAAGTCGATGATAACGCCGCGGCAGGGCAGCGCATCAAAGTCGGAGAAGATGGGGATCTCGCCCAGATGCCCCGGCTCGCGGTCCACACCGGCGACGACACGGCAATCGTCTCGTACACCGATTTTCTCCAGCAGGGCGCGCCCCATACGGCCGCAGATGCCCTGAATGATGATATCCGTCATTGTTGCCATTCCTTTCACAAAAACACAAAAAGCCGACCCGTACCGGACGGAGGGTCGGCTGCGAATTATTTCAGCAGGCCGAAATCCTGCAGAGCCTTTTCCAGCTGTGCCTGTACGGCTGCGCAGGGGGTCACAAGCGGCAGACGGCATTCGCCGGCCTGCCATCCCAGACGGTTCATGGCCCACTTGACCGGGATGGGGTTTACATCGGCAAACAGGGCCTTGATGAGGGGCAGCGCCTTCAGCTGCATCGCAAGGCTCTCATCAAAATCACCGGCAAACCACTTGGCGCAGATGTCGTGGGTGTACTGCGGTGCCACATTGGACAGCACGCTGATAACACCCTTGCCGCCCAGCGCCAGCAGCGGGACGATCTGATCATCATTGCCGGAGTAGAGGTTCAGCTCATCACCGCAGAGGGCGGCGATCTCCGCCACCTGACTGATGTTGCCGCTGGCCTCCTTAACGGCGTTGATGTTGGGGTGCTTGGCAAGCTCCGCCAGCGTGGCCGGGGTCAGGTTGCAGCCGGTGCGGCTGGGCACATTGTAGAGGATGCAGGGCAGATGCACAGCATCCGCAATGGCCGTGTAGTGGGCAATCAGGCCCGCCTGACTGGCCTTGTTGTAGTAGGGGGTGACCAGCAGCAGGGCATCGGCACCGTCGGCCTCGGCCTGCTGGGACAGCCAGATCGCATACTTTGTATCGTTGGAGCCGGTGCCCGCCACTACGGGAACGCGCCCGGCCACTTTTTTGACGGTATAGCGGATGCACTCGGTATGCTCCTCGTCGGTCATCGTCGGGGACTCACCGGTAGTGCCGCAGATGACAATGGCATCGGTGCTGTGGGCAATCTGATCCTCGATAATGCGGCCCAGCTCGTCATAGTTGACGCTGCCGTCCGCGTGCATCGGGGTGATGATAGCCACAGCGGCTCCTGTAAAAACGGGTTTCTTCATACAAATTCTCCTTACACCAAAGCGTTGCTTTGTATCGAATCAGTCAAAATAGCCCTTGGCAGCCAGCAGCTCGGCCAGCAGAACAGCGCCGCCTGCCGCGCCGCGCAGTGTGTTGTGGGACAGGCAGACAAATTTGTAATCGTACTGGTTATCCTCGCGCAGGCGTCCGATGCTGACAGCCATGCCGTTCTCCAGCATACGGTCAAGCTTCGGCTGCGGACGGTCGTTTTCCTCAAAATAGTGCAGGAACTGCTTGGGGGCGCTGGGCAGATTCAGATCCTGTGCGGGGCCGTGGAATTCCTTCCATGCCTGCAGAACCTCTTCCTTGGTCGGCTTATTTTCAAAGCGTACAAAGACGGCGCCCATGTGGCCGTCAGAAACGGGAACGCGCAGGCACTGTGCCGTAAAGCGGGGGGCATCTGCGGACACAATCTTGTCACCCTCGATATGACCCCACAGTTTCAGCGGCTCCTGCTCGCTCTTTTCCTCCTCGCCGCCGATATAGGGGATGACATTGTCCAGAATATCAGGGAAGGTCTCAAAGGTTTTGCCGGCACCGGAGATAGCCTGATAGGTGCAGACCAGCACATCCGAGATGCCGTATTTGCGCAGGGGATGCAGGGCAGGCACATAGCTCTGCAGGCTGCAGTTGGACTTGACGGCCACAAAGCCGCGCTTGGTGCCCAGACGCTTGCGCTGTGCGGGGATGATCTCGATATGGTCGGCGTTGATCTCAGGCACGACCATCGGCACATCAGGGGTAAAGCGGTGTGCGCTGTTGTTGGAGACAACGGGGCACTCGGCCTTGGCGTAGGCCTCCTCCAGTGCCTTGATCTCCTCCTTCTTCATGTTGACGGCGCAGAAAACGAAATCGACTTTGGATGCGACCTCCTCAACATTGGCGGCATCCAGCACGACCATCTTCTTGACGCTCTCGGGCATGGGGGTCGTCATGAGCCAGCGGCTGCCAACGGCCTCCTCGTAGGTTTTGCCTGCGCTGCGTGCGCTGGCTGCAAGGGTAACCAGATTGAACCAAGGGTGATTTTCCAGCAGCGTGATAAAGCGCTGACCGACCATACCGGTTGCACCGATGACACCAACATTGTACTGTTTCATCCTGACTAAGACCTTCCTTTCACAAACCCTTCCCAATATCTATGCAGTCCAAACGAAATTTTGCACAGATAATAAAAAAACCGGCTTGAAAACCGGCACAAAATGCAATATAATATCATATTGCATATAACACAGCGCAACACACCGTTTTGCGGTGTGACAGTCCCGCACCTGTTCGGCTGCGGACCCAGGAAGATGCGTGCCGCGCATCCCCTTCGGCGAAGGACCCTTTCCCGTTTCCGCCCTTGGCAGGGGATAAAGAAACCGGTACTGATGCACTTCGCACCTCTGTGTTTGGATTCATTATAGTATGCTCCGGAATGAATGTCAAGATAATACCGCTTTAAAGTGAAAAAGGATGAAAAATCATGCTGAAAAAAGATTTCTGGTATGACCTGCCTAAAGAATTGATCGCACAGGAACCCGCTGACCCGCGGGATGCCGCACGCCTGATGGTGCTGGACCGCAAGAACGATAAGATCCTGCACTCGGTATTCCATGAGCTGCCCCACTATCTGGAAAAGGGCGATCTTCTGGTGGTCAACAACTCCAAGGTCCTGCCCGCCCGCCTGATGGGCACCAAGGTGCCCACGGGTGCAGTTTGTGAGCTGCTGCTGCTGCGTCAGGTCAAGGGCGATACATGGGAGTGTCTGGCCCGCCCCGGCAAGCGGATGCAGCCCGGCACAAAGGTGGAATTCGGCGACGGCAGCCTGACTGCCGTGGTGGACGAGACGCTGCCGGACGGCAACAAGCATGTAACTTTCAGCTATGATACAGAGACTTTGTACGAGAAGCTGGACGAGTTCGGCAAAATGCCTCTGCCGCCCTATATCACGAAGCAGCTTGAGGATCAAAGCCAGTACCAGACCGTCTATGCCAAGGAACTTGGCAGTGCCGCCGCGCCGACGGCCGGCCTGCATTTTACCCCGCAGCTGATGGATACCATCCGCTCCCGCGGGGTGAACATTGCCGAGGTTACGCTGCATGTCGGGCTTGGCACCTTCCGCCCTGTGAATGAGGAGGACATTGAGGACCATCAAATGCACAGCGAGTGGTACTCTGTCAGCGAGGAGACTGCGAAGCTTATCAATGAGACCCGTGCGGCGGGCCATCGCGTGATTGCTGTCGGCACAACCAGCTGCCGCACGCTGGAAGCCGTCTGGGATCGCTACGGCAAGATCGTGCCCTGCAGCGGCAACACCAGCATCTTTATTTATCCCGGCATCGAACTGCACGCCATTGACGGCCTGATCACAAACTTCCATCTGCCGGAAAGCACCCTTATCATGCTGATTGCCGCCTTCTACGGCTATGATAAGACGATGGCTGCCTACAAGACCGCTGTTGAGCAAAAATACCGCTTCTTCAGCTTCGGTGATGCGATGTTCATTCGCTGATTGCCGGTTGACGAATCATCGGTTTTCTTCTATAATATTTTATTAGGCGGTGCGGGGAAAAACCCTCTGCGCCGCTTTTTTCGGACAATATATAAAATGGAGATAGTATCTATGCCTTACCGCCTTATCAAACAGGAAGGTGCCGCCCGCCGCGGTGAGTTTACCACGGTCCACGGTACGGTACAGACCCCCGCATTCCAGAATGTTGCCACGGCCGCTGCCATCAAGGGCGGTCTTTCGGCGCTGGATCTCAAGGATATCCGCGCACAGGTCATGCTGTGCAACACCTATCATCTGCATCTGCGTCCGGGTGATAAGCTGGTGGCCGATATGGGCGGCCTGCACAAATTCACAAAATGGGACGGCCCCATCCTGACGGACAGCGGCGGGTTTCAGGTGTTCAGTCTGGCCAAGCTGCGCCAGATTACCGAGGAGGGCGTGACCTTCAACTCTCATCTGGACGGACACCGGATCTTTATGGGCCCGGAGCAGAGCATGCAGATTCAGGCTAATCTGGGCTCCACCATTGCCATGGCCTTTGATGAGTGTGTTGAAAACCCGGCAACCTATGAATATGCCAAAAACAGCTGCGCCCGCACGGCGCGCTGGCTGCTGCGCTGCAAGGCGGAGATGAACCGTCTGAAGCATGAAGAAAAGGCAGTCAATCCGGATCAGCTGTTGTTCGGCATCAATCAGGGCTGCACCTTCACGGATCTGCGTGTAGAGCATATGAAGCAGATCGCGGAGTATGATATGGACGGCTATGCCATCGGCGGTCTGGCTGTGGGTGAGCCTGCGGAGGTAATGTACGACATCATCTCTGCGGTGGAGCCGTTTGCCCCCAAGGACAAGATTCGCTACCTGATGGGCGTCGGTACGCCCGGCAATATCATCGAGGGCGTATACCGCGGTGTGGATTTGTTTGACTGTGTTATGCCCAGCCGCAACGCCCGCCACGGCCATCTGTTTACCTGGGACGGCGTCATCAACATCAAAAATCTGAAGTATGAGCGCGATGAATCGCCTATCGACCCGCACTGCGACTGCCCGGTCTGCCGCAATTTCTCCCGCGCCTACATCCGCCATCTGCAGAAGGCGGATGAACTGCTGGGCATGCGTCTGGCAGTTATGCACAACCTGTATTTCTACAATCACCTGATGGAGCGCATCCGCGAGGCGTTGGACAACGGCACCTTCCAGCAGTTCCACAACGCCTATGTGCATAAACTTGACACCCGCATCTGATTTTTTGACAAAACGCTTGCACAATGCACACTGATTCGATATAATAGAAGAAATCGTTATTTTTAAGGAGTATACTTGCTATGATCCAGTTTTTGAATGCCGCTGCCGGTACGGCCACTACCGCAGAGATGCTGATCAGCTTCCTGCCGATGGTTCTGATTATCGTCTTTATGATCGTTCTGATCTACCTGCCGCAGAAGCGTCAGGACAAGAAGGATGCTGCCATGCGCAACTCCATTGAGATCGGCGACAAGGTCACCACCATCGGCGGTATTGTTGGCATTGTCTGCGCCATCGCCGACAAGGACGACACCCTCGTTATCGAGACCGGCAGCGACCGCACCAAGATCCGCTTCCGCCGCTCTGCAATTTCTTCTGTGGAGAAGCTGGACACCGGCAAGGACAGCAAGTCTGCCCCTGTCAAGAAGTAAGCAGGCATAATACACACGCCCCCTTGCATAGTGTTGACTGTGCAAGGGGGCGTTTTTTATGGCTGGAAAAAATCTGCGCAAGCCGCCCAGAGCGGCGCGCCGAAAAACGACGGCTGCTGTGCTGCTGGCTGCCTTTGGCTGCGGTGTGGGAAGCTGTATGCTGTTGTTGGCGGCGTGTGCGTTTTTGCTGACGCATACGGCGCTGCCGCTGGGCCTCGTGCGGCCGATGGCCTGTATGGCAGCTGCAGCGGGGGCGGCAGTATCCGCTGCAGTTCTGGCGCATCAGTGCAGGGAAAAGCTGCTTCTGTGCGGGCTGGGCTGCGGTGTGTTTTATACGGCTTGTCTGCTGGGGGCATCACTGCTCGCGGGCGGAGAAGTAAACTGGCAGGGCAGTAATGTGATGCTGCCGATAGCTCTGCTGCTGGGAGGTCTGCTGGGGAGTGCGGTAACAGCCCTGCGGACAAACCGCTGATGCGGGCGGCTCGGACGGCACTGCGTCTGCCCGCGCTGCCGCAGCTGCGAACCAAGGAACCGAAGCGTAAAACCGTGTCGGGGCGGCAGCCGGACTGCGCGGTCTGGCTTGGCGCAACGTTTCTTGCCGGGTATCTGCCGGGCATATGGCTGGGCCGGGACGGCGCCACGGCACTGGGGCAGCAGCTGGCAGCCTGGTACACAGAAAGCCCCGAAAGCACAGCCTTTACGGCGGCTTTCGGGACGCGGTTTGCGGTGGGGGCATTGCAGCTTTGCGCAGTGCTTTTGTGCGGGTTCTGCATCTGGGGCGTTGGCTTGCTGGTGCTGCTTTTTGCGGCGCGCGGGGGATTTCTCGGCTTCTGTGCGGCCTCCGTGGCAGCGGCTGACGGTGCGGCAGGACTGCTGCGCTACCGCCGCGATACGGCTGTATCGGATGTTGCTATGCTGCTGTTGTGTCTGTGGCTGGCCGGATGGTCGGCGCAGTTGGCGGCACAACTGTTCTGCGCCGCGCGGGGTCGCGCCACAAGGGAAACGCCGGGGACCGTGCGGCGGCTTTTGAGCCGTTTTGCCGTTGCAATGGTTTTGTCAGCGGCTGTCAGTGCTGTCGGGGGCGTCCTCGTCCTCGCTGTCGGCGGCGGGCGATGAGGGCTTTTCCTCCACATACTTCTGGCTGGCCAGCGGGGAGGCGGCAACGGCTCTTTTCAGCTGTTCGCGGTTGATGTGGGTGTAGATCTGCGTGGTAGAGACATTTTCGTGCCCTAATATTTCTTTCAGCGCCAGCATATCAACGCCGCCCTGATACATAAGCGTGGCAGCGGTATGGCGCAGCTTGTGCGGGGAAAATCCGCGACCGCTCAAACCCGCACTTTGCAGGCAGCGGGCTACGATCTGCTCGACCCGGCGCGCCGAAAGCCGCTTGCCGGTGCGGTTGGAGATAAACAGTGCATCCTTGTCCACAAGATTCGGCAGGGAAGCGCGGTCCTTCCGGTAGCGCTGCAGGGCGTCCAGACAGGCGTTGTTCAGATAGACGAGCCGCTCTTTATTGCCTTTGCCGGTTATGCGGATGGTGTCATCGCGGAAATCGCCCATGTTGATCGTGACCAGCTCGGCCAACCGCATACCACAATTCAAAAACAGCGTTATAATGCAATAATCCCGCGTGTAGAAATCACTTTGTATATGGCTCAGCAAGGTGACGGCCTCGGTCTCGGTCAGGTATTTGGGCAGCGCCTTTTGGGGTGTGCCGAGGCTGATGTTTTCCGTGGGGTTGGTTGCCAGCTTGTTGACCTGCGTACACATATAGTGGAAAAAGCCCTTCAGTGCGCTCAGCTTACGGGCGCGGGCCTTGGGGCCGTTGTCCGCGTTGCGGGCGTGATCCAGATAGTCAAAGATGTCTCTTTTGGTAATCTGCGCAATATCGGCGGTGGTGATGCCGGTCAGCGTGATTTCATCGGGCGGCGTGGTATCTGCCACGCGCTGCCAACGCTGCATCATAAAGCGGAAAAAGCCGCGCAGGTCAAGATAGTATCCGTTGACAGTGCGCGGGGAGCGCAGCTTTACAAAATCCAGATAGTGAAGATATTCAATTACATCATCGGGAATATCCAGATACGGCGCGTGACGCTCCGGATGGGCCACATCAATATAACTGCTCACGAGCAAACCTCAAAATATAAAATCAGAGTGCGGAATCATGCAGAAATGCTGATTCCGTTTTTTATTGTAGCACAGATGGGCGGCAGGCGTCAATTTCACAAACTTATAAGAAATGCAAACCATCACGCATATTACAGTGCGTACAGAAAACGCAAGTACATGAATATTCATACAAAACAGCCAAGGCGGAGGCGGCAACAGAAAAGTGAGCGAAAGAGAGGGCACTTTTCTCTATTTCTAAAACTTCGCTAAATTACAGTTTAGCGAAATATAGGGAAGGCTCTACAGTGTTTTACAAGGCTGCAGGTTGATTATGTGATTATGCCACACTTCAAACGGTCTTTTTTGCAGCTTACGAATAAGGTGCTGTATCGCAAAGGTCAGGCTGATGTAGCTGCCAAAGCTGCTGAATAATTTACGCGATTGGTACAAGCACTTACAACATTCGTATGGACGATGCGCTTGCAATTTGCAGGAAATCTGGTATGATAAATAAAAAGGAGTTGGCATCATGAGCAAGGATGCGATAATAAAAATCCTGATCACGATTATTGCGCTGATGGTATTTATATGGCTTTGGCATATAATCAGCCGTATGATCATCGGGACACTGATCCTTACGACCTCGCTTTTGTCGGTATTGATTTCCCTGTTGATTCAAATCGTGGTTCCGGCGGTAATCATTGTGTATGCTGTTAAATGGATCACAAAGGTGAAGAAATGAGCGGTGTTTGGTATGGGATTCTTTGGTAACAAAAAGCAGTCTCCGATGCCTGAGGCATCGGAGACGATCGGTCTTTCTCTGACGCCGGATGAAATTGATCTGCTGCGTGAGTGCATGAAACGCACCGAGGACTATTACCGTGGGCTGTTGCTGCTCAAGCAGGACTGGAACGCCGAGAAAAACGAAGCAGCCATCGCCATGATAAAGATCAGGTTGAATATGATCGACAAGCTACAAGAAAAAACACGGTATGACGGACAATCTGACTACTATAAAAATCTACAGTAACGAAAAAAGCCCTTCGCAGAACCGATCTTCTGCGAAGGGCTTTTTTGTAAACAGTTTTTTCAACGGTTGATTGATTGCGCCATCTTGTGGTAAGTGTGCCGCTCGCCACGAATTGCAATCGAATACGCCATGATGTTCTGCGGCAGTGCCATGCCGGGCACGCCGGTGTCGCCGATGTGGTGGATATCTGCACCCGCCATCTTGCACATCAGCGCAATCTGACGAATCGTGGCGGCGTCGGCGCCCTCCTGAGAGGTTCCAATGGCTGTCAGCGCCAGTTTACCGTGTGCGTGTACAGCTTCGATCAGGCAGTGGGCATAGTCCTGTGTGATGCCCGGTACAGTGCCCGGTGCAGGCAGCAGAATGATATCCGCGCCCGCTGCAATGAAGGCCTCGGCATCGGCGGGGGTCATGATTTTCTCCCCGCCCTCCCCTGCTACGCCGGAAGCATGCATCTTTCCGGCAGCTAGCATAACGCGGTCACCGACAGCGGCAGAAATCTTCTTCAGCGATGCTACGATCAATTCGTTGCTGACGCCGTTGCCGGGGTTGCCGGTAAGCACGATCAAATCAACGCCCATATCGGCGGCGCGGCGCGCGTTTTCTACCGTAGCCAAGCGGCCGCTGCTCATTTTCCACAGCGTACCATCGTTGCTTTTTGCCGCTTCGGGGTCGCATGGCTCCAGATTGATGCCGATGACACGGCCTGTCAGACGCTTGAGCTCCCGCACGGTCTCTGCCTCGGGAACCTTCGGCAAGGCGTTGATGACCGGATGCTGCACATCAAACATGTTCAGCAGCAAAATGTCTGCGCTCAGAGCAGCTGCGTATTCGGCGTTTGTCACATCGACCAGCAGCGGCGGTGTCAGGCCGATGGTCTCACAGGCCAGCACACGCCCCTCGCTGCCGGCAATGGCGTCCAGCAGGTCAGTCTTGCGGTAGGCGGCTAAATCGCTGGGGGTGCAGTCCAGCAGGCGTTTTACGCTCATTCGTCGTCATCCTCCTCGACTACGCGGCCAATGCCCTTGCGGTAGAACGGCTCGCTGCCGCGCATACCCTGCTGGCCCATGGGAGAGATCGAGGTGGTGATGTTCAGATCCATCTTTTTCTCGCGGCTCAGCAGATACGGGCGGGCGGCCTGTGCTACGGCTGCAAAGAGCTTGTCGTCCTTAGGGCCGTCCAGCACCAGCAGATAGCTGCGGGCCTCGCCGTTGACGATCATGACCGACAGATAGGCAGAGCCGACACCGGGGGCACCGGCCAGAATCTCGCAGATAGGGTCTACCATGGCATCGGGCAGAATGCTCGGCTCAACCAGAGTAACCGTGTCACCGGGATGGATACGGTGAGCCTCGCGCTGTGCTACGGCGTCCGCAATCTTATGTGCGACCTCGTCCTTCTGCTTTTTGACCGACTCGATGAGCGGGCGCTCCAGACGCAGGCTGTTGTCG
Organism: uncultured Oscillospiraceae bacterium; assembly: GCA_900540595.1. Lineage (GTDB taxonomy): Bacteria > Bacillota > Clostridia > Oscillospirales > Ruminococcaceae > Gemmiger. The sequence goes on from UQGL01000004.1 coordinate 80,830, forward strand.
CCGGGATTGATGACCAGCCCGCACGCAGCCTCGTTTTTAGCGATCATGTTGGCATAATCATCAAAGCGCAGCAGGACGATCTGCTGGGCAGCCTTTGCCTGCTTTGCCTGCCATTCATGCGCGGCATCCCAATCACTGAAGCCCAGATAATAGTGCTTGCCCTCGGGGCTTGTGACCATCATAAGGCTGATTTTGGTGTCCTTGGGCAGCTGTACACGGCCGTCCGGGCCGGGCTTGGGGGCGGGCTGGCCCTGCAGGTCAAATACAGCCGGGGCCAGCAGCGGCGAGCGCACCAGCTCATTCAGAATATCGTTCAGATTTTTGGGGCTGTTTTCCGCCTTGAAGGCTGCAATGGTTTCTTTGATTTTCGGGTTGAAAACGGGTGCTTTCGGGTCTTTCTGTTCAGGCATGGGTTCGTTCCTCACTTTAATTTTATTGCATTGATGGCTTCCCGCAGGTAGGATACGCCCACCAGCTTCAGGCCGGGAAATTGCGAAGGATCAATCATCTTTAAATTGTGCTTGGGTACGATAGCGGTGTCAAAGCCAACGCGCTGTGCCTCCCGCAAGCGTGTTTCCAGATGTGTAACGCTGCGTACCTCGCCGCCCAAGCCGACCTCGCCGATGGCCATGGTCTTTTCGTTCACCGGCAAGTCCAGCAGGCTGGACGCCAACGCGATGCATACAGGCAGATCGCAGGCAGTCTCATCCAGCTTCAGGCCGCCGATGATATTGATATAGACATCCTGACTGTAAAAGGCGTATCCGGCGCGCTTTTCCAGCACTGCCAGCAGCAGGTACATCCGGTTATAGTCAAAGCCGCTGGCGGTACGCCGCGGGCTGGGAAAGCTCGTCTTTGTTGCCAGTGCCTGTATCTCGCTCAGCACCGGGCGGGTGCCCTCCATAACGCAGGCTACGCAGGTGCCGCTGATGCCGAGAGGCCGCCCCTCCAGCATGACCTGAGACGGGTTCTCAATCTGCGCCAGACCGCGGCCGGTCATATCGAACATGCCGATCTCGTTCGTGGAGCCGTATCGGTTCTTGACAGCGCGCAGTACGCGGTAGGGCAAGGTCTTGTCACCCTCAAAATAAAGCACGGTGTCCACGATATGCTCCATGACCTTGGGGCCGGCAATGGCACCGTCCTTATTGACATGGCCAACAATGAAGGTCGGAATCTCAAGCGTTTTTGCGACATTCAAAAACCGTGCGGAGCTTTCCTTTACCTGACTTACTGTGCCGGAGGAGGAGGAAATGTCAGAACAACGCATCGTCTGGATCGAGTCGATGACAACAAGGTCAGGCTTCATTGACTCGATCAGGCCGCAGATCTCATCGACATCGCTCTCCGCGACCAGTGAGATATTGTCCTGCGGCACATCCAGACGGACGGCCCGCAGCTTGATCTGGCGGACAGATTCCTCGCCTGTGACATACAGCACATTTTTGGTTTTGCTGACCTCGCCGCAGAGCTGCAGCAAGATTGTGGATTTTCCGATGCCCGGCTCACCGCCGATGAGCGTCACGCTGCCGATGACAATGCCGCCGCCCAGCACCCGGTCCAGCTCACTGATGCCGGTGACGATACGGCTCTTTTCCTCCGTGGTGCTGATGCTTTTCAGCTTTTGCGGCACAAGGCTGGTCTGTCCCGCAACGCGCGGTGCAGCGGCTGCCTTGCCGGAGGCTGTTTTCACGGGCTCGGCCACTACATCCTCCGTCATGGTGTTCCATGCGCCGCAGGAGGGGCAGCGCCCCAGCCAGCGGGGGCTGGTTTCGCCGCACTGGGTGCAGACATAAATGGTTTTTAATTTTTCTTTAGGCATGGATGCCTCCCGAAAGTCTATACTTTTTCTATTATATCCCAAAACGCGCGCGGGGGCAAGTATGCGTGGCAGAAAAACATTTGTAGCCGCAAAAACGACTTTTTCTATTGCTATTTTTTGAACATTGTGTTAAAGTTAGGAAAATACTTTAATTTACCGTATTAAAGTATGAAACTGGGAAGGTGTGATGTTATGGAGTTCAATGTAAACGCGCCGATCTTATTTGTGCTGGTCGGCATTATTGTGGCGTTCGTGCTGGCGCAGTCAGCGTTCTTTCTGTGGCGTGCCGTAAAACGCGCTAAGGAGATCGGTCTGCCGCAGGAAACTGTTCGCAAAACCATCTCGGCAGCAGCCATTTTTACGGTGGCCCCCGCAATCGCAATTCTGGTGGGTGTCATTTCCTTAAGCAAAAGTCTTGGCATCGCGCTGCCCTGGCTGCGGCTGTCGGTGGTAGGCTCCCTGACCTATGAGACGGTCGCAGCCGGTACATCCCTGACAGAGCTGGGACTGAACACGAATACCCCTATTCCCACTGCCTCGGATTATGTAACGGTGGCTGCTGTCATGATGGTGGGAATCATGGTTGGCCTGATTCTGGTCCCGCTGCTGACAAAGCGCATTCAGGGCGGCATGGTCAAGCTGGGTGCCAAAGACAGTCGCTGGGCGGATATTTTCAACAATGCCATGTTTCTGGGCATGATCAGTGCGTTCCTCGGCTATGTGTTCAGTGATGTGATGAATGTGACGCACGGTGACTTCACGGGTCTGATCCCGGTGTTTGTTATGCTGACTTCGGCATTGGCAATGGTTATCTGCGGTGTGGCGGCCATGCGCACCAAAAAGCGCTGGATTCAGGACTATGCCCTGCCTATTAGTATGCTGTGCGGTATGGGGGCATCCATTCCGCTGACAAGCTGGCTGAGCTAAAGGGAGGTGCGCAATATGGAAAAAACGGTTTTGCAGCAAAAAGAAACATACATGGACAGCGTACACCGCTGGGGCCGCATCTGGGGCCTCAGCCTGATGCTGCTGATTTTGGCATACCCGATTACGGTTTCCCTGATCTTCCACGCGCAGGTCAACTGGCCTGCGTTTGTGAAGGGCTTTATTGCCATCGGCCCGATGTACTGGGCTGTGGGTATTGTGGAGATTTTCACCTATGTGCCGATGCTCGGCGCAGGCGGCAGCTATCTGTCGTTTGTGACGGGCAATATCTCGAACCTCAAGCTTCCCTGCGCCCTTGACGCTATGGAGCGCGCCGGGGTCAAATCCAACAGTGAGGAGGGCGAGATCATCTCCACCATCGCCATTGCGGTATCCAGCATTGTGACAACGCTGATTATTTTAGTGGGCGTTGTGCTCATCGTACCGCTGACGCCGCTGCTGTCCTCCCCTGTTTTGGCACCTGCGTTCTCGCAGCTGCTGCCCGCGTTGTTCGGCGGTCTGGCGGTCGTGTTTATCTCTAAAAATGTCCGCCTGTCCATTGCGCCGGTCATCCTCATGCTGGTGCTGTTTATCTTTGTGCCGGCGCTCAATGCGTCCACGGTGGGCATTATGGTTCCGGTCGGCGTTGTTTTCAGTCTTGCTGTGGCGCGAATTCTGTACAAAAAGGGTCTTGTCTGACCCGATAGGAGGAATACAAAATGTTCGTTTTATGGCTGATTTTAGCGGCACTGGCTGTATTGGTCGCTGTTGTGCTGGTGCGCACGGTACGCTTTACCCCCGGCCCCGCGCCCACTGTGCCTGCGGGTGAGGAGACCATCGACCGCGATAAAGCTGTCGAAAACCTGCGCACACTGGTTCGCTGCCGGACGGTCTCGAACACGGACCATGCGCTCGAGGATGAGGCCGAGTTTGAAAAGCTCATCCATACCCTGCCGGAGTTGTATCCGAATGTGTTCAAGGTCTGCAAATTTGAAAGACTGGAGGACCGCGCGCTGCTGTTTACATGGGCGGGCAAGGCACATACCGATCCGACTGTCCTGATGGCCCACTATGATGTTGTCGATGTCGATGAGGCGGGCTGGAAAAAGCCGCCGTTTGATGCGGTGCTGGAGGACGGTGTTGTCTGGGGCCGCGGTACGCTCGATACCAAGGTCACCTTCAACGGTGTCCTGACGGCGGCCGACAAGCTGATCGGCGAGGGGTATGTTCCCGCACAGGACATCTACTTTGCTTTCAGCGGTGGGGAGGAAGTCAACGGTCTCGGGGCGGTGCATATCGTTGATTGGTTTGAGGCAAACCACATCACCCCCGCGCTTGTTGTGGACGAGGGCGGCGCGGTCGTGGAGGATGTATTCCCCGGCGTCAAGCAGCCCTGCGGCCTGATCGGCATTGCGGAAAAGGGCATGCTGAATGTGGAGTATAAGGTCAAGTCCGGCGGCGGCCATGCCAGCGCGCCCAAGCCGCACAGCCCGCTGGTGGCGCTGAGTGAGGCCTGCACCAAGATCGAAAGCCATCCCTTCAAGGCACATGTGACCAAGCCGGTTGCGGAGATGTTTGACACACTGGGTCGCTACTCCAACTTCACCTACCGCATGATCTTTGCCAACCTCTGGCTGTTCGGCGATGTGCTGGACTCCATCTGCCGCAAGAGCGGCGGTGAGCTGAACGCCCTGATGCGCACAACGGTGGCCTTCACGCAGGCTAAGGGCAGCGCGGGACGCAATGTTATCCCGCCGGAGGCAGCCTTTATCAGCAACCTGCGCCTGAACCCTGAGGACACGATGGACAGTGCCCTTGCCTACTTAAAAGAAACCATCAATGACCCTGCCGTTGAGATCACAAAGCTGGAGGGCATGAACCCGAGCCGCATCAGCGAGACGAACTGCCCTGCATGGGATAAGGTCGCCAGCGCTGTGGCAGGCACCTGGAAGGGCTGTCTGGTAGCACCGTATCTGATGGTGCAATGCTCGGACAGCCGCCATTACGGCCGTATCAGCGACCATGTGTACCGCTTCTCGGCCATGGATCTGACCGCCGAGGAGCGCGGCACCCTGCACGGCAACAACGAACGCATCCGCGTCGAGACCGTTGGCCGTGCCGTGGAGTTCTATGTCCGTTTGATGCGGCAGTGCTGAGAAAATAAGCATACAAAGAGGTGCAGCCCGTTTGAAGTGCTGCACCTCTTACTGTTTATATCCCAAAATGTATAGAGGGCGGCATTCTCGATGCCCAATCATACAAACTGGAATTTGCCGCTCCATTAGAGTCCATAATGAATAACCCATTTGTTTTGGCCTAATGCCTTTTCTAACAGTCCCTTTAGTCCATATAGTTTAGGAATATCATCAATGACATCAATAAACGCTTTTAGAGAACTGGGCGGAACAAGTGAAACACCACAGTATGCAAGCCCCTTTTCTTTGATAGAAAGCGTATGCCAATAGAAATCAATGAAACCAAGCTTTTCTGCAATGCCTTCTACATAGTCATCATCAACAGAAATGCAATCATATTTCCATGGTTCATACTCATCGTATCTTTTACCCGGTTGAGGTGCATCCATCATAATTCCAAACTCATGTTTTGCCATATATGCTTCACTCCACAAATTCAGATTTCTCAGTTTCAAAAACTGAAAGTTACAGCACCATTTCCCATAACAATGATGAAATAAATGGTTGAAGGAAGAACATAATAAGTGCTACAGATGCACATATTATGTAAAAGTCACCCATTTTTGAATTTGAAAAGATTCGCTTCGTAAAATTATCAGTTATCCTATGTACAATAAAATATCCAATTATAGTACCAACAGTATTTGTAATAATATCGTTTATATCACTCGTTCTAAAAGTAAAAATCTGTGATATTTCAATTAAACTTGTAGCTATAAATCCCACTAAGGCAATATTTTTAATGTTTCTAAATTTATCCCACAATATCGGCAGAAAGAAACCAAATGGAACAAATAAAAGTATATTCAAACAAGCATTGGTGAAATCTGAAACCATATCCAAAAACGGGATAATGTTCACTGCAAAATCAATTTTCAGAGATGCTATATTAGGAAAGCCTACAAGTGCTAAGACTGCAGTAAAATAAAACCCCAATACCATATAAATAATAGTTCGTTTCCAGCTATGAAAACATAACTTGTTATATATGCACCAAATAGGAATTATAAAAACAGCTGCCGCAACAATTTCGATAAGTGCACTATATATTCTATACATGTTTTTCTACCTCCACAACTTCCGATTTGTTCCATTATACTACACCAAAAGCCCCCTGTCCAACAACATTTGCCGTGCGGACAGGGGGCTTGTTTGCTTATAGTGTGTGATGAAATTGACTGTGAAGCAACTTTGCTTTACAGCGTAACCTTGTGATAAACTTTCTTGCCCTTCTTGATGACAACGCCCTTGCTCAGCGCGTCAACGGTCAGAACTGCCTTCGGGTCGGTGACCTTCTCACCGTCAACAAGGACGCCGCCCTGCTGAACCAGCTGGCGGGCCTCGCGGTTGGAGCCGCACAGACCGGCGGCCACCATGGCAGCCAGCAGGCCGACAGCACCGTCCTTGATAAGCGCTGCATCCAGCGCCGTGCTGGGCATGTGCTCATGATCGGCAGCACCGCTGAAGAGGCCGCGGGCGGTAGCCTGCGCCTTCTCGGCTTCTGCCTCGCCGTGGACCATCTTGGTCAGCTCGTAGGCAAGAATCTCCTTGGCCTTGTTCAGCTGCTCGCCCTCCCAGTGGTCCATCTCGTCGATCTGCTCCAACGGCAGGAAGGTCAGCATACGGATGCACTTGAGCACATCCGCATCGCCGACATTGCGCCAGTACTGGTAGAATTCGAACGGGCTCGTCTTGTTGGGGTCAAGCCAGACAGCATTGCCGGCAGTCTTGCCCATCTTTTTGCCCTGAGAATCGGTCAGCAGCGTGATGGTCATGGCGTAGGCATCCTTGCCCAGCTTGCGGCGGATCAGCTCGGTGCCGCCCAGCATGTTGCTCCACTGGTCATCGCCGCCAAACTCCATGTTGCAGCCGTAATTCTGGAACAGATGGTAGAAGTCGTAGCTCTGCATGATCATGTAGTTGAACTCAAGGAAGGACAGGCCCTTCTCCATGCGCTGCTTGTAGCACTCGGCACGCAGCATGTTATTCACGCTGAAGCAGGGGCCGACCTCGCGCAGCAGCTCAATGTAATTGAGGTTCAGCAGCCAGTCGGCGTTGTTCAGCATCATAGCCTTGCCCTCACCGAACTCGATGAAACGCTCCATCTGACGCTTGAAGCACTCGGCGTTGTGGTCAATGTCCTCCTTGGTCAGCATCTTGCGCATATCGGTACGGCCGGAGGGGTCGCCAATCATCGTTGTGCCGCCGCCGATCAGGGCAATCGGGCGGTTGCCGGCCTGCTGCAGACGCTTCATCAGGGTCAGGGCCATAAAATGCCCGGCGGTCAGGCTGTCGGCCGTGCAGTCAAAGCCGATGTAGAAGGTCGCCTTGCCGTTGTTGATCAGCTCCTTGATCTCCTCCTCGTCCGTGACCTGTGCAATCAGGCCGCGGGCTTTCAGTTCGTCATAAATCGTCATGGGTTTTACCTCCGTTTGTTGCGGCAAGGGCAAAAAATAAAAGCCCCTGCCAAATGTGAATTTGGCAGAGGGCGAAATATCGCGGTACCACCTCTGTTTGCCCGTGCCTCACGGCGGCGGGCCTTCGCGGGTGCAGCGGCCAAAGGGTAAGCCTGCGACACCCAAACGCTGTAACGTGCGCACACGGCACAGCCTACTAGCTTGCGCGTTCAGCCTGCTGCTCCGGGCTGTATTCGCCGTCAACCTCTGCTGACCCCTTGCACCGACCGGGGCTTCTCTGTAGCATGGCAGACGGGTACTGGGTCCCATCACTGCATTTAACAAAAATTACTCTATCATATTCTGCGCGGGTTGTCAAGCATGGGCCACGAGTTTTATTTTGCGTGAATTTATAGGGGCGAAGGGGTTATTTAGACTTCTCGATAAGCTCCCGCGCGCTGGCAAGGCTCAGTTCACTGACCTTGTCACCGGAGATCATCCGCGCCAGCACCTCCACGCGGCCGTCCATATCAAGGGTATGGATCTCGGTAAAGGTACGGTCGTTGCGGACATTTTTCTGGATCAAAAGCTGGTTGTCCGCAAAGGCGGCAACCTGCGGTGTGTGGGTGATGCACAGCACCTGATGCCCTTTGGCTGTCTGGTGCAAAAGCTGGCCGATACGCCCCGCCGCCAGACCCGATACGCCTGTGTCGATCTCATCGTAGATAACGGTAGGCAGGGCATCACGGTCGGCCAAAGCGCTCTTGAAGGCCAGCATAATGCGGGAAAGCTCGCCGCCGGATGCAATCTTTGCCAGCGGCTTTGGCTCCTCACCGGGGTTGGTGGAGATCAAAAATTCCACGGTATCCTGCCCGTGGGAGGACAACGGCCCCCGCGCATGCTTGAGTGCAAAACGGATGCCCGGCATGTTCAGAAATTCCAGCGCGGCCTTCATCTGCTTGTTCATGGCGGCAAAGCCCTTCAGTCGGCTTTGGGTCAGCGCCTCGGCGGCCTCCTTGGCGGCGGCATACAGCGTCTGCATCCGGGCCTTCAGCTCGGCGATCCGCTGGCCGGAGGACTGGAAGTTCTCTAACTCGGCGGCGGCTGTGTCGCGCCGTGCCAGAAGCTCCTCTACCTCCATACCAAACTTTTGCTTGATGCGGTAGATCGTATCAAGGCGGGATTCGATCTGATCCAGTTCCCCGGCGTCAAAGCCATAAGCGTCCAACCGGTCAGCCAGATCGGTGGCAAGATCCCGGGCGCTGTAGTACAACTCGTTCAGCCGCTCGGACATGGCAGCAAGCGATTCATCGAGCCGGGCACTGTTCTGCAGTCCGTCCACGGCACCGCCCAAAAGATCCGCTGCGCCCGCCTGCTCGCCGTCTTCATCCCCGGCCAGTGCAAGGTGGGCGGCGGTGATGCCTTCCAGAATGCTCTGAGCATGGGTGATGACTGTTTTGCGCTCCTGCAGGGTCTTTTCCTCGCCGGGCTGCAGCGCAGCGGCGTCAATGGCATCGATCTCGGCGGTCAGGGCTTCTATGCGGCGCTGCTTGTCGGCCTCGCTGGCGTTTGCGGTATCCAGCTGGCGCTTTACCGTGACCAGCTCACGGTAGCGGCGGTAATACTCGGCAAACAGCTCGCGGTTCTGGGCGTACTGATCCAGCAGATCCAGATGCAAGGCCGGGTTTGTCAGGCTCTGGCTGTCGTGCTGGCCGTGGATGGAAAGAAGTCCGGCGGAAATATCCCGCACCACGGCAGCGGTGGCAGGCATACCGTTGATACGGCAGCTGCCCTTGCCCTCGGCGTTGATCTCGCGGTACAAAAGCAGGTCGTCGCTGGCCTCATAGCCGCACTTCTCAAGCTGCTTTTTGACGGATGCCGGTATAGCCTCAAAGGTGGCCCAGATACACGCCTTCTGAGCGCCGCTGCGCACAAGCTCGCGGGAGGTACGGTTACCAAGAATGGCGTTGATGGAGTCGATCAGGATGGACTTACCGGCACCTGTCTCACCTGTCAGCACCGTAAAGCCATGGGTGAAGTTGACCTCGGCCTTTTCAATAACCGCAACATTTTCAATTTTCAGGTTTGCCAGCATGGGGCGGCTCCTCCCTGTCGTTCAAATTACCCGCGGCGGGTATACTGCTGCAGCTGCTTGCAGATGACGGCGGCATCCTCTTCATTGCGCATCAGGATAAAGAAGGTGTCATCACCGGAAAGGGTGCCGACTACATTGTCCCACTGCTTGGCGTCAAACACCTCGCAGGCGGCGTTGGCCATGCCGGAGAAGCACTTGACCAGCACCATATGCCCGGCGTAGTCCACCTTGAGGACGGACTCCCGGAAGATCATCTCAAACCGGCTGGGTGAGTGTGTCACCTTGCCGGAGGCAGAGGCCGGTACATAGCGGTAGCGTCCGTCAGCGGTAGCCGTCTTGACCAGCTGCAGCTCACGGATGTCGCGGGATACGGTGGCCTGCGTTACATCAAAGCCTTCCTCCCGCAGATGTGCCAGCAGATCCTCCTGCCGGTCGATAGGATGCTGTTCGATCAGGTCCAAAATCGCCTGATGGCGTGCACTTTTCACAGGGATCATCTCCTCATCAATTTGTTTTCTATGGCATGAAACTGTTCGGCGTCATCGAATGTAATCAGCTGCAGATGCTGCCCGCCGCCGGTCACCAGCAGGCTTTCCCCGGGCAGCAGGCCGCACTGGTTGCTGCTGTCGGCGCAGGCAAAGCTGCCGTCACGGTTTTCGGCATCGGCAATGATCTCCAGCTTTCGGCTGGCGGCAAACACCAGCGGGGCTACATGGGCGTTGTGGGCACAGACCGGCGTCAGAACCATGACATCGGCGGCAGCGTCCAAAATAGGGCCGCCGGCCGAGAAGGAATACGCAGTGGAGCCGGTCGGTGTGGCCAGTATCATGCCGTCGCTGCGGTAGCCGCCTACAAAGGCACCATCACAGTATACTTTATAATCCATCGGATGCAGGCGGGTGTTGCCAAAAAGCACAATGTCGTTGATGGCATCGGCCGCCCAGTCGTGGGCGGGCACGCGGGCATGCAGCAGTCCACGCTCCACAAGGGTGAAATCCCCTGCCGCCAGTCGGTTCAGCTTGGTGGCAAGCTCTCCTACTTCACAGGTGGCAAGAAAGCCTGTGCGGCCAAGGTTTACGCCCAGAACGGGCTTGCCGTGCGCCAGACAGTCCAGCCCGGCGCGCAGCAAGGTACCGTCACCGCCGATGGTCACGACCTGCTCGGCGGCGCGGTAGGCCTGCTCCTCCGGCAGGAAGCGCACGCCATCCAGCCCATCGGCCGCCGCAAAGGCCTGCGGCATCAGGACCGGGATGCCTCGCCCGGCCAGCACAGCAGCGGCCTGCCGTGTAACGGCAAGCCCGGTGTCCTTGGTCGGGTTGGGAATCAGCAAAACCGACATAACGTCAGGTTCCTTTCTCAGTGGTGGTTGGGCGTTTTATCCAGCGTCTCGTGGGAGGCTGCCACGACCTTTTCAATCAGGCCGTCCGGCAGCGGCTGCGGGGTCTCGCAGTGTTGGACATACAGCAGATATTCAATGTTGCCCTCGGGTCCCTTGATGGGAGAAAAATCCAGACCTGCCGGGGTAAAGTGGTTTGCCATGGCGTACCCCTCGGCCATCTTCAGCACCTCACGGTGGGTGGCCGGGTCACGGACAACACCCTTTTTACCGACCTTTTCGCGGCCGGCCTCAAACTGCGGCTTGACGAGGCAGACGCCGACAGCCTCCGGCGTGCAGATCATATCTGCGACCGGGAAAATATGCTTGAGAGAGATGAACGAAACATCAACACTGAAAAAGGCTACCGGCTCTGACAAGTCCTCGGGTTTTACATTGCGGATGTTGGTGCGCTCCATGTTGATGACACGCTCGTCCGTGCGCAGACTCCATGCCAGTTGGCCGTAGCCGACATCCACGGCATAGACCTTGACGGCGCCGTTTTGTAGCATACAATCCGTAAAGCCGCCGGTGGAGGCACCGATGTCCATGCAGACCTTGCCGTCCGGCCGCATGGGAAAGACCTGCATCGCCTTCTCCAGCTTGAGGCCGCCGCGGCTGACATAGCCGATATCGTGGCCGCGTACCTCGACCTTGGCATCGGGTGCGATCATCTCCCCGGCTTTGTCCGCCTTTTGCTCATTGACAAAGACAATGCCGGACATGATAAGCGCCTTGGCGCGCTCACGGCTCTGCACCAGACCGTTCTGGCACAGGTATTGATCCAGGCGTATCTTGCTCATGCCTGCTTCTCCTTTAAATGGTTCAGTATATCCGTGCAGAGCGCGGCTGCATCGAGCTGCTGATCCTTGCGCAGCTCGGGCACATTGGCGTGCAGCAGATGGGTGTTATCCACCGCATGCAGCAGATAGCGGCCCTGCCAGCCGCATTGCTGCAGGGCAAAGCCCAGCTGCTCACCAATGCTGCCGGTCCGCACGGAATCCTCGGCAAAGAGGATCGTGTCGTAGGGCTTAAGTGCATCGCACAGCCCATCGGGCAGCGGGTAAATCTGGGTCAGCTTTACACAGTCTGCCAGCTGTCCGTTCTGGGCCAGCAGATCGCGGGCGGCAATGATCTCCTCCGTCTCGGCACCGTAGCTGACCAGTGCGATGCGCGCACCGGCGGCAGGCTCCAACAGGTCAAAGCGCTTGCCTGTGCAGGGCAGCGCAGCCAGCGCGGGGTTCTCCTCCCCGCGGGCATAACGGATCGTGCAGGGGCCGCGGGCCTCCCGCACAAGATAAGTCAGCCAGTAGCGCAGTTCAGCATAGTTGGCCGGGGCAAACACAGGAATATTTACATTGGAGAAGAACGCCACATCGTAAATACCCTGATGGGTGGCGCCGTCACCGGGCACAAGTCCTGCGCGATCCACGGCAAAAAGAACATCAAGCTGCATCAGATTTACATCATGGATGATCTGATCATAGGCGCGCTGGAAGAAGGTCGAATAGATCGCTACGACCGGCAGCAGGCCCTGACTGGCAAGACCTGCCGCAAAGCTGACGGCATGCTCCTCCGCCATACCGACATCAAAGAAGCGGCCGGGATGGCGGTGCTTGAAAAAGTTGAGGCCGGTGCCGTACTTCATGGCGGCGGTGATGCCGCACAGACGCGGCTCGTCATCACCCAGATCGGCCAGCGCACAGCCGAAGGTCGAGGAAAAGGAGTCCTTCGGCGAAAGCTCGGGGTTGGTCAGATGGTTGAGATCAATGGACGATACGGCGTGAAACTCTCCGGGATTTTCCTCGGCAGGCTTCAGGCCCTTGCCCTTCTGGGTGACGATATGCAGGAATATGGGGGCATACTGCTCGCGCAGGTTGGTCAGGGTGTGGGTCAGCATATCGACATCATGGCCGTTCACCGGCCCGATGTACTGGAAGCCCATCTCCTCGAACATCGTGGATTTGTAGATGCCGCGGCGGATCAGCTGCTTGCCGCCCTGCAGCACCTTGACCATGGCATCACCGGCGACCGGGATGCGCTCAAGCACCGTTTCCATATGCGCCTTGACATGGGAGTATTTCGGGTCGGTGCGCAGCTTGGTCAGATAGTTGGCCATCTGGCCGACATTTTTGGAGATCGACATCTTGTTGTCGTTCAAAATGACGATCAGATTGTTCAGCTTGCTGACATTGTTCATGCCCTCGTAGACCATGCCGCCCGTAAAGGCGCCATCGCCCACAATGACCACGACCTTGCCCGGCTCGTTTTTGAGCTTTTTGGCCCGGGCGATGCCGATGGCCGTAGACAGCGCAGCGCTGCCGTGCCCGGCAATGAAAGCGTCACAGCTGCTCTCCTCCGGGCTGGGAAAGCCCGAGATACCGTTCTTGCGGCGCAGCTGCGCAAAACCGGCCCGGCGGCCGGTCAGCAGCTTGTGGGTGTAACATTGGTGGCCTACATCAAACAGCAGCTTGTCCTGCGGAAAATCCAGCACACGGTGCAAAGCGACCGTCAATTCCACAACACCCAGATTGGAGGACAGATGGCCGCCTGTCTCGGAAACACTTTTGATCAGGAACTGCCGGATTTCCTCGCACAGGGCGGGCATCTCGTCTGCGGGCAGATTTTTAATTTCTCCGGGCGCATTGATACGCTCCAGCAAGGGATAGCTCATATACGCACCTCGTTTTTATACCATCGGCATGACAAAGCCCAGCACAATGCCGAGCGCCGCGCCGGTCAGAACTTCGATCGGTGTATGACCGACCATTTCCTTGAGCTTTTTGCCATGGGGAAACTGAAACTGCTCAATCCCCTGATCCATCCATTCGGTAAAAAGACGGTTCAGAACCTTTGCCTGCTCGCCGGTCTCATAGCGCACACCCATGGCATCGTACATAACGATGATGGACAGCACAGCCGCAATGGCGAAGGTGGGCGAGCTTACACCGCAGTACCGCCCGGTGGCAACAACCATGGCGCAGACGGTGGCCGAGTGGGAGCTGGGCATGCCGCCCGCCCCCCACATACGCTCGGCGATGAAGCGGTGGAAGATAAACAGATTCAACAGCACTTTGATAAGCTGTGCCAGCAGCGATGCACAGATCGCTGTTACCAGCACAAAATTCCAACTCAGCGCAGCGCGCAGCAGTGGCATAGGAATCACATCCTTATTTCTTACGTTCCAGCAGCTCCGCAGCCAGCAGGCGCAGAAAGTCTGCTTTGGGGCCAAGCGCATCCAGCGCGGCCAGCGCTGCGGCGTTGTGGTGCTCCGCCTTTTCGTGGGCGCCCTGCGGGCCGTACAGCGTGATAAAGGTGGTCTTGTCATTGTCGGCATCGCTGCCGACGGGCTTGCCCAGCTCTTCCGTTGTAGAGGTGACGTCCAGAATGTCATCGACGATCTGGAAAACAAGACCAAGCTCGGCGGCGTAGCGCACCAGCGCCTTGCGGGTGTCCGTGTCGGGGCGCACACCCGCGGCGGCACAGCCCAGCTCGACGGCGGCAATGATGAGCGCACCGGTCTTGTGGGCGTGCAGGGCCATCAACTCCTGCTCACTTGCGCGCACCGTCTCAAAATGCTTGTCCAGCTCCTGACCGTAGAGCATGCCGCGGTCACCGCCGCCCCGGGAGAGAAGCCGGACTGCCTCAATGCGGCTTTCGGCAGACAAACCGGCGTTGGCAAGCACCTCAAATGCTGCCGTGACAAGGGCGTCACCGGCCAGCAGGGCGGTTGACTCGCCAAATTGCTTATGGCAGCTGGGGCGGCCCCGGCGGAAATCATCGTTGTCCATGCAGGGCATGTCATCGTGAATGAGTGAGTAGCAGTGCAGCATCTCGAGCGCACAGGCATAGTCGAGCGCATCGGCGGCATCGGCACCGCACAGCTGGCAGGCGGCCAGCGTCAGCACGGCGCGGATGCGTTTGCCGCCGCCCAGCAGGCTGTAGCGTGCAGCCCGGCCCAACTCGGATTGCTGCGGCAGATAGGTGTCACACAATTCCGTCAGGCGCTGCTCGGTCAGCTGCGTCCAGGCATGAAACTGCTCCTTGTATTCCTCATGCTTCATGGGATACCTCCGCGTTCGGGGTCAGGCTTGCATCAATTTCCTCAACCTGCAGCTTGGCCTTGTCCAGCGCTGTATTGCAGTAGTGGATCAGCCCGGCGGCCTCCGCATACAGCTTGACGGAATCCGCCAGCGGCGTGGACTCATCCTGCAGCTGCCCTAAAAGGCTCTGCAGGCGCTCCATGCCCTCCTCAAAGGATTTTGGCTGCTTCATCGGGCATCACTCCCCTGTCTGTTTTTCCAAATTATGCACCGCTTCTATGCGGCATTCGGCGGCAGCCTTTGCACCGCGCAGGGTGACGGCCTCGCCGGGGTGCAGCGCTTCTACACTGCAGGGTACGCCGTTGCGCTCAGTCAGCGTATAGCCGCGGGCCAGCACGGCGTAGGGACTCAGCGATTGCGCCACCGATGCCGCGTGCTGCAGGTTGCGCTGTGCATCCTGCATACGGTGCTGTGCGGCCTGCTGTACAGCGGCCTGCAGGCCGGCAAGCTCCCGCTCCCGGCGGGCAAGCTGCTGATGCTGGCGCTGCAGGAGCTGGGCAGTGGCAAGCTGATCAAACCTATTATAGCATAGTTTGCAGCGATTCTGTATATTTTTTTGAATATTTTGCTGTAAAATGAATATTTTCTGCCGGACATCGCTCTGGTCGGGCACGCACAGCTCTGCTGCGGCAGAGGGCGTCGGTGCGCGCAGATCGGCCACATAATCAAGGATCGAGGTGTCGATCTCATGGCCGACAGCGGAGACCACCGGCTTGCGGCAGGCAGCGGCAGCGCGGGCAATACGCTCCGCATTAAAGACCCACAGATCCTCCTTACTGCCGCCGCCGCGGGTCACAAGGATCAAATCGGGCCGCGGGTCGCGGTCAAGCAGCCGGATCCCCTCGGTGATGCTTCTTTCGGCCTCAATGCCCTGTACGCTGACGGGGGCGAGCAGTAGCTTTACCATCGGCCAGCGGCGGCGGATGACATTCTGCACATCCTGCCAGGCAGCACCGGTCTTGCTGGTCACGACCCCGATGCACTGCGGCACGGCAGGCAGCGGGCGCTTGCGCTCGGGTGCAAACAGTCCCTCGGTCTCCAGCTTTTTGTACAGGGCGTCAAAGGCCATCTGGGCAGCCCCTGCGCCGAACGGTTTCATATAGTCAGCATACAGCTGGAACGCACCGTCCCGCTCGTAGATCGTGGCACGGCCGTAGACCAGCACCAGCATGCCGTTCTGCGGCTCAAAGTTTAAAAGCTGCGCCTGTGAGCGGAACATCACCGTCTTAATGCTGGCGTTTTCGTCCTTCAGGGTAAAATACAGATGCCCGCTCTTATAATGGCGGGTAAAGCCGGAAATCTCCCCGCAGACGATCAGATCATTGAGGGGGTCGCACTGGGCCAATACCTGTTTGGCCAGCCGGTTCAGGCTGGTTACATTGATGTAGTCGGCCATGCGCCACACTCCCTTGCCGCCAAGATCGAGATGCCAATGGCGTTATCGCTGGCAAACCGGCCCGGCACAAAATGCGCCCCCGGTACGCGGTTTGTCACATAGGTGCGGATCAGATCGCTGCTCATGACGCCGCCTGCAAAGACAACAGGCAGGCCCGGATGCTCGGCCAGCGCGTTGTTGGCCATGCGCACAAGCGTTTCGCCAACACAAAGCAGGCAGTATTTGCAGACATAAGCGGCATCCCGTCCCTCGGCCAGCAGCCGGGCACACTGGTTCTCCAGCCCGGACAGGCTGCAGGTGAGGCCGTGCACGCTGACTTTGGGGCGGACTTTTTCGGTGCAGAGGGCAGCCTGCTCACTGACATAGACACCCGCCGGGAACGGATAGCCAAGCTTTACGCCCAGCCGATCCACGGCCTGCCCTGCATAAAGGTCGCTGCTGGTGCCCAGCGGCGTGATGCGCTCAGCCCCATGGCAGAGCAAAAGGTCAGTCGTGCCGCCGGAAACATGGAACACCAGAGTCTCCTGATCGAACAGCTCCGGCTGGCCTGTGGCGTACAGCGCCGCCGCAATATGCCCCTGCTGATGCGTCAGCTGCACAAGCGGCAGCGCGCGGGAAAGCGCAAATGCCGTGGCGGCACTGACACCAGCCAGAAAGCACGGCATATACGAGCCCTCGACCGGGCGGGGCTTGGCGGAAACGCCGACGGCGGCAACCTTGGTCAAATCAGCCTTGCCGGAAAGCTCGGCCAGCATCTCCGGCAGAGCCGCCGTGTGGTGGAAAAGGGCGTCACTCTGGCGCAGGCCCAGCTGACCCTCTTTCACGGGCAAAAACTTTTTGCAATCGCAAACAACCTCTCCGGCGTCTGTGTCAAACACTGCCAGAGAGGTTGCGTAATTGCTGGTGTCGATGCCCAGCGTCAGCATTTGGGTTCATCGGTCTCGCCGCGCTCACGCGCAACGGCACCCAAAAGGCCGTTGACGAACTGGTAGTCATCCTCGGCACCGTATTTCTTGACCAGCTCCACGGCCTCATTGATGGCAACACCGGGCTTCTGCTCCTCGCCGTAGAGCATCTCGGCCAGCGCAAGGCGCAGGGCAACCAAGCTCACACGGGGTACGCGGGGCAGCGTCCAGCCCTTCAGATGGGCGGTGATGATCTCATCCAGCTCGGCGGCATGGTCATTCATGGCAGCCAGCAGCTGGTTCGCAAAGGCATCGGGCGCGGGATGCTCCTCCGCAGGGAGGGTGGGCTCCTCGGGCTCAAAGGTAGCGGCGAAGGCCGTCAGAAAGGCCGTCTCGCGGGATTCGCGGCGGGTCAGCTTTTTCTCCATACTCAAAGTTCCTGTCTTTCCTTATCTTGTCTTATTCTTTCTCGGCAGGGGTCTCTGTCAGGCCCACGACCAGCACATCCACACGGGCCACGGTAATGCCCGTCATGTTCTGAATCGCCTGCTTGACATTCTCCTGCACTTTTTCGCACAACGGCATGACCTTGTTGCCGTACACAACGGTGATATGCACCGTCACGGTGGCAATGCCGTCCTCCATGACGACGGCGACCGGCTTCTGCAGACCGGTGCGGCCCAGAAGCGAGCGGACATTCTGGCTGATGCCGGTGGCTACATCGGCAACGCCGTCAACCTCCAGCGCGGCCAGACGCGCAATTTTTGCGATAACCTCAGTCGAGATCTGTAAGCTGCCGCCGATGGTATTGTGTACATCCATAGTGTGTACCCTCCCGTTGCAAACGGCCATTTGGCCATAGTTCTACTAATATAAATCAGTGTACCACAAAACGGGGCTGTTTGCAACAAAATATTGGCGCTATTTTACTTCCACAATGGTGATGTCCTGCGCGGTCAAGCCCTTGCACTGGTTCAGCAGGGCATCCCGGACACGGGTGACCTCCTCGGCTGTCAGTGCATCATTTTCAGTCATAACGGTCACATTGGCCTTGCTGCCCTCCAGATTGACCACGCAGTCGGGAAAGCCCTTTGACTTGATGAGGGTCTCCAGCTTTGTCTCCAGTGTGATGTTGCTGATGCGTGCGCTCAGCTCGGCGGTCAGGGCGTCCTTTTCCTCCTTGGTCAGGCCGGCATCCTTGAGGGATTTCTTCAAGGTGTCCAACGCTTCGTCACGGGCCTTGCTGCGTGTCAGTCTGGCAGACTCAAAAAACTCTGTGCCGGAATCCTGATTTACGCTGACAAGCTGTGCTTCGCCGTAGTTCTTGTCAGCGTCATCAACGGCGGAGGTCTCTGTGTCCTCGGCGGCCGCAGCGGCTTCTACGGCCAGTTGGTCGGTGACAGGGGCAGCGGCGGCAGTCTCCACCGCATCGGCAGTGGTATCGGATACAAGCAGGCTGGGCGGTGCCCCGCGGGAGAAAGACCAGTTCAGGTATACGGCGGCCCCCAGCGCCAGTGTCAGGACGGCGGCTGTAGCGCCGCGGCTTTTCAGCTTGGCTGTAAGTTGCTTCATGGTTTGCCCTCCTCTTCGTTGGTCGATGCCATCTTTGCTACGGTGATATGGTTGGCGCCTACGCCGGTCAGTGCCTCTACCAGCGCGGTCACGCGGTTCTGTACCGCCGCCGTGCCGCCGCCCTCACAGACAACGGCTACGCCCAGCACACGGGGTGTCTGTACGGTCTCCACAAGTCCGTCTGCGCCGCCGCTGCCCAAAAGCACATGGGTGGAGCCGCCATCGCGGTCCGTGTCCGTTGCATAGACGCTCTCACTGCCTGATTCCAGCGTAACCATGACGGCGGTATCGCCTGCGCCGTCCACACAGCGGATCAGTGCAGTCAGGCGGCTTTCCAGCTGGGCGGCGTAGTCGGCGGCCGTCTCCTGCACGGCGGCGGGGGCGGGCTGCGCTGCATCGTCTGCCGGCAGCCAGGCGGAAAACGCCAGCAGCACAAGACCTGCCAGCCCCATCAAAACCAGCAGATTGACACGCTGCTTTTCATCAGCCAGCGCGGTGCGCAGCCTTGCGGCCAGCGGGGCGATATACTCCCGGGCGGTCATGGTGTGCTCTCCGCTATGCACCAGGGCAGGTCACCGGCGTTGACGGCCAGCAGGGTCTCTATCGCGGTGCGGTCGCGGATGTCCACCGGTGTGATGACGCATCTGCCGTCCTGCCAGCTGACGGCGGCGCGGATGCCCGCACCCTGCAGGACTTCCCGTACAGCCTCCACAGAGGCTGTCAGGCCAAGCTCGCGGCTGTAGGCCGAAAAATCAGCGGAGGGACGGCTCTGCCCGGCAGGCAAGCTGCGGAGCGTCAGCACAATGCTGTCCCAGTCAATACCGCCGAGCATCTGGATGCCCGCTGTTAAAATATACAGCACCAGCACGGCATTTATGACGGATTTGAAGCCGTTGTCCGGCCAGAAAAGCCGCAGCATGCCCGCCAGTGCCGACAGCACACAGCAGCCCAGTGCCAGATGGCGGAATGATTCCATGCTATCCCCCGTTCCCTGCCAGCAGCAACAGCGCCGTGGACAGAAAAATCATAAAAAAATAAAGCACCAGCACCGATCCGCAGAGGCGTGCCCCCTCAAAGTACAGTCGGCAAAGCTGGGCGCAGGGCTTTTGCCCGGTAGCCCCGGCAATGACACCGGCCGCCGCAAAGACGAGCGTATAGGCAATGCTTTGCAGAAAGATCGGTGCGAAGAGCGCCGCCAGCGCCAGCAGCCCGGCCAGCGCAAGGGACCCCTTGAGCAACTGCAGCGCCGCTGCCGCTCCGGTCAGTGCGGCGGCAGCGGCATCCCCCACAACCGGGATCGCGCCCTGTAAAAGGCCCTTGCCGGTCCGCAGGGCAGCATTGTCCACCGTTGCGGCCAGCGTATTCTGCAGCCCCAGCACAAGGCTGAACAGTGCCCCGCAGACCTTGAGCAGCCAGTGCATGCAGCGGGCAAACAGCGCGGCGGCATCGGTGATGCCGCGGTTGCCCCAAAGACAGGCACAGACAGAAAAACAAAAGTATATCTGCATGACGGGCAGCAGCAGCTTCCGGATGACCGCACACAGAAAGCCTGACATGGCAAAGAACATCCCGCTGTAAACCAGCGCTCCGGAGGTCTGCCCGCCTGCGGCAGCCACACCGCCGAATACCGGCACAAAGGCAGTAAGATAAGTGCTGCAATCCTGTGCAGTCGAGCCGACAAGCGCCGTCAGCTGCATCGCGGTGGAAAGACTCAGCGAGCCGAAGCCCAGCACGGCAAAGATCTCAACATAAGCGCCGGCAGGTCTGCCGACCAGCAGCCCCAGCAGCCCTGCCAGCAAAAGATACCCGGCAGACTGCGCCGCAAAGTGCAGTGTGGGCTGAAAGCCGCTGACAATCCAGTCCCCCAGCAGCGCTGCAATGTCGGCAAGGGTCCACCCAGCGGCATCGGTGATGTCCGCGGGGCTGTCCTGCAAAATGTCCTGCACCTCCTGCGGCAGCTCGTCCGCAAAGGCAGGGGGCGGCACTGCCAGCAGGAAAATTACTGCAAATAGTCCGCAAAGGAGCCGAGCAGCGACCGCAGCAGCGGCAGAGCCTGCAAAAGAACCAGCACCCGGCCGCAGAGCTCGATGGCGGTGGAGGCCGCGCAAAGACCGGCCTCGCGGCAGGTATCGGCGGCAAACTGCGCGACCAGCGCAATGCCGAGAGCGCGCAGCAGCACCGCCGGGCTCTGCCCCTGAAAGTAGACCTCCAGTGTGCGAAGCCAAGCGAGCAGCGGCTCGATCTGGCGCATCGCCACAGCAAGCAGCCCGGCGGCGGTGCATACCGAGACCAAAAGCGCAAAGGCAGGCTGGTCTTTTTTTAAAAGAAGCGTCAACACGGCCGCCACAAGTACGGCAGCGGCCAGCTTGCATAATAAGATCATAGGTCATAGTTCAAACAATGCTTTTATCAAAACAAACAGGTCGCTGATCTGCCGCACCAGCATTGTCAGCACTACGATCAGCCCGGCCAGGGTCGTCATCATGGCCTGATCCTCCCGGCCGGAGCGGATGAGCAGCTGATTCAATACGGCCACAATGATGCCGGTGGCCGCAATCTTAAAAACAAGGTCAATGTCCATGAGGCCACTCCTTACCACAGCAAAATGGCGGTCAGTACGCCCAGACAGGCCCCCAGCCGGGGCCAAAGCAGCCGGGCGGCACGGTACTGCTCTGCCCGGCTGCAGGCCTCCTCCTCGCAGAGTGCGGCCAGCCTGTGCAGCGCCGCACAGGCGGTCAGGCGCGGTGATTCCTCAGCGCTGCGAAGCGTCTGCAGGGCTTCGCACCGCAGGGCCTCGGGCAGGCAGGATGGAAGCTGCAGGTCTGCCAGAGCTGCCGCACCCGCCGGGCAGAAGTCTGCAAATTCCGGGCAGCGCGCTGCGCGGTGCAAAAGCTCCGGGCCTGCAAGGGCCTGTGCGTTGAGCAGCTCTGCCAGATAGCCGAACAGCCGGGACAGGCTGTGCAGCTGCCGCTGGCAGTCCCGGATATGGGCTGCCGCCGTAAAGCCACAGCCCATGCCTGCACAGAGCAGAAGCATACCGCCCGCAGCATGCAGCAACGCTGTCACAGTGTGACCCACTGCGCCACGGTGCCGGGGTGGGCACGCCCGGACAAAAAGGCGGCTTTTGCAAAGGCGCCTGTGGCCAGCAGTGCGGCCAGCGGGGGCTTTTTATGTAGACCCGCCGGGGTATCGCAGTGTACAGTTGCAAAAAACACAACACCGGAGGCAACCCCCTGCGCCACAGCCTGTGCGTCCTCCGCTGTGCCCAACTCATCACAGACAAGGATCTGCGGGTTCATGCAGCGCAGCGCCATGGCAATGCCCTCCGGCTTGGTGCAGCGGGCATAGACATCGCAGCGGATCTGTGCGGCACGGGGCAGGCTGCCGGTCTCACAGGCCATCAGCTCGCCGCGCTCGTCAATGACGCTGACGAGGGAGTCACTTTCACAAAGCCGCTGTACGATCGACCGCAGCAGTGTTGTTTTGCCGCTGCCCGGCGGGCCGGCCAGCAGCAGTCCCCCGGTCCGGGCGGCCACGGCCTCCTCCAGCGCGGGCGGCAGTGGGCAGGTGATCCAGCGCGCGATGCGCAGATTCAGCGAGGTCACGGCAGAAAAACCGCCCGGCCCCCGGCAGCCTGCCACACCGATGCGGCAGCCGCCCTGCACGGTGAAATAGCCCTGCTGCAGCTCGTCCTCGTATGCGTAGACAGAACGGCGGCAAAGCTGCAGAAAGCAGTCCCGCAGCATGTCCGCCTCCATTGCAGCGGGAAGCCCCGCACCCGGCAGGAATTTTGCAGCGGGGCACAGCTGCCCACGGATCGTAAACTGTATCGGCTGTCCCAGCCGCAGACGAATCTCCTGTATATGCGGTGCGCAGCGGGCATCCAGCCTGCCAAGCGGTGTGCGCAGCGCAGGCGGAAGGCTATCAAGGATGCGGTAATACTCGTCCATCGTTTCTTCACCTCACACTGCCACTGTATGCCCGCCTACGGGCGGATAGAACCGGGACGGCACCGCATAAAAAAACAGGACATCCCACATCGGGATGCCCTGCAAGGGAACAGTGTATAGAACGAAAACGGTTTATTCGGATTTTTCACGGATCAGCGCGTAGAGACCGGCCTCATCCAGCACCGGAACGCCAAGCGTCTGCGCCTTGGTCAGCTTGGAACCGGCCGCCTCACCGGCTACGACATAGCTGGTTTTTTTGCTGACGGAGCCGGCGGCTTTGCCGCCGTTTTGGACGATCAGAGCTTCTGCCTCCTGCCGGGACAGGGTGGGCAGCGTACCGGTGACGACCAGCGTCATTCCTGCCAGTGCGGTACCCTTCTTCTCGCCGGTCCACTGCATGTTCACGCCGTCGCGCTCCAGACGCTGCAAAAGGTCGGTAGTGCCGTCCTTGGCGAAAAATTCCAGCACACTCTGCGCCATGACCTCGCCGAAGCCATCAATCTCGCACATCTGCTCGGCGGTGGCGCGGCGCAGCGCGTCCATGCTGCCGAAATGCTCGCCCAGCAGGGCGGCAGCCTTGTCACCGATGTTGCGGATGCCGAGGCCGAAGATCAGCTTATCCAGATTGTTGCGCTTGGAGTGCGCGATTGCATTCAGCAGGTTCTGGGCACTCTTCTTTTTGAATTTGTCAAGTGTGAGCAGCTGCTCCTCGCTCAAGGTGTACAAATCTGCCACGGTGGTGACAAGCCCCTTTTCGATAAGCTGCACAGCCACCGCCTCGCCCAGACCATCGATGGCCATGGCATTGCGGGAGGCAAAGTGGATCAGATTGCGCAGACTTTGGGCCGGGCACTCGGGGTTGACACAGCGCAGGGCGGTCTCATCCTGCAGATGCACGACAGGTGCGCCACAACTGGGGCAGGTTGTGGGCATGGCAAAGGGGCGGCTGCCCGGCAGACGGGCCGACACGCCGATGACCTCCGGGATGATATCACCGGCCTTGCGGACCTTGATGGTGTCACCGATGCCGACACCCAGACTGGCGATAATATCGCCGTTGTGCAGGCTGGCGCGGGACACACTGGTGCCCGCCAAAAAGATGGGGTCAAATACGGCAGTCGGGGTCAGCACGCCAGTGCGGCCGACCGTGACTTCGATGTCGCGCACAACGCTCTCCTTGACCTCCGGCGGATATTTGAACGCAATGGCCCACCGTGGAAACTTGTTTGTGCTGCCCAGCGTGCGGCGGGCGGCCAGATCATTGACCTTGATGACAGCGCCGTCAATATCGTATTCCAGCGTGCCGCGCGCTTCGCCGATGGCCTCGATCTCCCGGATCGCATCTTCGATATTCTCAAACACGCTGTAGCGCGGCGAGACCGGGAAGCCCAGCGACTTGATGTAATCCAGTGTTTCGTGGTGCGTCTTGAAACTTCGGCCCTCGCACTGCTGCAGGTTGAATACAAAGATAGACAGCCCGCGCCCGGCGGTGATTTTGGCGTCCTTCTGGCGCAGCGAGCCGGCCGCCGCGTTGCGGGGGTTTTTAAAAGGCGTTTTGTCCTCAAGCTCCTGCTGCTCCTTCAGCTTGAAGAAGGCGGAGTGCGGCATATAGACCTCGCCGCGCACCTCGAGAAAATCCGGCGCATCGGGCAGCTCGTGGGGAATATCCCGTATGGTCAGAATATTCTCGGTCACATCCTCACCCACTACGCCGTCACCGCGGGTGGAGCCGCGCACCAGCTGGCCCATGCGGTACTCAAGACTGACCGAGAGGCCGTCAATTTTCGCCTCGACTACATACTCAGGCTTTACACCGGCGTCGCGCACGCGGGCATCAAACTCGCGCAGCTCATCAAAGGAGAAGGCGTCCTGCAGGCTTTCCATCTTGACGGCGTGGGTCACCTTGGTAAATTTGCTGCTGGCCGTGCCGCCCACATGCTGGGTCGGGGAGGCCGCCGTGACAAGCTCGGGATATTCAGCCTCAAGCTGTTTCAGCTCGCGGTTCAGGGCATCGTACTCGAAATCCTCCAGCTCGGGGGCGTCCTGATCGTAGTATAAGCGGTTGTTTTTTTCTATGATGACGCGCAGCTCCTCTGCGCGTTTGCGTGCCTGTTCTAATTCCATTTTGCTCCACTCCGTTTGTTGGTATCAGCGATGTCTTAGTATACCACATTTTCGAGTGCAAATTCAATCCTGCCCGGTTGCATACACATCGGGAATCTCGCCGCCGGCAAGCAGGCTGACGAGCGGGCAGGTTTGCTCCACGGTCAGGGTGGCGGTGCTGCCGTCCAGAATCATATTTACGGTGACGGATAGATGTAAAACCGCACAGTAGCGTGTGGTGTTGATCGAGAGAGACTCCGCAGTCTGCCGGATTTCCCCCTGCACATAGCCCTGCGGCTGCAGCTGTACCGGCCAGCCGGGGCCAAGCCCGCTCAGCAGGGAATTGTTGGTCAGACTGCCGAAGGGTACACGGTAGGAAATCTCCGGTAAGGCGTCCATCTCAGCCTGTACGGCAGCAATGAGCGCTGCCTGCGCAGCACCGGCGCGTGCGGCATCCAGACAGAGGACGCCGCCGTTGTCGGCAAAAAGTGTGCTGCAGAGTGCAGGCTGCCGTGAAAGCTCTGCCGCAACGGCACGGTTGACAGCCTGTACGGTGGCGGCGCGGGCTTCGTACTCGGCCAGCTCGTGCAGGGTGGGCTTGATGACGGTGTTGACATAGCGGTTTATATGCAGGGCTCCCGCCAGCAGCACTGCTGCAGCCAGCCACACAAGGCTGCGCCGCTTTGCCCTGCACCGCCCTGCTGCTGTACGACGCCGCATACCACCACCCCTCTTTATGCTATGCAAAAACGCCCCGGGGCGTTCAGGCTCCGGGGCGCGAGGTGGATTTTGGAAAAATTATTTGAAATAGCGATCCAGCAGACCCTGCATGCCGCGGCCGTGGCGGGCCTCATCCTTTGCCATCTCATGTACGGTATCGTGGATGGCGTCGAGGTTCAGCTCCTTGGCCTTCTTAGCCAGATCCATCTTGCCGGCGCAGGCGCCGCACTCAGCGTCAACACGCATCTGCAGGTTCTTCTTGGTGCTGTCGGTCAGGACCTCGCCCAGCAGCTCTGCAAACTTGGAGGCGTGCTCGGCCTCCTCAAAGGCATAGCGCTTCCATGCCTCGGCGATCTCGGGGTAACCCTCGCGGTCAGCAACGCGGCTCATAGCCAGATACATACCGACCTCGCTGCACTCGCCGTTGAAGTTCTCGCGCAGACCCTGCTTGATCTCCTCGGGAACATCCTTGGCGATGCCGACAACATGCTCGGTCACATAGGTGTTATCCTTCTTCTCAATGAACTTGGATGCCGGGGCCTTGCAGACCGGGCAGAACTCGGGGATAGAACCCTCAGCGATATAACCGCAAACGGTGCAAACATACTTAGCCATAAGAATTGCCTCCTGTTATTTTGTAATTGCTCATAGGACACATTCCTGTGTCTGTGCCTCTATTATACGACATAGCTTTGCAGGTGTCAAGGGGTAAAACTGCATTTTTTAAGAAAGATTCTTATTTTTTGAATGGACTCCCCTGCCGCTGCTCCCCCGCAGAGGCAGGCAGGGCAGCGAATAAGGCGCGGGAAAGCAAACAGCTGATGCCGCCCACCGCAAGGCCGGCCGCCAACAGCACGGGGGCGTACCCCAGAGCCATCGCGCTGGAAAGCAGCACTGCTGCCCCCGCCAGTTGGCCGAGGTTATGCGCCAGTGCAGCACCGGCACAAAAGATATACCCGCTGATCGGCAGGTGCAGCAGCACCAGCATGACAACCAGCGATAAACCGCCGCCGCAAAGGGAAAGAAAACCGGCGGTGGCGCCCCGCGTCAAAAAGGCGAACAGTGCCTTCAGCACCACCAGCAGCAGCGCGGTGCGGGTGCGCAGGAACAACAGCGCATACATGACAACCACATTGGAAAGCCCGAGCTTTATGGCAGGCATCAATCCCAGCAGCGGTGATACCAGTGATTCAAGGTAGGACAGTGCGATGGCCAAGGCAAACAGCATGCCGGTCCAGGCAGTCTCCCGCGCCTTTGTATTGCGCATGGTGGGCACCCCCTTTTTCTGTAAGCTGCAGTTATCGGCGTCTCTGGCAGCGGGTAGTCACGCCGTATCACTTTGTTTTGAGTGTACCCGCCGGGGGCGCGTTTGTCAAGGCATAAAAAATTTACATATTTCCCGGCGGAAACGCCCTGCGTTTTGCCGCGAACAGCTTGAAAAAGACGGCAAGATAGTGTATTCTTATAATGTATCGGGCAAGCTATGCCTGTGAGTAGAGGAAAACAATATCATACACTATATAAAGGAGAACTAAACCTATGAAAAAGCTGATTCCTGTAATTCTTTGCTGCGCTATGCTGCTGGCCGCCTGCGGCTCCTCTGCAGACAGCACCTCCACTGCTGTCTCCTCTGAGAGCAGCTCTGCTGCGGAAAGCACCATCGGCGGTGCCGATGGCCCGACGGATATCGTCATCAGCGAAAGCACCGATGCCTCCACCGGCGAGGAGGCCAACACCGCCAATCTGGATGCTGCCGTTGCCGCTATCGAGGCGGTCAACCCCATCGCCAACCCGCGCGCACTGGATGATTTCTCTGTTGAGAATGAGCTGATGCTGACAATGGACAACCTTGTTGCCTACAAGGGCGATGTGACTAACGATCAGGCGGACTGCGGCCTTGTCTTTGTGGCACAGGCCAAGGATGGTCAGGTCGATGCCGTCAAGAGCGAGCTGGAGGCCTACAAGGCAAGCCTGTCTGCCAATGACCTGTATGCTGAGTTTGCCGATAAGATCGCGCTGGCCAAGGATGCCCGCATCGTGACCAACGGCAACTATGTGGCCATCGTCATTGCCGGTATTGCAAACCCTGACTACGCTGCCATCGACACCGCACTGGAGACGGCGCTGAATTTCTGATGAGACCCTGAAAGAAGGCCGCTGCCGCTCGGCAACGGCCTTTTTTCATAACGACCACCAATGCATTGCCGCCTGCCCTGCGCCGTATCGGCGTTTTGGTTCGCACGGTGATGCCATCAAAAGAAAGGGAGTTCCGCCATGGTTTTTAACAGTGTGGTGTTCCTGTTCTGCTTTCTGCCGCTTTCCCTGCTGCTGTATTATCTGGTACCCGGCCGTGCCAAAAATGCAGTGCTGCTGGCGGAGAGCCTGCTGTTCTACTGCTGGACCGGCGTTGCATTTCTGCCGTTGATTGCGATTCTGATCGCATTCAACTATCTGTGGGGCCTGCTGACGGCCCGGGCCAGAACAACGCTGCGCGGGCTGCTGCCGCTGGCGGCGGTGCTGGTCAACCTTGGGGTGCTGGTGTATTTTAAGTATGCCAACTTCCTGATCGACACGCTGAATCAGATCGGCCACTTGGGGATCGCAGCGCTCAACATCGGTACGGTGCTGCCGCTGGGCATCAGCTACTATATCTTCAAGATCATCAGCTATGAGGCAGATGTCTACACCGGCAAGATCGAACCGGAAAGAAATCCGCTGACCTTTGCCGTGTATGTGCTGTTCTTCCCGCAGCTGATCGTCGGGCCTATCGTCAAATACCGTGAGATGGCGGATCAACTCCATGACAGCAAAAACCGCTGCACGATGGAAAAGGCGCAGCGCGGTGCCGAGCTGTTTGTCTTTGGTCTGGCCAAAAAGGTCATTCTGGCGGATGCCATCGGTGCGCTGTGGACTGACATCATCGGCGCAGGCGGTGTGGGGCTGGCCAATGTCTCCACCCCGCTGGCCTGGCTGGGTATTTTGGCCTACAGCCTGCAGCTATACTTTGACTTTGCCGGCTACAGTGAGATGAGTAACGGTCTGGCGGCGCTGCTCGGCTTTGACTGCCCTGCCAACTTTGATCTGCCCTATATTTCGGGCAGCATTACCGAGTTCTGGCGGCGCTGGCATATCACCCTGTCGGGGTGGTTCCGGGATTACATCTATATCCCGCTGGGTGGTAACCGAAAGGGGCAGGCGCGGCAGCTGTTCAACATGTTTCTTGTCTGGGCTGCTACCGGCATCTGGCACGGTGCAAGCTGGAACTTCATTGCCTGGGGGCTCTACTACTTTGTGCTGCTGACGATCGAAAAGACCTTCCTGCTCAAATACCTGAAAAAAGGCAAGGTCTGGCCGCATCTTTACACCTTGTTCTTTGTCGTGCTGGGCTGGGGTCTTTTTACAGCCAACCAGCCCGGTGCACCGCTGGGACTGCTGCTGCAAAAGCTGTTTGTGCCGCAGGACGGTATCTCCGCTGTGTATAGTCTGCGCAACTACGGCGTGCTGCTGGCGCTGGGCTGCGTCTGCTCGTCTGCGCTGCCGCGGCGGCTCTGGGATAAGATCAGCCGGAACACGGTAGTCAAGCTTCTTGTGTTTACCCTGCTGCTGGTGCTGTGCGTCTGCTATGTGGTGGCTGCCACCAACGCAACAGCGCTGTATGCCAATTTCTGAGAGGAGGAACTGCTGTATGTCAAAGGTCATATACCGCAAGGGCGGCGGCAGACGCCGCGTGGGCTTTCCGCTTCTCGTCCTCTGCGCTGTGCTGCTGTTCGGCTTTTCGGCTGTGAATATGCTGTGGCCCAAGCGTGAGCAGCTTGAGCTGGAAAACCGCAAGGCCGCACAGTTCCCTGCATTCAGTGTCAGTGCATTGTTGGACGGAAGCTGGCAGAGCGGCTTTTCCCGCTGGATGCAGGATCAGTTCTCCTTCCGTGATGCGGCGGTCAACACCCAGCGTGCCGCAGACGAGATTCTCTTCCGCAAGGCTGAGGAGGGCGGTATCCTGCTGGGCAGGGACCGCTGGATGTTTACAAAGCTGTTCACAGTGGACGATGCAACGGAAAAGCAGCTGAACAAAAACATCGCGGCCGTCAGTGAGTTTGCTGCCAATCACCCCGGCAAGGTGACCTTCCTGCTGGCTCCGTCGGCCAGCGTCATCTACCCCGAAAAACTGCCGGCCGGTGCACCGATGGTGGACGAAAATGCCATGCTGGATGAGATCTTTGCCAAGGTCGGCCAAAGCGCAGGAATCATCGACCTGCGCGAACTGTTTGCAGCGCAAAAGGACGAGTATCTGTATTTCAAGACAGACCACCACTGGACGCCCAACGGTGCCTACCGCGCGTATGAGGCGTTCTGTGCACAGAAGGGGCTGACGCCCTTTGACCGCGATGCCCATGAGAGTGCGACTGTGACAGGCTTTGAGGGAACCCATTACTCCGCTACCCGCCTTTGGAATGTGGAGGATGACACGATCACCTACTACCCGCTTGACAATCTGATGACGGTCTACCGGATCACCGGCGAGGCCGCCTATGAGCCGGAACGAACCGAAAACCTGATCAACGCCGACAAGTTTGCGACCCGCGATAAATATGCGGCGTTTCTGGACGGCAACAACGGCTACTCGACCATCGAGGGAAACGGGACAGGCAGTATTCTGGTTGTGAAGGACAGCTACGCCAACAGCTTTATCCCCTATCTGACCGCTAACTACGCCAAGATCGGCGTGGTGGATTTCCGCAACTTCAAGTACGGCCTTGATTCTACGATTGAAAAAGAGGGCTACGATGAGGTACTCGTGCTGTATAACTTCCAGACCTTTATAGCCGACACAAACCTGATTTATATTACCCGGCCCACCACCCTGCAGTAATCAGCTGCGCCCGACCCCGCATTTTGCGGAATCGGGCGCATTTTTTATTCCCATAGAATCGTAAGCTGCGGGGCCGGTGCCGGGCTGCGGGGGCCGTACAGATTGGCGTGCCAGAACTGCAGGTGAAAAAAGTCGGCCGATCGTTCAGCGGTGAGTGCGGCAAAAGCCTGCAGCAACTCGGTGCAGAACAATGCCTGCAGATCCTGCCCCGTCTGTGTGAGGACTTCAAACGCTGTATCGCGCAGGTGCAGCTGTACGGTGGTATCCTGCACCGTTACATCGATGCGGGCGCGGCACAGGGCAGTCCCGTCCGCATAGGTCGTATAAAGGCGGTCCGTCTGCCCGCAGAGCACGGCGGCCAGTTGGGCGGCCAGACCTGCAGCGCGGTAAGGGGCGGGCTGCTGCTTTGCGAGCAGCAGAAGATCATACCCGCTGTCGGCGCGGTAGCCGGGCACAGTGCAGCAGTCCGCCTGTGTAAAAAGCTGCTGCAGACCGCAGTGCAGGCGGTATTCGGAGCGAACCGACTTCATGTCCTCATACAGGGCAGCGGCATCCTCCGCCCAGCTGTGGGGGGCTGTATCCAGCGCAAAGACCGAAAGCTCTGGCGCGGGCTGGGCTTTGTCGTAGAGCAGACTGCCCAGCTCGCGGGCGGTTTGCCAGTCGGCATCGGCCGGCAGAACAGCTAGATCAATCAAGCCGTAATAAAGGCGGCCCGGCAGCGTAGTTTCGGCCCGGTGGAGGGCCTGAGCAGCGGTGAAACCGCGTGCGGAGGAGGTCTTGTAGTGAAGGCCGTCCTCATTGTTGTTCTGGTCAGCCAGCAGCAGACAGACGGAATACTGTCCCTGCTGCCGTGCGAAGAATACGGCGCGGACAATCTCCCGCTCTGACAGCGCCTGCCCGCAGCCGCAGAGAAAAAGCGTGATGCAGGCGATCAGCAGCGCCTTATACTTCGGTACAGACATGCGGCACCACCTCCAATCCAGGTCAGCAGCACAAAGCCCCAGGTCAGCGCACTGCGCAGCGGCAGCGCTGTGTCCAAATCAATCTTGCGCAGCACGGCGCAAAGCAGCCAGATGCCGCCCAGATACACAGGAAATCGGTCAAGCCCGGCGGCACTGTTCTCCGCCTTGCTTCGGCCGCCCAGCAGCCGCACCAGCGCATAGAGATAAAGCGCCAGCTTGACGGTGACGGCCATGACCCACAGGATGAACTGCAGCCATTCCAGCCGGTTGAAGATGGACAGCGCACCGCACCGCGCGGCGGCGTGGACGGGGTCTGCCCGCAGCGGCATGGCGGCGCCGTAGAACAGCTCAAGCAGCAGATGGATCGAGACATCGAATGCCAGCGCATACCCGGCCAGCCGCAGCAGTGTATGACGGCCGCGCTTGTCCTGTGCGGGCCAGAGGGCGGGCAGCAGATATTCCGGGTAAAGGGTCAGCTGATCCTTGGCGGCGGTGAAAAAATCTGCGCGCGTCAAAACGGTGTACTGCAGGTTCGTGATCCGCAGACGCGGCAGCACCGAGATCAGCATGACAGCGGTGGCTGCCGCCAGCAGACAAAGCACGGCACGGGCCGTCTGCGACAGTGCAGATACCCGCCGCAGATAGACGACCGGCAGCACTGCCAGCAGACAGACGGAGGTCAGTGTGATCGCCCCGGGATAGAGCCGGTCGGCAAGCTGCCAGAGCCGCAGCAGCTCCAAAACCGAGGAAAACACAAGCAATGCGCCGAACAGCAGCCTTAAAACCGGGTCGCAGGCCAGCCGCCAGCACCGGGCAAACAACCAGCCGACCGCCGCAAGCAGCAGTGCGCAGAGCGGGGCTGCTGCCAGACCGGCCCGGGGGCGGTAGGCTGTCTGGCTGCGCAGCAGCACGTTGACGAGCAGGCTGACGAGCAGCGCAGCAAACAGGCTGGGGCATTCACGCTTCATGCTGACCGATCACCTCCCCGGAGCGGGCAAGGCGGCTCCAGATGCTGCGCACAAAACCGTCCCGCACGCTGGCCCTGCCCAGTGGCAGCAGCGGATAGAGATAGTCGTATCCAAAAGGCTCACTGCCGCAGGCCATTGCCAAAATCGTCAGTGCTGCGCAGGCCAGCCCCGGTACGCCAAAGCACCCTGCCAGCAGGATCACCGCGAAGCGGAACAGGATGGACTGCTCATACAGTGACGGTACGGCCAGCGTGGCGATGGTGGCTGCAGCAGCCATCGTCAGAACCGGCACGCTGACGATGCCGGCGCTGACGGCGGTCTCCCCGATGATGAGTGCCCCCACCAGACTGACCGTGTGGCTGATAGACTGCGGTGCGCGCAGACCGGCCTCGCGCACGATCTCAAGCAGCAGCGTTACGCAGAGCATCTCAAGCATGGGCGGCAGCGGCGTGGCAGCCTCCCCGCGGGCCAGCTTTGTCAACAGCTGAATGGGGATGATCTCCGGCGCAAAGGCAACAGCCATGACATACAGCCCCGGCCCGAACACCGCCAACAGAAAAGCCAGATATTTCAGAATACGGATGAGGCCTGCAAACACAGCGCCGGAAGCGTAGTCATCAAGGCACTCAAAATGCTCAGCAAAAAAGCTCGGTATAATGAGCGCATAGGGGCACCCGGCTACCAGCACCACAACCTTGCCCTCGCACAGGCGGGCGCAGGCTGTGGCCGGGCGCTCGGTATATGCGGCAGCCGGGAAGAGATTCAGCTTGTCCTGCTTGAGGAAGGAGGCAAAATAGGCGCTGTCGAGCAGGACCGGAATCTCGACATTTTCCAGCCGTGCGCGCAGTGCGGAAACGGTCTCCTCCGGGGCAAGGGCTTTGTCATAGCAAAGGCAGTATTCGGTTTTGGCGCGGGTATGGGCGGTTGTGATCTCCGCTACAAGGGTACCGGTGCGGAATTGCCGCCGCAGCAGGGAGATATTATTGCGCAGCAGCTCGGTAAACGCCTCCTGAGGGCCGCGCAGATTTCCCTCACCCGTTGGGGTTGAAACGGCGCGCTGCGGCATTTCCTGCGTGGAAAAAGCAACCGCCCGGCTCACATCATCGATCAGCAGCACGGACAACCCATTGCAGAGCAGCTCCACAAGGGCGGTCCTGTCGGTAACGGCCTCGGCCTCGGCGGGAATGCGGCTCTGGGTCAAAAGATAATCGCACAGTCCTGCCCCGCCGCCCAGCATGGCAGGGTCACGGTCCAGCATGTCCAGCGCCATGCGGCAAAGCTTTTCCGGGGAGGAAAGCCCT
The DNA here is from genome assembly GCA_900540595.1 of uncultured Oscillospiraceae bacterium. GTDB lineage: Bacteria > Bacillota > Clostridia > Oscillospirales > Ruminococcaceae > Gemmiger. Next base: position 114,487 of record UQGL01000004.1, read on the forward strand.
GTAAACATGACGATAGCACATCGAATGCCTGCAATCATCAGGTGCTTGGTATAAAAATCATCGGAACGGCCAAACATTTCTTCCAGAAACGCAAGGTTCTCGTCCAGCGAACGGTACAGCGGTTTTGGTGGCATCGGTGTTCCCCCTCTCACGCAGGATAGTGTGAGCCGTTCAGGGGTGTTTTATAAGGAGGCGGCAGGATGATTTCTACGGTGGTGCGCACGGTGCTGGTCTACTGCGCCGTCACGGTTGCCATGCGCCTGATGGGAAAGCGCCAGCTGGGGGAGCTGCAGCCGGCCGAGCTTGTGACAACATTGCTGATCTCCAATGTGGCATCGATCTGCATTGATGAGCCGGACCTGCCGCTGCTTGCAAGCCTTGTACCGATCTTTCTGATTACGGCACTGGAAATTTTAAACTCTACCCTCTTGTGGTTCAGCCCGGCCTATGCAGAGCTGCTGCTGGGCAGGCCTGTGACCGTCATACGCAATGGAAAGATACAGCAGGATGCGCTTGCGCGGCTGCGCATCACGGTATCCGATCTGGCAGAGGCACTGCGCGGCAGGGATATTTTCTCTCCGCAGGAGGTCTATTGGGGCGTGGTAGAGCCGAACGGCAGTATCTCGGCGGCCTCAATGCCGAAGGACGGTCAGGAACCGCCCCTGCTGCCGCTTCTCATCGACACGGCTGCCTGCAGGGAAAACCTTGCCTTTTTCGGGATGGATGAGGCGGCGCTCGATGCCCTGCTTGCGGAGCGGCACACGACACGAAAGAATGTGTTATTGCTGCTATACAACGGCAAACGGTCCGTACTGATACAGAAAAAGACCGCCCCCGAGGGGACGGTCTGAAAAAGGTGCTTATGAAACGAAACTGGTATGCCGTTGTGATCCTGTTGATGCTGTGTCTGCTGCTGTTGGCCGCAGGGCGGTATGTGGACCGAACCACCGAGGCACTTGTGCAGCAGGTGCAGGCCGCGTATGCCCTGGCCATGCAGGGGGACTGCCCTGCAGCCCGCCGTGCCTACGGCAGGGCTGCGGAAAAGGCACGGGAAAGCAGCGGTCTTTTAAACCTGCTGGTGCGCCGCAATATCCTTGACCAGATGAACCAGACGATGGCGGTGCTGCCGCCCTGTGCCGAGACGGACAGTCTGGCGGATCTGGAGATGGAGACACAGCGCGCCTGCACACAGATTGAGCAGGTGCGGCAATCATTTTTCGGCGGGCTTTGAGCGGCTGTCCAGCATGTCCTTCAGCTCTTCCATGAAGGTGTTGACATCGCTGAACTGACGGTAGACCGAAGCAAACCGCACATAGGCTACATCGTCCATCTGCTTGAGCTCCTGCATAGCCAGATCGCCGATGTGGATGGAGGAAACCTCGCGGTCGTAGGAGTTGAGCAGCTGCTGCTCAATACGGTCGACCGCAGCGTCAAGCTGGGTATAGCTGACCGGGCGTTTTTCACAGGCGCGCAGCATGCCGTTCAGCAGCTTCTGGCGGTCAAACACCTCGCGGGAGCGGTCCTTCTTTACGACCATCAGCGGAACTGTCTCAACGATCTCGTAGGTCGTAAAGCGCTTTTTGCAGTTCAGGCACTCACGGCGGCGGCGAATCTTCTCGCCGTCCTCTGTCGGGCGGGAGTCGATGACCTTGGAATCCACTTCACCGCAATAGGGGCATTTCATATCGGTTTACCTCCTTGTGTGGATTTTCAGGCCTGCTTGGCAGCCTTTTTCTTGGTCTTCCAATCGACCCACAGCGGCGTGGCGATGCAGATCGTGCTGTAAACGCCGCTTACCATGCCGAACAGCAGCGGGAATGCGAAGGAATAGATGCTGTCCAGACGGTAGATGACCGAGACGATGCAGACAACACCCAGCGCCAGGCAGGTGGTGATGGAGGTCATCAGGGAGCGGGCAAAGCTCTGGTTGACGGACAGATTGACCAGTTCAGCCAGGCTCAGCTGCTTCTTGCTGTACAGGGCACTGTTCTCGCGGATACGGTCATAGATAACAACGGTATCGTTGATGGAGTAGCCCAGAATCGTCAGCAGGGCGGCGATGAAGTTGCCGTTCAGAGGAATGCGCAGGATAACAAAGACGCCAAACACAACAAGCATGTCGTGCAGCAGGGCCACAATGGCGGTGGAGCCGGCCTTGAGACCGCCGATCCTGCGGAAACGATAGGCTACATACAGCAGGATCAGCACGCAGGCAGCGACCAGCGCCACAATGCTCTTGAGCATAAACTCCTTGCCGATGGTGGCATCGACATTGCTGACCTCGTTCTGAACGAAGGCGTTATCGGGGTACTGCTCGTTCAGGGTGGCCAGCAGGCTGTCCAACTCCTCGGTGGTCAGGGTATCGCTGCCGGGCAGGGTGACCGTCAGGGTCTGGTTACCCGAAATATCAGAGCCGGTCTGCAGGGTCAGGTTGCTCTTGTTCAGCTCGGTGCTGATGGTGGACTTCAGGTCGTTCAGATCGGCATCGCCCTCATACGCCAGCGTGATCATAGAGCCGCCCTTGAACTCGACATCCATCTTGACGCCGAACACACCGCAGAAAACCAGCACAAGGGCGAGCAGCGCGCAGGAGAAGGTATAGAACTTCTTGCGGTTGCCGATGAAGTTGATGGACGGGGTCTTAAAGTCGGCACCGCCGTCCTTGCGGCCGCCGAACAGCCATGCCTTGCGCAGCGGCTTGAAATTGACGGCACCGCGGATCATAACGCGGGTCGCCCAGACGCCGAACACGAAGTTGAGCAGAACGCTGGTCAACAGGGTGAAGCCAAAGGAGTAGATCGTACCGGCAGTGGAGGGTCCGAACCAGAAGAAAATCGGGTTGAACACCTTGGCCCAGAAGCCGTCCGTGGGGCCGAAGGCACCCATCAGGATCGCAGCAACGATCACGATGGTCACATTGCCGTCAATGATGGGAGTCAGGCCCATCTTGAAGCCGCTCTTAACAGCGCCGTCAAGGGTCTTGTTCTTGGACAGCTCCTCCTTGATGCGCTCGGCCGTGATGACATTGGCGTCAACGCCCATGCCGATGCCGAGGATGATACCGGCAATGCCGGGCAGCGTCAGCGTGGAGCCGGGGAAAACGGTGAAATAACCGGAGACGACCGCCAGCGTAGCCGCAACCTGACCCAGCAGGGAGATGACGGCGATGGTGCCGGGCAGACGATAGCGGCAGATCATCATGATCGCAACGAGGATAAAGGCAATGATACCGGCCTGCACCATGACATCCAGGCTCTTGGCGCCCAGAGACGGGCTGATGGTGGAGTAGCTCTCAGCAGACAGAGCAAACGGCAGAGAGCCGGAGTTGATCTGGTTGGCCAGCGTGGAGGCGCTATCCTGATCAAACTTGCCCTTGATGATGGCCTCACCGCCGGTGATGGCCTCATTGACGGTGGCAGTGGAGATATTGTTGTCATCCAGCCAGATCGAGATGGTGCCGTTGTTGGCGGCCAGCTCGGTGGTGGCGGTGGCAAAGGCGGAGGCACCGTTGGAATTGAACTTCAGCTGTACGACCCAGCCCTCCGTCTCATTATAGGCGGCGTTGGCGGAAGCCACATCGTCACCGCTCAGGATCTCCTCACCCGTGGCGGAAGAGCCCTTGCGGAATACCATCTTGGCCGTGGTGCCGATCTCGTCAATAGCGGTCTGCGGGTTAAAGTCCGCCTCGTCGCTCTTCCACGGGAAACGCACGATGATACGATCCTTGTTGTTGTCAACATAGCTCTCGTAATCGGTGATGCCGAGGCCGACAAGGCGATCCTCGATGACCGTTTTGGCTGCTGCCATCTGCTCATCGGTGGCATCCACATCACCGGCAGGCATGAATGTGACATCCACGCCGCCGCGGATGTCAATACCGAAGCGGATATCAGATGCGCCCTTGACATAGACATTCTTGGTATCGCCATAGGTATAGCTTACACCGAGGATGGCCGTCAGGGAAAACAGCACGATCAAAATTGCCACGACAAACAACGGCCATGACTTCCCTTTTCTGTTCATAGAAACCTCCAAAAACTTGCCCGCACCGGCGGGCGGGATAGATTTTACTGCTTGTCAGCAAGCAGCTTTTCAACAACTGCCAGACGCACACAGACGCAGAGCAGTGCAGAAGCGGTTTCGACCTCGTCCAGACTCGGGTAGGTCGGCGCAATGCGCAGATGCGAGTCATCGGGGTCCTTGTGGTACGGGTAGGCCGAGCCGGCACCCGTCAGGGTCAGGCCGCAGTCCTTGCAGAGCTGGGCCACACGCTTGGCACAGCCGGGCATGACATACAGGCTGATGAAGTAGCCGCCCTTGGGGCTGGTCCAATGGGCAATATCACCGCAGGGGGTCAGCTCGGCGGCAAAGGTGGTCTTTACCGCGTCAAAGCAGGGCACCAGACGGCGGCGATGCTTGGCCATGTGTGCCAGCACGCCTTCCTTATTTTTCAGGAAGCGGACATGGCGCAGCTGGTTCATCTTGTCATAGCTGATGATCATCGTCGAGAAGCGCTTGCACATGTACTTCATCGAGTTCTCGCTGCAGGCAATGGCAGACACACCGGCACCCGGGAAGGTGATCTTGCTGGTGGAGGTGAACATAAAGACGCGGTCCTCATTGCCGTACTTTTTGGCCTCATTCAGCAGGACCGGGGTCTCGATGATCTCCTCGGTCAGGTGATGGACGATATACGCCTCATCCCAGAAAATCTTGAAATCCGGGGCAGCGGTCTTGAGGGCAGCAAAGCGGCGGATCGTCTCATCGCTGTAGGTGTAGCCGTCCGGGTTGGAATACTGCGGCACGCACCAGATACCCTTGATGGTGTCATCCTCGGCAACCAGCTTCTCGATCATGTCCATATCGGGGCCGTCGGGGCTCATGGGGATGCTGATCAGCTCAAAGCCCATCTCCTCGGTGATGGCAAAGTGGCGGTCATAGCCGGGCACCGGGCAGAGGAACTTGCGGTTCTCGACCTGACTCCACGGCTTGGGAGAATCCTGAAAGCCGAACATCATGCCGATTGCGACCAGATTGTACATCAGCTGCAGGCTGGAGTTGCCGCCCACAAAGACCTCGTTTGCTTTGACGCCGAACACATCGGCAAAAAGCTCACGGGCCTCCTCCAGCCCCTCAAGGTTGCCGTAGTTGCGCACATCGGTGCCGTCGGCAGCGGTGTAATCATCAAGCTTGAGCAGGTCCATGGCCAGATCCATCTGGTGAGGGCCGGGCTTGCCGCGAGCCATGTTCAGCTTCAGGCCCATGTCCTGAAACTTTTTGTACTGTGCCTCGAGCGCGGCTTTTTCAGCGGTGAGCTCGTCATGATTCATTGCAAAATAATCTGTCATAAGTACGATCCCCCTAATTCATTTCGATACTTTTCCCATACAGCTGCGGTATAAGTGCCCCTCTATCTTGGCACAACCACAGGCGTACACTACATTATATACGATTTATCTGAAATAAACAAGCGGTTTTTGCCCGGTTTTGCGCTTTTTTATGCAGAAAAGGAACAGAAAAACACAAAAAAGCACATCTGTCTCAAAAAACAGGTGTGCTTTAACCGATTACAAAAGAAAAACGACTGGAACGTAAGCCGGGTTCTGTATCAAACGACGATCTATCTTGTCCTTGCGTCGCCGCAAGGCTCACGCCATCACCGGGACGCGCGAGACTCCGCATAATGTCCCATACGGATGTTGCTTCGAGCAGGGTTTACATAGCCGCAAAGTCGCCAGTGCGCTGGTGAGCTCTTACCTCGCCTTTCCATCCTTACCGCTTTCGCGGCGGTTTCTTTCTGTTGCACTATCCCTGGGGTCACCCCCGGCTGCCGTTAGCAGTTACTCTGTCTCTGTGAAGCCCGGACTTTCCTCAGGCAGCCCTTGCGGGCTGTCCCGCCGCCGTATGTTCCACTCGTTTTCCCAAGAAGTATACCATATTCCCGGCGCTTTGGCAAGAAAAATTATAAGCACCGTATCAGCCCCTACAGCAGCAGCCGCAAAATCAGCAGTGCCGTCACGCCGGGCAGGCCCAATACCCCGGCACAGAAGGCCGTAAAGCGGTTCAGCGGCAGACTGATCCCGGTAATAGGCTCCAGCAAACCCAGCAGCGCCAGTACCCCCAAGCCGCATACCGCGCCGCCCAGTAGACTGCGCAGCCCGCAGTGCTGGCGGGCTGCGCAGCGCACCACGCTCAACAGGCAGACGACTGCCGCCGCATAGGGCCAGTAAGCCGTCATGGGTCCTCCCTGTCTGCCCGCAGCAGGCGCAGCAGCGCGCGGCAGCGGCACATTAGCGCCGCATGCTGGTAGGTCAGCTGCTCGATGGAAAATGGGTCCTGTGCCTCCCGAAAGGCGCTGTCAACGGCGCGCATCGCCTGCATTGTGCTGTCCAGTTCGGCCTTGGCGGCGCGGCGCTCCCGTTCGGCTCTGGTAATGCGTCTGAACATAACCCCTCCGTCACAGCAGAATACAGATCAGCCCGTCACAGCCCTCGTTGATGATGCGCTCAAGGGTCTGCTGCAGACGGGCGCGCGCCTCCTGCGGCATATGCAGCAGCTTGGTCTGTACGCCCTCGCTGACAAGCTCATTCAGGCTCTTGCCGAAGATGTTCGTGCTCCACAGCTTGCCGGGGTCGGTCTCAAAATCCGAAAGCAGGCTTTTGATGAGCTCCTCGCCCTGCTGCTCACTGCCCACTGTGGGGGAAAGCTCGGTGTGAATGTTGGCACGCATGATGTGCAGGCTGGGGGCGCTGGCGCTGAGTCGTACCCCGTACTGGCCGCCCTGCCGGACGATTTCAGGGTCCTCCAGCGTCAGCTCATCAATGCCCGGCATGACGATCCCATAGCCGGTGGCCTCGACCTGATCCAGTGCTGATTTGATCTTGTCATAGGCGCGCTTGGCCCTTGCCAGACTGACGACACAGGGCAGCAGGCTGGCTTCATCCACGATGTCCAGCCCGGTCTGCTCGCCGAGGATCCGGTAAAAAATATCGGGGTCCACGGTGACGCGGAGTGTAACGCTGCCGGTGGCGAGATCCATACCGGCGAGGGAGGCACCGGTGATATACTCGCAGCCAAGCTGGGGGCGCTTGCCGGCAATGTCGGCCATCTTGTGCAGCGAGGCAGCAAAATCCAGCATGGCGGTGTAGACAGCACTCTGCAGCCAGTGTCCGCTTTCAAGCATCGTCACCCAGCCGGGCATCTGCACAGCGATCTCCCGAATGGGGAACTCATACAAAAGTGCCTGCAGCAGCCGGTCAAGCGTTTCCACAGTCATTGTGGTGCAGTTCAGGGGGAAAACGGCATGCCCGTAGCTTTCGGTCAGCTCAGCGGCAAGGCGGCGGGAATCCTCGCTGTCCGGGTCGGCGCAGTTCAGCAGGATGATATAGGGCTTGCCGATGGCGTCCAGCTCGGCAAGGATGCGGCGCTCAGCCTCCAGATAAGCCTCCCGCGGCAGGTCGGCAACCGAGCCGTCCGTTGTGACAACGAGCCCGACCGTGGCATGCTCCCGGATGACGCAGCGTGTGCCGGTCTCGGCTGCCAGATCGAACGGTACCTCATGGTCGAACCATGGACTTTTGACAAGGCGCGGCGCTTCGTTTTCCTCATGGCCCAGTGCGCCGTCCACCATGTAGCCCACACAGTCGATGAGCCGTGCCCGGAAGCTGCCGCCGCCCGAAAGTTCGATCTGAACCGCCTTCTCGGGGATGAACTTTGGCTCGGTGGTCATGATGGTGCGCCCGGCAGCGGACTGGGGCAGCTCATCATGGGCGCGGGCCCGGCGTGCTTCGTTTTTGATGCGGGGCAGCAGCATAAGCTCTGCAAAGCGCTTGGTGAAGGTGCTTTTACCGCTGCGCACCGGCCCCACAACACCGAGGTAGATGTCCCCGCCGGTGCGCTGGGCAATGTTCTGGTAGATCTGTTCCTGTGTCACGGGTGTACCCTCCTTTACAGCGCAGCCGGAATCAGCAGGCAGGCGGCCTCGGTGGTCAGCTCCTGAGGCGGCTTGTCGGTCGTATCAAGATGGTTGGCGGCGGCAAGGTCCCGGGCGCGCGCATGGTAGCGCTTGGCAATGTCAAAGATGCGTTCCCCCTGCCGGGCATAATAGATGTACAGGGCCGGGCCGTCAGCGTCATCGTAGGCCTCCCCCAGCTCCACATCGCAGAGGGCGTCCGTACTGGCGGCCTGCATCAGGATACCACTTGTCTCGATCTCAAGATCGACCCGCAGCCGTGCGCCGCTCTTGCTGCTGACGACCCGGACGGCAGCGGCACCCATGCTGGGCCACGCGGCATCTGCCGTGCCGGGCCAGACACCGTCCGGCTGCCAGAGAAAGGTCTTGTCATAGCAGGTCAGTTCCCCGCGTGCATCGCCGATCAACACATGGGCGGTGCCCTTTCCCTGCAGGCGCAGGTGGGTTTCGGCCCGCTCCCCGTCCGCAGGGACGGCACAGGCTGCCCCCAGCGTTACAAAGCAGCCGATGACCGTTCCCTCGGCATCGGGCAGATCGTCCTCAATGGAAACGGAGATACGCCCCGAGAGGTCGGCCGTTTTCTGCAAAAGGCGGCACGGCGTTTGAACGGTCTGTGTCTTGCAGAGTGTTGAGTAGGCATCGGCGGCCACGCGGTACTGTACGGCACGCCAGACCTCAATGCGCAGCTTCCATGTCACCGAGAGCGAGGCCTCCCCTGCGCCGCCCGTACTCTCCGCTGCGCTGAGAACGCAGGCCAGCACCTCACCGCGCACCAGCGGGGCATCATCCTCCGCCGCGCCGGGCAGCTCAATCGTCTGCTGTATGGGAATATCCTTGCTGCGCACGGTCAGCTCGCCGCTGTCGGTATTCTGGCTGCAGATCTGAAGCTGCAGGGTCCCCTGCACGCTGGCCTGCCCGGCGGCCAGAACTATGCTGCCTGCGGTAAAGCTGCCGGTGATGTCCAGCACATTCTCCCCGGCGGCGGGCAGCGCGGCAGAGGACTCGGCTGTCAGCGTTTTTTCCTCAGTCACGGCGCATTGCATGCCCTGCAAAATGCGGGTGTACTGCTCAATGCCGCAGTCGGCCAGCGAGGTCAGCAGTTCAAGCTCCCGCCGCACAGCCACGGCGGCACACAGGATGTACGCCCCGCGAAGATCAATGCGATGCTCACTGACTGCGCGGCAGTTGCAGTATTCCGGCTCCCCCCAGACCTGCGCAGGCCCCTCGGCATACTGCCCGGCGGGCAGCTCGACCGATTTTTCAAAGGCAAATTTCTGCTCTGTGCGCAGCAGGCGGGCACCTGGCTCCTCGCTCTGGTAGTAAACGGTACAGCGCAGATACCCCTCGGTCTGCCATCGGTTGCCGGTCACGCGGTTCTGCAGCACAACGGGCGTGATCAGGCATTTGACGATCTTAAAGACGGCGGGCAGATAATCGGGGATCAAAAGCTCGGTCTCAACAGGTAATTCCAACCGCGTTTCCCAGCGGCCGCCATAAGATGCTATGGTGTCTTTGAACACCTTCAGTTCCATATTGCTTGCCCCTTTCCGGTTATGTTCTGGGGCATTATATGCGGCAGGGCATAAAAATAGCCCCTGCCCGTAACAGGCAGGGGAAAAAATCATACCCTGAAGGCTGCGCGCAGAAGCCAGCGCAGGCCGCGCGGGCAGCGAACCACGACCACATGCATGACATACACCTCACTTTCCGTGTCTGTGTACGCCATACTATGCAGCGCGCTTACGGTGTGTTACGCATCATCGCGGGTCAGCACCACAACGCCGCAGCCGCTGCTGCACTGCAGGCGGGCGGTGTCAGCGGTAAATTCATTGCTGACGCCGAGGGGATACTCTGCGGTAAGAACGGCGTCCTCGAGCGGGTAGTACACGCCGCGCAGGCAGACGCCGGTGAGCGTTCCCTCCATCGGAAAGAGGGAGAGAAACTTCCAGTCGTGGTGTGCCAGCACCAGCGCACGGCCCGGGGTCAGAAAGCGCAGCTCGCTGCGCTCATCGGCCAGCAGAACGCTGACGCCGTTTTTGGCAAGATACAACCCGGTAGCCAGGTTGGCCAGAGTATGCTCAAGCCGGGCACCGCCCAGAGCACCCAGCAGCGTGATCTCATCGTAGCCCTGCTCCAGAAGCCAGCGCGCGGCATACTGGGTGTCGGTGTCGTCCTTCACATGGGGCAGAACGATGGTCTCCTGTGCAGTTTTGGGCCGCGGGGCGGAATCGAAGTCACCCACGATCAGATCTGGCTGTAAGCCGAGCCGTGCAGCATTGCGGTAGCCCGCATCGCAGGCTACGATAAAGTCTCCGGGCTGTACATAACGGCCGAGGGCAGCCGCTACCGGTACGGCGGACAGGATAACGGCGCGCTTGCTCATTTTTCCCACTCCTTCCGCGCATTGGCCTCCTCATACATGGCAAGGTAGCTGGCGTAGCGCGTTTTGCTGATGGTTCCGGCCTCCACGGCCTCGCGCACGGCGCAGCCGGTCTCGCTGCGGTGAGAGCAGCCGGTAAAACGGCACTGCCCGAAATACGGCGCAAACTCCGGGAAGGTATGCTGCAGATCTTCCTTGGGAATACGGCAGAGCTTTTGTGCTTCAAGGCTGGCAAAGCCGGGGGTGTCCGCCAGTCTGCCGCCGCAGATCTCAAAAATCTCGACCTCGCGGGTCGTGTGGCGGCCGCGGCCCAGCTTTTGGCTGATCTGGCCGGTCTCCCGGTTCAGCGCAGGGGCCAGCGTGTTGAGCAGCGTTGACTTGCCAACGCCGGAATTGCCGCAGAAGGCGCAGAGGTGACCGCTGATATAGCGCTTGACCTCATCGAGGCCCTCGCCGGTCTCGTAGTTCAGCTGCACAAGCGGGATACCGCTGCCCGCGTAGGCGGTGCGCAGCATGTCGGCGGCGGCCAGATCTGCCTTGGTGACCACCAGCACCGGCTGCACATCCTTGTAGATGGCGGCTGCAGCCAGTTGATCCAGCACAAGGGTGCTGGGCACCGGCTGGGTCGTGCTGGTGACGATGAACAAAATATCCAGATTGGCGATCGGCGGGCGGATGAAAACATTTTTGCGGGGCAGGATCTCATCAATCATGGTGCCGTCGGCAGAAAGGGTCACATTGTCCCCTGCCACAGGCGTGATGCCACGCTTGCGGAAGATGCCGCGGGCTTTACATTCCACGATTCCGTCCGGTGTTTTGACATAGTAAAAGCCGCCGATGCCTTTGGTGATATAGGCCATGTTGTCCTCACTTATCAGCCGATGGGATTGCCCTGCGAATCACAGCGCTGGCCGTTCTCATTCCACATCGAGCCGTCAGTCAGCTGGTGGATCTGGTGGCTGCCGTCAGCACTCGGCCACCAGCTCTCCTGCACGGTGATGGAACCGTCCTCGTTTACAACGGGTCCGGAAGGTTCTGGCGTGGCGACAACTTCCGGCACACCCGTGGAAACTACCAGCGTGATGACAGAGGATTTGCGCACGGTGGTATTCGCCTCGGGCGACTGGCTCAGGACGGTGCCGGCGGGCTGGTCGCTGGCCTGCTCAATCGTGCGGATGGACAGGGTCAGCCCCTTCACATCATTGCGGGCGTCCTCAATGGTCTTGCCTGTCAGGCTGGGCACCGTCACATCGCGGGCAACCTCAGAACGGCTGACATACAGGATGACGGTGGTTTCGCCCTCGACCGTTTCACCGGCGGCGGGCTGAGAGTAGATGACTGCGCCGTTGGCAACGGAGTTGTCCACCATCGGCTTCTTGGTCACGCGCAGGCCCATATCCTTGAGGGTCTGCTCGGCGTCCTCGGCCACCATGTTCTTGGTTTCAGGGATCGTGACATACTGGGTGCCAAGGCTGACCGTCAGCACGATGCGCTGCTTTTCCTTGACGGTACGCCCTGCCTTAGGGGTCTGGCGGATGATCGTGCCGGCCGGCTCGCTGGAGTATTCCTCCGGAAATTCGGCGCGCAGCAGGTTGTTGTAGTCAGTGGCGAGAAACTCGTCCTTCGTCATGCCGACAAAGCTGATGACCTGCACATCGGCACGGTTGGAGAAGAGCAGATTGCTGGAGTTGGTGAAGATCAGGTAGATGAGAATGGCAGCGCCGATAACGAACGCCACGGCCATGCCGAAGAAGATCGGCAGCAGAGAAAAGCCCCTGCCGGAATTTTTCTTCTTGCGCTTGGCCGATTTGCCGCGGCCCGGGTTGGCCGTGCCGACCCGGCGGGCATCGCTTGTGCGGATATTTGCGGATTTAGCGCTGGGCTTGGCACTGTTTACCACGCGGTTGATGCTCCTTTCCGGGTTGTCCTCGGCATTGCGGTATTCGTATTCAAAACGAATGGAGGGGTTGCGCTTGAACTCCTCAATGGCATCCAGCATTTCCTGGGCACTCTGATAGCGCTTGTCGGGGTCTTTTTCCATTGCCTTTTCGGTAATCTGGCGCAGACCGGCCGGGGTGTTGGGGGCAATCTCTGCCAGGGGCTTCGGCTTCTCGGAAATCTGCATGATGGCGATGGACACGGCGCCGTCACCGTCAAACGGCAGGCGGCCGGAGAGCATTTCATACAGCATAACACCGACAGAGTAGATGTCGGTGCGGGCATCGGTGCGTTCTCCCTTGGCCTGCTCCGGGCTGATATAGTGTACCGAGCCGATAGCCTTGTCGCTGACGGTCTGGCTCTGCGCGCGGGAGAAGCGCGCAATGCCGAAGTCCATCATCTTGATGGAGCCGTCCGCCAGCAGCATGATATTCTGCGGCTTGACATCGCGGTGGATAATGCCCTTGGAATGTGCATGCTGCAGGGCGCTCAGCACCTGTGTGGCAAAATGCACGGTTTCCTTCCAGGTCAGCGCACCGCCGCGCTGCTTGAGGTATTCCTTCAGGGTGATGCCGTCCACATATTCCATGACGATGTACTGCAGCTTGTCGGTGACAGATACATCGTAGACCTTGACGATGTTGGGATGGCTGAGGATGGAGATGGCCTTCGATTCGTTTTTGAAGCGGCGGACCAGCTCCTCATTGTCGAGAAATTCTTCCTTCAGAACCTTGACGGCGATCTGGTTGCCTGTTTTCAGATCGGTGCCGCGGTAGACATTGGCCATGCCGCCAACGCCCACAAGCCCCTCAATCGAGTAGCGGCCGTCCAGTCGTTTGCCAATCAGATTATCCATTGTTGACCTCCGTAGTTTCCACGCCCATCAGCAGGACCGTAATGTTATCCTGTCCGCCCGCCTGCAGGGCGCGGTCTACCAGGATACTGGTTGCATCAAAGAAGGGTACCTCACGCAGTACCTGTGCAATATCGTCGTCCGATACCATATTCGTCAGACCGTCTGTGCAGAGCAGTAAAATATCCCCTTCTTCAATCTCGCAGCGGTTGTACTCCGGCACGATATTGGCCGAGACACCCAGCGCCCGGGTGATCAGGTTCTTTTGCGGGTGTATGGCCGCCTGCTCACGGGTGATCTGGCCGCTGTCCACAAGCTGCTGCACCATCGAGTGGTCACGGGTGATCTGCCGCAGCGTACCTGCATGGAACAGATACGCGCGGGAATCCCCGGCGTGTACCAGATGGGCCATGCCGCGGCTGGCGTAGGCACAGACGCCCGTGGTGCCCATGCCCTGCATCTCCGGGTCGGAGGTGGATTTTTCATAGACGGCGCGGTTCGTGATGTCGAACCCGCGCATGATAAAAGTCTTTTCCATCCCGGGCTGCAGGGCCTTCATGTGGCGGGCAAAATACTGCTGCATGGTGTCAGTGGCGATGCGGGCGGCAATGCGCCCGCCGTTTACACCGCCCATGCCGTCGCAGACAATGCCCCAGGCGGTGCCACCTGCCAGCTGCTGCGCACAGTAATTGTCCTGATTTTCCTGCCGGCAGCTGCCGATGTCAGTGATCGCGGCAATCTTCATTCAGGTCGAGTCCTTTCTGCTGCCAATGGCAGAGCTTATTTTCCCTGCGCATCCTCGCGGCGCAGTTGGCCGCAGGCGGCGCTGATGTCGGTTCCGAGGCGGCGGCGCACGGTGGCGTTGACGCCGAGCGCCTCAAGCTCCTTCTGGAAGCGGTGTACATTGGCATCGTCTGTGGCGGAGTAAGGGCTGCCGTCCACCGGATTGATGGGAATAAGATTGACGTGCGCCCCCATGCCACGGATGAGGTCGGCCAGCTTTTGGGCCATCTCGCTGCTGTCATTGACACCCCGCACCATCGAATATTCAAAGCTGATGCGGCGGCCCGTCTCCTTCTGGTAGCGGCGGCAGGCGGGGATCAGCTGCTCAAGCGGGTAGGCATCGTTGACCGGCATCATGCCCGAGCGCGTCCGGTTGTCCGGCGCGTGAAGGGATACCGACAGCGTAAGCTGCAGATGCCGTTTGGCCAGCTCGTCTATCTTCGGCACAAGGCCGCAGGTGGACAGGCTGATGTTGCGCATACCGATGTTGACGCCCTCCGGGCAGGAGATGATCTCAAGAAAGTCCATCACATTGTCAAAATTGTGCAGCGGCTCGCCAATGCCCATTAAAACGATGTGGGAGACACGCTCCCCGGAGTCCTTCTGTGCAGTGTAAATTTCCGATGCAATCTCCCCTGCCGTCAGGTCGCGGACGCGGCCCGCCTGCGTCGAGGCGCAGAAGCGGCAGCCCATGGCGCAGCCGACCTGTGTGGATACACAGACAGTATTGCCGTATTTGTAGCGCATCAGAACGGTTTCGATGCAGTTTCCATCGGCCAGCTCCAAAAGATATTTGACGGTGCCGTCCCGGGATTGCTGGCGGCGGCGGATCGACGGCGCCGCGATCATACACTGCTCCGCCAAAGCGGACAGCAGTGTCTTGGGCTGGTCGGTCATCTGGGCAAACTCCGTCACAAGCTTCTGATGCAGCCATTTGAAAATTTGCTTGGCGCGGAATTTCGGCTGGCCCAGACCAACGATGTAGGCGGTCAGCCGATCCAGCGTCATATCGGAAATACAGATCTTTTCACTCATGCGGGGTCACCTCCCTTTATAATAACGGATCATAGTTCAGTTTCGTTCCAGAATGGCGGCAAAAAAGCCGTCCGTTCCGGTTTTATGAGGCAGAAATACCGTGCCCAGCGGTGTAATATCTGCCCCGGGCAGTGCGCTCTCGGGCTGCACAAGATGGAAATCAGGATTGGCAGAAAGGAATTTTTCCACCTGATTTTGGTTTTCCTGAACATTTACTGTACAGGTAGAATACACCAAACGGCCGTTTTCGGCAAGGGAATCCGCCCCGTTTTGCAGGATTTTTTGCTGTGTGTCGAACAGATTCTCTATCCCGTCCAAATCCTTGTAACGAATGTCGGGCTTTTTGGCGATAACGCCCAAGCCGGAACAGGGCACATCGCAGAGAACACGGTCGAATTTCGGCCAAGTGTTATTGTGGACGGCGGCATTGTTCTCGACAGCCACGGCACAGGTGATGCCGCAGCGGTCAAAGGCCTTTTGCAGCAGCGGCACCCGGCTGGGGGCAAATTCACCGCTGACAAGGCGGCCGTTGTCCTGCATACACTCGGCCAGCGTCAGGCTTTTGCCACCCGGCGCAGCGCAGAGGTCAAGCACCTGCTGCCCCGGGCGTGCATCCACACAAAGGGCGGCGAACTGACTGGCCAGCCCCTGCACATGGAAAAGCCCCTTTTGGAAGGCGGCGCTTGCGGCAGGCGAGCCGGCAAAATCAACGATCAGCGCACCGGGCCAGGGGCCGGGGGAAACGGTGTGCCCCTCGGCCTGCAGCAGCGCTGTCAGGCTGGCGTCATCGGTGCGCAGCGTATTCACGCGGATCGCAGCCTTGGGCTTGCAGTAAAAGGCGGCTGCCAGCGGAAAGGCCTCTGCCCCGAGCTGCGCATAGAGCAGCTCCGCAACCGGGCGGGAGAGGCAGTAGTAGACCGAAAGCCGCTCCAGCGGGTCAGGAAAATCGCTTTCCGAAACGGCAGCCCCGGCAGCGCGGCGCAGCACAGCGTTGACCATGCCGGCAGCGCTGGATTTGCCCAGCGCCCGGGTCAGCTTGACCGATTCATTGACGGCGGCGGGCAGCGGCACATTCATATACCGCGCCTGCGCCAAGCCTGCACGCAGCACGGCACGCACAGGCGCATCCAGCTTGGCGATGGGCTTTTTTGTGAATTGGTTTAAGATATAGTCCAGCAGAGGCAGGCGCTCAAGCGTTGTATAGAAGATGCGCGCAGCGAAAGCGGCGTCGCGGCCTTCCAAGGGCGGGGCGCATTTCTTCAGCTCGGCATCCAGCACCAGATTGGCGTAGCCTGCCTGCTCCTGATGCATCAGGGCCTTTACGGCCAGACGGCGCGGCGTCACAGGTTGTCCCCCGCCTTCAGGCGGCGGCCGGCAGCCCAAGCAGTGCCCGCCATTGGCTTGCCGCCCTCGGGCGTGACGGTCAGCAGTGCGACCGCGCCGTTTGCGGCAGCAATCGTCAGCGGCTTGAGCGCAAGCACTGTGCCGGGGGCTGCCCCAAGCGGATTCTCCGCCAAGCGGCTTTCCAGCACCTTGATGCGCTTGCCGTCCTGTGCAAACCAGGCCACCGGCCACGGGTTCATACCGCGCACCCAGTTGTGGATGTGGGCGGCGTCCTGCGTAAAGTCGAACTGTGCCATATCCTTGGTCAGCGGCGGGGCCATGGTGGCCTGAGCGTCATCCTGCTTCTGCGGTGTCAACTCCCCTGCCTCGATTTTTTCCAGTGCAGTGACCAGCGTTTTTGCGCCGACAGCGCTGACACGGTCGAACAGCTCGCCGCTCGTCTCCTCAGGGTCAATGGCGATCGGCTCCACCAGCAAAATATCACCGGTGTCCAGCCCTTCGTCCAGCTGCATAATAGTGACCCCGGTCCCGGCGTCACCGTTCAGAACGGACCACTGGATGGGGGCGGAGCCGCGGTATTTCGGCAGCAGTGAGACATGCAAATTGATACAGCCGTACTTGGCTGTATGCAAAAGCTGCGGCGGGATCAGGCAGCCGTAGGCCACAACAACCACGACATCGGGGGCCAACTCCCTGATGATGTCATCAGAGGAGCCGTCCCGCAGGGTGCGGGGCTGGTAGACCGGGATGCCATGCTCGACAGCCAGCTGCTTGACCGGCGGTGCGGTCAGTATCTGCTTGCGGCCTACAGGCTTATCACGGCGGGTGAATACAGCGCAAACCTCATGCCCGGCGTCCAGCAGGGCGGCAAGGCTTTCAGCGGCTATATCAGGGGTTCCCATGAACAGGATGCGCATAAATCAGTCCTCGTTTTCCTCGGGGTAATCGTCCTCATAGAAATGCTCGGCAAGATCCATGATGGTAATGCCGTCCAGATGGTTGTTCTCATGCTGGATGCAGCGGGCCAGCATATCGTCAGCCTCCATCTCAAACCACTCGCCATGGCGATCCTGCGCTTTGACCTTGACATGCTTCGAGCGCTTGATCGCGCCGTTGTGCCCCGGGAAGGACAGGCAGCCCTCGTACAGCTCGACCTGCTCATCGCTCAGCTCAAGAATCTCGGGGTTGATGAACTCAATAAACTTGTATTCGTAGTTCTCGGGGACTTCCTCGGGCAGGTCGCGGTCGTCAAGGCAGATGAACAGGCGGCGCATCATGCCTACCTGCGGGCCGGCCAGGCCGAGGCCGTTTGCATCGAGCAGGGTCTCCTTCATGTCGTCGAGCAGAGTGCCCAGACGATCGTCAAACTTGGTAACGGGGCGGCAGACTTTTTTCAGGATCGGGTCGCCGTCCTGAACGATTGTACGCAGTGCCATAAAAATAACCTCCAAATTTTGGGCGGTGATGCTTTACAGATCACCATCGGAATTGAAATCAAGGATCACGGACGCTTTCTGCGGCAGCTTTTCTGCATCGTAGGCATCCAGTGTCTCGTGCAAAAGCGCGCGGAACGCCGCATCATTGCGGCATTTCAGCGTCAGCTTGTAACGGAATTTGTTGTTGAGCATTGTGATGTTCATCGGCGCCGGGCCCAGAATGCGCAGCGGAATATCCGGCTTTTGGGCAGCATGCTCTCCCAGCAGTACGCCGAAACGCTGCGCAGCAATCAGCACAGCGCCTTCCTGATCGCCGATAAAGCCGATGACCACAAAGGAACAGAACGGCGGGTAAAGACCAAACCTGCGGAAGGCGATCTCCTCGCGGTAAAAGCCCTCGTAGTCCTGCGCGGCGGCCAGCTGCAAAACGGGGTGGTCGGGCACCGACGTTTGAATCAGCGCCCGACCGGGCAGCGCGGCGCGCCCGCCGCGCCCTACGACCTGCGTAATGAGGCTGAACACACTCTCATAGGCGCGGAAGCCCTGACCAAACAGCAGCGAGTCGATGCCCAAGACCCCTACCAATGTGACCTTTTCAAAGTCAAGGCCCTTGGCAACCATTTGGGTGCCGAGCAGGATGTCATAGTCATGGCGCGCAAACTGCGCCAGCATCGTCTCATGCGCGTCCTTGCGGGAAGTGGAATCCTGATCCATCCGCAGGATGCGGGCTGTGGGCAAAAGCCCGGCCAGTTCTTCCTCGACACGCTGCGTGCCGAAGCCGCTATAGTTGATCTTGCCGCCGCATTCGGGACAGGTCTGGGGCAGCGGGTACACCGTATGACCGCAGTGGTGGCAGAGCAGTGCCTGCTGCGGCTTGTGGTAGACGAGCGGCACGCTGCAGTTGGGGCATTTCAGCACATGGCCGCAGACGGTACACATGCCGATGGTACGGTAGCCGCGGCGGTTCAAGAGCAGGATGCTCTGCTCACCGTTATCCAGATTTTCCTGCAGCTCACGGGCAAGGCGGACACTGACCTCGCGCGGGTTGCCCGCAGCCAACTCGGCCCGCATATCAATAAAATCCACATGGGGCAGCGGCCGTCCGCCGTAGCGATGGCGCAGCTCGACAAGCTGCAGACGGCCGCTTTTTGCGGCATAGTAAGTTTCAGTCTGCGGCGTGGCGGAGGCAAACAGAAGCAGTGCGTTTTCCATCACGGCGCGTTTTTTGGCCACATCGTGGGCATCATAGCGCGGGGCAGACTCACTCTGATAGGTATGCTCCTGCTCCTCGTCCATGATGATAAGGCCGAGATTCTGCAGCGGTGCAAAGACGGCGCTGCGGGTGCCTACCACGATGTCGGCATTGCCCTGCTGGATCATGCGCCACTGTAAAAGGCGCTCGGTATTGTTGAGCGCCGAGTGCTGCACGGCCAGGCGGCTGCCGAAGGTGGATTTGAGACGGCGGATCATCTGCGGCGTCAGGCTGATCTCCGGCACCAGCACCAGCGCCCTGCGGCCCAGTGCAAGCGTGCGCTGGATCAAACGCAGGAATACGATGGTCTTGCCGCTGCCGGTCACGCCATGCAGAAGCGCCGCGTGGGGCTTGTCATCCTCAAGGCCGGGCAGCAGCTCCTGAAACACCTGCTGCTGCTCTGCAGAAAGGGTAAGCGGCTGCGGGTCAAAGGGAATCGCAGCAAACAGATCAAGGGCCTTGTCCTGCTCGGCGGCCGTCAAAATTCCCTTTTTGACAAGACCGTCCAGCGTTGCCCGGGAAATTCCCACTTCATCCAGCTGCCGGGCAGTCAAAGGGCCGTTTTTCAGTGCCTCGACTGCCGCCAGCTGGCGCGGGCCGGGCTTTGGCTTTTCGGGCAATGCACCGGCCAGTGTGTAGAGCTTTTCGGTGGAGCGGGTCAGCCGACTCTGCATGACAGGGCGTCCGTCCACCGTCGCGGGCCGGTACTGCGCCCCATAGGGAATGACAGCCTTGACGGCCTCAAACCAGGTGCAGAAGGTGCGCTCCTTCAGAAAGCGAACCAGTTCCAGCAGGTCGGGCGTCAAACGGGCCTCCTCGGGCGCGGCATCGTACAGGGATTTCAGCCGCTGGGGGGCATCGGTCTCCTCCGCTTCCTCCACCGCCAGCACGACCGCCATCCGAGCCTTATTGCCCCGGCCGAACGGCACCAGTACCATGCTGCCGGGGTAAACCTTGCCGACAAGCTGTGCAGGGATGAGGTAGGAATACAGCCGGTCAAAATGGATATTGGCGTCATTTACAGCCGCCCGGGCAAGCAGCAGACTCATTCGTCGCTGCCGTGCTGCAGTCTGAACTGGATGATGGAGTAAAGGCTATCGGCGCAGGAATCCACGGCGATATTGACCACATGCTCATCGTAGTTGACCGAGTTGGCAATCTCAGTTTCGGCACGCTTGAGGCGGCGCTGGATGGTTGCCTCGTCCTCGGTGCCGCGGCAGCGCAGACGGCGCTCCAGCTCGGCCATGTCCGGGGGCAGGACAAAAATCGTGGTGGCACCGGGGTACATTTTTTTGATGTTGCCGGCACCCTCGACCTCAATGACCAGAATGACCGGGATACCCAGCTTCATGCGGCCCTCGATCTCGCTGCGCAGCGTACCGTAGTAGTTCTCGCAGTATTTGGTATGCTCTACGATCTGGTCATGAGCCAGATGATCCTCAAAGTCCGCCACTGACATAAAATGGTAGTTGATGCCGTCCTTCTCCCCATCGCGCGGCGCGCGGGTCGTGGCTGAGACGGTATGCTGGATCTCGGGGTGCTTTTTCAGCAGGGCCGCCACAACGGTATCCTTGCCGGTGCCGGAGGGGCCGGAGACTACAAACAGATATTTCTCGCCTTTCATCGTTACTTCCTCTTTTCTTCGCTTTCTTCTGCAGCACGCCCGGTGATGCTTTCCAATGGGATGCCGGACAAAATGACATGGTCGGAGTCCATGATAAGCACAGCCTGCGTGCGCCGCCCGTAGCTGGCATCGATGAGAGCGCCCTTCTCGCGGGCATCCTGCACCAGACGCTTGATAGGGGCGGAATCCGGGCTGACAATGCCGATGATGCGGTCGGCGTTGACCATATTGCCGAAACCGATGTTCAGCAGCTTCATGGTGTCCCCTCCCGTTTACTCAATGTTCTGGATCTGCTCACGAATCTTCTCAATTTCGGATTTCAGCTCCACCACCAGCCGGGTGATGGCAACATCCTGACATTTGGAGCCTATGGTATTGGACTCGCGGTTCAATTCCTGCGTCAGGAAATCCAGCTTGCGGCCAATCGGCTCGTCCAACGCAAGAATCTCGCGGTACTGGGCCACATGGCTGTGCAGGCGGACGGTCTCCTCATCAATGGCCGTTTTATCGGCAAAGATTGCAGCCTCGGTCACAAGGCGGCCCTCATCGATGTTACGGTCGCCCAAAAGTTCCTGCAGGCGGGCATACAGCTTGTCGCTGTAGGCCTGCACGCGGCCTGCGCTGTTCTCCTCGATCTGGCCGACGAGTGCTTCGATCGTGGTCAGGCGGCCGGAGACATCAGCCTTCATCTTCTCGCCCTCCACAGCGCGCATGGCAATGAAGGCGTCCACGGCCTGCTCGGCAACGGCGCGAACATCCTCCCACAGCTCGTCCTCGTTCGTGGGCGCAGCAGTCTGGGTCAGGACATCCGGAAAGCGGGACAGCATGCCAACGGAGACATCGTTCTTCAGATCCATCCGCTCTGCCATGGCGTTGAGCGCGGCGCGGTAGCCTTCTGCCAGCTGCCAGTTGACGGAGACAACGGTGTCTGCGGCTGTCACGGTCTGGATGGTGAGGCTCAGCTCCACCTTGCCGCGGCTGACCTTGGCAGCGACCAGCTTTTTCAGCCGATCATCCAAAAATGCGCAGGAGCGCGGCAGCCGGGAGGAATACTCAAAAAAGCGCGCATTGACGCTGCGCAGCTCAACCTTGATGTCACGGCCATGCAGCAAAGCCCCTGCGCGGCCGTACCCTGTCATGCTCAAAACCATAACCTACACCTCATAAAACACATATATTGTATATTGTACTATTTTTGGGGGCCAGATGCAAGGCTGGAGGTCGTTTTTTGCGAAATTTCACCTGTTTTTTTGCGTGAGCGTCACAAAATAAAAGACCGCCCCCGCGGCAAAGCGGGAGCGGCTGTATAGAAATCAGACGGGATGAGACTTGTTCTCGTAGTCGGCGTGCAGAGCATCGACACCCTGCAGGCGGGCATTGCGCTTCTCAAAGAACTTGGGAGCGACCTGCGGGAACATGGCGTAGGTCAGGACATCCTCCTCCTGAATGGCGTACTTGGAGGCCTCAGCCTTCAGTTTATCCATCTCAGGGGCCAGAGTGTCGGCAAAGCGGCAGGTGATAGGCTCCTCACCCTTCAGGATGAAGTCGCTGAACTCCTTCTTGATGGGCGCAGGGGTCTTGCCGTAATCGCCGTGGACCAGACCCTTGAACTCCTTGGTGACCATCTTGTAACGCTCACCCATGATAACGTTAAAGACAGCCTGCGTGCCGACGATCTGGCTGGTCGGGGTGACCAGCGGCGGATAACCGGCATCCTCACGGACGCGGGGAATTTCCTCCAGAACTTCCTGAAGTTTGTCCTCCTTGCCGGCATCCTTCAGCTGCTTGAGCATGTTGGAGAACATGCCGCCCGGCACCTGATACAGCAGGGTGTTGGCATCAACGCCCAAGGACTTCTGGTTGATCTGACCGTTGGCAATGTACTTCTCGCGCAGCTTGTTGAAGTAAGCGCGGACGACATTCAGCTGGTTCAGGTCAAGACCGGTGTCGTAGTCGGTGCCCTGCAGGGCGGCGACCAGACTCTCGGTGGGCATGTGAGAGGTGCCCAGAGCCAGCGGGCTCATGGCGGTATCCACAATGTCGGCGCCAGCCTCGATGCCCTTCAGGATAGACATAGAGGCAAGACCGGCGGTGTAATGGCTGTGGATATCCACGGGGATCTTGATGGTCTCTTTCAGCTCCTTGACCAGATCATAGCAGGTGTAGGGCTTCAGCAGGCCGGCCATATCCTTGATGCAGATGGAATCAGCACCCATCTCCTCCAGAGTCTTGGCATAGTTGGCAAAGTACTCGTTGTTATGAACAGGGCTCAGCGTATAGCTGATGCAGGCCTGAACATGTGCGCCCTCCTTGTTGGCTGCCTTGATAGCAGTCTGCAGGTTGCGCGGGTCATTCAGTGCATCGAAGATGCGGATGACATCAATGCCGTTGGCAACGGACTTCTGGACGAAGTACTCAACAGCGTCATCGGCGTAGGGGCGGTAGCCCAGCATGTTCTGGCCGCGGAACAGCATCTGCAGCTTCTGGTGGGGCAGCTCCTTGCGCAGGATGCGCAGGCGCTCCCACGGATCCTCGTCGAGGAAGCGGATGCAGGAGTCGAACGTAGCGCCGCCCCAGCACTCAACGGAGAAATACGGGATCTTGTCCATTTCGGGCAGGATGGGGCGCATTTCATCCATGGTCATACGGGTGGCCAGCAGAGACTGGTGGGCGTCGCGCAGGACGACCTCAGTGATCTTAATGGGTTTCTTAGCCAATGTAATTCACCCGGCCTTTCTATTAGTTCATCGTGATGAGCAGGTCGCCGGAGTTGACAACATCGCCCTTGCGCACATTGACGCTGGCAATGGTGCCGTCCTGCGGTGCGCTGATCTCGTTCTCCATCTTCATGGCCTCGAGGATCAGCAGGGTGTCGCCGGCCTTGACGGAGTCACCGGCCTTGACCTTGACATCCAGAATGTTGCCGGGCATGGGGGCAGTGACGGAGACAGCACCGGCAGCACCGGCGGGGGCGGCAGCAGGTGCAGGAGCAGCGGCGGGAGCCGGGGCGGCTGCGGGGGCAGCAGCAGGTGCGGCAGCGGCAACGGGGGCACCGGTGCCCTCCTCAACGGTGACATTATAAGCAACGCCGTTAACGGTAACGATCAGGTTTTTCATAGAAATGTCCTCCCTATTTCAAGGTTGATGATTACAGGGTGATATTGCCGTGCTTCTTAGCCAGACGCACAGCACGCTTGCCTACCAGCATATCCAGTGCCTGAGCAACGCTTGCGCGGGCGGTGGCAGCATCGGCAACGGCGTCGGCAGAGCCGTTTGCAACAGCGGCATCGGCGCTGCAGACCTCCTTGGTGTAGGCAGCAGCCTTGGCCTTGGTGGCGTTGACGATGTTGTCAGAAGCAAAGATCTCGTCCTTGTACAGGACCGTGACGGCAGCCTCAGGGGCCAGCGGAGCCACGGTGCAGCCCTGCACGGCAACGCGCCAGTCAGCGCAGGCGGCAAAGACGGTGTAGGCGGGGCCGACAGCCTCGCCGGCCAGAACAGCAACCTTGACAGTCGTGGCCTCGGCATAGACACCGGCCATACGGGCGGCCTGACGGATGCCGCCGGCCTCATCGTCACCCTCACTGCGGCCGAAGCCCTCGGTGTTGACGATGGTCACAACAGGGATGCTGTAGGCATCGCACAGGCGGACAAAACGAGCGGCCTTGGCGGTGCATTTGTGGCACAGAGCCTTCTTCTCGGTGGCGACAATGCCAACGGCGCTGCCGTTGATGGTGGCCAGAGCGGTGACAATGTTCTTGCCGTAACCGGCGTACAGCTCCACAGCGCTGCCCTCGTCAGCCAGTGCGGCGACAGCGTCAGCGGCGGTGTACTTCACAAGGTCGAGAGCCTTGGAGGGGGCGGCAAAGTCGAACAGAGCGGGGCCGGCCAGATTGTTGGCAGGCAGCAGGGCAACGATGGAAGCAGCCTGCTTGGCGGCGGCGACTGCGTCTGCTGCGGTGACGGCGGCAACACCGGCCTTGGCAGCAAATGCGGCGGAGCCGGCGTTGGCAACCTTGTCCTCGGCATTGAACGGAGCGTTCAGGAACAGCTCGGCGTCCTCAGCCATGACGCAGACATCTGCGGAGGCGGCGTTGATGGCGTTGGTGCCTGCACAAGTGCCGGTGACAACGGCGATCTGCGGCACAACACCGGAAACGCGTGCGATCTCAGCGGTCAGGCGGGCATTAGCGTTGAGCAGTGCAAGGCCGCCCTCCAGCTTGGCACCCGTGGAGTCGTAGAAGGTCACGACCGGCGCACCGGTCTCGGCGGCCATCTCCAGCACGCGGATATTCTTCTCAATATCCTGCACGCCGACGGGAGAGCCGTCCTCAAATACGACATAGGCGTTCTGGCCGTTTGCACAGCCGTAAGCAGCACTTACTGCGCCATCGGTAAACAGCGGCG
Organism: uncultured Oscillospiraceae bacterium; assembly: GCA_900540595.1. GTDB lineage: Bacteria > Bacillota > Clostridia > Oscillospirales > Ruminococcaceae > Gemmiger. The sequence continues at coordinate 139,511 of UQGL01000004.1, forward strand.
AGTAGGTGCCGTCATCAAAAAATGCTGCAAGGATCTCTGCCTTGCCGGGCTTATTTGCTGCCATACAGGTTCCTCCTATGGTAAAACTGACTGTTTTTTATAAAATTGCTTCACAAAAAAACGCCATTTGACTGAATTATACTACGATTTTAATATTTTCACAAGTGGAAGTTTGCATATTTTTAGAATTTTCTGCATTTTTCAGTCGGAATTGCTGCGCTTTTTCAGGGGGCCGGGGCGTTTTGCCGGGGCAGCGGGACGGACAGACCCCTTGGCGGTGGATTTCATGGCGGCATTGCGCAGAGCGTTGATCTCACTCTTTTTCAGCTCGCGGTACTCACCGGGCTGCAGCATGCCAAGCTTGACGGGACCCTCAGCACTGCGGCGCAGGCGCACGACCTGCAGACCGACTGCAGAGCACATGCGGCGGATCTGGCGGTTGCGGCCCTCATGCAGGGTAATCTCCAACACACTGCGGCCTGGCTCGTCCACGACGACATGGATGACACAGGGCTGCGTCTTGACGCCGTCATCCAGTACAACGCCGCTGGACATCTCGATGATCTGCTGCTCAGTGGCGCGGGGGTTGACCGTGACGCGATACAGCTTGCCGACACCGCCGGACGGGTGGGTCAGCATATTGATAAAGGCACCGTCATCGGTCATGAGCAGCAGCCCCTCGCTGTCCTTGTCAAGACGGCCCACGGGGCGCAGCATGGCGGGCACATCGGCCACCAGATCCATGACGGTCTTGCGGCCGCGGTCATCCGCGCGGGTGGTCAGATAGCCACGCGGCTTGTGCAGCATGATGTAGGTGTACTGGCGCTTGCGCACGATGCGGACGGTCTTGCCGTCGATCATGACCTTGTCGTAGTCGGGGTCCATCTTGTCCCCCAAGGTGACGGGGTGGCCGTTGACCTTGACCTTGCCCGCTGCAATCAGTCGCTCCGCCTCACGGCGGGAGCAGATGCCCTGATCAGCCAGCACTTTTTGCACTCTGTATTCTGCCATTCAATATACTCCTTATTCAGCGGGCTTATCAGCGCCCGGCTTTTCTTTTTTGATCAGTGCGGCAACCTTGTCGACCAGCTCCGGCAGGGAGGCAATCACATTGTCCACGGCGGAGACCTTCTCCACCAGCTGGACGGTGCGCACATTGCCGTTGGAGACAACGAGGAACGCGACCGGCGTGACCGAGACGCCTGCGCCGCTGCCGCCGCCGAACATCTGCTTGCTGGAGGCGGGTCCCACATCGGAGCCGCCGGATGCAAAGCCGAAGGTGACGCGGGAAACGGGAATGATGGTGGTATCATCGACATGGATGGGGTCGCCGATGATGGTCTCTGAGTTGACCATGTCACGGATCTTCTCAATCGTAACGCCCATCAGGCCCTGAATAGGATGCTCAGCCATGGAAAATTCCTCCTTTTATATAGGGCAACACCGCACAATTCCCGCCTGCCGGCTTAAGCACCGCTCCGGCGGCTGCGGCACGGCATCTGCGTTGCCAAAATGCT